>DATCJA010000050.1:0-13043 GCA_036507475.1 Vicinamibacterales bacterium
GCGGTCGTGAATCGACAGCTTGGAATCGGGACCTATTCACCCAGGCTCGATCAATACGGGAACAGTTGCCGGGGCACCGCAGTCTGCGTCGAGCTCGCCTCGCAGCTCGGGCTCCATGTCTTCGACTGCCTGAACGTCGGCTCGAGTTTTCTCGAAGCGATTCTCTAGTAGCGCGCAGGCTTAAGCCTGCGCTCTACTGCGACCGCGATGGCCCCGAAATCCTTGGTCCGACTAAAGCATCCCCTTCCGAAACCTTCGCAGGCGTCGACTCGTATACAGCCTCAGAGGGAACTCGCTCATGGCGCTACGCATCCGCTCATTCCTCCTGTTCGAGGCTGCCACGTTCATCGTCGCCTCAGCCATTCACGCGGGGAGGCTCATCGGCGGCTACGAACATCGCGAGGCGCGCATTGCCGAAGCCGTCATTGCCGCGGTGCTGGTCGGCGGATTGATCGTTGCGCGGCTCAGGCCCATGTGGACTCGCGCGACCGCGTTGCTGGCACAGGGATTTGCACTGTTCGGAACGCTGGTCGGCCTCTTCACCATCGCCATCGGCATCGGACCCCGTACGGCGCCCGACATCCTCTACCACATCGCCATCGTCGCGGTGCTCGTGTGGGGGCTTGCCGTCGCACGGCAGGCGCGCGTGCCGCAGGTCTGCCCCTGACGCGGTGATCCGCGGCTGCGGTGGATGGGACCGCTATACGGCTCCAAACGGGAATGTCGTACTCACTGTGAGGATCCGTATAGTGGTCCTAGGCGCGCGAAGCGTGGCCGCCGATGATTTTTGGGCGCCCACGACGTCTTACGTGAGTGAGTTGCGCGCTCCGCTATGCTGAATTGGCGCTTCGCTATGCTGAATTGGCGCTTCGCTATGCTGAATTGACCTCCATGACTGATCTCAAGGACGACCTGGCCGCGCTGCACATCGAGCGCGAGCCGCAGCGCCCGGCCCGCCGATGGATTCCATGGCTGGTGCTCCTCATCATCGTTGCCGCCGGCGGCGCCGCCGCATGGCGGTGGATCGGCCGCGCGCGGCCGATCGAGGTGCAGACCGCCACCGTCGCAGAGCGTGCGGCCGGCACGCAGGCTGCCGTGCTCAATGCGTCGGGATACGTGACCGCCCGCCGCCGCGCAACCGTCGCCTCCAAGATCACCGGCAAGCTGGTCGAAGTGAACGTCGAAGAAGGCATGGCCGTGCGGGAAGGCCAGGTGCTGGCCCGACTCGACGACGCCACGCTGAAGGCGACGCTGGCGCTATCGGAAGCGCAAACGGAAGCCGCGCGTCGCGGTGTCCGCGAGAACGAGGTTCGTCTCAACGAAGCGAAGCTGATGCTGGCGCGACTGACAAGACTCATCAAGGACGGACTGGTCACGCAGGCCGAGCTCGAGGCCGCCGAGGCGCAGGTGGACACGTTCGATGCGCGCATCCTGGCGGCCCGCGAACAGGTGCGGGTGGCCGAACAGCAGGTGGTGCTCGCCAAAACGAACCTCGACGACACCGTCATTCGCGCACCGTTCAGCGGCGTGGCCATCTCCAAGGACGCGCAACCGGGCGAAACCGTATCGCCCGTGTCGGCGGGCGGCGGCTTCACGCGGACGGGCATCTGCACGATTGTCGACATGCAGTCGCTCGAGATCGAGGTCGACGTCAACGAGGCGTACATCAATCGCGTGCGATCTGGTCAGGACGTCAGCGCTGCGCTCGATGCGTATCCGGACTTCCCGATCCCGGCGCGCGTCATCACAACCGTACCGACAGCGGACCGCCAGAAGGCCACGGTCCTCGTGCGCATTGGCTTCAACGAGCTGGATCCGCGCATCCTGCCCGACATGGGCGTCAAGGTGACGTTCCTGCGCGACGACGAAGGCGCTGGCGCGCCGGCGGCGCGTCCTGTTGCGCTCGTGCCGAAGAGCGCCATCCGTGCACAAGGTGATCAGCAGTATGCCTTTGTCGTTTCGAGTAACGGCATCGTCGATCGCCGGGCGGTGAAGATTGGCGGAGCAGACGGCGATCGCCTCGAGGTGCTGGCTGGCCTCACCGCCGGAGAGCGTGTGGTCGTGTCTCCACCGCCAGATTTGGCGAGCGGTACGCAGGTAGTAATGCAGTAGGCCGTAGGCAGTAGGCCGTAGGCAGTAGGCCGTGAAGAGGTGCGGTGTATGAGCGAACAGGCGCTGGTCAGGGTACGAGACGTCCACAAACATTTCACTCGGGGGGGCGAGCGCATCGACGTGCTCGCCGGCGTCAACCTCGAGATCCCGAAGGGCGACTTTCTTGCGCTGATGGGACCGTCGGGGTCTGGAAAAACAACGCTCCTCAACCTGATGGGAGGTCTCGACTCGCCGAGCGGTGGAGACGTCGAAGTCGAGAGCGTCCGGATCAGTGGGCTGAACGGCGCGCAGCTCTCGCGATGGCGCTCGCAGAACATCGGCTTCGTATTCCAGCTCTATAACCTCCTTCCGGTGCTCACCGCAGAGCGAAATGTCGAGTTGCCGCTCCTGCTCACGCGACTGTCGAAGGCCGACCGTCGCACGCGGGTCGGCATCGCGCTCAAGGTGGTCGGGCTCTCGGACCGCGCGAAGCACTATCCGCGGCAGTTGTCGGGCGGCCAGGAACAACGCGTCGGTATTGCCCGCGCTATCGTGACCGACCCGACGCTGCTCCTTTGCGACGAGCCAACTGGCGATCTCGACCGGAAGGCGGGCGACGAGATCCTGGACCTGCTCCAGGCGCTCAATCGCGATCACGGCAAGACGATCGTCATGGTCACGCACGATCCGCGGGCGGCCGAACGCGCTCGCCGCACGCTGCACCTCGACAAGGGCGTCCTCACCGGAAACGGGCAATCATGAAGTTCCTTCCGCTGATCTGGAAGAACGTCTGGCGGCGAAAGTTCCGCACGACGTTTACCATGCTGTCGATTTTCGTGGCGTTCCTCCTCTTCGGGCTCCTGATGACGATTCGCGCCGCCTTCAGCCTGGGCGTCGACATTGCGGGTCTCGACCGGCTGATTCTGATTCACAAGGTGAGCCTGATCATGCCGCTGCCGTACTCGTACCTGGGCCGTCTCCAGCAGACGTCCGGCGTCGAGCTCGCGACGCACCAGACGTGGTTCAACGGCATCTACCAGGAGCCCGCAAACTTCTTTGCAAACATCGCCGTCGAGCCCGAGCCATTCCTGAACATCTATCCGGAATTCCGGCTTCCTCCCGACCAGGTGAAAGCCTGGCTGGCCGACAGGCAGGGCGCGATCGCCGGCAGAGATCTCGCCGAACGCTTCGGGTGGCAGGTGGGCGACCGCATCCCGCTCACGGGCACGATCTGGCAACCCAAGCAGGGTCAGACGTGGGAGTTCAACCTCCTCGGCATCTACGACGGCGCCGACGGGGTCGACAAAACGCAGTTCTTCTTCCGGTACGACTACCTGGATGAGAACCGCGCTGAAGGTGAAGGGCTCGTGGGTTGGTACGTCGTGAAAATCGCAGACCCATCGCAGGCTGTGGCGCTGAGCCGTACGTTCGACGACATGTTCGCCAACTCGTCGGCGGAGACGAAGACGACGACCGAGAAGGGCTTCATCGAGGGCTTCGCGAAACAGATCGGCGATATCGGCGCGATCATGATTGCCATTTCATCGGTGGTCCTCTTCATGTTCGGGCTCGTCGCCGCGAGCACGATGGCGCAGTCGGTGCGCGAACGGACCAGCGAGCTGGCTGTGCTCAAGACCCTTGGGTTCACCGGAGGCGCGATCCTGGCGCTCGTTCTGGCCGAATCGTTCTTCATCGTCCTCGCCGGTGGTGGGCTCGGGCTGGCAATCGCCTGGTTGTTCGTCCAGCAGGGCGATCCGACGGGCGGCATGCTGCCGATCTTCGTGCTGGCGCCCCGCGACGTCGCAATTGGAGTGGCGCTCATGTTGGCCATGGGGCTGCTGGCCGGTACGGCCCCGGCGGTCGGAGCCATGCGGCTGCGGATCACCGACGCCCTGAGGAGAGCCTGACGTGACGTGGATTACGCAGACTGTCGCCGTGGTCGCGCTGAATGTGCGCACGATCCCGGCGCGCCTCAGCTCTTCCGCCGTGGCCATCATCGGCATAGCCGGCGTGGTCGTGGTGTTCGTGTCGGTGTTGTCGATCGGTGCAGGGTTTGCGGCGGCGATGCTGGGGTCGGGCTCGCCCGGCCGGGCACTCGTGATGCGAAGCGGCGCCGATACCGAGTTGACAAGCGGGCTGGAGGGTTCGGATATCGACGTCATCAAACAGGCGCCTGGAATCCGGCGCGGCGCCTCCGGGCCTGTGGCGTCTGCCGAGCTTTATGTGATCCTCGACGTGCCGAAGAAATCGACGCCCGACGCGGCGGCCAACGTGCCGATGCGTGGCATCGAGGCGATGGGCATGGCAGTACGCGAGGAGGTTTCCCTCGTCGCCGGGCGCATGTTCCAGTTCGGCACCAACGAAGTGATCGTCGGCAGGGCCGCCAATGGACAGTTCGTCAACATGAATGTCGGCGACACGATTGTCTCGGGTCAGAATCGATGGCCGGTCGTCGGCGTGTTCGAGGCGGATGGCGGCGTCGCCGAGACCGAGATCTGGTCCGACGCCCGCACGCTGCAAGGTGCCTATCGGCGCGGCAACACGTTTCAATCGGTGCTCGTACAGCTCGATTCAACCGATTCGTTCGACGCCTTCCGCGACTGGCTCACCTCGAATCCCCAGGTCAACGTCGCGATCCGCCGCGAAAACGAGTACTACGCCGCACAGTCTGTCGCGATGACACGGCTGATCCAGACGATTGGGTTCGGCATCGCAGCGCTCATGGGTATCGGCGCAGTCTTCGGCGCCATCCTGACAATGTACACGGCGGTGGCGACGCGCGCGAGAGAGATCGCCACGCTGCGGGCGCTTGGCTTCGATACCACCTCGGTGCTCGTCTCGGTCCTTGCCGAATCGCTGGGCCTCGGCGCCATCGGCGGCGCGATCGGTGGAACGGCCGCCTATCTGGCGTTCAACGGCTATCAGACATCCACCATGAACTTCCAGACGTTCACGCAGGTGGCGTTCGCGTTTCGCGTGACGCCCGAACTGCTCGGGATGGGTCTCTTCTACGCGCTGCTCATGGGGCTCGTCGGCGGACTCCTGCCCGCGATTCGCGCGTCGCGGCTGCCCATCGCGGCGGCGCTGCGCGAGCTCTAGCACTCAGAAGTTCTTTGCCGCCTCTGCCAAGCCCTTCTGCAAATCGTCCCCGTTCATGACCGGCACGATCGTGAGTGAGGCGTTCATTCCCATGAACAGCGGTTCGGCGATGGAGGGAATCTGCCATGCGTCCTGCATGTTGAAAAAGAACAACGCTGTTCGCTTTCCGTCTTCTGCCAGAAAATACGCCGCCTCGGGCTTCAGTCGCTCCATCATGCTCTGCATGGTGCGCGGGAGCGTGCCGTCCTTGATCGCGGTATTACCTGCTTCCACGGGAATCGTCGCTTTCAACATCATGCGCATGGTTGTGTCTCCGTGAGTGAAGTGCGGACGAACCGGCATCGTAGTTCACCGGCTGGTCCGTGGCAAGGCTGTTCATCAGCTTGCGGTCGCGGCGATGTCACATCAGAATGCGAAGCTGGTGGCTCTAATCCAGAGTTCGTCCAGAGTTCAGTTGTGTTGATACTGAATACGGAACGCCGAGACACCGAGACACGCTAATGATTGGCCTCGGTGCCTCGGGCGGTCCGCAAATGCGGACCGCCAGCCAGCACTGGCCGGGTCGGGTCGCGGAGCGACCCGACGTCGGTGTTTCGTGATCATCAAGTGAAGTGAGTTCAGGGTTTAGGTGAAGGAGGTCGAGATGGCGAAAGCGAAGAAGGCAGTTCCAGAGGGGTACCACACGGTGACGCCGCAACTCACTCTCGACAACGCCGCGCAGGCGATCGATTGGTACAAGAGAGGTCTCGGCGCAGAAGAAGTCTCGCGTCACGTCGGCCCAGACGGGAAGATCATGCATGCAGAGCTCCGCATCGGCGATTCGCGAATCATGCTGAACGACGCGATGATGGGTGGGAAGGGCCCCAAGGCGATCGGCGGCTCACCGGCTTCGCTCTGGATCTACGTAGAGGATGCCGATGCGCTGTTCAACCGCGCCGTTGCGGCGGGCGGAAAAGTTCCCAGCGGACCCATGGGGGCCATGGCGGATCAATTCTGGGGCGATCGCTGCGGACATTTCACCGATCCACACGGGTACACTTGGACGATCGCGACCCGCAAAGAGGATCTCACGCGCGAGGAAATGGAGCAGCGGCAGGTGGAGTGGATGAAGCAGTTCGCGCCGCAGCCGACGCACAGTTAGGCAGAAGCGCGTAAGGCGAAGGTCAAAAGGCTCTTGGCTTTAGGCTTTTGACCTTGGCCTCTCTAAGAGGCTCTGCTTCCTGCTTCGCCCGAAGTCGGCGGCGTATAGCCATCGCACGCCTGAACCGGCAACCGCGGGTAGCGTGGAAATCGAGGGTCAGTCGCCGAGAGGCGACACAGCACGAATTGCGATCCCTTGGCAGACTCGACGAGCCGGGCGTGCACGCAGGACCCGCACAGTCCCAACGGCACGGTCATACCCCGCGGCCTTTCGTCCTCAGTTTTTGGAGACACCGCTAAGCTTCATCATCATCACAATGATCGATCTCGAGTGTAGAATTGCGCTGGAGGTGCGACGTGATCACGAGGTTACAAATCCTGGCCCTTGGAGCCATCGGAATCGTCGCGGCTGCCAGTCCGTTGTTCGCACATCACGCATGGCCGGTCGAGCGTTCGAAAGAGGTCACCGTGAAAGGGACGGTGACAAGCTACGAATGGGCGAATCCGCACGTGATGATTGGTCTCGAGGTGCAGGCAGGCAGCGGCAAGGTCGCGAAGTGGAACGTCGGGGGCCCCAGTGTCACGCGTATGGCGAATAACGGGTGGGACAAGAACACCCTGAAGCCTGGAGATGTGGTTACGGCCATCGGGTATCAGTTCGCCGACGGCCAGCCCATTCTGCGGCTGGAGAAGGTCGTAATGGCCGGCGGGAAGGAAATGTTCCTGTACGGCGGCAGCCGGTAGACCGCTTGAAAGGAGGCCTTTCAAGACGTCCGCCGGCACGGAGTGCGGGCAAGCAGATACTGTCCCTAGCGAGGCGGAGCCGCATACTCGGTGGTCCGAGGCGCAGCCTCGCTAGCGTTTCGGATTCACGATCGCCATCGGTCCGACGATTCTGTTCGGATCGGCTTTGGGCTTGGGCCGGAACATCTGCGACCGATCGTTCTGGACCTCCGTCACATACAGATTGCGCGCCGAATCGACGTGGATCTGGTGGACGCCGTCGAACTGGCCCGGCCGGGCGCCGTGTCCGCCGATGTCGAGGATGTAGTGCCCCTCGAGGTCGTACTTGACGAGGCGGTCCGTCGTCCAATCGGCCACCCAGACGAAGTCGTCCTGCGTCACGAAATGCGCGAGCACCGATGAGTTGTAGCCGGTGGGCCACATCGTGAGGAACTTCCCGTTCTCGTCGAAGACCTGCATCCGATGATGCTCGCGATCCGCGACGAAAAGGCGGCGGTCGCGGCTGATGCCGATGCTGTGCACCGACCAGAATTCGTACGGCTTGGGATGGTCGGGATCGACCGGAGGCTGTCCCCAGTCCATCAGGAACTTTCCATTGCGATCGAATTTCGCCACGCGCGTGCCGGCGTAGCCGTCGGCCACGAAGAACGTGCCGTCGGGGAGCCACGCGATGTCCGTGGGCCGATTGAAATTGTTGGGGCCGCGTCCCGGCACGCCTCGTTCCCCCATCGTCTTCACCAGCTTGCCGTTGTTGGTGAAGATGTTGATCTCGTGCATGTCGTCATCGACGATCCAGATGTGTTTGTCGGGGTCGTACGGGTTGATGAGGATCTTGTGCGGTCCCCGGCCCATCTCCCCGAGCCCGGTGCCCCGTGGCGGCGCGAGATACCTGTCGTGCTGCAGCCATTCCTCGATCGTGTTGCCGCTTCCGTCCACGGCGAAGACCAGATGGTGCCGCCGCATCTGATAGGCGTACGGCGTTCCGGAGTAGTCGCGCCTGCCAGTGTTGGTGCGGCGTGGGTCCAGCAGACATGCGCACGTCCATGGTTCGGCGCCGGGCGGCAACGCGATTTCGCCACGCTGCATGACCCACACCTTGGCCGGACTTTCCGCCCACACGCCGGCTCCTGAACCCCACGTCCATCCGTCGTGGGAGAGGTCCGTGTCCGGCAATGGTCTCGGCCAGGGGACCACGGGCTCGTAATCGCCCATATCGACTTTCTGGACTGCTTGCTGGGCTCGGACCTGGCCGGTATGCGACATGTCCGTACCGAGCATGAGGGCTCCTAGAGCCAGCGAAGTCGCGATGACGAGCGGCATGACGCGCATGATGTGACTCCTGCCTTGGAGCCGATCCTCCGCTTCTCGGTTTCTCTTGTCAATTCGATCGAGACCGCCTTGACACGCTGGCTGCGGCGGTGTTGACTATGCGCCCATGAGCGCAATAAGGGCTCGCGCGGTGGCGTTTTCGTGTGTGTTGGCGGTCGTGCTCATGCTTCCCTTCGCCACGCATGGACAGCGGGGCGGTCAGGGCCGGGGCACGGCGGCTCCGGCTCCACAGCCCACGGGCGAACGCGTGCAGGTGAAGGCCGGCCACGCCAACGTTCACATGGGCCCGACCACGGTGAATGAAGTGCTGGTGCTGGCGCCGAAAGGGACGGTGCTGCCAGTGCTCGCGCGCCGGGGAGAGTGGGTGCAAGTGGGTCTCTCACCAGCGCTCCGGAAGACCGGCATGGTGATGCGTTGGTACAAGAACGAGGACAACGGCTGGATTCATGACTCGATGCTCGACGTCGTGAAGCCCTAGCGAGGCTGCGCCTCTGACCGCCGAGCATGTGGCTCCGCCTCGCTAGAAACAGCCATCTGCTTGCCCGCACTCCGTGCGGGCGAGATGTCCACGACACTGGTTGCCTTCTGCGGGTCACGCTCCGATATCACACGGCCGCATCGGCGAGTGCGCGCTCGAGGAGGTCCGCAACGCCGAGCGAGGCGGCCCAGTGCCGGAGATACTCGCGATCGGCCTCTGGGGTAACTTTCAGCACGCCGATGATATCCCACCACTGTCGCTCCGACGTTTCCGCTCCAAGGCGGAACCATTCGAGCTTCGCGAGCACGGTGTCCTCGGCAGAGGCGATCGGAAATCGTGGCGCGTCCGGGGCCTCGTCGATCGCCTGCTCGCGCGCACGCGCGGCCGCCTCACGATCGAACGGCCGTGCCTTCGAGACGAAGACGTCGATCTTGAACATCGTTGCCAGGTGGATGAGGTTGAACGAGGACCGCTCCGCCACTGCCGACCGAAGCCGCTCGACCGGGATGTAATAGGCCGGGGCGAGCCGCGCCACCAGCGCATCAACGTGTTCCTGTTCCAGCGTTGCCACGACGTCGGCGTCGAGGCTCGCGCGGGCGATCCCGTGCGCTGAACTGGCTACCGAGCCTCCCAGGTAGTAGCGCACGCCGAGGGTCTCGAACGCATCGGCGACCGGTCGAAGCGCAGCGACGAGATCGGAGACGGTCATGCGCCGGTCCGAGACGCGGCGGCACGGCGATCCAGGTCCGCCCGCAGGTCCGCGGCGACGTCGGCGCCGTAATGCAGCTCGACGAACCGCAGGTCCAGGTCACGAGACGACGCCTCCGGTTGCGAGCGCACGAGCGCCCGACGTGCCGCGCCGATCACAGTGCCCGAGAGCGACAGCGCCAGATGAAGGCGCCGCGCCACCGTTGCGGCGCGAAGGAGCTCCACCTGGACGCGTGCGGCATCGGGTGTGGTGTCGGCTGATCTGACAGGGATCGGCATTCGATGCTCGACACATGGTACAGCGAGGACGCGGGACCAGCCGCACCGAAGCGATCGAGGTCGCGACGCGCCGCAAGCCGGGGATTGATCAATTCTTCCTCAGTACGTAGTGTCCGGCTTTAGCCGCGGCTTTAGCCGGACCGTGTCCCGACCGATTCTATGCGGATTGCGGTTCCCGACTGCGCGACAGACCGGCCGCTGACGGGCCCAAAAGCGTGTCCAGCAAACCGACCAGTCGTCGGGCGCACGAACGATCCGGATCCAACGCTGGATCGTACGTCGTCAGCGACAGACCCAACGCGCGCGGGTGGTGGACCAGCGGCGCCAGAAGGCTCACGAGCTCATGCGGCATTGGTCCACCCGGCGCTGGCGAGTCCACGGCGAACATGACGGCAGGGTTGAGCACGTCGGCATCGAGCTGAATCCAGAATCCACGTGCGTCGGGAACCGCTACCTGTGTCAGAGTTGCGGCTGCGAGCTCGCTGAGGTCCTGCGTCAGCAGCTCGGAGTCGGGTAGATCGAGAATCGGCGAGGCGGCGAGCGCCGCGTGGCCGTACCAGGAGTCAGCCGCGTCGCGCCGGCCAACGAGCGCCACGTGTCTGCCGTCGACGAGCGGCGTCGGGCCGGCGAGCCGCGCCAGCGGGCTATTGCCGCGGCCTGTCGCAAGACTCAAACACATGCTTGCCACCGAGCCAGTCCTCGACTCCTCCGGCGCGGCGAAGTCGGCGTGGGCGTCGACGTAGACGAGTCCAACCGGGTCGCCTGCCGTGCGCCTCGCGCCGAGCAGACAGCCGAGGACGACGCTGCAGTCACCACCCAGGACCACAACGAATCGTCCGTGCGCAGTAGCGTTCGCTACGCGCGCTGCAAGCGCCCGGGAGTACACCAGGACTTCGTCCTCGTTGCGCGCGCGGTTCGGCGGCCGAAGGTAGTCCCGATACGGAGGGGGCACGACATCGCCCTCGTCGATCGCACCGAGCCGCCGGACGAGCCCGCGCGCGCGCAGCACGTCAGGCGCTCTATCCAGATGTCGCGCCTCGCCGTCGTCATAGGGACGGATGCCGATACTCGATGGTGCGCCGACAACCGCGATCGGCCGATTCATGCTTCCCCTCTACATGCGTCAATCTTCACGGGCCACGGAGACGGGGAGGCACGGGCAACGTGACGGTGAACGGCCGCTCTAGAATCCCGTGTTCGCCCCTGTGCGGAATATGCCGCGCGGCTCGGGGGTTGGCAGCAGGACGACGTTCGCGCCTCGCACGCCGACCGTGTCGCCGGCGGCAAGCGGAGGTGCCTGCTGAACGGCCTCGAAGTTCACCAGCGCCGATTCGTACTCGAGCGTCGTCTGCAGCAGATTCACCTGCGCCTCGAGCAGATCGCGCTGCGCCTGCGTCACGAGGAACGTCGTCGACAACCCGACGTCGAAGCGGCGCTGCTCCGATGCCAGACGCTCCTGCGCGAGCATCGCGCTCGCTCGCGCCGCTTCCACTCGCTCGGCCGAGCTCTGAATCTGCCGGCCCGCACGGCGGACGGTTTCTGCCGCCTGCACCCTCAGGCTTGCAATTCGCTGCACCGCCTGCCGCCGCTCCACCTGGGCGCGGGCAAAGCTCGCCGCTTCGAAGCTGCGGCCGAGCGGGTAGCTCACCGTCAGGCCGAAGCTCCACGTCGGGTAGTCGCTGGTGAAGACCTGGCCGAGCGCGTCGCCGAAGCTGCGATTGCGCGTGCCGGTCACGAGCCCGGGAAAACCACCCGACCGCAGAAACTGCGTGCCACTGAGGCCGCTGCCGCGGTACGAGGTCTCGAGTCGCACATCAGGCAGGCGCTGGTTGGCCAGGAAGTCGATCGTCGTCTGTGCGTTCTCGAGCTCATGGCCTGCTCGCGCAAGGTCGTACCGCTCGTCGAGCGCCTTCGCAACCGCCCCGTCCACGTCGGGGGGAGCACCGATGGCCGTCGGCTCCTCTTCGGGATCGATGCGCACCCGCCAGAACGAGGCGTCGGCCGGGTCCACGATAAGGCGGCGCAGCGCATCCTCCGCGTCGTCCGCCACCGTCTTCGCGCGAATCAGGCTTTCGCGTCGCTGCGCGACCTCGGCTTCCGCCTGCACCAGATCGAGCGGCGGAATCTGCCCGGCATCGACGCGTACCTTGTTCTGGCGCGCGAGCTCCTGCGCAAGCTCGAGCGACCGCTGCTGGACGGCAACGTTGGCGCGGGTCGCCTTCAGCGTCCAGTACGCCTGTTTGACGGCCGCCACTGTCTGCACGACAGCCTCACGGAAGCGGAGGTCCGAGCTCTCCTGGTTGCGCTTCGCAATCGTGTACTGCTGGCGTGCGGCGTCGATCTGGCGATCCTTGAGAAGGGGCTGCGAAAACGCGAGCTGAAACCCGGACTGCAGGCTCGGATCGAAGCTGCTGATCGGGTTGTTCGTGGTCGTTCTCGATGTTTCCCAGGACGCGCTCCACGTGCCGGAGCCCCACGGGAGTCGCTGGCGGACACCAGTGGACGAGAACCAGTCGTCTAGGTCGACGCCCCGGTCGCCAAGCAACAGGTTCGCCGGCGGCGTCACGCTGCTCGACCGCCCAAGTTGCGTCGAGAAGACCGGTGTGAACGCGCTCCAGCTCTCGCCCACGCGCGCCGCTTCGACCTCGGGGGCGAGGCGGACGATTTCGAGATCCGGGTTGTTCTCGACGGCGCGGCGAACGGCATCATCGAGCGTAAGGCGAAGCGTTTCGACCTGCGCGGCGGCGGGCACCGCGAGAAAGACGCTGGCGATAGCCAACGCGGACACGACCCTTCGACCGAAATGCGCGACATTCATGACAGACCTCACGTTCAAGCAACCTCCCACAATCGACAGCCACCGCGTCGGAGTCATGCCGCCGCTCCTTCCGGAGAGATGCGCCCCGTGACGACGTCCTGAGTGCCAACCTCGGCCGCGACGACTCCGACACGCTTTCGCGCCAGCAGCATGTAGATAGAGGGCACGACGAACAGTGTGAACATCGTGCCGATGATCATGCCGCTCACCAGCATGATGCCGATGCTGTTGCGCGCCCCCGCACCGGGACCGCTGGCAAAGACCAGCGGAAGATGGCCGAACACCGTCGCAGCGGTCGTCATCAGAATCGGCCGCAGGCGTGTGCCGGCCGCCTCGATGATCGCGGCGAGCTTGTCC
>DATCJA010000051.1:0-29046 GCA_036507475.1 Vicinamibacterales bacterium
GAGCTGCTCGCCGCACTTGCCGCCGGCAAGCAGGTGATTCCGATCCTGGTCGGCGGGGCAGACATGCCGGCTGCGTCACAGTTACCCCCCGAGTTAGCGGGACTCAGTCGAATTCAGGCGTGGGAGTTGCGCGACTCGCGCTTTGACGATGACGTCCGCGCGCTGGTTGCGCATTTTCCGACGCCAGCAACGGCCGCCGCCGACCCGCAGTCCGGATCGGCAGCGTCGCTGGCTGGCGAATGGATTGCCGAGGTCGAATATGCCTGGGGCCCGCAGGTGACCGAGCGGTTCAGGTTCGAACGCGACGGTGATGAGCTGTTGGGCTCGGCGACATTCCTCACTGGGACGCACCCGTTGGAGGAGACTGAGCTCCTCACGGACGGCGCGCGCTTCGTCACTCACAGCGAAGCGGTGCTCGGCGACGAGAGACGACGTCTCACCCATCGATATCGCGTCCGCATCGACGGGAACTGTTTGCAGATCCGCGTGCAATCGACAGGTGGATTCAGCGATACGCCTTCCCTGAAGTTCACTGCGCGCCGCGCGAACGAGTGACTTGGCGCGTCGCTGGTTTCAACCGGCTACGCCGACGCTCCGAAACTGGCCAGCGCCGCCGATTCGTTGTCGTACGCCTCGAACACGGTGAGGAGCTTGGTGACCACGAGCAGGTCGCGGATGCGTTTCGTGAGGTTCAGCAACCTCAACGTGCCGCCCCGATTCCTGGTGGTTACGTAGGCTTGGACGAGCTCGCCGAGACCGGCGCTGTCCACGTACGAGACGCCGCTCAGGTCGATGAGCAGATCCTTGTATCCCTGGTGGAGGAGGCTCTGCACCTTGTCCTTCAGAAGGACGTCACCGCCCTTGTTGAGGGTGATGTCACCGGTCACGGTGACGATTGCGACGCTGCCGACGATCCGCTCTTCTAGCTTCATGCCGTCCTCCTGGGTTTTCCGTCGAGAGTATGGATTCTACACAGGAACTCGTATTACGCGCTTTCACCGTTATATCGCACCACCACCATAGTGACATCGTCGTTCGGAGTCGCGCGGCCGCAGAAAGCGCGGACGTCCGCGAGCAGCGCGTCGAGGAGCTCCCGTGGCGGCAGGCCGCGGTTGACCGCGACGGCTGCCAGCAGGCGCTCGTCCGTGTACTCCTCGCCAGCTTCGTTGAGCGCTTCGCTCACACCGTCGCTGAACGCGACGATCACGTCGCCTGCCGCGAGGTTCAGGGATTCCTCCTCGAAGGTGGCGGTGTCGAAGAGTCCGAGCACGAGCCCGCCAGTCTCGAGCCGTCGCACGCCGGCGCCGGTCACGAGCAGCGGAGCGTTGTGGCCGGCGTTTGAATAAACGAGGGATCCGTCGGGGGCGAGGATGGCGTAAAACGCAGTCAGGAATCGCCCTTCCACGGCGCGGCGGAAGAGGCCTCGATTCAGTTTGGTCATTACCGGAGCGCAGCGTGACTGGTAGGAGGCTTCGGCCCCGAACATGCCGAGGACAGCGGCGGCAAGCAGCGCCGCGGGCGCGCCCTTTCCGGCGACGTCGCCAAGAATGAACCCGAACTGGTCACCCGCGACGTCGACGTAGTCGAAGAAATCTCCGCCCACGGCACGACATGGCAGAGAGCTGCCGGCTGTCGAGAAAAACGCGCCGCTCCGATTCGACGTTGGCAGGAGCGACTGCTGGATGGCGGCGGCGACCTTCAGCTCTTGATCGAGCTTCGCGCGCTCGAGGGCCTGGCGGTACAGCCGCGCGTTTTCAATTGCCACGGCCGCCTCGGTGCTGAGCGTTTCGAGCGCCGTGCGCGCGGCTTGCGAGCGGAGCGCGCCTCGCTCGCGGCTGTCCAGGTACAGCACGCCGATGACTTTGTCCTCGCCGTGCTCTTCCGCTGTCTCGAGATACCGCACGAGGCGGAGCGGCGCGCACAGCACATGGCGGATGCCGAGCGCGACGGTGCCCATGTGCCAGGCGGCCATTCCGCCGTCGAGCAGGTCTTCCACGATTGTCAGCTTGCCGGTGGTGAAGACCCCTTCCGGAATCTTTCGGCTTGTCTCGAACGTCCGACCCGACAGCGTCGCTCGCCCCGCGGCGCGCCCGAGCTTGAACTCGAGCACGCCCTCTTCGTTGGCCAGCATGATGAAGCCACGCTCCGCTCCCGTGACGTCGATCGCCGAATCCAGCACCAGCGCCAGCACGTCGTCGAGCACACGTCCCGATCCAAGCGCGCGCAGGCCTTCGAGCAGGCTCGCCATGTGACGAAGCTCGGTGGCTGCCGAGAGGGCGCTGCGCTCCTGCGAGACGTCGTCCTCCCCCACGAGAAAGACGATCTCGATGCCGTCCGCTTCGCCCAGGCGGATTCGATCCCCGTGCGCGAGAACCTGTTCTGTCGCCTTGGCGCCGTTGACGAATGTCCCGAACTTCGAGTCCAAGTCGCGCAGGCGGCACGTCCCGTTGTCGGCCGTGATTTCCGCGTGTTGTCGTGACACGCCGACCCCGGCAACGCGGACGTCGCTCTCGCTGCGGCGGCCGATGGTGATGACCGGCCTGTCGATGGGCACCTGGCGGCGGCCGTTGGCGTCTGTAACCAGGAGACGGGGAGATGACGCGCTCATGCGTGCTGTTTTCGAATTCCGTGGCTCGAAGGGGAGGATTATAGTCGGTGTGGTCTGGCTCAGCGGGCGGGCGCCGGATCGTAGCGGAAGTTGGAGATCTCCAGCGTTTCAGTACCAGGCAGATAGAAGCCGAACCGCGCCTCGGCCGGCGTCGTACGGGTCCACGTATCGAGGACCCGCCAGCCCGATCCTGCGTTGAATTGATGGACCACCTCCGTCTCCGACACCTCGACGCTCACATGCAGGAACTGATCGTTTGACGGGATCTTGTGAGCGATCCTCGGCAGCTCGCGCCGGGCGCCGTTGACGATGTCCGTCCGATACAAATAATCGTCGCCGAGCTCGACGAGCGCGTAGTTTCTGACGTCCGCGAAGCCCACGACCCACTTGACACGCGGCCCGCTGGAAAACGGGTTGCGGCTGCGGTCGGGCTTTACGGTAAACGCGATTCTCGCACCGGGCGCCGTTCGCTTGTAGAGAACGAAGCCGCCACCCCGTCTGGTAAACCACGTATCAGCCTCGGTCCACGCGCTGCCCTCGAATTGCTCCATTCCGCTCGCAACATTCCGTAAATCAACCGTACGCGGTCCGCTGGCGGCCACGAGCACGGTTTCCGACGTCGGCAAACCGGATGGCCCGCGGGCGACAACTTGATAGGAGCCTTCAGCAAGGGGCAGCTTCGTCGCGCCGGTAAAACGGTTGATGGTCAGTTCGCCTTGCGAGACGACGACGTTCGTGCTCTCATCGGCGAGGAACTCCATGACAATCGAGGCCGCACGAAAGGTGACGTCGGCAGCGGAGACCAGAACGGGATTCGTGACGGCGAATTCGCGAGTGATCGTCACCGGTTCGAACGACTCGCGCGAGAACTGGAGCGCGTGGCGACCAGGTTTCACTCTGGCGTACGAGAGCGCTCCGTCTGCGCCGATTGTTCCGATGAGCGCGCCATCTATCGATACCCTCGTCCCGGGCGGGAGCTGCCGAACTGTAAGCGCCGCGAGCGTCGTGCCCTGAGCCGGCGCAGCGGCGCCCCCCTCGACGGGCAATTCCGCCTGCGAGGACGCAGCAGCGCTGTCCGCCAACGGTTCGCTTTCGGCCACGGATTCCTGCGGCCCACGATTGGAGAGAAAGAGGAACGCCAGCGCCGCGACACCTGCAACCGCGCCCGTCCCCAGACCTCCCCAGAGCAGTTGTCGTGAGCGCCGTGGCGCCCGGGTGCGGGGGCGCGATGGGGGAGGCGGCGTCTTGGCCTGCGGGGGCGGTGGAGTGACGTCGGTGGCGGCTGGCTGCGAGCGTGCTCCACTGACTGCCCGCGTTTCCGTCATGTCGTCGGCATCGAAGGCGACCCTCGGCGGTTCAGACGCCCTGGTTTCATCGCCGATGCCGGTGGCCGCGCCTGTAACGGTCAGGCTGGTGCGGACGCCTGAGTCCAGCTCGCCTGTGCGGCTTCGCCTTCGATCCGACTCCTTTGTCAGCGCGTCCGATATGGCTCTGAGCCGTGGATCGGCAGGATAGAGCGTCAGGCCGTTCTGCACCTCCGCCATCGCGGCGTCGATATCACCAGACGCTTGCAATCGTCTCGCTCGAGAAGCGTGCTGCCCGACCAGCTCGTCGCGTTTCTTGTCCAGCGCCTGGGTGCGAAGGTTTCTGGCGGGCACGTGACCGGAGTCCAGCTCGAGCGCCCGATCGGCCAACGCTTCCGCCGCCTGCCAATTCTCGCTCAGCTGTCTGTGGCCCCATTCCACGAAGACGTCGCACAGCGTGAGGCGAGCGGTCGGGCGCTCATCCAGTTGCAGCGAGCTCTTGAGAAGATCGATCCCCCGTTCGTACTGACCTTCTCCACAGAGCGCCAGTCCTTCGGTGGAGAGCCTTTCTGCTTCTGCAGCGCGCTCGACTCCCTGCTGCGCCAGCTTCTGCAGCTCCACGAGCTCGGCGTCGGCGGGAAACTCGACGTGCGCCTTGTCCAGCAGCTCGATGGCGCGAGTGTAATTCCCGCCATCGAGATGCTGATCGATCTGCCGGATCCAGCGTGCCTTCGCCGCATCTCGCGTGTGCTGCTCGAGGCGCTTCTGCAGGCGCTCCTGCTCGAACTTGAGCCCTGGGTACGCGCCGTAGATCGTCTGCAGTGTTTCGAAATCGCTGAGCGCCTCCTGAATGAGGCCGCTCTCTTCATGGATGCGCGCCCTCTCGACAATCGAGTTGACCAGCTCGCGCTTGCTCTCGAAGAGTGTGAGCAGACGAACAAAGTGGACTTCGTCGGGGTAGTCGCTCACCGCTTCGCGCAGCAGGTTGACCTTGGCTTCGAGGTCGGGCTCCGCGTCGAGGCGTCGATCGATCTCGGCAACGAAGCCGGACAGCTGTTGCCGCTGCTGTTCCTCGATGTCGAACTGGAGGGCCTGGAACAGTGCGTGGCCGGGATACTTGTCCAGAAACCCCCGACAGATCTGCAAGGCCTGTGCGAAGTCCTTGTCCGCCAGGTGCCGGCGGGCCTCCGCATAGCCGTTGTTGATGGCTTCGTGTTCGGACCGTATCTTGTTGAAGAAGTTCTGATACATTCCGGCGGCGTCGGGAGACGTCGCATCGGGCGCGCGACGGTCCAGCTCGAGCACGTGCTTCATCTGACTGAGGGCCTGGCTCACCTCTCCGTTCTTCCACGCGTTCATCGCGGCCTGGTAGATCTCCGTCTTCTGCCGGCGCAGCCGAACGTATTCCTGTTCCTCGGCTTCGATATCTCTCAGAAGCCTCGTCGCGCGCGAGTCCTTCGGGCGGAGCAGGAGAGCATTCTGCAGCGCCTCGCGGGCGTGGCCGTACGAGTGATTGTCGACGTGCTGCCGGGCGAGCTGCATCCATTTTTCGATCTGTCGATCGTGACGGCGCGCTTCGATCTTGCTCCTGAGCCCGAGCGCCGTGACGTTGCCGGGGTCCAGCTGCAGCACTTCCTGCAGTTTCTGGAGGGCCAGCGGGTCCTCGGCTTCTTCGTATCGGGCGCGTGCGCTCTCGAGGAGCTGAGCGATGGTCTTCTGGCGCACGATCTGGTCGATCTGCGTTCGCAGTAGCGTGATCTGCGGATCGATGTTGCCCTCGGCCTCCAGCTCGCTGACGATCTCGCCCGCGAACTGATAGTCGCCCTTGTCGAGCGCCCTCGACGCCGTCTGGATCCGGGGCTGGGTCCGGGACGGATCGAACAGCGCGATCGGCTCGTTGCGAGACGCCTTCTGCAGCGTTTCGCCGAACTCCCTGGCCGTGTCGTAGCGGTTCCATGGTTGTTTGGCCATGGCCTTGTGCACGACGCGGCTGATCAGCTGGCTCACCGACGGGTTCAGCTCCGACGCCGGCGGGGGAATCTGCGTGAGGATGGCTTGAATAGCGGCGTCGTACGTCGCGGTGCGGAACGGCTGCCGCCTGGTGAAAGCTTCGTATGCCGTGAGGCCGAGGGCGTAGATGTCGGACTGGACCGAGACAGGCTTGTGCTGGAGCTGTTCCGGCGACATGTACACCAGCGTGCCCTTCTCGAAGCCTGCAGATCGCGTATTCGTATCGGCGGTGTGCGCGACGCCGAAGTCGATGATCTTCACCGAATCGTCAGCCATGACGAAGATGTTGCTCGGCTTCAGGTCGCGGTGGATCAGGCCGCGATCGTGGGCCGCCTGAAGCCCGCGACAGGTCTGCGAGATGATTTCGACGACCCGCTCAACCGTGAGTCGGTGGCTTGCCTTCTGAATCAGCTCGTCGAGCGTCTGCCCCTGCAGAAGGGGCATCACGAAGAAGGGCTTCTTGTGTCCCCGGTCGTCGAACTCGCCGATGTCGAAGATCTCGACGATGTTGGGATGGCTGATCGACTTGAGGGCGCCACACTCCTTGTAGAACAGCTCGAGGGCGAACGGATCGGTGAATTCGTGGAGCGTCTTGACGGCGACTTCGCGGTCCATGGGGGCCGGATCGTACGCACGATAGACGACGCCCATGCCGCCTTCGCCGAGTTTCGCCGTGATCTGGTAGCGCCCCGCGATGTTGCTCATAACCGCCAAGGGCTCCGCCCTTGATATCCCCTCAATCCCGAAACCGACGGTGAGAGCCCTTGGCGGTTAGCCAGTCTCTCTTTGGCGCGCTCTGCGCGCCTGCTATGCGGCTCATATGACGAGTGGACAATTCTCGTTGGAGCCGCATAGCGGCCCACGTGGCCCCCGGGAGTGCCGCGCATTCTAGCGTGAATCCGATTCTGTATCGCGGGGGGAGTTCGGCTCAAGAGCTGGCGCCCCTGCGGGCTGCGCGCCAAACGACACTTTTGTGGCCTGAGCAGGCCCTTCCTACTTCATTTCGGGCTCTGAAGGGGCGTAGCGAACCGCTGACGCGCCCGCTCCCTGGCTTTGCGCAGTTCGTCTTCGCGATCCCGTGGGGGCGCGCTCGTGGCGAGCGAGTGAATCAGCCGATGGGCCGCGGCGGTCACGTCGTCAACAGCCCGGTCGAATACCTCGTGATTGGCGCGGGACGGTCGATTCATTCCGCTCAACTTGCGCACGAATTGCAGCGCCGATGCGCGGATCTCGTCGTCGGTGGCCGGAGGTTCGAAGTTGGCCAGGGTCTTGATGTTTCGACACATGCTCTGATTCTCTCATCGACAGGAGAGGTTCATGCTCGCCGGGCCCGCGGCACCTCGATCAGCTTCGCCACGGGACCCGTCTCAGTACTCGGCGAACGCGTCGTCGGGGAAGCAGTAGAGCCATCGCTCGCCTTGCTCGGCCGACGCCACCACTGGATGGCCCTGGGCGCGCGCGTGCTTGCTCGCATGCTTGTTCGGCGACGAGTCGCAGCAGAGCGTCACGCCACAGGTCTGACAGGTGCGAAGGTGGACCCACCGGGCGCCGATCGCGACACATTCCTCGCATTGCCTCCTGCGAGGGTGCACAACCTCGTCAATGGCCGCGATGTGGGAGCAGGCGTCCGGCATTGCCGGCGAGCGTATCATGCTGCGGTGGGTAACGACAGTTGGCCGGTGCTACCCGCCGCGTGGAAAGATACGTACGCGACGCTGCACATGTGGACGCAGGTGGTTGGAAAGGTGGCGCTCGCGCAGGCGCCGCCGCTCAATCACTCCTGGGGCGTGGCGCTGCAGATCACGCCGCGCGGCATGGCGACCCGGTCGCTGCCGCACGGCCATCGGACATTCGTCATCGCGTTCGACTTCATCGACCATCGGCTCGAGATATGCGCGTCGGATGGAATGACCGAGTCGATCGCGCTGGGGCCGCGCTCGGTCGCGGTGTTCTACGCGGACGTGATGCACACCCTCGACGAGATGGAGCTGCCGGTGCGAATCTGGCCGATGCCCGTCGAGGTCCCGAATCCAATTCGGTTCGACGAGGACACGGCGCACGCCTCGTACGATCCGGTGTACGTCCAGCAGTTCTGGCGCATTCTGGTGAGCTGCGAGCGCGTGTTCAGCATGTCGCGTTCGCGCTTCGTCGGGAAGTGCAGTCCGGTGCATTTCTTCTGGGGCGGCTTCGATCTGGCTGTGACGCGCTTTTCGGGCAGGCCCGCGCCGCCGAGGGAAGGGCCTACCTTCATGCGCGAGGCGTACTCGCACGAAGTGATCAGCCACGGCTTCTGGCCCGGAAGCGGCCCCGTGCAGGAGCCCGCGTTCTACGCGTATGCCGTGCCCGCGCCGCCGGGTTTCGACGCCATGCCCGTGCAGCCCGCTGCCGCGTTCTATCACCGTGAGCTCGGCGAATTCATCCTGCCGTATGAGGCAGTACGCACCGCAGACGACCCCGACCGCGCACTGCTGCAATTCGTCGACAGCACCTACATCGGAGGCGCGGCGCTCGCGGCTTGGAACCGCGCCGCGCTGGAGCAGCCGTCGAACTAGCCAAGGGCCCTGCCCTTGATATCCAACGAGGAACGCCCTTGGCTAGTTGGCAGTATTTCTTTGGCGCGCTCCGCGCGCCTAAGCCGTTGCGCCTGGCCCCAGTTCGTCGTTTAGATTGACATATTCCTATTAGGGAATATAATTCGCCGGTGCCACGGGCCGCGACGACATCCGACGTCTTCAACGCGATCGCTGATCCCCGTCGGCGCGAGATCCTGGTGCACCTCGCGCTGCAGGAACGCCCGGTCGGCGACATCGTGGCAGCGCTCCGTGTCGCCCAGCCCTCCGTTTCAAAGCACCTGAAGGTTCTGCGTCATGTAGGGCTCGTCCGCGTACGGCGAGAAGGACGCCAGATGTTCTACCGGACCAACGTCCTGGCTATTCGGCCGTTGTTCGACTGGGCGGCGATTTTCGAGCGGTACTGGCGACACCAACTGGTGCGGGTCAAAGAGCGCGCCGAGCGAAAGACGGAAACAGGAGAGAGCCGATGACGACCACTATGCCCACACTCGAAAACCTGACGCTCAATCTGACACACGAGATTCAGGTGCAGGCGTCGCTCGACGCGACGTTCAGCGCGCTCCTGGAACAGATGGGGCCCGGCAACGAGACGCCGGACGGGACGCCGCTGTCGATGACGCTCGAGGCCTGGCCCGGCGGCCGTTGGTTCCGCGATCTCGGGCAGGGCAACGGACACCTGTGGGGGCACGTGCAGGCAATCAAACGCCCGACGCTGCTCGAGATCACCGGACCGCTTTTCATGTCCTATCCCGTCGTCTCGAATGTGCAGTACCGCCTCGTAGAGGCCAACGGCGGGACGCTGATCACGTTCCGCCATTCCGCGCTTGGATTCGTGCCGGACGATTACAGGAAAAATCTCGCGCAGGGTTGGATGCCGCTGCTCGATCGAGTTCGCAATCAGGCGGAGACACGCCGCTGAAGTGAAGGAGGGTCCCATGTCGATGGTTGAAGGATTGTTGCAGGAGTTCGATCAGGAGGTTCAGACGACGCGGCGCGTTCTCGAAAGGGTGCCAGGCGATCGTCTTGGGTGGAAACCACACCCGAAATCGATGTCGCTCGGTCAGTTGGCGCTGCACGTGGCGACCGTGCCTGGAGCCGTTGCGGAAATGTCCCAGCAATCGCCGTTTCCTATTCCCGAATTCACCCAACCGAGCGCCGCGAGCGCTGCCGAGTTGATTCCCGCCCTCGAAGAGAGCGCTGCCAGAGCGCGGCAGATCCTGCGCGGGTTGGACGATGCGGCGTTGGCAAAGACGTGGCGGGCGATGGATGGCGACAGGGAAGTCATGGCTCTTCCGGTTGGTGCGCTGCTCCGCGCGATCATGCTGAACCACTGGTACCACCACCGCGGCCAACTGTGCGTCTATCTCAGGCAGGTTGGCGCACTCGTGCCGTCGGTCTATGGTCCGAGCGCGGACGAAAATCCGTTCGCCCTGCGGCCCCCGATCGCCGCGGCGTCGTAGACCAGGGCCGCCGTTGTATTGACACTGCGGTGACGCGAATCCGGTTCCGGTGGCCGGACCGCGCTGCGAGGACGTTTGTGGTCGCTTGCCGCCAGCTCCGTGAGCTGGCTGTCTCCCAGAATCTTCTCGCGCGGTCAGGCGATCCCGATCGGCCACCTCCAAACGGCTTCGCGTCACCGCAGCGTCACTACAACGGCTGTTGCAGCGCTGGCGAGGTACGCTCTCTTCGATGGCGACAAAGGGGGAGCGCGAGCTGCTGGTTGTCGACGACCGCGACGTGTGGATCTCGAACCCGCGAAAGGTGCTCTTCCCCGAAAGGGGGCACACGAAGCTCGATCTGGTCCGCTACTATCTCGCCGTTGCCGAAGGCGCCCTCCGCGGCGCAGGTGGCCGGCCCAACGTGCTGGTGCGCTATCCCAACGGCGTCGGCCAGGAGTTCTTCTACCAGAAGCGCGCACCGGAGTCGCGCCCGGACTGGATCGATGTGGTGGAGCTGAAGTTCCCGTCCGGGCGCGTCGCCGAGGAAGTGGTGCCGCGCAACGCCGCCTCGCTCGCGTGGATCGCCAACCTGGCATGCCTGGAGCTCCATCCCCATCCCGTGCGAGCCGAGGATCTCGATCATCCCGATGAGCTTCGCGTCGACCTCGACCCCGTGCCTGGGGTCGAGTGGTCTCAGGTGCAGGAGGTTGCCCGCGTCGTACACGCCACGCTGGAGGATTGTGGCCTGGTCGGATGGCCGAAGACGTCGGGCTCGCGCGGCATCCATGTCAACGTGCGCATCGAACGGCGCTGGACGTTTCTCGAGGTGCGACGCGCGGCCCTCGCGCTGGCGCGCGAGGTGGAGCGGCGCGCCCCTGCGCTGGCGACGAGCAGGTGGTGGAAAGAGGAGCGCCACGGCGTGTTCATCGACTACAACCAGAATGCAAAGGATCGCACCGTCGCGTCGGCGTACTCGGTCCGTCCCAAGCCCGACGCCCGCGTGTCGGCGCCGCTCACCTGGAGCGAAATCGACGCATGCGACCCGGCAGACTTCACGATGGCGACGATGCCTGCACGCTTCATGGCGGTCGGGGATCGCCACGCCGAGATAGACAGGCATCCGTGTTCGCTGGACGCGCTGCTCGACCTCTCGGCGCGACACGAAAAGGAGGGTGCTGGCGACGCGCCATGGCCGCCGCAGTACAGGAAGCAGCCGGGAGAGCCGTCGCGCGTGCAGCCGTCACGTGCGCGAAGTAGTAGGCAGTAAGCAGTAAGCAGTAAGCAGTAAGCAGTAGGCAGTAGGCAGGAAAGCCTGATGAGTACCACTGCCTACCGCCTACTGCCTACTGCCTACTGTCTACTTACTTCCGAAGACCTTCTCGAGCTCGTAGGGGGGCGTGACCTCGAGCTGATCGTAGCGGCAGTCGCTCGGCGACTTGTCCGGTCGCCAGCGCAGAAATGTTGCCGCGTGTCGAAAGCGATCGCCCTGCAGGTGGTCGTACTTCACTTCGCAAACGCGTTCGACGTGCAAGGGTTCCCACGAGAGGTCCTTGCCGGCGCTCCATCGGCTCTGGCCGCCGGGCATGCGCTGTCCGCTCTCGCCGGCCTCGGCCCACGAGCGCCACGGATGCGACGCCAGCGCGTTCTTGCGCAGCGGCTCGAGCTCGGCGCCGAGCGCCTTCCGCGCGGCCATCGTGAACGAAGACGTCACCCCGACGTGATGCAGCCTGCCGCGGTCGTCGTACAGGCCAAGAAGCAGCGATCCAATCGCATCTGGCGCGTTCTTGTGCCACCTGAACCCTGCGACGACGCAATCGGCCGTGCGAGCGTGCTTGATCTTGAACATCGCGCGCTTGCCCGGCTGGTACACGGTGTCCGCGGGCTTCGCGATGACGCCGTCCAGACCGGCGCCTTCGAAACGCTCGAGCCACTCTGCCGCGACGCGTCGATCGCGGGTCATGGGCGTCAGATACACGGGCGGCTCGACGCCTGAAAGGAGCAGCTCGAGCGTCCGGCGACGTTGATGCTGCGGCACGTCCATGACAGGCTGCGCATTGACGGCGAGCACATCGAACGCGACAAACGCCGCAGGAGATTCTTTGGCAAGCTTGGCGACGCGCGAGGCTGCCGGGTGCAGCCGGAGCTGCAGCGCGTCGAAGTCGAGACCGTGCGAGGTCGCGATCACAATCTCCCCGTCGAGGACAGTCCCTGCAGGGAGTCGTTCGGCCAGTGCGTCGTGCAGCTCGGGGAAATAACGATCGAGCGGTCTGAGATCACGGCTCTGGATGTAGACGTCTCCCTCGGTGCGGAAGACGATGGCGCGAAAGCCATCCCACTTGGGTTCGAAGAGGAAGCCGTCGCCGGTCGGCAGCGTGTCGACCAGCCTGGCCAGCATCGGGTCAATGGGCGGAACGACCACGGGACCGAAGTTCGACGGTGTTAATCCCGGAGCTCACTAGGGTTGCCAATTTCCAGCGGGACTGGAGCTTCGATTCGCACGGCTACGTAGCCGGGTCGGGCCCCGCCGGAAATTGGCAACCCAAGTGAGCTCCGGGCCTCAGTAGTGCCGGCGTCGAGAGCAGGTGTCTCGCGGAGCCGGCCGACGCGGTCGCCAAAGAACCGGGTGCATCGAATCGGACTGCAACGTTGCGCCTCAGGGTGGGCGTGCCGCGCGGCTGGCGGAGTCGAGATACCTGCTCTCGCGCCCGGCATCACCAACCAGCGCGATCTAACGTCCCGTCGACGTCGCCTGACCCTTGAATACTGAGTCGATGGCCGCCTGGGCACATTTCTCGCCGTCGCCGCTGGACACCCCCATCGCACCGATGACCTGGCCGTTGAGGACGATCGGCAGCGCGCCAGGTTGCGGGAAGTCGTCCATGAACGTCGGGGCCAGATTTTCGCCGTTGCGTACCAGCTTGTTGGTTTCCGACGTGGCGCGCCGCCAGCGCAGGGCCGACTGCGCCTTCATCAGCGCCGTGTCGATGGCATTCGGCGCGGCGCCTTCCATGGCGTGCGACTCGATCACATTGCCGCCCCAGTCCAGAATCGCCATCGCAACGATCACCTTGCTGCGCTCGGCCCACGCGATGCAGGCATCCGCCAGGGCGCGCGCGCCAGCGCTCGAGATGACCTTGATGTCCCGGGTCAGCTTGACGTCCCCGTTCGTTTGCGCCGCGGACAGTTCGCCCGCAAAGGGCGTGGCGACCAGGACGCAGACCACGAGCAAGAAGGCCTGAATGCGCATGTGACGTCTCCTTCCGGCTTTTGCATTTTGCATTTTGAATTTTGCATTACGTGTCACTTCCTCACCTCGTTCCCGACATCCCCTTGAACACGAGCTTCTGCATGCCGGCACCCGTCTGCGCAACGTACAGATTGCCCTTCGAATCGGTCGCGAGGTGATGGCCCGCGCCAGTCAGGCCTGCAGGCTTGATGGAGCCGGCGATCTCCAGCGTCTTGCGATCCACGATGACGATGTCCTGGCCGTTGCCCACGTACAGGTATTGCTGCGCCGGGTCGGCGGAGAGCGCAAGGTTGCGCGCAAACTGCGTGTCGGTCTTCACCAGCTGCCTCACGAACTTGCCGTCGGCGCTGAACTGCTGCACGCGCCGGTTCTCGCGGTCGGCCACGTAGACCATCCCATCTCTGGCCACGCGGAGGGCGTGGACGATGCTGAAATTCTGCGGCCCCGGGCCCGGCGGATAGCTCGTCGGCGTGACCACTTCACAGTGGTCGTCGTCCATGGGCTTGTTGCCGAACGCGCCCCACATGCGCTTGTAGGCGCCCGTATCCGGATTGAAGACCACCACGCGGTGGTTGCCGTAGCCGTCGGCCACGAAGAGCTCGTTGGTCGGGGAATGCAGCCAGACGTCGGCCGCGCGATGCACGTTCTGCGTGTCCGCGTTACCCTTGCTCTGGCTGGTGCGGCCGATCTGCAGCACGAACTTGCCGTCCTGCGTGAACTTCACGATTTGATCGTCGGCGACGGGCCTGAGCCCGGCGATGCCGTTGGTCGGGCAGTTGTTGCCGGTGATCCACACGAAGCCCTTGGCGTCGATGTGAATGCCGTGCTCGCGCTCGGGCCACTGATAGCCGGCGCCGTCGCCGCCCCACGCCTTGATGAAGGTGCCGGCGGTGTCGAAGACGACGACGGGCGGGGCTGCCATCTTGGCGTCCTCTGGCTTCAGAAGCGTCCGCGGGCGATGCAGCAGCCACACATTGTCCTGCGCGTCGATGGCGAAGCTGGACGGGTCGCCGAGCTTCCATTTCGGCGGCAGCTTTGGCCACGCGCGATCCACTTCAAAGGTTGGCAGACTGCGCGATGCGGTGACTGCCTGGGCGGCCAGGGTCCTCTGGGAAATCCAGCTCGAGTCGACGAGGGCGACGACAACTGCGGCCGCAAGGGCCAGGTAAAGATGCGCGCGTGTCACGGCTCCCTCCTTACATGAAAGATGGAAGGCAATCGAGAGGAGGGAATTCTGGCACAAGTCGCCCTCGTCGCGGCAGCGGCTTTACGACACGTCCGGACCTTGACGGGCGCACCGTTCAGCGGTATTCCTACAGCGTCCGGACAGGGTGAACCAGCCAAGGGCCTGCCCTTGATATCCCGATGATGATTGCCCTTGGCTGGTTGGCAGCATCTTCTTGGCGCGCTCCGCGCGCCTAGGACCGCTATACGGGGATCACAACGAGTACAAGATTCGCGTTTGGGGCCGTATAGCGGTCCAATTCGAATGAGGTGGAGCGCATCAATGCTGAAAAGAATCGTTCTCGACGCGGCGTTGGCTGCCGGCATGGGAATGTTGCTGTCCATGGGCACGGTGCAGGTGTCGGCGCATCACGCCTTCGCAGCCGAGTTCGACGCGAGCAAGCCTGTGAGGTTCGACAAGGCGGTGGTGAAAAAGATGGAATGGGTCAATCCCCATGTCTGGATCCACATCGAGGTACCGACGGCTGACGGCAAGGCGGAAATGTGGGCCATCGAGGCCGGCACGCCGAACGTACTTTTCCGCCGGGGCTTCACCAAGGAAGCGCTGCTCCCGGGCACGGCCATCGTCGTCGACGGATACCGTGCGAAGGACGGATCGCGACGCGCCAACGGCCGCGACCTGACGCTTCCGGACGGCCGGACGCTGTTCCTCGGCTCATCAGGTACGGGTGCGCCTGTCGAAAAGCAGTAGGCAGTAGGCAGTAGGCAGTAGGCAGTAGGCAGTAACGATCCGTTTATTGTTCCGGCGGATTGCCGGACACATAGAGTTGGTACAGCTCCTCCTCCGTCGCGGGAACCTTTCTCGTGATGTCGATCACCATCGTCTTGCCTTCCCAGCGTCTCACGAGCGTCTCCTTGCGGAGATGCCCGAGCGCGGTCTCTTCCGCCATCTCCATGCACCTGAACGGAATCAGCTGCGCATGCGGCTCGAGCCGACGATAGAGAGGCAGGCGGATCGTCCAAGGTTGCGTAAACACCTTGGAATCTTCGATCCTCGCTTCGTATTGAATGGCGTCGCGCCCGAGTGGTGTGTAACGCTCGGTGACGCGCAGCGCGTCGCTGTGAAAATTGCCGGAGCGGTCGAACCAGGTGTACGGGGTGAATCTCGACACATCGACGACGAGCGTGTCGCCTTCCCAGCGGCCGACAGAGTGTCCCATGAATGCGTCGCCGGGATACGGCACCACTTGATCGAGATGAATGGTGCGGTCGGCGTTTCGGAACTCGAAGGCCATCATCACCTTCGTGGATCCCTGGATGATCTGGAACTTGTACGGCATGTACATCGCGCGCGGCACACCAGGGAGGTAGCACCTCAGCTCGGGATCGCGATCGAGCCAGTTGGCGAAGTTTTCCCGCTGCCTCGCCGCTGCCCACGGCTGATAGGGAATCTCGTCGCCGTCGACCACGCCGACGTCGGCCGGAATCCAGCCAATCGCGCCAAGTGCAACGACGGGGGCGGCGAGGACCGGCACATTGGGATAGACGCCGCGTTGAGCGACGATCGGTCGCGCGTCGTGGCTCAGTACGTCCCAATACGCCGAGGAATTAGCCTGCCAGATGCCGCTGAAATCAGGTTTCCCGTCAGCGGTGCGGCGTACTTGTCCAGCCGGCTGGCCGCCTTGCGATTGTCCCGCTCGCGTCGTCAACATGAACACCCCGGCAACCACAGCCGTCGCCGCAGCGGCGCTCGCCACGTGTTTGAAAACATTTTGCATGTCAGACCTCCTCGCGAGGCTGAGAGCGCTTTTCACAATGCCGTCGCACGTAGTGTCCAGCTTCCGCCTTCGCGTAAAGCTTCGGCGGACCGCCGTAGCCTTGGCGGAGGCGGTTAGCCGGACCCGTCGCGGTCCGCCTGAAGGCGGACACTACAGCATTGGGAAGAGCGCGGTAAGGGTGATATGTCACGGTACGCAACGCGCAGCCTTGTTCGACGGATCGGCTGCGGTTCCACCCGGCCTGTCGCGATACACCTCGTGGCAATGGAGGCACGCATCGGCAATCTGGTTCGTCACCTCGATCACCGCGTCTCGATCCCTGGACTGCGACGCTCGATATGCTGCTCGTCCGGCTTCCGCAAGCTCCGCCGTGTACGCCACCCAGTCCGCGCGCGCGACTGGAACAGGCTTCCCGTTCTCGCAGCGGCGACCCGGCGTCAAAAGGAGCGGCGTGGATTCCGCCAGCGCGATCGCCGCATAGTCGACCAGCTCCCACCCTGCGTAAATTCCAGCGCCCCAGTCGACCCAGGAGAAATTTGTCGGTCCACCGGGCTGCCAGCCAACTTTCACTTCACCGGGATCGGCGTTCTGGACGTTGAACAGCAGGTTCGAGCTGGGGAACAGGATGCCGCGCATGACCTGCGCCATGTTACCCGGAGGCGGCGCGATCGGTACGGATGCGCTGGCGCGCGGCGCCGGGGGCGTCGCAGGTCCAACGATTGAGATCTGTGCGAGGGTGTCGTCCCCTCTCAGCTCTGTGGACCCCGCCTTGAAGGAGTTCACCTGGAGCATGAGGGCGACAAGATCAGCGGCCTGGGTGCGCGAGAGCGTTCCTGGGTTCGTCGCGGGCATCGTATGCTCGATCTTGTCGACGAGGTCGGCCAGGGACCGGGTGTCCCATATGCGAAGAAAATCGGCGCCGGCAAGCGGCGGACCGAGACCGCCCGCGAGCGCTGGACCATGGCACGGCAGACATTGCACGTCGTACAACGTTTTCCCGCGCTGAGCCTGCATGCCGGTGTACACGCCGTCGGCGATCGTGCTGCGTGTCTGTGCGATCGCCGTCCACGTCACACCCGCTAGCGTGAGCGCGGCAACTGCGAGCGCGGGCGTACAGCGTGATCGCATCCTGTCCTCGATGGCCCCGCACGTGGCGGCGAGGCGCGTGGAGCGCGCCAAGCCAGCACTGCCAACCAGCCAAGGGCCCTGCGGGATATCAAAGGCGGAGCCCTTGGCTGGTTCGGCGGGCGCGAATCGTATCACGAACGCCCGTTGAGACTCGATGGTTGTACGTGGCTTCGGCGATGACCATGGTGGGGATGATCAGGCGATATCTGGCTTGCTCGAGCGCCGCACGACAGCGCACGTGATCGGCGTCGTCCTGGTCGACAACGGCATAGAGCGGCCCAGTGTCAACGACGGCGAGCATGTCCCCATTCTGCGGTGAGGATCTTCTCGGCGTTGCGCGCCGTGTGGCGACGCCCGCTCCGGCCGAGTGCTGCGAACGGCAGCGCGGGCCGCTCGCTCGAGGCGCCAAGAAAGGACTCTACCGCACGGCGGACAATGTCGGACACCGAGGTCTCACGCCGCCGGGCCTCACGTGCGAGCAGGGTCGCCAGGTCGTCCGGAAGGCTGACGGTGATGCGCGTCATACGTGCATGCCAGCATACGCCACCGGTGCGCTGACGGTAATAGCGGGTGTTAGCGCGTGGCGACGGTGCGAGGCGGGCCGCCAGTCGAACTGGCGGCCCGCAAACGATTAGCTCGCAGCGTCACGGAGTTATGGAATCGTAGTTCAAATTCTCCGGCAACGGGCCAGCGATTGGAAACTCGAAGAATTGCGCTGGCTCAGGATGGATGATCTCTGTGCCGTCCGATTGGAAGAACCTTGCGGCCTGATCCTGGGCACCCTTCGCGATGTCCCCGAAATTTGCGAGGCCGACCGCGAACCCGTGCGGGTTTCTTGGCAGGGTGGGAAACGGGTACTGAAAGCGGGCAAGCCACGCCAGATCGTGCCGGTAGTACAACACCCGGTCGGCCAGGTCGCCTGCGCGCACGATGGCCGTTGTGGACGGGTTGGTGGCCGACTGGTCCGCTTTCGCAATCTGGAAGAGAACCGATTTCTCAGTCATCCCAGGAAGCGGAGACCTCCGCAGGTGCGGTGCGAATGCGGCGGGACTGCCGGCCTGCCCCACCCATTCAAAGTGCTCGGCGAAGGCCTGGATCTCCATGGCTCCCACGATGGTGTTCGTGACCGGCGCCTGAATGATCCGAGTCGTCGAATCCTCGAGCCCAGCCGTGAAGGGAAGCTGGTCCCGGAGCGGCCGATTGTCGTCGAAGAACCACGGGCCGGGAATGGACACGCCGTCGATTGTGGTGATTCCCGGGAAGTTGAGCAGTGACGGCTGTCGGGCGTGAAGTATCGTGCCGGGGGCGGTCCTGCGGATACCGAGGAACGCGCCCGGAACCGGGTCGAATGGTGCCGAGACGGCCCCGGCCTGTACGTGCGGCTCCACCGCCAGGAAAACGGTTCCGTAACCGCCGCCCAGCGAACTACCAAGGTAGTAGATCCTGGAGGGGTCGAGATCGGACAGCCCGTCACCATTCACGTCCATTCCAATCTCGATGACCCGCGCAAGCTGCATCAGGTCCGCGGCCGTCTGCCGAAACCCATCGGAGAGCGCGACGGCCGACCGCGGCCGGCCGGTCAAGATGCCCTCGGAGTCCTCGATCCGCCCATCGTCGTTCAGATCGGTGCCGCGTCCTCCTGCAGAAAATGTGATGGGCGCGCCGACCGTCTCGCTGACCGTCAAGGTGCCGCGCCAGCCGAACCCGTGGCCGACCGCATTGATGGCGATGGTCGCAATGCCGTAGCGCGCCATCGAGCTGGCGACGGACAAGGGCAGGACGTTCTTGTTGCCGTTGACGGCGTGGCCGACGATCACGACGGGCCAGCCACTGCTCGGCGTTGGGCCGGATGGCAGGAAGAGGTTGAAGTACATGTCATCTGTCCCTTGCACAGCCGGCGTGCCGCTGCGTGTCCCGACCGGCGGGATGTACTGGACGGGGTGGACTTCGTAATCCGGTGAGACGTACTTGCCGAACGCAATGCTGCCGACAACACCGGGGAAGATATTCAACAGCGAGAGGTTGAGCGGCACCGACGCAGGAGGGAAATAGGGAGGATCGGTCAGTGTTTGCTGCCGCCATGCAATCCCCGTGATCTGGTTCAGTGCGAAGACCGTTCGCTCTCCACTCGGTCCCAGCAGGAAGTCGGCCGGATCAGGCGTGGCGTCGTGGATCTGGTCCCGGATCTTCTCCATGACCGCCGTCGCGCTCTGGGTGGTGAACACGCTGGCCACGACGACGTCACCCGGGGTCACGCCGTGGCGCCACGCCGCCTGCATCGCTTCGACCAACGCTATCTTGTAATCGGCGCGGTCGATTGTGAGGAATCGCCGGAACTCGTCGGTGGCCTTGACCGGGAATCCATTCCAGTCACGGATCCCGCGGGTCACGATCAAGGCGAAGCGTGTGTGCTGCGCCAGGAGCGCATCCGATTCCACGTGCAACATGTTGGTGTCCGTATCCCAGACGACCTGATCGATCCCGACTTTGGTGCCCCACGGCATGAGGTCCTGGCCCGGCACCGTACTCCCAAGGCTCACCAGGAATACTCTGTCGCTGGTGACGGTGCTCGGTTCGATCGGGCCGCTGAATGGGATGGACAACCTCGGCTGGAGGTTGAAGCCATCCAGTTCGTTGATGACAGCGAGATCCTCGCATTCGGAGATGGACAGCGCACAGCCGTCCGGGGGCGGCGGCAACGAGACATGCCGTCCCGTATTCTGGGCATCGTCGGGTTCCGTGAACCAATCACTCGGGAACGGGCCCGTGTCTGTCGAATCCAGGTCGAAGAGCGCGTAGGTGCGGTGCTCCTGACCCATCACCGACGGAGTCAAAAGGATGGCCGAGACGAGCACGACGAGTGCGATGTGACACCGATGGTGCGTCATGGCAATTCCTTTCGCTGTAGCCCGTTGTGAACGTCGCGACGACGGCGGCCAGTCGAACGTCAACTGCCGACCACTGTTTCGGGCGACGGGAGCAAAGGAGGTGCCGCTAGTGGCGAACAAGAGACTCGCCACTTGAACGTGTCAGGGAAGGCACGCACCCGAATTTCTGCGCGCTCTGTGCCAAGTATGCCCAAGGCAATCCCGCGACACTTCGAGGCAGAATGGCCATTTTGCTCGCGGCTCATCGTCGGAGACATAGCGCGCGTGGCTTATGGAGTACGTTTCTGCATCAACGACTCCCGCATCGGGAAGGGATTGTGACCTTCGAGATGCGCTGATCGAGCCGACGCTTTGATCTCGTCAGGTCGACATTGGTCAGGAAGTTGGAAGCAGGCCCTCACACGACGCTGCGAGCGACTCATGTCGCTAGAGCCCCGAGTCAAGGATCAGCGAGCACGCTCTCATGCGAAATTCCGCTCGCACTGCGGGGAATTCCACGTGGTACAGATCAGTCGCGACGCAGGTGGACGGTGGTGTAGTATCCGCCTGACGGAGGGCGCTATGACCGTTCGACCTCTCGTGCGGATTCTAACGATGGCTGTGGTTTCAGTCGTCTCGGCCATCGCGCTTGGCGCGCAGGCCACCGGAACGTACGTCTCGCCCAAGACCCCGTGGGGAGAGCCCGACTTGCAGGGCATCTGGAGCGCCGACACGCTGACCCCGCTCGAGCGGCCGGCGAAATTTGCAAACAGGCCGGTGCTGACCGATCAGGAGGCAGAAGCGATAGAGGAAGATGTTGCGTCGCGGCCCGGGCGCGACGACCGCTCGCAGCGCGGCACCGAGCGCGATGTCGCCCAGGCCTACAACCAGCATTGGCTCGCGCCGCCGACCCGGCTGGCCGATCGGCGCACCTCGCCCATCGTCGATCCCGCCGACGGGAGAGTGCCGCCGATGACACGTGAGGGACAGGCGCGCGTGGCACAGATGCGCGAGTACCTGGACGCATTGCTGCAGGGAACCTCGGGTGGTCGGGCCGGCCCAATCTCGCCGCGGCGCAAAGAGCCGCCGCCCTATTACAACGTCGCGCGCATGAACCGCGCCGATGGTCCCGAAGACCGCCAGACGACGGAGAGATGTCTCGGCGCTAGCATGCCGAATCTTGGCGCGGTGTACAGGATCGTCCAGTCACAGGGCGCAGTCGGCATCTATCACGACTCCGGCCAGGGGCAGGGCTTCGTCCGAACGGTTCCTGTCGATGGGTCGGCGCATCTGCCCTCGAAGATCCGGCTGCTGCACGGCGACGCGCGCGGCCGATGGGAGGGCGATACCCTCGTGATCGACACCACGAACTTCACACAGAAGATGGACTTCCGGGGATCGCGCGAGAACCTGCACCTCATCGAGCGGCTCACACGGACGGCCGATAATCGCATCACCTATCGCGTCACCGTGGACGATTCCACCATCTGGACGCGCCCGTGGACGGCCGAGATCCCGTGGGAGCGACAGCCAGACAATCTGAACCAGGTATACGAATCGACATGTCACGAGGGGAACTACGGGCTGCTGGGCATGCTGGCGAACACGCGCGCGGCGGAGCGCCTTTTCAGAGACGGAAAGGGCCCGAACCCGGAACTGCAGGACAACGCGACAGGCGGGGACAGCGACGGCGGCATCGGCAGATGACAGATGTCGGCTGATGCGGCGGTCGAGTGGCTGGCGGCCACTGCGTGGAGCGTCGCGCTGCACGAGTCACAATATGCTTACGCCATCGTCGAATCGGTTCACGTGTGGGCGCTCTGTCTGTTCGTCGGGTTCGCGGTCGTCCTGGATCTGCGGCTCGTCGGGATCATTTTCCGCGGGGTGCCGATTGCGCACATGATCGACCGCGTTCTTCCGTGGACGAAGGCAGGCTTCGTCGTCATGGTGATCAGCGGGGTGTTGCTCTTCTACGCGATTCCTGTCCGCACCTATCACAACGTGTTCTTCCGCGTGAAAGTCGTTCTGTTGATCCTGGCGGGCCTCAACGCGCTGACGTTTCACTCTGGCGTCTCGCGGAAGGCGGCCGGGTGGGACCTCAATCTCAGCCCTGCGCCGCGCGCGGTGAAGCTGGCGGGGGTGTTCTCACTGGCGCTCTGGGCGTTGGTGGTCTTCTCAGGCCGCTTGATTGCCTATAACTGGTTCGACTGCAGCAAGCCGCAGTCGGCGCTGATCAACTCGCTGGCCGGGTGCACGCCCGAGATGATCGATCCGTATCAGTAACAGGCCGATGAAACAAGCACTTCGCGTAATTCAAAATGCAAGAGTCAAAATGCAAACCATATGAAATGTTCCGAATTGACGGCGTTTGCATTTTGCACTTTGCATCTTGCATTCAGGTTGCGGGCTGTTTGCGCAACCTGCTAGGAGCGGTCCGGTGTTGCTGCCGTTGTTTCAGGCGCTCGAGAACAGCGCCATCGGAGAAGCCATCCGCAATTCGCTCTGGCTGTTTCCGATCATCGAAGCGTTCCATCTCATTGGCCTCGCCGTGATTGGCGGCGCCATTCTCGTCGTCGACTTTCGTCTGCTCGGTCTGGGGCTCCGTAATCACCCGGTGTCGAAGCTTGCACGCGACATGCAGCCCTGGGTGATCGGCAGCATCATCGTGATGATCCTGTCGGGGTTCCCGCTGTTCTTGTCCGAGGCGATCAAGTGCTACTACAGCTTCGCGTTCTGGACGAAGATGACGGCGCTCCTCGGCGCCCTGATCTTTACTTTCACGATCCGGCGCTCCGTGACGTCTGCGTCCGACGGCCGCATTTCGCCGCTGTGGAACAGGGCCGTTGGGATCACCTCGATTGCCCTGTGGTCGACCGTCGGATGGGGCGGGCGCTGGATCGGGTTCTCGGGGTAGCGGGAGGCCGAGCAGATTGTGTCGTTCACGCTTCTCGCTTCTCAGTGCTCGGTTCGTGTTCACCTTCGGGTCCGGCTAAAGCCGGACACTACGTACCTTCAATCGTAGTGTCCGCCTTCACCCCTCGGCGATGCTCGGGGTGCCCTGAGCACAGTCGAAGGGCAGGCGGACTTCAACGTTCGAACTCGAACCGAACGTCTGAACACGAACAACGCACCGAGAAGACAGAAGTGTGGACGACGGTCACCGCGATGCGCCTCGAATCGCAGCGATGTCCTGAACGGTAAAGCTCCAGTCAGCATCACGGTCGCTCCGGAGTTCATCGTCGTGCCAGATCGGCCGCATCAGTCCGCGAGTGTTGTGGGCGTTCGAGGCCAGCAGGAGATGGCCGAGCTCGTGCGCGATCGCATACCCAAGCAGCCTTTGCACCTGCATGCGGGCTGCCTTTGCCACCCGGTCGACCCGATCGACGTAGACGGTTGCGAGCACGGCCGAGCCGGTACCTGTGTCGACGAACGCGTCTCCGAGCGGCAGGTGTCGATCGCCGCGCTCCATCGTTGATCGTACGATGCGTACGACGAGCTCGCCGAGGGGGGGCGCGTCGCACGACCCGGCTGCGTCAGGCGACGCGCAGTGCTTCCACGAGACGTCGATCGAAGCCGACGCGAGGACGTCGCCCGCCAGGTGGAGTGCGGCCGCTTTCTGCTGCGGATCGAGACCCGGGGTCTCGTACACGCGGACGGTGACACGCGTCACGGGCGTGTCCGCCGTCGCGCTCCCGCGTGCGGCCGTCAGCACACAGAGCGGAATGATTGTGCAGAGGTCTCTCGCTGTCATTCCGCAAGCGTGCAGCGGGGCGGCCCGTGCCTCAATGCATGGGAGGTGACATGGGGTAATACGTCGGTGACGTGCGATGACCGGGCTCGTTGTAGGGCGCACGCTTTAGCGTGCGCCTCGCGCAGGCTGAAGCCTGCGCGCTACGATGACGGAAATCGTGGAAACCGAGGTCGTGACTACACGCCGGAACGGACGGCGGGTGCGTCGGTGTCGGGTATCGAGGCCGGCATGCGGACGTGGAAGTCGTGCAGACCCAGGTCGCGGAGCAGAGGCGCGTAGCGCGCGTCAGCCCTGAGCCCGGCGAGCCTCGGGTCGACCGCGATGTTGGTCACGGCTGGGTCGCGCTCGTCGCACGCCCGCCTGAGTGCTTCGAACGCGAAGTCGACCTGCCCGAGCGCGGTGTGCGCCAACGCGAGGTAATAAGGCGAGATGTACCGTTCCGATCCCGATCGCTCGAGCCTGGCAATGAGGTCGGTCGCCGTCGCGCGATCGCCGATGACGGCCCGCGCGTAGGCCAGCGAGGCGATGGCCGTTGGATGCGGATCGCTGCCTTGCGCGGCCGACTCCAGCACACGGAGCGCTTCCTTCCGGCTGTCCGCGGCGAGGAGCGCCGACGCCAACACGAGCCGCGCTGTCAGATGGCTGTCGTCCATCTCGAGGGTGTGGCGACAGAGATCGAGCGCCGCGTCGTAGTCGCCGGCCAGGTAGCGAACCCACGCCGAAATCGTGTTTGCCGTGAGGCATCGGGGGTCGAGCTCGCGTGCCAACTCGGCCTGGCGAATCGCCTGGGCGAAGTTGCCGACGGATGCCAGGAGCCTGGCGTACCCGCCTCGGGCCGCCTCGAGGCTCGAGTTCAAAGCGATGGCCTTGGTATACGCGGCGCGGGCGCCTGACATGTCCCAGAGCAGCATCCGTCGGACTTCGCCCATCACGAAGTGCGCTTCGGCCACCGTCCCGTCGAGCTGCAGTGCGCGTTCGGCGGCTCTGCGCGCCCGCTCTAACGCGTGTAGCGGCCGCTCACGGTAGTACGTCGCGCCCATCGCTTCGATGATCGCCACCCCCGCATGGGCAGCCGCGAACGACGGATCCCGCGTGACAGCGTCTTGAAAACATGCCAGCGCTTCCGTGTGCCCGGTATCAGCGACCCGATGCCAGTGAAAGCGGCCCTTGAGGAACGACTGATACGCGCCGACGTCCTGGGAGCCGCGCAGCGCCACTGGGTCCTCGGCGTCCAGTTCCATCGCGAGCGAGCGGGCGATGCGTGTCGCAATCTCGGTCTGCGCAGTAATCCAATCCGTCAGAGGCTGCTCGTGCGTGTCCACCCACAGGTGCGTCTCGCTCGCGGTTTCCACAAGACGAGCCGTAATGCGCACGCGGCCGCCGTTGTGCCGGATGCTGCCTTCGAGCAGATAGTCCGCCCGCAGCGCGGTGCCAATGTCGTGGGCGGAGGCCGTCGTGTTCCGAAACGCCATCGACGAATGACTCGAGATGACGCCCAGGCGGCCCCGGCAGCGCCGCCCGAGCTGCGAGATCATTTCGTCCGTGAACGCGTGGCCGAAATAGTCGTGCTGAAAGCCCTCGCCGAGCTCGGTGAACGGGAGCACCGCGATGCGAATCCGGTGACCCTCAGGGCGGCCAGGCGATGGTTCGTCCTCGCCCTGATTCGCCAGGAAGCGATACCCGCGCCTCGGCACGGTCTCGATGAAGTGGGGTGTATCGGCGTCGTCGCCGAGCGCCGCCCTGAGCCTCTTGATGGCGGCGTTGAGGCTGTGCTCGAAATCGACGAACGTGCCCGCCGGCCACAGCCGCTGGCGCAGCTCATCGCGCGTGACCACCTGGCCGCGACGCTCGAGCAGCATCTGCAGGATGACGAACGGCTGCTCCTGCAGACGAACGCGCCTGTCGCCCGTACGGAGCTCGCGCGAATTGACGTCCAGATCGAATGCGCCGAACTCCATCTGTGTATCCCTGCCTGTGCTCATGAATCCCAGGACCCGCGCGGGTGTCACGCCCCAGCATGACGTATTTGATCGGGCCTGAGAAGGGGCAACCCTTGATGCGAGACCCTCGCTCGCGCGATGTCACCTTCATGTCACCTGGGCGTCACCTTCGCGCTGCCCAAGCGGTCGGGATGTGACGAGAGCGTGAAATCCGTGTACGCAGAGAGGGCCACGCAAAAGCGTGGCCCTCTCTGCGTGGAAGGGGTACGAGGAAACTGCGTGTCAGAACCGGTACGAGATACCTACCTCCGCCAGGCGGGGCGGCATGATGGATCGTGGCCGCAGGAACTCGGCGCCTGAGCGGTTCTGCAGACCGGTCGCCGTGTTCGCGTTCAGCGCATTGTACACATCGAGTGCGACCGTCGCCGAGTGTGCACGAGGCAACGGGAACCGCTTCTCGACCCGGACCTGCACGAGGTTGAGATTCGGCCGGCGGTGGGTGCCGATGGGCTCCACGTTCAGCACGATCGACGGAATGGTCCGTCCGCCCGTAAATCGCACTTGCCGAGCGAACGGGTCACCGCTCGTATGGTGGAAGTTCCCAGAGACCGCCACGTCGGCCGGCAGGATGTAGGTCCCGATCAACTTGCCATCCCAGTCCCAGGTCGTATCGGTAGAGAAGATCTCGGCGTTGGGTGTGAAGAACCCGACATGCTCGCCCGCGGCGGAGAACGTAGGACTCGCCGTGCCGAAGCCGAGGGAACTGGCGCTCCCCTGGGCGCCGATGGGCCAGTTCTTCTTCGTGGCCGAGTACGAGGCTACGAGCTGCCAGCGATTCGCGAGCCGTTTCACGGCTGCCACCTCAATCGTGCTGAAGTGCATATTGGCTCTCGAGTCGTTGACGGGCGTGAACTGCTCGAATTGTCGGCCCGCCAAACCCGGAGAAAACTCGAAGTACGTGAACAGTCCCCCGTCGTCCGCGGTCCCCAGCCTGCCATCGGGGCCCGGGTCCCGGTTCGTGACCGGAATGTTGTAGGCCTCATAGGGGCGGAAGGTGTTCAGCTGGCGCAGGACGTTCTTCGTTTGGGAGTAGATCCCCGTGGCCCGGAGGGAAAAATTCGCCATCAGCTCGTGCTCGAACGACAGCGAGAACTCATCGAAGATGACCTGCTTCTCGTTGGGGTTCGGCACAAACCTCGGTGGCAGGTCCTCGAACTCAGTGCCGAGTGTTTCAACGAAATCGGGCCCGTTCGGATCGCGGTTCGTTTCACCCACATCCCAGTCGTTGTTCCCGTTCAGGTCGCGCCACCGAAAGATGCCATAGGCGATGGCATTCGGGTCGTACCGTGCCCCGAGGGCGACCTCGCGCCTGAAGCCGTAGCGCCCCCACCCGCCCTTCACCACGGTCCTGCCATCCCCCGAGAGATCGTACGCCGCGTGCAGGCGCGGTACCACTGAGTTCTGGATGGGGAGCTGCACCGTGTCGAAGCACCCGGCGGGGAACATGACGTCCGATGGAAAGGTTGCGGTCTCGCGGCAGCCCTCGGGAATGAACACGGACTCATGGGAATAGCGAACCCCAAGATTCAGCGTCAGCCGCCGCCCGACGGTCCAGCTGTCTTTCACGTACATGCCAAGCACGTTCGCGACGCGATGCGGGATGACCGGGGCGTTGAAGAAGGCCACCTGGTCGGGTACCCCGTCGGCGTATTGCAGATGGTAGTTGTGCGGTTTCGCCAGCAGGCCGGGGAACTCGTTGGTGTCGGCGTTGTAGTCGAAGCCCGACTTGAACTCATGGTTCCCGTACCCCCAGTTCGGTTTGTACCAGCTCACACTGCCTCTGGTGTGATACGTGCGGTTGTAGCTATGCTCCCCGGCTACCGGGTTGTCGCCAGAGACCCGCCCGGTCTCCAGGTCGCTTCTCCCGACAAGCGCGGGGTCGTTGAGGAACGGAGAACCACTTTTGTTCCTCGTATGTCCGAGCTGGAGATTGGCGATGAGCGCGTTGCCCCGCACACCCTCCCACTCGATCTTGGTATTGGTACGTCCGTTATTCTTGAATTCTCGCGATTCATAGGCAATGGATTCGTTGAGCCCCTTCTGTTCGGGCCCGTTCTCCCACATGTTCAGGAAGATGAATCGGTTCGAGGGGGTCGCCTGAAAAGAGACTTTGTTCGTGAACACCCTCTCGCGGTTGAGAAGCTGGCCGGGTGATCCATCCGGCTGAAAGGTTTGCAACACGTCATAGGCCGCACGGCGCCGACGTGCGGCGCTGTAGAACCACACCCTGTCCCGAATGATGCGGCCCCCCAGCTCCCCGCCGAGGTCGGACTGCGAGTCGAGGCGGTCGCCCGAGGTGATGCCGATGGCTTCCAACTCGGCATCGATGTTGGTGCCCTCGAAGCTCTTGTTCGTCCCGGACCAGCGCCCGCCGCCGTGGAAGTCATTCCCCCCGGACTTCACGACGGCGGTGATCTGGACGCCGCGCGTCGGCTGCTCCGCATCCCCTGCGAGGGTCTGGATGCGCACCTCGTCAAACGTCTGAAAGTCCCACGACACGGACTGGTTGGTCGTGCGGGCCGCAATCCCGTCGAGGGTGTACCACTGCGAGCCGCCCACGCCGTGCGCGCGCGGATTCGGGTTCTCCAACATCATGCTTCCACCACCGACCTCGACGAAGGTGCGCACGCCTGGCGCCAGCGTCAACACGCTCAGCACGCCATTGCGGGGGGTGGCCGAGAGCTCGAGAATCTCGTTCGTCAGCTGCGTGCTGCCGGACGTCGTGGTCACGTCGACGATCGGCGCGGCGCCCGACACCGTGACCGTCTCGCCCACCGCGGCCACGCCCAGCACTACGTCGACCCTGGCAGTAAAGCCGACGGTCAGCCGGATCTCCTGCCGGCGAACCGCCGTGAAACCCGGCAGGTCGAACGCGACCTCATAGGCGCCAATCGGCAACGGGGCCAAGCGATACTCCCCCACCTCGTTCGTGACCACCGTGACCTGCGGCACCTGCAGGGCCGGACTGGTGGCGTTCACCGTGACGCCGGGGAGCACCGCGCCAGTTTGATCGGTGACCCGACCGATGATGCTGGCCGCGGTGCCCTGACCGAACGCGGGCACAGCGGCGAGCGGGGCAAGAGCAACGGAAACGACGACCGCGAACCACCTCAAGCGACGTAGCATCTCAGCCTCCTTCGAGTTACGAGAGCGAGA
>DATCJA010000052.1:0-13827 GCA_036507475.1 Vicinamibacterales bacterium
ACCGCCTCGGCCCGCACGTCGCGGGTTGACCCGCGCTTCTTGCCTTCGCTGACGATGTAGCTGTCCTGGGCGACTGCTGCCGCGGGTGGTTGGGTTGTCTCACTCATGAACTTGATCCCTGTATCGTGTACGTGTAATTCACAATTCACAATTCAAAATGCAAACGATGGCGGAACCTCAAATGCAACGGACTCTTTCGCCGTTTGAATTTTGCATCTTGCATTTTGAATTACACGTTTGTCCCTAGACGGTCTGCGCCACAGCCGCGGCCGCTTCCGCCGACGCCATGTCCGCCAGGTTCTTCGCATCGGCCGCCCGCAGCAGCGCCTCGGGCAGTTCGACGTCCATCATGCGCCACTGCTCGTTGGCAAACTTCTGCAGCGTGGCAATGTGTTCGGCGTGGAGGTGGCCGAAGCGTCCCTGAAGCTTCAGGTACTCGGAGACCGGCCGCATGTTCTGCGGACGGAAGGAGTAGTCGTACTCGCGTCGCTCGGGGTCCCATTCCCAGATCGGATACAGCCCGCATTCAACCACCAGCCGGCCGAGATCGATCGAGCGCGGCGTCTCGTATACGAACCCCTTCTGGCAGGGTGTGTAGATCATCATGTACGCCGCGCCCTTGTGGTTGAGCCCCTTGCGCACCTTGTTCATCAGGTCGATGGGGTAACCGACGCTGGCCGTAGCCACATAGCAGTGCGGATGGCCTGCCGCCATCATGCGGGCGAGGTCCTTGGGGAACAGCGTCTTGGCTTCCGGCACCATCGGGCCGGGAGGCGAGAAGGTCGTCATGCCACCGTAGGGCGTTCGAGACGAGGCCTGGATGCCCGTATTCGCATACTGCTCGTTGTCGTAGCAGATGATCAGGCAATCGTGGTTCCGGTAGAGCGCGCCCGAGATCGACGCGAGCCCGATGTCGGACGCGCTGCCGTCGCCCGCTTCGCAGATGATGTTCGGAAACGCGCCCTTCCACTTGCCCTTGCGAATCATCGCTTCGTAGGCCGCTGCGACGCCCGCCGTGAAGCTGCCGGCGCTGCCGATCTGCGTGTGCGCCCACGGCACGTTGTACGGCGTGCAGAGGTACGAGCTGTTGGCCACGTACATGCAGCCGGTCGGTCCGACCAGGATGGTGTTGTCGCCCGACGCTTTGCTCGTCATCCGGTACTGGATCGACGGTCCACAGCCGGCGCACGTCCGGTGGCCGGGGACAAATGGCTCCGTCGCCGGCAGCTCCGGGTTGTAGAACCGAGCCCCCTGATTCGGGCTCTGAAACATCGGCAGCATCTGCCGTTCGACTTCAATCGCTGGCATCGGTCCTCCCGGGATCAAGGCACAAGTCACAAGTCACAAATTCAGTCCGATCTTTGTGACTTGTGACTTGTGACTTGTGCATTTTACTCTTCAAACCCCACCCAGTGCGTGCGCTTCTCGATCGCGCCGCGCTTCTGCGCCTCGAGCATCTTGTTCGTCATCCAGTAGAACTCTTTCAGCACGATCGCCTCGCCACCCATGCCGGCCATGAACGACAACACGAGCGGCCGCGTGGGGCTTTCATAGAGCGCCGCGCACGCTTCCGCGTACAGGGATCCTCCGCTGCTCACGCTGCCGAGCCCCATGTTGGTCTCGATCACGCCGACGACCTTGAACCTGCTGAGGGCCTGCATGACGCGATCGGTCGGGTACGGCCGAATCGTCTTCAGCCGTACGAGGCCGACCTTCGCGCCGCGCGCGCGCATGTGTCGAATGGCGTACCGGGCCGTCACCGCATGGCCGCCCTGCATGAAGAAGACGACGTCTGCGCCGTCGGTCATGAATTCCTCGAGCCAGGGATCGTACCGACGGCCGAAGATTCGCGCGAACTCCTCGTGCGCCTCTTCGATCACCGGCACGGCGCCTTCCATCGCGCGGGCGCGCTCCAGCTGCAGCGGCGGACCCTGCTCCGGCATGATCTGCGGACCGTGCGACACGGGATGGCGCGGGTCGAGCGGGTACGGATGCTTGTACGGCGGAAGGAATTCCTTTACTTGCCCCGAATCGGGCAGCTCGACGTCGCTGGTGATGTGCGAGACGAAGAACCCGTCCTGGCACACCATCTGCGGCAGGAGCACCCGAGGGTCCTCGCCGATCCGAAAGGCCAGGAGGTGATTGTCGAACGCCTCCTGCGCGTCGCACGACCACCCCATAAGCCAGCCCATGTCGCGCGTGGAGAGCGCATCGGTGTGCTCGGATCCAAAGTCGCCGGGAGGATCGAGCGTGCGATCGGCAATCATCATCTGCACCGGCATGCGACTGCCGGAAATCGGCGAGTACAGTTCGTAGGCGAACTGCACGCCCACACCCGAGCTGCCCGTGAAGACGCGGGCACCACTGGACGAGGCGCCGTGCGCGATGCTCAACTGCGAGTGCTCGCTGTCGGCCACGATGTACTCCGCGTCGAGCTCGCCGTTGGCCACCATCTGCGCCAGCGCCATCATCGTCGCGGTGTAGGGCCGGATCGGATACGCCGTAATGACGTCCACGTCGGCGTACTTGGCCGCCTGCGCGGCCGAGACGCAGCCGTTGATGCGGACTTTCTTCTTTGTCGCCACTGCAGTTGCCATCGGGGTTCTCCGATCGAATTTACGAATCTACGTATTTACGAATTGACGGATTTCGGTTGGTTCAAGTGCGTAAATTCGTAAATCCGTAAATCCGTAAATTACGTTATCTCCAGTTCTCGATGTTCTTTGCCGGCCGCTCCGGCAGATTCCTCAGCTCCTCCGCCTGGCGCCCGTGCAGCCCCTGCGTAATCGCGAACGCCGTGTCCATCCGCACCACGCCCGTATCGAAGTCCAGCTCGGGGACGCCCTCGAGGCAGCCGGTCGGACATTCCTCGATGCACACTCGGCAGCCTTTACAGTAATCGACCAGGATCTTGTAGAGACCGTTGGACCGCTCGGGGCGCACGATGCACGGCTCGGGACACACCAGATAGCAGTTGTCGCAGGCGTTGCACGTGCCGCAACTGAAGCAGCGGTTCGCTTCCTCCACGGCTTGATCTTCGCTGTATGCCTGAATGACCTCGTCCTGCGTAAGGCGCCGGCTGGCCGGAGCGAGCATCGCCTGCTGCACGCGCGGGAACGTCGGGAAGTACGTCATGTTCATCCGGGCGAGATCCGTAATCACGTCGATCGACACCATGCGTTCCTGCAGCAGTTCGCCCCGGAGCACCTTGTCGAGGTTGAACGCCGTGCGCTTGCCGTCGCCGACGGCGTTGACGACCATCAGCGGCTGGCCTGAGCCGAGCTGCACGATGTCGCCGGCCGCGAAGAACTTCGTGTCACCGAGCCGCCCGAACCGGTCGACCTTGATCGTGCCTCGCTCGTTCTTGAATTCATCGGGCAGCCATTTGAGCGACGCACGCTGTCCCACCGCGATGATCACGTTGTCCACCGCAAATCGCTCAGCCGGAGACTCCCGATCGACGACAATCGGCGACGCGTTGATGGCGCCGCTGAAGCGGGCGGGATGGAGCTGCAGCGCGTCGACGCGGCCGTTGCCCAACACCGCGGTCATCGCGCGGCCGTGCATCAGCTCGACGCCTTCCTCGACCATGTCGTGCAGATCTTCCGGCACGGCCGGCATCTCCTCGGTGCTGCGCTCCACCGTGATCATCGTTACTTCTTCGGCGCCCTGACGCAGCGCCTCCCGGGCGCAGTCGATCGCGGTGTTGCCGCCGCCGATGACGGCCACGCGCGGTCCCAGCTTCACCGTGGATGTGCCCATGCCGATGTCCCGCAGGAACGGGAGCCCGTACAGCACGCCGGCCTTGTCTTCGCCCTCGGCGCGCACGCTGTTCGGCTCGGTGAGACCGACAGCCAGGACGCAGGCGTCGTAGTTCTTCTTCAAGTCCTCCCAGCTGACGTCTTTGCCCACCTCGGTGTTCGTTTTGATCGTGATGCCCAGCTCCACGAGGCGCTCGATCTCTCGATCGAGCACGTCCTGCGGAAGTACCCAGTCGGGAATGCCACCCCGATTGAGGCCGCCGGCCCTTGGCGATTTCTCCAGAATCGTCACCTGGTAGCCGAGGCGGGCAAGCTGGTACGCCGCGCTGTGTCCCGCCGGGCCAGACCCCACCACCGCGACTTTCTTCCCGTTGGGCGGGCCGGCCTTCACGACATCGCGCGGCAGTGCCTGTCCGAGGTCGCCGAGAAACCGCTCGACCGCGCGGATCGAAATGGCCTCGTCGTACTTGCCGCGGTTACACGCCTGCTCGCACGGGTGATAGCACACCCGTCCGGTGACCGACGGAAACGGCATGTCTTCCTTGATGAGCGCGTACGCGTCGAGATACTTGCCGCGCTTCACGAGGTCGAGATAGCCCTGGATCTTCTCGTTGGTGCCGCACGCGTTGTTGCAGGGCGGCATCTTGTCGCGATACACCGGACGGATGGCGCGCCAGTTGCCGGTGGGGAACAGGTCCTGACCCTTCTCCTGGGACGGCGCAGGCGTGATTCCGGCAAACGGGACCGCGAGCCAGTCGGGAATGTGTGTGCCTTTGGTCGACATAATGATTAGTGATTGGTGATTTGCGATTTGTGATTTGTGCCTAGTGATTTGTGCCTTGTGCCTTGTGCCCTGTGACTTGTGCCTTGTTAAGTGTCTTACGCCGCCACCGGGTTCAGTGGCAGGACATGTATTTGATCCAGCGCGGCATGGAACGCCGCTTTGTTCGCGATCATCGGCTCGATCGTCGCCATCTTGACGATGCCGGTCGTCTTGACCACCGCAGCGATCAGCGGCGCCGCAATGTCGGGCGCAATCGCCTTGCTTCGCTCGGCGGCGCCTTCGGTCGACAGGCGATCGAGGCCGAGCTCGCCCAGACGGTAGTAGAGCCACTTGTGGTCGGCGAGCTTCGCCGCATCGACACACACGAGCTGCGCGAGCCGTTCGGGCCCCGGCACGAAACGGATCATGTAATCAGGCGAGTAGTGCGTGTTGATCACCAGCGTCCCGCCCGGCGGCATTCCACGCATGTAGTCCCAGCCCTTGACCATCGTTTGTTCGACCAGCACGACGATGTTCGGCTGCTCGTTCTCGTACGTCAGGGCATTTTCGATCTCACTCTCGCTCAGCCGGCAATACTTGCGCGTCGGCGCGTTGGTGCGATCGGGATTGTCGACGTAGTTTTCCATCGCCTGCGCGAACTTGCCCTCGAGGCGTCCGGCCGCAGCGACCGAATTGACAATGTCGCGGCCTTCCTTGTCCATGATGATGCCGCGCGTCCAAACCGTAAGCTCGGTGTAGCTCATGATGCAGTCTCGATTGAAGGGCCGCTTTCCAGAATCGTCAAGAAATCCCGATGGTGCACGACGAACGGGCCGCCGCGGGCGCCACGCTGGAAATCGGCAATCGCCAGCAGCGTCGCCTTCTTGCACAGGGTCTCGAGGTCGGCCCCGGTGAACCCTTCCGCGCGGTTGGCGAGGTCCGCGACATCGACGTCCGGCGCGATCGGCACCCGCCGGCAGCAGATCCGCACGATCGCTGCCCGGTCGGCTGCGTCCGGTTTCGCAAAGCGAACGATATAGTCGAACCGCCCGCTTCGCAAGAGCGCAGGCTCCACGCGCTCGGGGCGGTTGGTGGCGGCCAGCAGAATCACGCCCTTCACGTCGCGGAGGTTGTCGATCTCACGCAGCAGTTGGCCGAGAATGCGCTGATAGACGTCGGCGCCGAAGTGATCGCCGCTCAGCCGCGGGGCGATGGCGTCGATCGTGTCGAAGAACAGCAGGCAGGGGGCTGTCCGCCGGGCTTTCTTGAAGACCTCGCGCAGCGCCTTCTCGGATTCGCCGAGCCACTTCGAGTACAGCTGAGGACCATCGATGGCGATGAGCGGAATCTGCTTCTCGCCCGAGAGCGCCCGCGCGATGGCGGTCTTTCCAGTCCCGGATGGGCCCACCAGCAGAATGCCGCGCGGCGGCGCCAGCCCGACCTGCTCGTAGATGTCGCTGTGCATGTGCGCATGCTCGACCACGGCGTCGAGCAGCCGCTTCACCTCGTCCAGGCCTCCGAGAGAAGCAAACGTGGAAGGGCTCTTCTCGATGAAAAATTCGCGCGTCGCGCTCGGCTCGACCTCCTTCAACCCGGCGAGGAAATCGTCGCGTGTGATCTGCAGCATCCCCAGATCGGCCGATTCGTCAGGGGTGGCATCAGATGTCCCTCGCGTCGACGGCAACCGCGTCGATGAGAGGAAGCGGCGCAGCGCGACCATGCCGACCTCCTGGCACAACGCTTCGAGATCGGCACCGACGAAGCCGTGGGAGTGTTCGGCGACTTCCTGCAGGTCGACGTCGGGGCCGAGCGGCATGGCGCGCGAGTGGATCTTGAGAATCTGAAGCCGGGCCTGCGTGTTCGGGACCCCGATCTCGATTTCGCGATCGAAGCGTCCCGGTCGTCTGAGCGCCGGATCCAGCACCTCCGGGATGTTGGTGGCGCCGATGACGATGACCTGCCCGCGCGACACGAAGCCGTCCATCAGGCTCAGCAGCTGCGCGACGACGCGCTTCTCGACCTCGCCCGTCACTTCGGCGCGCTTGGGTGCGACGGCGTCGATTTCATCGATGAAGAGGATGGCCGGCGAGCGGCGCGCCGCCTCTTCGAAGACCTCACGGAGCTTGCCTTCGCTCTCGCCGTAGAACTTCCGCATGATCTCGGGGCCGTTGAGATGGATGAAATGCACACGGCTTTCGGCCGCGACGGCGCGCGCGAGCAGCGTCTTTCCAGTACCAGGCGGACCGTACAGCAGCACACCCTTGGGCGCGAGGATGCCTAGGCGTTCGAAGATGCGTGAGTGCTTGAGCGGCAGCTCGACGATTTCGCGGACCCGCGCCACCTCGCGCTCCAACCCGCCGATGTCCTCGTACGACACGGCCGGAGCGCGAGAAGCGATCTGCTCGCCCTCGACGACCCGGATGTCGGTGCGTTTTCCAATCACGACCGGGCCGGCCGGAATCGTGCGCACGACCTGAAAGTTCACGGCCTTGGCAAACGTCGGCACCCGCACGGCGCAGCCAGCGATAACCGGTACTCCTTCCAGATCCTGAAGCATCCGTTCGGGGGCGATGATCGCCAGCGCTGCGCCCGCCCAGAGCGGAGAGAAGCGAACGGCGACGGCCTGGGCGGCCTCGACTGGTGTCACGGAGACCTGCTCCTGCAGTCCCGCCCCGCAATTGCTGCGCGTCGTTCCGTCGATCTGGATGACGCCCTCATGTTCGTCGTCGGAGAGCTCGGCACGCGCCACAGCACTCGTGCCGCCGACGATTCTCAGCACGTCGCCAGGGCGAGCACCGATGCGAACCAGGTCGGCCGGCGCGACCCGTGCGATGGCATGGCCGATATCCTCGACCCGTGCTTCGGCGACGCGGAGCGTCACGGCAGTCGCGACAGCCGTCGGGATCGGTTCGGACGTGCGGTGATCGCCAGAGGGCGTGCTCATGCGTCCACGTGAAACCGATGCTGAACCTGACGGACGAAGCGGTCGAACACCGCGACGAGCTGCTGTTGCTCGGGATGGTCCGGGGGCTCGGCGGTGATGGCCAGGGCGGTCCGCTCGTGGCCCGCATCGGTCAGCCGGATGGTTCCCAGGTTGGTGTGCTCGATGGCCCATCCGTCGCTCTTGACGGCGGTGACCGCCATGCTCAGGGTGGCGGCGTCGCTCTCCCACGGCACGACGATGGCGGTGACGCGCCCCTCGCCGCGTGCGTACTCCTCGATGGCGCGTGACACGGTCTGTGGCGATCCGGCGACGGTAAACCTGATACTTTCAGCCATTCTTGCCCGGAAACCCGTGCTACACTGGCCCAGTGGTCGAACCAGTTAGAAGGGAAAGTCTGACATCCGCACGCGGGCGTGTCAAGCGCGAAGCCGTCCGCTCGGGCGCCGGCCGGATCGAGCCGATCAGGAAGACGCGCGTGGCCGAGCAGATAGCCGACCAGATCCGATTCCTGATTCTCGACGGCACGTTCCCGGCAGGCCGGCCGCTGCCGGCAGAACGCCAGCTCGCGGAACGATTCGGCGTCAGCCGCGGATCCATCCGCGACGCGCTGCGTGTGCTCGAGACGATCGGGCTGCTCGTCACGCGTCACGGCCAGGGCACGTTTCCTCAGGAGCTCGACGTCGATCGGCTCGTCGCGCCGCTCGCGTCCGTCCTGAGCTACCGCCACGATCTGGAAGACGAGCTGATGGACGTGCGGCGGATGTTCGAGCCTGCTGTCGCGCGCGTCGCGGCGAGCCGCGTCACCGACGAGGACCTTGTCGCCCTGCAGCGCATTCTCGACACGCAGCGCAGGAAGCTCAAGACCCGCCAATCGGCCATCGTCGAGGACACGGCCTTTCACGAAGTGCTCGCGCGCGCCACGCGCAATCGCGTGGTCGTCAGTATCATGGCCACTCTGAACGATCTGCTCGTGGAATCGCGGACGCTCGCGCTGAAGCAAGAGGGGCGTCCCAGTCGATCCATGCAGGGGCATGAAGCCGTCGTCGCGGCGCTGCGGAAGCGCGATGCCGACGCAGCGGCGAACGCCATGCGCGAGCACATCGATCAGATCGCGGATCTGCTGCGTCACCCGGCCAGTCAAGAGCTCCGCCCGTGACATCCCTTGGATGACGCTCTGCGCGCCCATGCCCGGAGCTCAGGTTGTGTTGATGATGGCGAATCCCGGTTCCGGTGGCCGGACCGCGCTGCGACGCCGCGTGTGGCCGCGCGACGCCAGCTCCGTGAGCTGGCTGATCCCCAAAGCCGTCTCGCGCGGTCAGGCGATCCCTGTCGGCCTGACCTCCACAGGGCTTCGCCACCATCAACACAACCGATCTCCGGTGTAGGACCGCTATGCTGCTCTTTACATTGGGTGCAAGATTCTCGTTTGGAGCCGCATAGGCCGGTCCAATGGATGACGCTCTCCGCGCTCACCGCGATGCGGCGCTCGGCCAGATCGACGATCTGGTGCGACGCGGGCGCCAGATCAAGAGCACGCCGACGGTCGAGGTCGTCCGGTTGTGGCAGCGGGACTGCGCAGCCGCGATCAATCAACTGTCAGGTGGCAGCAAGGCCCACTGGCTCGCCCGGGCCTACAGCGGGGCGTTTCTCGTGCGCGCCACCGATGGCGGTGTGGTCGTCGAAGCGAGCACCTCGGAGATCGTCGATCGGATTCTCGACGTGCTCGAACAGGCTCGAACGTCGCTTTCAAATGTCGACAGTCTACCGGCCGCTGCCGTAGCTGGACCGGCGCCGCGCCGCTTCGACTTCGTACACAATCCACAGCTTCGTCCGATTCTCGCGCAGGCTTATGCGGACGGCTCGCACGCGTTGGAGAACGGCGATGTTGAGTCGGCCTTCATCGCGTCGTGCGGCATCCTCGAGGCGCTCATCACCGACGCGCTCGAAAACAAGGGGCTGAACGTCTCGGCGTGCTCATTCAGCGATCGTATCGAGGCGGCACAACGGGAAGGCCTCATCGGCGGCGGCTGCGCACGCCTGCCTGCGGTCGCGCGCCGCTACCGCGACCTCGGAATCGATGATGGGCATGCAGGCGGCGGCACGATTTCCGAGCGCGACGCGCGCGTCGTGAGACAAGTGCTGATGGTCGTGATGAGGGACCTGGACCCTGGGCGCTAGGTGGTAGCTGGTAGCCGGTGGCTGGTAGCCGGTGGCTGGTGGTTGGTGGTTGGTGGCTGGTGGTTGGCTTGCGCCGGGTGTGCGGGGGTGACGCGTTCCACTGCGACCGTCGCGGGAACAGCTGTTTATCGAGTTCTGCCGACTGGTTGTTGGGACGAAAACTTAGCGCTTCAGAGCCGAGACGGAAAGGAAGCAACATGCCAACGGCAAACGTTAACGGGGTCCAGCTCTTTTATGAGCTCAGCGGTACTGGCGAAATCCCTCTGATCCTCGTGCATGGGTCTTGGGCGTCGCACCACATCTGGGATCTCGTCGTTCCGCGTTTGGCTGAGTCGTTTCGAGTTCTTGCCTATGATCGGCGCGGCCACAGCGAAAGCCAGCGCCCAACCGGGCAGGGCAGCGTCCGAGAGGATGTCGCCGACCTAGCGGCGTTAATCGAGCACCTGGGGCTCGCGCCAGCGTGGGTAGCCGGAAACTCGTTTGGAGCGTCCATCACACTTCGGCTGGCTGGCGAGCGTCCCGAACTCTTCCGGGGGCTTATCGGGCACGAGCCGCCGTTGTTCTCCTTGCTCGCGGATGACCCCGCTTTCGCGCCCCTGCTTGAGGAAGTCGGAAGAAGGATCGGTGCCGTGGTTGAACGTATCGCTTCCGGCGACCATGCCGCTGCCGCCGAGCAGTTCGTCGAGACGGTGGCGCTCGGCCCCGGCACCTGGGTACAGCTCCCGCCCGACTTCCAGCAGACGTTGATCGAAAATGCACCGACGTTTTTGGACGAGGCCCGCGATCCGGAGCAGCTTGCCTTTGACCTCGCATGGATCACGGCATTTCCTCGTCCATCGCTCCTTACAACGGGCGACCAAAGTCCCCCGACATTCGCCCCGGTGGTTGTAAAGCTCGCCGACGTGCTGCCCAACGTGGAGGTCGTTACGTTCCCAGGCACTGGCCACATTCCGCATGTCACACACGCGGACGCCTACGTCGAAGCGATCATGGCTTTCATCCGCAAGAACCCGACGTGATTGTCCAACAGGCGAGGGCACAGCCTGAGCACGAGGTGGACCGTATAACTCGGCGCTGCAACCGACCGCTCGCTTGCGGCGCCCAACTACCACCTAGTTGCGTAATATAGAGCCTCTTTTCTCCATACCCCTCACCTCTAACCGAAGGAGCAGCATGGCGATCAACACTTCGAAAGTCGTGGTCGGCGGGCTGGCGGCGGGCGTGGTGGCGAGCGTCATCGGATTCGTCGGGTTCGGCATGGTGTTGGGACCGCGTTTCGAGGCAGAAGCGGTGGCCGTCGCTCCTGCGCTGCAGGGCCGCGGCATGACCGGCGGGGCTATCGCCACGAATGTCATCGCGCAATTCGTGGTCGGCATTCTGCTGGTCTGGTTGTACGCCGCGATACGCCCACGCTTCGGGCCTGGGATGAAGACGGCCACGTACGCAGCACTGGTCGTCTGGGTGTGCGGCTTCGTGTTTCACCTGGACTGGCTGGTCGTGGGTCTGATGACGTCCGGCACGTACGCGATGGCGGCGACGGTAGCCCTGATTCAGGTGCTCGCCTCCGCAGGAGTCGGCGGAATGCTTTACACGGAATAGGTTGGTGGTTAGTGGTTGGTGGCTGGGAGGCAGTACCCGTGCTGCTACGGCAGCCACCAACCACCAACCACCACCTAGCTAGGCAACGTTGACCGTTGCGCGGCCGTATGAATGCGCCATCGTGCGCACGCGCATCGGTTTCAGCACGGCCAGGGCCATGACGGCGGCGACGATATTGAGGATTGCAGCGGCGTAGAACACGGCGTGCCAACTGCCGGTGGCGTTGGTCAGCACGTTGGCCAACGGCACCAGCAGGGCCGCCGTGCCTTTCGCCGTGTACAACATGCCGTAGTTCGTCGTCGCGAACTTGCGACCATAGATATCGGTGCAGGTCGCAGGGAACAGCGAATAGATCTCGCCCCAGGCAAAAAACACCAAACCGGACAGGATCACGAACGCCACCGGATTGCCCGCGAAGAGGAGCAGCGCGTAAATGCCAACGCCTTCGACGAAGAAGGCGCCGAACATCGTGTTTTCGCGGCCGATGTGATCCGACACCCATCCGAAGAATGGCCGGCACACCCCGTTGAGCACGCGGTCGATCGTCAAGGCGAACGTGAGCGCCGGCAACGTCAGTCCCAGGATGGAGACCGGGACGGTGCCGACGTTGAAGTCCGTGGCGATCGGCGCCAACTGCGCGACCGCCATCAGGCCGCCGGACCCGACCATGACGAACATCGCATACATGACCCAGAACGGTGGCGTTCTGAGAACCTCGGCCGGAGTGTAATCGCGCCGCGTCTGCTGGACGGCCGGAGCCGCGGGCGCGGCCACCTCGCCAGCCTCCGGCGCACGCAGCAGCAGCGCGACGAGCATCACCACCGCGCCCTGCCCGAGGCCAAACCACAGGAACGCGGTTTCGTATCCGCTCGACTGGATCATGTTGGCAATCGGGATCACCGTCAGCGCCGAGCCGGCGCCGAATCCCGCTGCCGTCAGACCGGCGGCCAGGCCACGCCGATCGGGAAACCATTTCAGCGCGTTGCCGACCGAGCCGCCGTAGATCACGCCGGCACCGATGCCTCCGATCGCCGCGCCGACATACAGAAGGAATAGCGAGTCGGCGACCGAGTTGATGACCCACGCGATCGCGACCAGAGCGCCGCTGCTGCTGATCATGATGCGCGGGCCGAACTTGTCGATCAGGTAGCCTTCGATCGGCACCAGCCAGGTCTCCGTCAGCACGAAGATCGTGAAGGCGATCTGAATCGCGGCCCGGCCCCACTGGTATTTCTGGTCAATCGGACCGACGAACAGCGTCCAGCCGTACTGCAGGTTGGCGATCATCACCATGCAGATGATGCCGAAGATGAGCTGCCCCCAGCGTGTCGCTTCGGACGCGGTGGAATGAGTCATCGTTTCCTCATCGCTGACCATTGACGGATTTACGAATTTACGAATTGACGGATTTCAATTGAACTTCGCCGTTCCCAATCCGTAAATCCGTAAATTCGTAGATTCGTAAATTCCGAGTGGCCCGCCAGCCTATCATCGCTGCCGGCGCGTGTCGAGGAGGTGGGACCTCGAGCCGGTGTGAGCAACGCGAACGGCCGAACAGGTGACGCTCGGCCGGCACCGGCCTACAATAGCTGCCGATGACCGACTCACGTATAAGCTCGCTCGCGCGCGAGATGCTCGACGCGTTTTCCAACGGCAGTCGCATTCCTGTGCCCCCCTCGGCGCGCGACGGCGGCCTCGATCTCGACGCCGGCTACGCGGTGGAGGCGGAGCTTGCGCGCCTCCGCGGCGCAGCGGGCCACAAGACCGTCGGCCGCAAGATCGGGCTGGCGAACAGAGCCGTGTGGCAGGCGATGAAGCTGCGCACGCTGGTGTGGGCCAGCATGTACGACGACACCGTGCACGATGCGCCAAACGGGCACGGCACGTTGTCGCTGGCGCACATGCGCGCGCCGCGTGTAGAGCCCGAGATTGTGGTCAAGCTCAAGGCGGCCCCCAAGCCGGGAGCCGATGCCGCCGGCGTGCTGGAGGCGGTGGAGTGGATGGCGCTTGGCTTCGAGTTCGTCGACTGTCCTTTCCCTGACTGGAAATTTCAGCCAGGCGATTTTCTGGCGTCGCTGGGCCTGCACGCTTCGCTTGTCATCGGCGAGCCGCGTCCGATCGGACGTGGGGAAATTTCCGCGCTTGCCGACAGCCTGGCGAATTTCACGTCGCGGTTGTCGAAGAACGGTCAGCTCGTCGAGGCGGGTGGGGGAAAAAACGTGCTTGGCAGTCCCGCGCTCTGTCTGGCGGAATTCGTGTCGGCGATCCCTGCGCAACGCGGCGCGGAGCCGCTCCATGCCGGGGAGCTGATCAGCACGGGGTCGACGACGGCGGCACACCCGGTGGCGCCGGGCGAACGCTGGACCATGGAGGTCGATCGTCTCGATTTGTCGCAACTCACTGTCGACTTGCGCCCGTGAGAGTACGATATGCTCCGCTGACCGCCCGTACATCAACTGAGGAGGCGACGACATGACTGCTGGATCGAGGCAACTGTTTCTCGGCGCCATCGCGCTAGGCATGGTGTGCCTGCTCGGCGTCGCAATGGAGGCCGGCCAGGCTGCACCCGCTCCCGCGCAGAG
>DATCJA010000053.1:0-47498 GCA_036507475.1 Vicinamibacterales bacterium
CTCCTTCCCCCTTCCCCCTTCCACCTGTTAGGATTGCGACCCAGTCTCATTATTGAGGTTTCACCATGCTTCAGGCGTTCGTTATTACCCTCCGAGAAGGGCTCGAAGCGTTTCTGATTATTGCCATCAGCCTGGCTTACCTGCGCAAGAGTGGGAGACATCAGCTGATTCCGGCGGTTCACTGGGGGATCGGGCTGTCGGTGCTCCTGAGCGTCGGCGCGGGCATCCTGTTTCAGCGCGCGTCGAACCAGGCGCTCTGGGAAGGGGTGCTGGCGCTGGTCGCCGCAACCCTCGTAGCGTCGCTGATCGTTCACATGTGGCGGCATGCGCGGCGGATGAAGCGCGAAATCGAGGCGCATCTGGAGCAGTCGGCTCTCAGAATGGGCGCCAAGGCCTTTGTGGGCGTCTTCCTGTTCACGCTGCTGATGATCACTCGTGAAGGCATGGAGACGGCGATGCTCATGGGCACATTGCTGTTCCAGGTGCGCGCGATGGATATCATCAGCGGCGCCGCAGCCGGCATCGTGTGCGCGGCTGCGGTTGCCTGGCTCTGGTCACGTTACGGGCACCGCGTCAACCTGAGCCTCTTCTTCCAAGTGACTGCAGTGTTCCTGGCCGTCTTCGTGGTGCAGTTGTTGATCTACGGCTTCCACGAGCTGACCGAAGCCAACATTTTCCCGTACAGCGAACCGCTGCACTGGGCCACGGAGCCGTACGGCCCCGACGGCCGCTACGGACAATGGTTGACGTACCTGCTCGTGATCCTTCCAATGGCGTGGCTTGTGTTTGCCGGCGTCTTCGGAGGCAAGAGGACGCCGACGCCGGTGCAGCAGACTGTGGCGCGCTAGACAAGGCACAAGGCACGAGTCACAAGTCACAATGTCTGTGTTTTGATATTTGTGCCTTGTGACTTGTGCTTGTGACTTGAAATGACTGATCCCAAGCCTCCGCTCACGGCCGAACTGATCTGGTCAGCTGGTCTACGGTTTGGCGGCACCAGCGGGCCGAACGCAATCGTGGTCGATGGTGACGGAGCCGCGGGCCCGTCGCCGATGCAGCTCGCAGCGTTTGCGCTGGCGGGGTGCATGGCTGCCGACGTCGTTGCGATCCTCCAGAAGGGGCGCCATCCGTTGACGGGATTGCGCGTGTCGCTGAGCGGCGACCGCGCTCCGGACCCGCCGCGCCGTTTCGTGCGCATCGCGATCCACTTTCACATATCCGGCGCGGTCCCGCCTGACGCGGCCGAACGGGCGATCGCACTGTCGCATGAGACGTACTGTTCAGTGTGGCACTCGATGCGCCAGGACATCACATTCCTTACCTCGTTCGACACCCGCCCGTGAGCACAGCAAGCACGCCGCCGAGCGCGCGCAAAGGCTATCTCGACTGGCTGCGGGGGGTGGGTGTGCTCGTCATGATTCAGGGGCACGTCATCGACTCGTGGACGGTTGCGGTGGACCGTGATCGCGATGCGTATCACTGGATCACGTTCGTCGGCGGCATCGGCGGCGCCCCGGTTTTCCTATTTCTGGCAGGGGTTGCAGTGGTGCTCGGCGCAGCCACGCGCATGCGGCATGGGCGGACTGAGGCGGAAGCGGCGGCGCTCGCACGCAGGCGCGGCTGGCAAATCTTCGGCCTCGCCTTCCTGTTTCGCCTGCAGTCCTGGATCATCAGCGGCGATTCGCTGCGGACGCTCCTCAAGGTCGACATCTTAAATGTCATGGGGTTGGCGATGATCGCCGGGGCGTTGCTGTGGGGCGCCGGCCGCGGGCGGCGGTCGCGTGCGATGCTGTTCGCGACCGCGGCGGTCGCAATCCCGATGCTGACACCGATCTTGCGCGCATCGGAGCTTCTGGGTGCGCTGCCCGATCCGATCGAGTCATATTTGCGTCCTGTCGCAGGCGCCACCACGTTCACTCTCTTTCCGTGGGCCGGTTTCCTGCTGGCCGGTGGTGCCGCCGGATTCTGGCTGGACACGAGAGTGCCGGGCAAGGAGCGTCGAGCGAACCGCGCGCTGCTCGTGGGTGGCGCGGCGTTGGTGCTCGCCGGCTATGGCGCCTCGTTTCTTCCGCCCATTTACGAGCAGACCAACTTCTGGACGAGTTCACCGACGTTCTTCTTCATTCGCGTCGGCATCCTGATGATGCTCGTGGGTGCGGCGTATGTTTGCCACGCGGACCATACCGGTCCGTTGGCTGAGCTCGGACGCTCGTCACTGTTCGTGTACTGGATTCACGTGGAGATGGCCTACGGCGTCGTCAGCGCGCCTCTCCATAAACGCCTGCCGCTCGAGCAGGCATACCTCGGGTTCATCCTCTTCTCACTATTCCTCTACGGTTTGGTCAGGATGAAAGAACGGGTGCTCAGGTTCTCGGGTGCTCGGGTGCTCGGGTTCCGGTTCATGGGTTCACGAAGGACTACTGAGCCTGCGCAGCCCTGAGTACCTGAGCACCTAGAACTTGAGCACCTAAGCACCGGAGAACCTACGCACCCGGTTCAGAAAGCCATCAGGTAGGTCATCTTGGCGATGACCGCGCGACTGAGCATCTGGCCCGTCCGCTCATCGCGCCTCTCGTTGTAGACAAGAAAGAAATCGCTCAGCGGCCGGTGGATGATGTTGAAGCGCAGGTTCGACGTCCACTGATGATTGTCGCTGTTGTACTGCACCAGCGCGTTGAAGAACATCTTCGTGTTGAAGTTGTAGTTCACCCGCGTCGTCACGAGCTTCGAGATAAACGCACCGGTCGAAAGTTCGATGTCGTTGAGCTGCAGGTTGACTGCCGCGTTGAAATTCTCGTTCAGCCGCATTGACGGCCCGAAAGTCAGATTGCGCCGGTACCCGTCGTAAAACGTGCCGACGCCGTACCGCGTGTTGAACGATATGGGTGCCGCCTCGTTCGTTCTCCAGAACGCGAAGTATTCGTTGTACTCGTAGCGGCCTGCGTTCACGACGGTTCCACTGGAGGTATTGATGGTGAAAGGCGCCGGGATTACTTCGATTTGCGGGTTGACGCCGATTTCGGCGTTCGACCCGTCCTGCAGGTTGAGGTTCCAGTGGTACCCCATATAGGAGGTGTCGAGCCCGCCGTCCTGATGCCTGAATACGTCGAATTCAATGTGCGGCTGCATCTGCCGCAGCCACTTCGACATGGACGCGGGCCGCAGATAACGGCCGAACCGGCCATCGAAGTTGTGGATGCCCAGTCGCGGCACATAACCCATTTCGTCGTCAAACCGATCGCCGATCCCGCTATAGCCTGTCTGTCCCTGCCACGTACGGCTCTGGTAATTGAAGCCTGCACGGCTCGCATACGCATTTCCGCGTGTCGGCGTGGCTGATTCCGGCGAAAACGACCTGGCGAGGTAGGCGTTGGCCGTGAGAAAGCCGAAGCGGAAGTTCGCGTCGAGGCCGGCTACGCGGTTGTAGTGCGGCCCGCCTTGTTCCTTGTCGAGCACTATCGCGCCGATATCGGAATTCGCCAGGATATCGCGGCGAAGGCGCAGCGCCGTGAAGTTCGTGGAGGGGTGCGCCGCCTGCTCCCGCTGCTGGATGTTGAGCACGCCCACCGAATACGCGCCCTGACGGCCGGTCAGCCGCGTTCCCCCCAGAATCGGAATCGCCTCTCCCTCGTCGGATAACCCTATGCGACGGCTGAAGAAGAGTCGCATTTCCCGGGCACCACCGCCCCCGCCTCCGCCGCCAAACTGGCCGGCGTTGGTGCCGAACTGAAAAATGCCCGAGTTCTCGAGGAAGAAGTCGCGCTTCTCCGGAAAGAACAGGCTGAAGCGTGTCAGGTTGACCTGTTGCTCGTCGGCTTCGACCTGTGAAAAATCCGTGTTCACAGTGAAGTCCCAGACCAGCCCCGTTGTGACGCCGTACTTTACGTCGAGTCCCGCGTCGAACTCGCCGCGCGTCGGACTAGAGCTGATGGAGCTCGAGGCGCCCGCCGCGTATGGCTTGAAGCGCAGATTCTTGCCGGACCGCAGTCCACGCAACCCTTCGACGGTCCCGGCGAGCGACACCCGCTCCACGTCGTAGATCCGTGGCAGGGGCGACCAGTAGCTGTCCTCGTTGAGTCGCCGTACCTTCCGCTCGAAATTGACGCCCCAGGTCTGCGTGTCGGTGCTTACGAACTTCAACGTGCGGAAAGGGATGCGGATCTCCGCATACCAGCCCGTCTCGGCGACCCGCGTCATGACATCCCAGATGCCGTCCCAGTCGGCGTTTCTCTCTCGACCTTCGTTCACCATCTGCGAATCCCACTTGGCACCGGCGGGGTTGGTCGCGAACTGGTACCCGTTCCTCGCGTCATGGAAGGTGTCGAGGACGATGCGAAAGCCGTCGCTGTTTCCTGTATTGAAATCCTTCTTCAGGTCGTTGACGATGAGCTGTCCCGGCTCGTCATCTTCGGCATACACCCCGAAGTAAAGCGAATCGTTGTCGTACAGAACACGAACCTGTGTATCGTAAGTCGCCGGCTCACCTTCGCGCGGGTCGTTCTGGATGAAGTGGTCGGCGAGAGGCGCGTTGCTCCAGGACGGCTCGTCGAGGATGCCGTCGAGCGCGATCGGTTCGGCTGCACGAACGGCCATCAGGCGCCGTTCGAGCCGTGCCGTTGCATAGTTGATGGCGGCACCGGCCGCCGCCCCGCCTGTTCCGCCTGCGGGCGCCTGCTGGGCGGACGCCGTCAGGGGAAGGGCGGTAGTACCCACCACCGAGAGGGCAAGTGCGGCTGCGCAGAGCCTGGCATCCCGACGAACCATGCTAACTCCTTGTACCCACGTCAGATAAGACTTGTACCTACGTCAGATAAAATAGGCAGCGCGCTTCGTACTTGCGCGATTTTCGAACAAAAACCGAAAAAACGGGTTGAGCGAGGGGTCCGTGGCCGATACAATCCGCCTCTTACCTTCGCCCGTCGAAGGGAGCCGGAGAGGACCTCATATGATAAACGTGGCTGCCATCCGAATGCAGCAATTTGGTGTGCAGTTCTATCAGGCGTCGCTGACCGCCGAGGACATCGACAAGCTCGTTCGATTCGAGGTGCTCAACTACGGCGAATCGGGTCAGCCTCCGGTGCGCGGCGGAAGCCGGAAGGCGCCTTCGAAGGTCAATTGGGACCTCCTGGAACGGCGCATCGCGTCGAGCGAAAAGGCCTACCAGCGCCAGATCATCAGGCGAAAGATTGACGAACTCGTCCAGTATTACGAACAGTGTCGGCAGGCGCGCGACCTGCCGTCGATTCCAGGCGCGGTCATCATTTCGTGCGACGAGAAGCTCAATTTCGAGCCGTTCGAGGCTGGCGCGGTCGTTGGACGGCTCAAGGTGCCGGAACGCGAGGGCATCCTGCGCGCGATCGACGGGCAGCACCGGCTCCTCGCTCTCCATGCCGACATCGACAACATGCACGGGCACGATTTCACTGTGCCGGCGATCATTTTCGACCGTCTGCCCGAGGACCACATCGTGCAGATGTTCGTCACGATCAACGCCAAGCACACCCGGCTCAACGCGTCACACCTCGTCAGCCTGTCAGGCAGACAGCTCTACCGCGACGAGGCACTCGCAGCGGCGCACGACGTCGTGCGCGCCCTGAACGATCGCGAGGATTCGCCGCTTTATGGAGAAATCAAGCTGCTCGGCGTGGGCCGGGGCCGCGTCGCGCAGGCGCCGCTGGCGCAGGAGCTCAAGAAGCTGTTTGCAGGCGACGCGTTCGGAGGGCCTCGGAAGTCCGCTGATTTCCGCGAAGACTCGAGAAAATTCTTCGTGAACTACTTCAAGCAGGTGGCCGTCGTGTTTGGCGCCGCCTGGAACGGCCGCAAATACAGCATCAAATCCGCGACCGCCCTGCGCGCGTTCATTCGAGTGTCTCCCGATGTGGTCCGCAGGCTCGATCAAGACCACGCGGAGCGAAGCGATTTCCGTGCAATTGGCCGTGTCATCGCGCCGTGGGGACGCCGCATCGGAGACCAGCGGTTCGAAACCGAGGGTGCGTGGAAACGCAGCGGTACGACAGTCGATACGTTGGCGCGGGAACTCAAGCTGGCGCTGGAATATCCGGAAGGCGCGGGGGTCTAGGAGACGAAAAAAAACAGGAAGGGACGCATACGCGTCCCGTCCTGCTACGCCGGCCTGGCTCCCCCCAGCGTTTACGACGTCCTGCCGTAAACCACAGACCGACGCCCCGTGTAGGGCAACGGGTGTGCCGTAGCATTTGCTCCGAAAACCTCAGCCTGCGGGTGGCCTGACGTTTCAACCGTGTGGGAAGAATTACAAGGGTGTACTGCTGACAGGCATGCGGATCGACCTTAATGCTGACGTTGGCGAGGGCCGAATCGGAACACTGGGCCAGGACCCCGCACTGATGCCCCACATAACCTCAGCAAATATCGCGTGCGGGTTTCATGCAGGCGGACCGGCGGTCATGCGCTCGACAGTGGCCCTGGCCTCCGCCCACGACGTTGCGGTGGGCGCGCACCCCGGGTTTCCCGATCTCGAAGGGTTCGGCCGACGCGAGCTCGACGTGACGCCGCGCGACGTCGAAGATTTTGTCGTTTACCAGATTGGTGCGCTCGCGGCGATTGCGGCGGCGCAAGGGGTACGTTTACAGCACGTGAAGCCGCATGGCGCTTTGTTCAACATGGCAGCGCGCGATGCCGCCCTGGCCGACGCCATTGCGCGCGCGACGGCTGTGATAGACCGTACTCTGATCTTGTTTGGCCCCCCCGCTTCCGAGCTGATCGCCGCTGGCTGGCGCGCCGGCTTGCGTACCGCGTCTGAAGGGTTTGCAGACCGGGCGTATCGTCCCGACGGCACGCTCGTCCCCCGCGACGACCCGGGCGCGGTGATTCACGATGAAAAGACGGTCGTCCAGCGGGCGGTGCGCATGGTGAGGGATCAGACGGTTGAAACCGTTGACGGCACCGTAATGCCGCTCCTCATCGACACGGTCTGTGTGCATGGGGATACGCCGGGTGCGGCCGATCTGGCGGCTCGCATTCGTGGGGCGCTGCTCGAAGCGGGAATCGAGGTGAAGGCGCTGCGCGCCGACTGAGCCGATATCGTTCAGCTGGCGCGTTTCGTCTCTTCGACGAGCAAGCGCCTCAGCACCTTGCCGACCATCGTCTTCGGCAGGTCCCTGCGGAATTCAAATGTGACGGGTACCTTGTACGGCGCCAGCCGTTCCCGGCAATAGGCGCGGAGTTCGCCTTCGGTCGCGCTCTGTCCGCCCTTCAGGACTACCCATGCTTTGGGTACTTCACCTTTGAGAGGATCGGGGATGCCGGCGACGCTTGCCTCCATCACCGCCGGATGCGTGGCAAGAACCTCCTCGATCTCACGCGGCCACACCTGGTAGCCGCTCGTTTTGAGCATGTCTTTCTTGCGATCGACCAAAAAAAGATAGCCCTCCTCATCCATGTAAGCCAGGTCGCCGGTATGCACCCATGGGCCGCCAGGGCCGTGCGCGCGGAGAGTCGTGGCAGTTTCCTCCGAGTTGTTCCAGTACTCCGCCAGGAGCTGCGGAGCGCGCAGGATCAGCTCGCCGACTTCCCCATACGGCAAATCACGTTCGCCACGCTCCGCATCCACGATACGGGCTTCCACGTCGGGAAGAGGCAGACCGATCGACCCGATCTTGTTCTTCCCTTTAACCGGATTCACGCAGCAGGCCATCATTGCTTCGGTCAGAGAGTACCCTTCGACGATGCGCGCGCCCGTTCGCTCTTCGAATTGGCGTTTCGTTTCCGCCATCAGCGCGGCGGCGCCGGAGAAGCACAGCTTGATACAGCTGAGGTCGACCTTGCCGGCCCGAACGTCGGCATGGTTGAGAATCGCCGTGTAGAGTGTCGGGATGCCATTGAAGAACGCCGGCTTTACCCGTTGGATCGTCTTTAGCAAATCGCCGACGTCGCGCGGATTGGGCACGAGCGACAACGGCGCCGGCGCCACAAAGCCCATCGCTTGCACGCCAACGTTTGCATACACGTGGAACAACGGCAGCGGCAACATGATGGTGTCGATCCACGGGTTGAGCGCTGACTTCGTCCACTCGTAGAGCTGTCGGCCGGCAGCGACGTAATGTCGGTGGAGGCCGACCACACCTTTCGGCGTACCAGTCGTTCCGCCGCTCGAGAGAATCACCGCTCTGTCGTCGGGTCGCACCTCGACAGCCGGGCGTGGCGCAGATTCATACTTGCGCAACACCGCCTGGAACCAGGCGTCCTCCGCGACGATGGCGATTCGATGGCCGTCTTTCTTTTCCTTGAAAATTGTGAACAGCAGTCGAAGCACAGGCGGCAGGTATTCCTTGATCGACGCGGCGATGACCCCTCGCACCCTGGTACGCGCCTGAATGCTCTTGATGCGCTGGTAGAACGGCGTCAGAGCGATCGCCAGCACCGCTCCCGTGGACGCGAGCGCCATCTCGAGCTCGCGGTCGCTGTAGATCGGATTGAGCGGGACGACAATGCCCCCCGCCTTCCAGATGCCGAACTGGGCGATGAGGAATTGCGGGCAATTGGGCAGCACCACGGCCACGCGGTCACCCGGACGAATACCCAACGACGCCAGAGCGGCTGAAAACGCGTCGCTCTGTGATTCGAGCGCGGCGTACGACAGCGACGCTCCCTTGAACAGCAGCGCGGGCTTGTCGCCATGGGTGCGCGCCAGATCGGAGAGGTAGTCGAGAAGCGTTTTGTCCGGGTACGGCGCAACACTCTGCGCGACGTCGGCATCGTAGTGCGCTAACCAGGGTTTCACGGGAACGATTCTACTCGTTCGGGATCGGCCCGCCGTTCCTCGTGCGTTGGTCCCTTTCGCCGCCGAGGGACATGGCATAATTCGCCGTCGGCCGTGGCTCATCGAGGCAGGCCGGCGTCGTCGGTGTGCGAATTGTTTGCCACCTAGAGAGAGGCTTCCAATGTTGTTCAGACTGTCAGCGGCCGCAGCGGCCGCGACTCTTTTGGTTCCGGGTTCCGCAGGTGCGCAACTTCTGACGCACCGTGACGTGTCGGTTCGCATGGCCCTGACGATTGCGGAAACGGCGCTCGTCGAATGTGGCGTGAATGCGTCGATCGCGGTGGTCGACCACGCGGGCCGCGTACGCCTGCTCCTCCAGGGCGATAGATCGAGTCCGCACAACATGGAGCTTGCTCGTCGCAAGGCGTATACGGCTCGCACGTTCCGGCAGCCCTCCGCGGCCTGGGCCAAGCGCACCGAGACCACCAATCCCGGCCAGCGAATGCTTGCCGATGTGATTCCGCTCGGCGGCGGGATGCCAATAAATGTCGGCGAGGAAACGATCGGCGGAGTCGGGCTCAGTGGCGCTCCGGGTGGCCAGGAGAAGGAGGAGGCGTGCGCCAGGGCCGGCATCGCTAAAGTTGCCGACCAGCTCAAGTGAAGGTTGGATCGTCCCGAACGGACTACGACAAGAGCGCCAACAGCAGCGCTTTTTGGGTGTGGAGCCGGTTTTCGGCCTGGTCGAATACGACCGACGCGGGCGATTCGAAGACGTCGGCCGTGACCTCTTCGCCGCGGTGGGCGGGCAGACAGTGCATGAAGAGCGCGCGAGGAGACGCGGCCGCCATGAGGTGGCTGTTCACCTGGAACGGCTCGAATGCACGCCGACGTACGAGGGCTTCGTCTTCTTGCCCCATGGACGTCCACACATCGGTGTACACCGCATCGGCGCCGATGACCGCCTCGCGTGCGTCGTTGAACGTCCTGACGCGCGCGCCGCTGCGCGCCGTGCGCAGTCCTTCTTCGACAACTCGAGCCGACAGTTCGTAGCCGTGCGGCGTGGCCACGTGCACCGAGATGCCGAACTGCGGCGCGGCATGCACGAGCGATGTTGCGACGTTGTTGCCGTCTCCGACGAAGGCAATCGTGCGACCCTCACGCTCTCCCCAACGCTCGATCACGGTCAGAATGTCCGCGAGCGCCTGGCAGGGGTGCTCCGCGTCGCTGAGCGCGTTGATCACGTGCAGCCGCGTGCCTGCTGCCGCCAACGCCTTCGCCTTGTCGTGCGCGTAGGTCCGAATGACGAGTGCTTGCACCCATCGCTCGAGGTTCCGCGCAACGTCCTGCAGCGGTTCACGCGTGCCGTCGGCGAATTCCCTGGACAGGTGCAGCGTCTCGCCTCCGAGCTCGCGGATTGCGATCTCGAACGTCGAACGGGTGCGAAGCGATGGTTTCTCGAAGAGAAGCGCTACATGTGCTCCCCTGAGCCTTCCAGTCGTCGGGGCTTCCTGTCCAAGGCGACGTTCGGCCTTGATCCGCGCGGCCGCATCGATCAGCCGGAGCAGCTCCTCGGTCGAGAGGTCGAGGATGGAGAGGAAGTCCTTCTTCGCTGGTGCGACGGTGCTCATACGCGAAGGTTCCAAACGTTCCAAACGTCCCGAACGATCCGAACGTCCCGAACGGTCCGAACGCTCATGTTCGATATTCCCCGTTGATCCGGATGTATTCAGCGCTCAGGTCGCACGTCCAGATCGTGGCGGAGGCGCCGTCGCCCGATCCGAGGTTTACGTCGATTTGGATGGCCTGGCCCCTGAGATGCTGCGCCGCAATCGGCGCTGCGTCGTCATGCGGGAGGCCGTTCTCGAACATCAGCGTGCCGCCCACATGGACAGTAAGCGCGTCGATATCGAAGTTGACACCCGATCGTCCTGCCGCTGCGACGATGCGTCCCCAGTTTGGGTCGGCCCCATGGACCGCGGTCTTTACGAGAGGGGAATTGGCAATGGTTCGGGCCACTTGGCGCGCCTCGTCACTGGTTCGAGCGCCGGACACGGTCACGGCAACGAGCTTCGTGGCGCCCTCTCCGCCGCGGACGATCGCGATAGCAAGCTCCCGCGAGACCGCAAGCAGCCCCTCGAGCAGGGCCGGATACGTCTCGTCGTCGACGGCGACGCCGCTCGCGCCGGATGCCACGACGAACAACGAATCGTTCGTGGAGCACTCGCCATCCACCGTAATGGCGTTGAAGGTATCGCGCGCCGACGTCTGAAGCGCTCTCCGTAGTGTCGTCGGCGATACCTGCGCATCGGTCGTGAGAACCCCGAGCATCGTCGCCATGTTCGGTTCGATCATGCCGGCGCCTTTCGCCATGCCGCCGACGACGAACGATCCGCGAGCGGTCTGGACCGTTACGGCATGTTCCTTTGGGAAGAGGTCGGTGGTCATGATTGCGCGCGCTGCGTCGGGGCCGCCGTTCTGGGTCATCGTGCTCACGGCCTGTCGGATGCCGGACACGACGCGGTCGATCGGCAACGCAACGCCAATCACCCCCGTGCTCGCCACGAGTACCTCCTCGGGCCGACATCCAAGTGCCACTGCCGTCTCGGTTGCCATCTGTCTCGCGTGCGCGAATCCCTGATCGCCGGTGCAGGCGTTGGCGCAACCGCTGTTGATGACGACGGCGCGTGCCCTGCCACTCGATCGATCCAGATGCTGCTGCGACACCCGCACAGGTGCCGCTTTCGCAAGGTTGGTGGTGAACAGCCCCGCGGCGCTGGCGGGTACCTCGGTCGCGAGGACGGTCAGGTCAAGCGCGGCGGCCGCCGTCTTGATACCACTGTGCACCGAGCCTGCCTTGAACCCTCGGGCCGCGGTGATTCCGCCGGGAACGGTCGCAAGAGCGAGGGGAACGGTGGAGCGAATCACGTCAGCCATGCAGGGCGCGTCGCTGTCCGAGCGCTCGCACCACCGCGTACTGGCCGCAGCGTCGGAAGTGCGGACAGCTGTGGCAGTCGGTCACGATCTTTTCGGGCAGCCACACGTGCGGAACGATGGAAAAGCCCCGATGTACGAAATACGACGGCTCATGCGTGAACGCGCAGAGCTTGTCGAATCCGCGGTTCGCTGCGCGCTGCACGAGGCGTTCGATGATCGCCGTGCCCACTCCAAGGCTCCTGACGTCGGGGCTGACGACGAGCGACCGTATTTCGCTGACTTCGGCACTGAGCGGCGCGAGCTCGCCGCAGCCAGCCAGCCGACCGTCCTGAGTGACGACGAGGAAGCGATGCGCATGCGCCCTGATCTCCTCGAGGCTGCGCGGCAGCAGATGCCCTTCCGCAATGTGCTCGGTGATGAGCGCGTGAATGGCCGGTGCGTCGGCAGCCACCGCTTCGCGAACGCACAGCACCGTCTCTTGCGAGGACGGAAATGGTGCGGCGGAACTGGCGGTCAAAGACCGCGCGATCGACAGGGTGTTCACACCTGCACCTCCTGAGAGACCTTGGCGAACACGGCATCGAGTATCTCGAGCGCGCCGTCGATCTCAGTGGCTTCGATGGTGAGAGGCGGCAACAAACGCACGACCTTTTCATCGGTCCGGTTCACCAGGAGACCTCCTTCACGCGCGGCGTCGACAATCGGCATCGCGTCCGAGCCGAGCTGTATGCCCCGCATGAGGCCGGCACCGCGGACTTCGGTGATAGCCGGGTATTTGAGGGCCAACGTCCTGAGTCGCCGCTCGAGGTGCAGTCCCATGGCTTTCACGTGCTCGATCAGGCCGTGCTCCATCAGCTGAGCCAGAAAGAACGCGGCGGCGCGTGTGCCGAGGAGATTGCCGCCGTAGGTGCTGCCGTGATCCCCGGCTGAGATCATTTGCGACACGCGTTCCGAAACGAGCGCAGCACCAATAGGGACGCCTCCGCCCAGCGCCTTGCCAACCGAAATCAGGTCCGGTCGAAGGTCGAGCGCCTGAAAGTAGAAGGGGATGCCAGTGCGGCCGAGACCGGTCTGAACCTCGTCGGCAATATAGAGTGCGCCGGTGCGCGCGCACGCATCGTTGATGGCAGCAGCGCATTCGGGTGTCAGCGGACGGATTCCACCTTCGCCTTGAATCGGCTCAGCGATGATGGCCGCGGTCCTCTCCGTCACGGCGGCCACCAGTGCGGCGGGGCTTCCGGGATCGACGAACGTCACACCCGGCAGCAGCGGTGCGAAGGGAGCGCGGTAGTGCTCGTCGTGCGTCACCGACAACGATCCGAGCGTTCGTCCGGCAAAGCTGCCTGTCAGCGCGACGAATTCAGTCCGCTCCGTCGCCCCCTGCGTATACCAATAGCGGCGTGCGAACTTCAGACATGCCTCGACAGCCTCGGTTCCGCTGTTGCAGAAGAACGTCCGTGAGAGACCCGACAGCTGAGTGAGTCGCGCGGCCGCTTCCGCCTGGAACGGGTGGTAGTACAGGTTCGACGTGTGCAGCAGCGTGGCCGCCTGATCCGCAATGGCGGCGGTGAGACCGGGATGGGCGTGGCCAAGTGATGTCACACCGATGCCCGAGATGAAATCGAGATACTCGCGCCCCTCTGTGTCGTAGAGACGCGCCCCGCTCCCGCGGACGAACGCCACCGGCTGGCGCCTGTACGTCTGAAGCACGTGGCGCGATTCCCGGGCTTTGATGTCGTCGAATGTCGCCTTCATCGTACGACCTGCGTGCATCCGGGCAGCGGGCCGGACGTTTCGGCCAGCAGCTCGATTCGGACTTCGCGTCCATTCGCAATCAACACGTCGCCGACCCCCTTGCGCAGCGCTGCGCGGCACGCTTCGAGCTTGGCCACCATCCCTTTGTGGGCAATGCCGGTTCGAATGAGCCGTGCCGCATGCCTGGAGGTCAGACGTTCGATCGTGCGCCCGCCGTCATCGAGGACGCCCGGCGTGCCGCCGGCGATGACGAGCCGGCTTGCCCCTAACGAAGCCGCCAGATGGGATGCAAGCGTGTCGGCGTTCACATTGAGAAGCTGGCCATGGCGGGTCGCGCCCACACAGGCCACGACGGGCAGGTACCCTCGCGACAGGAGGTCCGTGAGCAGCCGTGGCGCGCCGTTATCGATGGGCGACCCCACCAGCCCTAGGTCGACCTTCGTGCCCGCCACGGTCGAAATCGGCGCTGCGCGGCGCACGGTGACTACCGCTGCGTCGGCGCCGGTCAGTCCCACAGGACTGGCGCCTGCACCGCGAAGCGCAGCGACAAGGCGCGTATTGATGGCACCTACGAGCACCGAGATCACAACATCGAGCGTGCGCGCGTCGGTCACACGAAGGCCGTCCACCTGCTGCTTGGCGACGCCCGCCGACGCCAGCGCCGAATCAATCTCGCGCCCTCCCCCGTGTACCACGACGAGTGCGGACTGCTTTGCGAGTAAAGCAATGCCGGCGGCAATGTGCTGTAGATCGTCAGGATGTTCGAGCAGCTCGCCGCCGAGCTTCAATACGAGCCGGGATCCGGGATCCGGGATCCGGGATCCGGCGGCTGAGCGTGAACGACCCGAACGGCTGAGTTTCGGATCCCGGATCCCGAATCCCGAATCCCGTTTCATATCAGCCCCGTGCGCTCGTCGACGCCGAGCATGATGTTCAAGTTCTGAATTGCTTGGCCCGCCGCGCCCTTCAACAGGTTGTCGAGCACCACGATCAGGACCGCCCGGCCGCGTGATTCATCAACGCACCAGCCGATGTCACAGAAGTTCGTGTGCGCGACGTGCTTGATCTCCGGAAGTTCGTGGCCCGTCAGCCGGACGAAGGGCGCGGAGGCGTACGCGTCCTGCAGCGCCGCCTCGACCTGTGACTCCGTTGCCCCGCGGCGCAGCGACACGTAAATCGATTCGAGAATGCCGCGGTCGAGCGGAACGAGGTGGGGAACGAATGTGACCGCCATGCCGAGTTCCTGCTCGATTTCCGGAGCGTGCCGGTGTGAGAAGACGGCGTACGCCGCGACACTGCCATGATTTTCACAAAAATGCGTTCGGTCGCTCGGCGCCTTGCCAGCGCCGGAGATCCCCGACTTCGCATCGACAACAATGCCGTCGTCCAGCAGGCCCGCCGCGGCCAGCGGCTCGAGCGCCAGAAGCGCCGCCGTGGGGTAGCACCCCGGACACGACGCAAGCCTCGCAGCGCGAATCGCCTCTGCATTCCGCTCCGGCAGCGCAAAGACAACGCCTGCCGGCAACATTGTCGTCGCCGGGTACCAGCGGTGCCGGTCCGCATCGTTGCGGATGCGAAACGCTCCGGACAGATCGATCACGCGAAGGCCGCGCTGAACGAGCGCCGCGCCGACGTCGGCAGCGGCCGTTTCAGGGAGCGCAAGGAATACGATGTCGGCGCTCGTGGCAAGACGGTCGATATCGAGCGGCGTCACAACACCGTCCCAGATGCGCTTGAGCGCAGGCAGCGGTCGCGGCGCGCTCGCGGCGCCGGAGGACATTGCCTCGGTCAGCGCGACGGCGGAGTGCCGCGCGAGCAGGCGGACGAGCTCCTGGCCGGCATAGCCGGTTGCGCCCGCAACCGCAACTCGCGCCACTGCCGGCGGCGCCGGGGCGCGGGGGACTTCAGGGCTGGCAGCGGCCATCTTCGTCATCGGCAGAAGAGAATATTTATACATTCGCGTGTATAAACAGTCAAGCAGTAGTGCTATTCTTGGAGGCTCGATCCAGCGCTCGATCCAGGGGCAGCACGCGTGAAAGCCAGACGGCAGTCGATGGTGCTCGACGTCATTCAACGGCAGCCAGTGCGCAGCCAGGAACAGCTCCGTCGTCTTCTGCGCACCGCCGGCTTCGACGTGACGCAAGCCACGCTCTCGCGCGACATTCGTGAGCTCGGGCTCGTGAAAGGCGGCGCCGACGGCGCCTACCAGCCGCCGGTCACGGCCGGCACGAACGGAAACGCCACGAGATCGCTGTTGAACCGCGCCCTGGCTGAATATCTGACCCGCGTCGATCAGGTGCAGCAGCTTGTGATCGTTCGAACCGGGCCTGGCCAGGCGCAGCTGCTGGGTGTAGCACTCGACAGCGCGCGTCTGCCTGAAGTGGTGGGCACGATTGCGGGCGACGACACCATTCTCGCCATCGCACCCGACACTCGTCGCGCGAGGGCGCTGGTCAAGCGACTCGAAGAACTGTCGAGAACATGACGACGGAGCGCATTGTCTTCGCCTACTCCGGCTCCGACGACAGCTCGGCCGTGATTCCGTTGCTGGCGGACGAGTACGGCGCGGAAATCGTGACGCTGACGCTCGATGTCGGACAGGACCACGAGCTCGGCGACGTACGCGACCGGGCGCTCGAAGCCGGCGCCGTGCGGGCGCATGTCCTCGATGCGAGGGATGAGTTCGCGCACGAGTTCGTCTTGCCGGTATTGCAGGCGGGAGCGCTCCGAGAGGGCCACGAGCCGATAGGATTTCCGCTCGCGCACTCCCTCATCGGCAAGAAGCTGGCGGAAATAGCGCGCATCGAAGAGGCCACGGCAGTTGCACATCACGGCAGCGGCCCGGACCAGGTGCGTATCGAAAACAGTGTGCGGTCCCAGAATTCGAAGTTGAGCGTGATTGCGTTCGGCGGCGGGGCTCCGTGCGGCGGCAAGACGCGCACGAATCTATGGGGCCGCGCAGTCGATTATCGTGACACCGGGGCTCGGCCCGAATCTCTCTACTCGTGGACGACATCGTCGGAGGCCGCGCCCAGTGCAGGCGCACACGTCGAAATTGCCTTCGAGCAGGGCGTTCCAACCGCAGTGAATGGGGTGCCACTCGGTTTGACGGAGCTGATCGAGAGTGTCTCGATTATTGCTGGGCAGCACGGTGTAGGTCGAATTCCGGCGATACAGGACGAGGCGAGATCGGACGAGTCCCGTCGTATCCACGAGGCACCCGCGGCGACGGTGCTGCATGCGGCGCACGACGCGCTCGAGATGAAGTTCGGCGCCGCCGATTTGACGCGGTTGAAAAGACAATCACGCGGCAAATACGCGGAGCTTGTAGTAGACGGGCTCTGGTTCACACAGGCTCGCGAGGCACTCGACGCCTTCAATGCCCTGGTTCAAGAGCAGGTGAGCGGAATGGTGCGCATTCAGCTGCTCAAGGGGCAATACACGGTCGTCGGGATCCGGGATCCGGGATCCGGGATCCGCGGTTCGAGTTCCGATCTCGCGATCTCGGATCCCGGATCCCGGATCCCGGATCCCGATGTGTTGGTGCGCAGGCCATGACACTCTGGTCCGGGCGCTTCGACGCCGCGCCCGATCCCGCGGCTTTCGATTTCGGCGTGTCGTTCAGTTTCGACCGGGCACTCTTCGAAGACGATGTGATTGGCAGCATCGCATGGGCGGAAGCTCTTGGGGCTGCCGGTGTGCTGTCCGAACACGATACCGAAGCCATCGTAGATGGCCTGAAGGCGATCCTCGAGGAGGGGCGCCGCGATCGATCGTTCGTCTCCGGACCGGATGAGGATATTCACAGCTTTGTCGAGCGCAAGCTGGTCGAACGCATCGGCGATGCCGGGCGACGCCTCCACACCGGGCGGTCGCGCAACGAGCAGGTCTCGCTCGACCTGCGACTTTATCTTCGACGGCGTATTCCGATGCTGCAGGCGAGTGTCGAGGCGCTCGTGGCGGCGTGTGCGGATCAGGCCGAACAGGCGGGCATGGCGCTCATGCCGTCCTACACACACCTGCGCCGTGCCCAGCCGGTGCTGGTCGCGCATTACTTTTTGTCGCATGCCGCCGCGCTACGCCGCGACCACGCGCGACTCGCGGCGGCAGCCGACGAGGCGGATGCGCTGACGCTGGGATCGGGCGCCGTTGCGGGCTCGAGCTACGCCGTGGACACATCGCGGTTGGCACGAGCCCTGGGGTTCGCCCGAATCGTTCGCAACAGCGTGGATGCATCATCCGATCGGGACTTCGTAGCATCATTTCTGTTTGCCGCGTCGATGACGATGGTGCACCTCAGCCGCCTGGCCGAAGACCTCATCATCTTCACCGGCGAGGAGCATGCATTCTTCGAGCTGTCCGACGTGTCCGCCACGGGCAGCAGTATGATGCCGCAGAAGAAGAATCCCGATCCGCTCGAGCTCGTGCGCGGCAAGACGGGCCGCACGATTGGACGCCTGACGGGCTGGCTCGCCACGATGAAGGCGTTGCCGAGCGGCTACAACAAAGACCTGCAGGAAGACAAAGAAGCGGTATTCGACGCGGAAGCCACGTTAGGCGCATCGCTGCAAGCGGCGCGCGCGGTTGTATCGCGCCTCGCATTGAACGTCGATCGAGCGGAGCGCGCGGCATCCGGATTGTTGCTGGCGACCGACGTGGCGGATTACCTCGTGGCGCGGGGAATGCCCTTCAGACGGGCGCACGAGACTGTGGGCGTCTTGGTCAGACGGCTGCTGGCCGAAGGGCGAGACTTCAGCGCGCTGACTCTGCAGGAATGGCGTGAGGCGAGTGACTTGTTCGGAGAAGATGTACAACAAGCAGCCACCGCGCTGGCATCAGTCCATGCGCGACGGACGCCGCAATCGACGAACCCCGCGGCGGTTCGCGCTGCACTCGAGGAGTGCCGCGGTTGGCTGGCCGCGAATCAGCAGTATGCGACGCCGTAAGGCGGCCTGTGCCGCCTGCAGGCAGTAGGCAGCCGGGACGAGGTTTGCTACACTCTGAGGACCTTCGTCCTTCATATCCCACCTGAAAGGAAACGGCTCCGGGAGAGTTTTGATGCAGCAACGCCGGCCTAGGCTCGGTGACATTCTCGACGACTATTGCCCGCGTGAGCGCCGCATCACGAATCACGCCGTCGTGGCGATGATTGACGATGAGGTGAAGCAGACCCGTTGCACGACGTGCGACGCCGATCACGAATACAAGCAGGCCAGAGTGCCACCACAGCGACGTAAAAGGGTCAATGCGGCAACGGGCGACCCAGCAGAGGGCGCCGGCCGGCTGCGGCCTGTCGAGGACGAGATCGCGCCAGAGGAGATGACGATGGCGAGTTCGGCCTCGGAAGAGCAGCTCGAGACTGCCACACCACCGGCTGAGGAACCGCCACCAGACGAAACGGTCGCAGCGGCTCCCGCTGACGACGAAGGGCCCGTTCACCGTCGCCTGATCCGCGCCACGCTGCCGCGTCCTGAGGGTCAGCCACCGGAGCGCAAAGACCCTGAGTTCACCATTCGGCAGCCGGGTATGCGAGGCCCTGAAGGCAAAAGGGGTCGTCACCAACGATCGATGCGCCCCCAGGGCGGCTCACCCTCGCACTTCGGCGGGCCGCGACACGGCTCCGGTCAAGGGTCGCGGCATGCGGGCGGAGGCGCCGGGCGCGGCCATCGGCCGACCGGCAATCGTTCCGAATCCCATCATGGGAACCCACGCGGCAACCGACAGGGCCCCGGTGGTGGACGCGGCGGACGCAAGCGCGGCCGATAGGGTGTCGGAGTTCTCGGGCAAGCTCGGCCTCATCGTCGGCGTCGCCAACAAACGCTCCATTGCGTGGGCGATTGCGCAGGCGACGGCCGGGCGCGGCGCGCGGCTCGCCATTACCTACCAGGGTCGCTTCGAAGAGCATGTTCACGAGCTATCGGAGGGTCTTGCCCACCCGGCGCTCGTCCTTCCTTGTGATGTCACGTCTGACGCCGATATCGAGTCGGTGTTCGCGAAGGTCGATCAGGAATTCGGTGGCCTGGACTTCGTCGTCCACGGCGCAGCCTTCGCTCCGCGCGAAGAGCTGACGTCGCCGTTCGCCAACACGACACGCGAAGGGTTTCGCATCGCACTCGACGTCTCGGCGTACTCCCTTATCGCCCTTGCCAGAGCCGCGGCGCCGCTCATGGAGAAGCGCGGCGGCGGCAGCATTCTGACGCTGACGTACCTGGGAAGCGATCGGGTATTTCCGAACTACAACGTGATGGGGGTCGCCAAAGCCGCGCTGGAGGCGTCGGTGCGCTATCTTGCGGCCGACCTGGGGCCAAGAAACATCCGCGTGAATGCCATTTCTGCCGGTCCGATCAAGACGCTTGCGGCTGCGGGCATCGGCGGCTTCTCGACCATCCTCAACGTGTACCGCGACCGCGCACCGCTTCGACGCAATGTCGAAGCCGCGGAGATCGGGGAAGCTGCGGCTTTCCTGCTGAGCGACGCGGGCAAGGCCATTACGGGTGAGGTTCTCATGGTCGATTCCGGGTTCCACATTACGGGCATGTAGGTTGCTGGGTCACCGCCTGGCAGCAGACCCGCTGCCGTGTTCGCGGAGGCGACATGCAGAACCTCAGCTACTGGAAGGGCACGATCCTCGCTCTCGTGTTTGCGCTGGCGACGGGAGCCTGCGGCAAGACAGTCGGCGAAGCGATTGACGACACCACGATCACCACGCGCGTGAAAACGGCCATGCTGAACGACCCGGCGGTTGGTGGTCTGCGCATCGACGTCGATACGTTCAAAGGCGTCGTCACGCTGTCCGGTCGCGTGAAGAGCCAGGGAGAGCGCAATCAGGCGATTACGATCGCCCGCGGCATCAACGGCGTCGTCGAGGTGAAGGATGCGCTGCAGGTGATTCCGGAGAATACTCCATAAGTGCAAACTTCTTGCTCTATCTCCCCCAGCTCTCGGTTCTGATCTGCGACCCGGGCACGCCGAGCGCGCTGAGCGTAGCAACCGATTCGCTCACGAGCGACTCGGGACCGCACGCAAAACAGAGTGTCGCCGCCGGTTCGTGCAGGAGCGCCTCGAAGTGCGCCGGCCCGATGCGACCCCGGAGTCCCGTCCAACCTGTGCTGTCGTCACGCGTGACCGTCTGATGCAGCTCGAGTAACCCAGCAGCGGAATGGGCCCACAGCTCGTCGATGAACGCAAACTCGTCGGGCCGTCGCGCGCTGTAGAGCAGCGAGAGGCGATGCGCAGGGCGGCCCCGCAACAGGTGATCGAGCATCGAGCGGAGCGGCGCGATGCCGGTGCCACCCGCAACGAACAGCACCCAGGCTGCTGGCGAATCTGCGGGTAATGTAAACGTCCCGATCGGTCCGTCGATGTCGACGACCATCCCTCGGGCAGCCGGTCCGAAGTGTCTGCCGAGCGAGCCGTCCGGCTCTACGGAAACCAGCAGTTCGAGGCGCCCCGTCTCCACGGTCCATTCAGGCGAGCAGGCGATCGAGTACGGACGACGTTCGCTTTGTTCGTGTGCGCCGACCATGACTGCCTGACCTGGCTCGAACGGGAGCGGCCGACCCTGAAGGTCGAACGTGACGAGGCGGGATCGCGGAGTGGCCGTCTGAAGGTCGACGATAGGAGCGGTAACGAGCGCCACTGGCGGCAGTGTACGCCAGCGTTCGGATCGTTCGAATCGTTCGAATACGTTTCCTCATCACGTAGTGTCCGGCTTTAGCCGGACCGTGCCTGGCGCTGACGGTCAACTCGCCGGGATTGGAACAAGAGGATGATCGTCGCGTCCCGCGGGCACTCGGCCTGGAACGCGCTACGATTAATCCCGATGTCGAACATCCTCGAGAGCGTTCCTGTCGGCCAGAAGGTCGGCATTGCCTTTTCGGGCGGACTCGATACCAGCGCGGCGTTGCACTGGATGCGAGGCAAAGGTGCGATCCCGTACGCCTACACCGCCAATCTGGGGCAGCCCGACGAGCCGAACTACGATGAGATTCCGCGCCGTGCGCTGCAGTACGGCGCCGAGAAGGCGCGGCTCATCGATTGCCGCGCGCAACTGGTTGCCGAAGGGCTCGTCGCGCTGCAGTGCGGCGCCTTTCACATCTCCACAGCGGGCGTTCCCTACTTCAACACGACGCCGATCGGGCGCGCGGTCACGGGAACGATGCTCGTCGTGGCGATGAAAGAGGACGACGTCAACATCTGGGGCGACGGGAGCACGTTCAAGGGCAACGATATCGAGCGGTTCTACCGGTACGGTCTCCTCGCGAATCCCAACCTTCGCATCTACAAACCATGGCTCGACGATGCATTCATCGACGAGTTGGGCGGCCGCGCGGAAATGTCCGAGTACATGCAGCGCGCGGGCCTGCCGTACAAGATGAGCGCCGAAAAGGCATACTCGACCGATTCGAACATTCTTGGCGCTACGCATGAGGCGAAGGATCTCGAGCGGCTCGACACGGGCATCAGGATCGTCGAGCCCATCATGGGGGTTCCGTTCTGGCGCGAGGATGTCGGCATCAGCGCCGAGGAGGTCTCAGTTCGCCTTGAAGAGGGCCGCCCTGTGGCGCTGAATGGCATGTCGTTCAGCGACCCCGTCGCATTGATGTTCGAGGCCAACCGGATTGGCGGGCGCCACGGCCTCGGCATGAGCGACCAGATTGAGAACCGCATCATCGAGGCGAAGAGCCGCGGCATCTACGAGGCGCCCGGCCTTGCGCTGTTGTTCATCGCCTACGAACGACTCGTCACGGGCATTCACAACGAGGACACCATCGAGCAGTACCGGGAGAGCGGGCGTCGTCTGGGACGCCTGTTGTACCAGGGACGCTGGTTCGATCCGCAGGCCATGATGCTGCGAGGGTCGTCTCAGAGGTTCGTGGCAAGCGCGATTACGGGCGAGGTCGTCGTCGAGCTCAGACGGGGCAACGACTACTCGATCCTCGACACGAGAAGCCCGAACCTCACGTACAGGCCAGAACGGTTGACGATGGAAAAGGGCGAGTCGATGTTTACGCCGCGCGACCGTGTCGGACAGCTCACGATGCGCAACCTGGACATCGTCGACACGCGGAACAAGCTGCTGACGTACATCGATCTCGGAGTTCTTCAGGAAGGCTCCGAGGCCCAGCTGCCCCGTCTGCTCGACGGTGACGACGCGAAGAAGGGTTAGACAGCGCGAGCGTCGGACTCGATCCCGTGCTGGCCGTCGGTCTTGCGGCTGTTCTTGTCGCGGTACATGCGGCGGTCGGCCTGGCCAAGCAGCGCTTCATAGGTGTCGCCGTCTTTCGGATACACAGCCATCCCAGCGCTGATCGACAGTGGTAACAGCCGGCCCGGTTCTACTTCGAGCACGACGCGGCGAACGGCATTCTGCAGCTCGACGCGTTTGCTCTCGGCCTCCTCGCTGCCGCAGCCAGAGAGCACCACGATGAATTCGTCTCCGCCGTACCGTACGCACGTGTCGTAGTTGCGAATCGTGACGCGCAGCACGCGCGCGACTTCCTGCAACGCCCAGTCGCCGACCCGATGTCCGTAGGTGTCGTTGATGTGCTTGAAGCCGTCCAGGTCCATGATGACCAGCGATACAGCCGTGTTGAGTCGTTCGGCGCGCGCGAGCTCGCGGGTCAGTTGCTGGAACAGCCAGCGCGTATTCGGCAGGCCCGTGAGAGGATCGGTGAGCGATTCTTCCTGCGTCTGCTCGAAGACGATGGCGTTGTGAATGACCGCCGCCGCCTGCTCGCACACACGTTCGAGCAGGCGCGCATGATCTTCGGCATAAAACCCCGGGTCGGTGTGGTAGACGGCCAGCGTGCCGATCAGCCGATCGCCGGACAGCAACGGGCACACGAGCGCCGACTGCAGAACAGTTGGCGCATGCGAGCCCATCGCCTCCAGGTCTGCGCTCGGACGCGCATTGATCAGAGGGCGGCGATTCCGCGCAACCCATCCGGTCAGTCCCTGGCCGGTCCGCAGCGTGAGCTGCTGAATCAGTTCCGAGTCCGTGCCTGTGGCAAATCGGCAGAGCAGCTGCTCGGTCTGTTCGGAATGTAGAAACAGCGCGCAGGCCGAGAAGGGGACGACGTTCGAAAGCCTCGACGAGACGAGCGCCATCGTGTCGGCGATGGCGAGCGTCGTGCCCATCGTCTGCGCGATCTGGTAGAGGCCGTAAATCTCGCGGTTTGCGTCGGCGATGTCGTCGAACACAGACGTCCGAGGCCGATGACCCGCTGTGGCGATGGTTCTCAGACCCTCGCCTGTCTGAAGCTGCGGCGCCGTTCTGGCGGCGGGAGACTCCCCTCGCGCGAACGAGGCTGCGAGTCTCGGAAGAATGTCGATGAATACGTCCACAACGCGCGGATCCAGCGCCTTGCCCGCTTCCTGTTTCAACAGCGCCAGCGCGGCGTCCTGGCTCATCGCCTTGTGGTACGGACGGTCGGACGTCAACGCGTCGAAGTACTCGACGACGCCCACGACTCGGGCGCCAAGAGGAATCTCGTCTTCTTTCAAGCCTGCAGGATATCCACGGCCGTCCCAGCGCTCGTGGTGACTCAGAATGAGTGGCGCAACCGGGTACGGAAACGGAACGGAATGAAGAATCGCCGCGCCAACCTCCGGGTGAACCCGGACCCGTTGGAACTCCTCAGGTGTGAGGGGACCGGGCTTCGCGAGAATGTGATCGGGGATTGCGAGCTTGCCGATATCGTGCAGGAGTGCGGCCGTCTTGACCGCCTGCACCTCGGTTTCTGCCATCCCAAGCGCCCGTGCGAGACCGGTGGCGTAGGCCTGTACGCGCTGAATGTGGTTGGGTTCCGTCTGGTCCTTGGCGTCGATGGCGAGAGCGAGCGCTTCGATCGTGGCCAGGTGCAGCTCTGAGATCTGCTGCGCCTTGCCACGCTCCTGCTCGATCCCGCAGCGACACGCCCGGAACGCGAGGTAAACCGCAACAGCCGCTGGCAACGCCAGCCAGACGGCAGACACCGACAGAGTGGACGCCGCTACGGCCACGCACGCAGCGGCAAAAGCGCCGCCCGCGTACATGCGGACAGCGAACGACCCTTGGTTCATACCCAGACCTATCGTTCGGGACTGTGCTCGTTGGCTACCGTGCGAAGTCAGGCAGCCAGATGATCCTAACGCGAGCTCTCATGGCTTTGTCCTTTCAGTAAACGCCGGATGTCCGGTGCCGGTTGTCGACGCTCCCCTCCTCCGCGTTACCCGAGATGGAATGCGCTCGTTCGCATAAAGATCGAAGCCATGGGCAAGGGGCAAAAATATTGCCGAGATTGGTCGCGGGCGTTATGACGCCGGAAGATGCCTGCGCACAGTCGGTTACAGTTGCCGAACAACCGTGCCTACCGTGGCTGGATGTGCAGGACCGCGCAACGGATGTGCAGAAACGGAACAACGAGTGACGAGTTCGGAGCGCAGAATCGTCACACGCTTAACTGAAATTCCCGACCTTGGCCGGCTTGGTTTCGCGCTCTAGGGCGTATTCCAGAATCTTTCGATACAGCGTGCCGCGGCTGATTTCCAGAATCCGCGCCGCCTCTTTCTTGTTCCAGCTTGTCGACTCCAGCGCGCGGTGGATGTGCGCGCGTTCCGCCTCGCGGAGCGTCGGCAGCCGCTGCGGTCCGTAGACGTCGGAAGCGGGATGCGTGTGAAGAAATTCGACGTCGGTGTCGCGAATGACGCGCCCGGGCGAGGACAGCGCGGCGCGCGAGACGGTGCTTTCCAGCTCGCGAATGTTTCCCGGCCACGGATAGGCCTGGAGCTGCGTGATTGCTTCAGGCGCAAACGCCTTGGCGTCGAGCGGCAGGCCGTTGGCGGCGCAGTACCGCGCGAGAAACCGACTGGCGAGCACCGGAATGTCGACCGCGCGTTCTCGCAACGACGGAAGACGAATGGCAAACGCATTGATGCGGTAGTAGAGATCTTCGCGGAATCGCGCGTCCCGCACGAACAGATCGAGTGGCCGGTTTGTCGCCGAGATCAGTCGAAAATCAACCTGCACCGACTTCTGGCCGCCGAGGCGTTCGAAGCGCCGCTCTTCGAGCGCGCGGAGCAGCTTGGCTTGCGCGACAAGCGACAGATCGGCGATTTCATCGAGGAACAGCGTGCCGCGGTCGGCCAGCTCCAGGCGCCCGGGCTTGCGGTCGTGCGCGCCGGTAAACGCACCCTTCTCGTACCCGAAGAGCTCCGACTCGAACAGCGTGTCCGGCAGTGCAGCGCAGTTGACGGCCTGGACGCGTTCTTTGCCGCGGCGGCTCAGCTCGTGAATCATCCGCGCGACCACTTCCTTGCCCGATCCAGTGGGCCCCAGGATCAGCACGGAGATATCTGACTTCGCGGCGGTCCGAATCCACTCGAACACGATCAGCATCTTCTCGTCGCGGCCGATCATTTCGCGGAACCGCTGCACCGACGGCGCCTGGTCCTCGGCGCTGATCGCCGCTCGCCGTTCCAGGAACGCGTCGAGCATCGATGCCAGGGCGGGTCGCTCGGGCCGCTGGGCGAGGTAGCGGAGCGGTGGTCCCTCGAGCACGCGTACCAGGCCGACGTCAACCAGCTCCTTCAGGCAGTTGTCGATGTCGAGCCGCAGCCGTCCGAACGTGGACATCAGCGAATCGACCTCGAAGGGTTCGTCAGGCCGGGCGTTCAGGAATCGCAGCAGTCCCGCCCGCAGCGGCGACTGCACGACGATGCGAAAGCGTGACTCGTCGTCGGCCGGAGGGTCCGGCCGGGCGGCTGCGAAACGGTGTGCGGCGACGGTAACTTCGTCCACGGGATTTCGAGGCTGGTTCGCCCGCTTGATCTATCGGCCGCAAAACCGGTCGTCGACAGCGTCCGATTGGTCGGGTCAAGGTAAGCTAACCGTGTGCCCCACCGAGCTCCCGGCGCTCCACAGAAGGAGCGCGCCAACTACTTGTCGGGAAAGCCAATCCGCTACTACCGTCCACGCGGCAGCGCCGACATCAGGCGCTTGATAGAGGAAGGGTTTCAGGCTTTCAACGCCGCTCGACTCGGCGAAGCGTGCCGGATCTTCACGGACAAGATGCTCCTGCCCGAGCACGAGACGACCGTCGGGCTCACGATCGCCGGCGCGATGACCCCCGCCGGTCTCGGTGGCTGCGTCATCGAGTTGATGGAACGCGGCCTCGTCGACTTCGTTATCAGCACGGGCGCGAACCTGTATCACGACCTGCATTACGCGCTGAATTTCACGCTGCATCGCGGGTCGCCGTTTGTGAATGACGTCGAGCTGTACGAGGAAGGCGTCATTCGGATTTACGACGTGCTGTTTCCGGCCACGGTGCTCCTCGAAACCGACGCGTACATCCGCGATTTTCTCGTGCGATGGGGCGTGAACCAGCCTGTGTCCACCGCAGAGCTGCACTACGCGCTCGGGCGGGATCTGCTGGAACGACATCCCGCGTGCCAGGAGTACTCGGTGGTAGCGGCGGCGGCCGCGTACGGCATCCCGATTTACACCTCGTCGCCCGGCGATAGCTCGATCGGGATGAACATCGCTTTCCACGAGCTCCTGAACGAAAGCGCGCTGATGATCGATCCCAACAAGGACGTCAATGAGGTGTGCGCGTTCATCCTGGCTGGAAAAAAGAACGGCTGCGTCATTCTCGGTGGAGGCTCGCCGAAGAACTTCTATCTGCAGGGCCAGCCGACGCTGTGGGAGGTATACGGCATTCCGAAGGGCGGCAACGACTATTTCATCCAGATCACCACCGACCAGGTGGTCTGGGGCGGCCTGTCGGGTGCCACACCGGCCGAGGCCGTGAGCTGGGGCAAAGTCAATCCGGCTGTTCTCCCGGACACCGTGGTGGCGTACTGCGATTCCACGATTGCCTTTCCGCTGTTCTGTGAGTATGCCGTCGGCTCGGAGCACAACCGGCGTTCGCGCAAAGACCTCGTGTACAGGCGCGACGAGCTGGTCGCGACGCTCAAGCGGGAAGCGCGCGCCGCAAAGCGCGAGCACCCGACGCCGGCAGCACCGATTGAGACGATGCCGGACTTGGAGCGACATCGATGATGCAAGATGCAGAATTCAAAATGCAAACACAGTGTTTGCATGTTGCATCGTGCATTCTGAATTACGGATGACATGGTAATGGGCACACTTGGTTCCGAACTCGGTCCGCACGCGGGGCGTATCTCGGGTCAACCGCGTCTGTACGTGGACGCCAACGTCCCCGCAGGGCTTGTGGCGTTCATGCGCACCCGTCTCCAATGGGACGTACTGTCCGTGATCGAGCACGACGAACTGCGCCGTGCCCGCGACGGGCAGCATTACCGGCTCGCGCGCGACTGGGGCCGTACTCTGCTGACCCTCGACCGCGACTATCTGGACGACCGGAAATTTCCGCCCGGTGAGAGCGGCGGCGTCGTCGTGCTGACTGCGCCAACCGACAGTGGGTACGAGGGGCTGCTGACGCGCCTCGACGAGGTGTTGCGCACCGACGAGTCCCTTCCTCTCGAAGGACGAAAGCTCCACGTGCACGTCGACTGGGGCGGGGGGGTGAATACTTGGGAAGTCACAAGTCACAAGGCACAAGGCCCAAAAGCGCACAGCACCCGTTCGACGTTGTGACTTGTGCTTTGTGACTTGTGACCTGTGCCTTGATAATCGCCTCATGCTTGTTCTCGCCGGAGGCGACCTGGTGCTGCCGGATCGGATTCTCACCGGCGCGTCGCTCGTCATCGAGAAGAGCCGGATCGCCGCCATCGAACCGCGACCTGACGTGGACCTGTCTGGAGCGACGATCGTCGACGTGCGCGAGTGCTACGTCGTCCCCGGTTTCATCGACGTGCACGTGCACGGCATCCAGGGGCGCGATACGCTCGACCAGGGTGAGCCGCTGGTGGAGATCGCGTCGGGACTTCCTCAGTACGGCGTGACCGCATTTTGCCCAACGACGGTAGCGTGCGGTCCGCGCGAGCTGCGGGCGCTCCTTGCGCAGGTGTCGAAAGCGCGCGCCGCGCGACCGTCCCGCAGCGCACGAGTTCTCCCTGCACACCTCGAAAGCAACTTCATCAATCCATCGTACGCGGGTGCGCAGCCGCTCGGCTGTCTGCGTCTGCCCCCCGACCTACGGGGGGCGGGCCCTTACGGCCCGCCGGATCGCGAAGGCGATTTTTCTGGCCGCGACATTCTCGATGTCGTCGCGGCCGCTCGCCCCGATGTCGGCATAGTCACGCTGGCTCCCGAATTGCCTGGCGGCCTCGAGTTGGTGCGGGATCTCGTGTCGGCGGGCCACCGGGTATCGCTCGGCCACTCGGGCGCGAGCCTGGACGAAGCGTCGGCAGCGATCGATTCAGGAGCGCGACACGCGGCACACCTGTTCAACCGGATGGCACCCATCACGCATCGCGCGCCCGGCATCGCCGGTGCGGTGCTCGCCCGGGAAGAAGTGGCGGCCGAGCTCATATGTGATGGCTACCACGTACACCCGGCCATGAGCCGAATTGCGATTGCTGCCAAGCGCCCCGAACGCATGATGGCTATTACCGACGGCACGAGCGGTTCCGGGTTGCCGCCCGGGTCGACCGCGCGGCTCGGGGGCCGCCGGATCCGCGTGACCGATTCTGCCGCGGTGCTCGATGACGGCACATTGGCCGGCAGCACGTTGACGATGGATCGGGCGTTCAGAAACATCGTCGCAGCGTTTGGCCTGTCGCTGGTCGATGCGGCGATGCTCTGCTCGACCACGCCCGCCCGTGAATTGGGGCTGACACGCTTCGGTGTGCTGGCGAGGGACTGCGTCGCCGACATCGCCGTGCTGGATCGCGGCTTTGGTGTCGTTCGAACGTTTATCGACGGAGAGGAAGTCTACAGTCAGCGCACGGGGACGGCGGCGTAGCGCGTCGGATCCGTCACGTGCGCGGTCGAGAACGCATCGCGCCGCTCGCGGCATTTGCTGCACCGTCCGCAGTGCAGCCCATTCTGCGGATTCATGCACGAGAGCGTCCGCGCCAGCGGCACTCCCAACTCGATACCCAGCCGGATGACATCGCTCTTGCTCATCGCGGCAAACGGCGCCTCGATGGCAAGACGATGGGCGAGGCCGAGCGAAAGCGCGTGCGCCATTGCCGCGAAGAACTGCGGTGTGGCGTCGGGAAAAGGATTTCCCGCGAGCGGTCCGAGCACGATGCGGCCGATTCCGTGTTGCGCACAGTAGATCGCGGCCTTGCTGAGGAGTGCAACGTTGCGACCTGTGAGATACACGTCCTCGTCGGGCGTGTCGAAGGCGGGCGGTTCGCCCCGAAGTGCCCAATGCGTGGCGGGATAGAGGTCCTGCACCGAAAAAGAGAGCCGCGCGACAGGCGATACGCGTTCGACAAACGGAAGGTGCTGCAGCAATCGGTCGAGCGCGTCGAGCTCGCTTTGCTCCCACGCGAGTCCCGCGCTCACATAGATCGGATGCACGCGCGCGGAGCGCGCCTCCGATGCGGCCAGCACCGCACTATCGAGCCCGGCAGAGAGAAGGACGGCGGTTGAAGGGTGCATACGGTCGCGGCGGCTGAAGCCGCCGCGCTACAACACGTAGCGCGCAGGCTTCAGCCTGCGCGCTAAGATACAGGGCTATGTACTCGGTCACCAAGCGGATTGAGTTCTGCTACGGGCATCGGCTGCTCGATTACGGCGGCATGTGCAAACACCCGCACGGGCACAACGCCGTCGCTGAAATCGAAATTCGCGCCGAGTCGCTCGACGCCCGCAATATGGTCGCCGATTTCGGCGATATCAAGCGTATCGTCAAGGGCTGGGTGGATCGCGAGCTCGATCACCGCATGATCCTGCGCCACGACGACCCGATCGTGAAGTGTCTGCAGAGCCTTGGTGAGCCGATGTATCTCCTCGACAGCAATCCGACCGTCGAGCGCATCGCGCGGCTGCTCTTCGACGTCTCGCGCGAGCAGGGGCTTCCCGTTGTCCGCGTCACCGTTTGGGAAACACCGACATCGTGGGCGACGTACGGGCGCTAGTCATATTGACGAATTTACGGATTTACGAATCTACGAATTTACGGATTTACGGATTCTCATCTTGGAAATTCGTCAATGCGTAAATCCGTCAATTCGTAAATGGCGTTGATTGTTTTCGATCTCGACGGCACGCTCATCGATTCACGACGGGATCTCGCAGACGCCGCCAATGCGCTGATCCGCGAACGCGGTGGCACCGTACTGGCCGAGGAGACGATCGGCCGCATGGTTGGCGACGGCGCCGCCGCGCTGGTTCGCCGCGCGTTGACGGCTGCCGGCATCCCGCCGGACGAATCGAGCCTGCCACGCTTCCTCGAGCTCTATGATGCCCGGCTGCTGCGCACCACGCACCTGTATTCGGGAATCACCGAGGCGCTGCACGCGGTTCAGCGGTATGGCGTCCTCGCCGTGCTCACGAACAAGCCGCTCGATCACACCCGGAGGCTGCTGGCTGCGCTCGATCTCGCACAGTTCTTCGCCACGGTAATCGGCGGCGATGGACCATTTCCGCGGAAACCCGACCCGCAAGGGCTGCGCCACCTCATGGGGGTGCATCGCGTGCCCGCATCGAGAACCGTCCTGGTTGGCGACTCGCACGTTGACGCCGCGACGGCGCAGGCCGCAGGCGCTGCCTTTTGTCGGGCCCGCTATGGGTTTGGTGCGGGCGACCCGGCATCGGCCGCCGACGTCGGCGTGGACGCGCCAGCGGCTCTTCCCTCGGCAATCCTCACGCTCTTGACCTAACCGGTCGAGGCGGTCCTTGACTTGGTTTGGTGAAATCAGTATTTTGATTTATCAAAATATGGACTACGCGATCAGAAAATCGCGATTTCGGCTCTTCGCGATTCTTGCCATTGGCGTGTCAGCCTTGACACCGCTCAGGGCGGCGGCTCAAGACGCAGCGGCTCAAGGCGTCACCGGTCCCCTGTCCGGGTACATGGACTTCCACTTCAACAAAGCCGACGGCGAGCCAGGTGTCCTGGATTTCCACCGCTTTGTGCTGCTGCTGAACCATTCGTTTTCGTCGCGGCTACGGTTCGTCGGGGAGCTGGAGCTGGAGCACGCGTTCGTTGAAGGACTCGAAGAGAGCGGGGAGCTCGAGCTCGAGCAGGCCTACATGGATTTCCTGCTCTCGCGTCGCGTGAACCTGCGCGCGGGCATGCTGCTGATGCCGGTCGGCATCATCAACGAGCGGCACGAACCGCCTGTGTACAACGGCGTCGAGCGGCCGTTTGTCGATACCGTGATCATCCCGACGACGTGGTTCGACGTCGGCGCTGGCGTGCACGGGGAATTGGGGCGCGGGCTCCGCTACCGCGCCTACGTCGTCGCACCCCTGAATGCTGTCGAGTTCACCGCGGATGAAGGCATACGGGGCGGAAAACAGAAAGGGTCCGAAGCCGACGTGCGCAACGTCGGCTACACGGCGCGTGCCGAGTACCGCCCCGTACAGTGGCTGACGCTGGGAGCGAGCGTCTGGACCGGAGACACGAGCTTCGCGACGCCGCGGCTCGACACCTCCGTGGCTCTCGGCGAGTTCGATGCACGATTTCGTCGAGATCGATTGGAGCTGCGCTGGCAGTTTGCGCAGGTGCACATCGACGACGCGGAGCGTCTGAACGACAGTCTCGCCCGCACCGTCGGCGTCTCTCCGAACATCGGTAAAGCCTTGCGCGGGTTTTATGGCGAGGCCGCGTATCGTGTCTGGAACGCGGGCGCACCGCGCGACCTGGTGGTCTTCGGGCGCTACGAGAGCTTCGATACTCAGTTTCGAATGCCGGAGGGATATGTTCCCTTGAAGGAGTTCGATCGCGACGCGTGGATCACTGGAATTACGTACTACCCGGAGCCTGATATCGCAGTGAAGGCCGACTACGTGTATTTGCGAAATCAGAGTGGCGTGTTTCCGAACCGCCACCTGATCAACATCGGCCTCGGGTGGTGGTTTTGAGGACCGATATGCCCGTACGGTCGCTGGTGGCGGTGCTCGTGCTGGTCCTTGCCAGCGCCCCGGGCGCCTCGCCCACCCGGGCACAGGGGCCGCGTGTGATCGAGATCACAGCTGAGCGGTTCGAGTTCTGGCCTTCTGAAGTAGTCGTCGCAGAAGGCGAGCAAGTGGAGCTGCGACTCCGCAGCGACGACACGATGCACGGCTTCCGCATAATTGGCGCCGGCATTGGCGCCGGCACGAACGTGCTGATTCCCAAACGCGGCAGCGGGTATGTCGTCGTGACGTATATCGGTGACCGACCCGGCCGCTATACGTTTGAGTGCAGCCGGATGTGCGGGGCCGGTCATAACTTCATGCGCGGCGTTCTGGTGGTTCGCCCGCAGTGAGGAGCGAATGGGGTATGACACGCCCTCTCACGACGGCACTATGTCTCTGGATCTTGGTGGTGGCCCTTCAGATCGAGGGCCGAACGCAGGGCGCCCCAGCGCTCGCGGGAGGGCCGTTGCCAGGCATCACACCGTCCGAGTTCACCGAATTCCGGCTTGGCCTGGACGACTTCACCGAGGTGGAGACGGCCGAGGAAGGGCTCGGCCCCGCATACAACGGGACGAGCTGCGCCGTCTGCCACAGTGTGCCAGCCATCGGCGGCGGTGGCGTCATTCTCGAGGTTCGGGCGGGGTACAGCGACGGGATCGGGCGGTCCAGCGCCCTCAACGAGGCGGGCGACACGCTCATCCACATGCTGTCGACGCCGTCGCATGGCTGCCAGCCGATTATTCCCGACGACGTGAATGTGATCGCGCGAAGAGCACCCATACCGCTGTTCGGTGCCGGGCTGGTGGAGGCAATCCCGGACGAGACGCTTCGTGCGCTCGAAGATCCGGAAGACCGCAACCGTGACGGGGTGAGCGGCCGCGCAGCGATCGTTGTGGACCTTGCAACCGGCGAACGCCGGGTTGGACGCTTTGGGTGGAAGGCGCAGCACGCAACGCTCCTCGCCTTCGGCGCCGACGCGTACCGGAACGAGATGGGCATCACCAACGACCTGTTTCCAAACGAGTATGCGTTCGGCGTGTCCAGTGCCCAGATGCGCAGCTGCGACCCGATTCCGGACCCGGAGGACCGTCGTGATCCGGCGACGCGGCGACGCGGGATCGACAATTTCGAGTCGTTCATGCGACTGCTCGCGCCCGTTGGACGCGCGCGCGTCGAGGGTGGGACGCTTGCCGGCGAGCGCACGTTCGGGGCCATCGGATGCGCGAGCTGTCACGTCCCGGTTCTGACAACCGGGCCCAATTCGAATCCGCTGTTCGACCGCAAGCCGGTGTCGCTTTTCTCCGATCTCCTGCTGCACGACGTCGGGACGGGCGACGGCATTCAGCAGGCCGCGGCTGCGCCATCAGAGATTCGAACTCCGGCGCTGTGGGGGCTTCGTTTTCGACGCCCGCTGTTGCACGACGGCAGCGCCGCCACCATTGCTGACGCGATTACGCGCCACAGACGGGAGGCTGATACCGCGCGACAAGGCTACGAGCGACTGACTCCAGAAGACCGGGAGCAGTTGATGGCCTTCCTGCGTTCGTTATGATCGGGCGCGGGGCCCGGCTTCCTACTGGACGAGCAGCTTCGACGCCGCCCGCGTCCCAATCGTGATGCGCTCTTGATTCTTGCCGCGAACGCGGACGCTGTCTGACGCGGAGTCGCGGTCCTCCACCTCGATCGACTCACCTGGCTTCAAATGGTGGTTCTCGATGAAACGCAGGAACACCTTGTCCTGATCGATGACGCGCGTGATGGTCACGGGCGTGTGCATCGGGCACGTGAGCAGCGACTGCATAGGCTGCGGTTTCACGACCCCTTCAGGGTCGGGAATCGGATCGCCGTGCGGATCGGCCTTTGGCCTGCCGAGCATTTCGTCCATTCGGTCGATCAGCCGATCCGAGACTGCGTGCTCGAGCTGCTCTGCCTCCTCGTGGACTTCGTCCCAGCGGTAGCCCACCACCTGGACGAGGAACAGCTCGATGACGCGGTGTCGCCGAACGACCAGCGCCGCGAGCTTCTCACCGGCCTCGGTCAGTGTCACGCCGGCATATGGCTCGTACCGAACGAGTCCCGACTCCGCCAGCGTCTTCACCATCGTCGTTGCCGTGCCTGGAGCAACGCCAAGGGCCGCCGCGAGTTGCCCCATCGGTAGCAACCCGCTCGGCTGGCCCGCGGAGCTGACCCCAAGGTAGATCGCCTTCAGATAGTTCTCGACAGTGCTCGAAGGCAGCATTGAGGGCTAGTTTAACCTGACTTTGAGCGCTGATGAATTTGACTTTGTAGCGCTCACGCTGATATTTTTGAATAGTCAAAAAATGTGGAAATTGAGTAGGCGCGCGTGGCTGCAGGCCTCCGGCCTTGTCTCGTTGGCCGGCAGCATTGCCGCAGGCGCGCGGTTGAAGGGTCAAAGCGGAACCGCCGCCCATCCTGCCCACACATCGCACGTGATGGGCACCGTCGGCCGAACGTCAACCGATCTATTCAACCCGACGGCCTTTCTGCGCAGCTGGAACTTTTCGGAGCTGGCGCCGCACGTACGGCCCAAGTTCTATCGTGAGACTTCGCGCGGAGATGGCACGCTGCTTCGCGAGTACGAGCTCTTTGCGGTCGACCGCGAAATCGAAATCGCGCCAGGGCTCTTCTTTCCGGCGTGGACGTACAACGGACAGGTGCCGGGCCCGACCCTTCGCGCCACCGAGGGCGACCGTGTCAGGGTCACGTTCAGGAACCTGGGCACCCACCCGCACTCGATTCACTTTCACGGCTGGCACCCACCAGCGATGGACGGAGCGCTTGCGGGTCAGGAGGTGGAGCCAGGCGGGACTTTTGTGTACGAGTTCGATGCCGACCCTTTCGGCCTGCATCTCTATCACTGCCACACCGTTCCGCTGAAGCGGCACATCCACAAGGGACTGTACGGCACGTTCATCGTCGATCCGCGAGCAACGCGGCCGTCCGCCGACGAGCTCGTGATGGTGATGAACGCATTCGACACGACGTTTGACGCCGAGAATGAGGTATACGCCGTCAACACGGTCGCCAACGTGTACATGCACGATCCGATTCGCGTCACCGTCGGCCGGCCCGTACGCATCTACCTCGTCAATGTGACCGAGTTCGATCCGATCAACAGCTTTCACCTGCACGGGATGTTCTTCGACGTCTATCGCACGGGGACGTCGCTGCAGTCTCTGGAGCGGACCGACACGCTGATGCTCTGCCAGGGTGAGCGGGCGATACTCGAAACGACGTTTCGCTACGCCGGGGACTTCATGTTCCACGCCCATCAGAGCGAGTTCGCCGAGCTGGGGTGGATGGGCATTTTCCGCGCGGGGGAGGCAGCCACGACATGATGCGCCGGCTGTTGCTCGCGCTGGCGCCGCTCCTCCTTCTCGGCGCCCTGCTGGTCGTCATCACCCGCTCGGGCCCTGCAGAATCGGTCCGCGGCGAGAACTTTCCGCCGGTCGAGCGTCTGACGTTCCAGTCTGTCACGCTCGAGCCCGGCGCCATCGTCCTCAGCGTCATGAACGACGGGCCGGACGCGATCAACATCGCGCAGGTGCAGGTGGACGAGGCCTTCTGGACGTTTACCGCCGAAAACGGGGTTGCGTTGCAGCATCTGGGTCGGACGGAGCTGCGCATTCCGTATCCGTGGGTGGAAGGCGAAGCCCACGTCGTGAGAGTGCTGACGTCGACGGGCGCGGCGTTCGAACACGAGATTCCCGTCGCGGTGGAAACCCCGCAGCCGAACGCGCGCTTCTTCGGCGTGTTCACGCTCATCGGCCTGTATGTCGGCGTCATTCCGGTGGCGATCGGTCTGCTGTGGTTCCCGTTTCTGACACGTCTCTCGGCGCGCGGCATGGACTTCCTGCTCGCGTTGACGATCGGCTTGCTCGTGTTCTTGCTCGTTGATGGCACGCAGGAGGGCTTTGAGGCCGCCGGACTGCTGCCTGAGTCGTTTCAAGGCGCGGTGCTGTTTGCGCTGGCGGCAGCGGGGGCCTACCTGCTGCTCGAAGGCATAGGTTCGTGGCTGAAGACGCGGGGTCGGGCGGCGGATGCCGGATACGGCGGCTGGGTGCTGGCTGTACTCATAGCCGTCGGCATCGGTCTCCATAATTTCGGCGAAGGCCTGGCGATTGGCTCGGCGTTCGCGCTGGGGGAGGCCGCGCTCGGAACGCTGCTGATCGTCGGGTTCACGCTTCACAACACGACCGAAGGACTCGCGATTGTGTCGCCCCTTGCGCGTGCGCGACAGCGCGTCTCGCTGGGCGATCTCGCCAAGCTGGGACTCATCGGCGGCGTGCCGACAATCGCCGGTGCGTGGCTCGGCGGCTTCGTCTACTCGCCTGTGTGGTCTGTCACTTTCCTGGCTATTGGCGTTGGAGCGATCGCACAGGTCGTCGGTCAGATCGTGCGACAGATGACCCGTGAGGGGTCGGTCGCCGGAATGTTGGCGAGCGTGCCGGTGCTGGCGGGGCTGTTTGCCGGCTTTGCAGTGATGTATGTCACAGGGATGCTGGTCGGATGAGCATTTTGGGTCGAAAGGTACCTCTCAGGGCGATTGGCGGAATGGCGCTGGCGATGATTCTTGCGGCGCTGATTCCCGCACTGAGCAGTACGCCGCATCGTGAAATCACGCTCGTCGTGAAGGGGATGGCGTTCTATCTCGAAGGCGATCCTGTGACGGCAAACCCGACGATTGAAGTCAAGGCGGGCGAACGCGTGCGCGTGATCGTGCGCAACGAGGACCGTGGGTTGACGCATAACTTTGCCGTGCCGGTACTCGGCGCCGAACTGACGCTTCTGCGCTGGAACGAGTCGGACGACCTGATTTTCGAGGCGCCGGACAAACCGGGCGCATACGAGTACGTGTGCATGCCCCACCAGTTGATGATGCGAGGGACAATCCTGGTCTATTGACGCTTCGCACGACGATCTCCACGCCCCAAGGCAAACGCCGCTACGTGCGGCGGCTGTTTGCCACGATCGCCGACAACTACGATTTCATCACCGGTTTTCTCTCGTACGGCCAGGATCGGCGCTGGAAGCGCCGCCTGATCGACCTTGCCGCCCTGGACCCGTCCGATCGGGTCCTCGACCTCGCCTGCGGCACGGGAGACCTTCTGTTTGCCGCGGCGAGCGGCGCCCGTGCCGCCGTTGGTCTCGATATTACGTACCGCATGCTGCAGCTGGCCAAATCTCGCCAGCAGGAAAAGCGAAACCTTGCCCTCGTCGCCGGCGACATGCTCGCACTGCCATTCCATGACGCGCGCTTCGATCTGGTGACGACGGGGTATGGATTACGAAACGTGCCAGATCTGCGAGCGGCTCTTGCGGAGATCCACCGCGTACTTGTCCCGGGCGGCAGGTTCCTGTCGCTCGACTTCAACCGGCCGACCAATCCGGTCGTCCGCGCAATGTACCTGGCGTATCTGACGGTCGTCGGCTCCGCGCTCGGCGCGATCTTGCATGCCGACCCGAACACGTACCGGTACATTCCCGAGTCGATTCGTCTATACCCAGGAGCGGCCGGTGTGAGCCGATTGATGAACGAAGCGGGATTCGCCGACGTGCGAATCGTGCCGCTGCTGGCGGGCCTGATGGCGATTCACGTGGGGAGGAAAAGACGTCTTTAGTCTTTCGTCTTTGGTCTTTAGTGGTTTCTCGCGACCAAAGACTAGAGACCAGAGACTAAAGACTATTTTTCGAGCCACGGCTGCAGCGCATCGACCAGAAAGGTCAGCACGTCTTGTTCGGTCAGTGCGTCCGGCGGGATGTCGGACTTGATCGACCGCTCGTCGGCCAGCGTTCGCGAGCCGCGAGTACGGCTGATGCGGGCGATGACCTGAGGGAGCTCGGACGCGGTATCGAGCGCGAACTCGATGTAATCGTCTCGCGTGCGGTCTGACGCGAGTCGCAGGCCGGCGCCGGGAGTCGAGACGGTGAAGGCGTGACCCTCCGCCTTCAGTACCGCGGCAACCTGCTTGGTGACCGGGATGGCGACCTCCTGAAGAAATGATTCATACGCTCGCTCCGCCTCTGCCGTTTGGGCGCGGCGGCGCTGCGCACGATCGCGCGCGGTTGCAATCGCTCGTTGCACCTGCTGTCGGACTACTGAGATTTCCACGTGCACATTGTGGCACGGTGCGCTCGTCGCGCCTGGATCCTGATAGGCTTTGGGCTTTAGGCTTTGGACTTTGGGCCCTCAGGAGCGCGCTCGTCGGGCAGCGTCGACCCAGAAGCCGAGAGCCCAAAGCCCAAAGCCGAGAGCCCAAGCCTCTTTATGCCCATCGACTACGCCAGAGCCCGTCGCCTTTTGGCGCGCCGTGATCCAGTGATACGTGACCTGATGCTTCGTTACGGTCCCTGCGGCTTGGCACAGGCGCAGCATGCCGATCCGTTCAGGGCGCTCATCCATTCGATCATCTCGCAGCAGTTGTCGACGCGTGCAGCGGCCACCATCGAGGGACGATTCCGTGCGCTCTTCGGCGGCGTCCCGACGCCGACGCAAGTGACAGCCACTTCGGATACGGAGCTTCGCGTCGTCGGTCTCAGCGGACAGAAGGTGCGATACCTTCGCGATTTATGCCGGCGTGTGGAGGACGGATCGCTGCAGTTGACCGAGCTCGAGCACATGTCGGACGACGAGGTGATTGCGGCGCTCACGCAGGTGAAGGGTATCGGGCGCTGGACGGCTGAGATGTTCCTGATGTTTCGGTTGCACCGCCCCGACGTGCTGCCTGTGGACGACCTCGGCATCGTCAAAGCCGTGCAGCGGGCATACCGGCTGCGAACGGTGCCGACGTCCAAACGGCTGATTCACCTTGGTGAATCGTGGCGTCCCTACCGGTCGGTCGCGTGCTGGTATCTCTGGGCGAGCCTCGACAACACACCGCTCAAGGAGTAAGCGCCATGCACACACGCGCTTCCGCTCGTCTGCTACTGGGTGTCGCACTCATCGTCCTCGTTCAAGGTCCACCGTCAGCGCAGACAGGACCCGCCAGCGCAGCCAGGTCGGTAGCCGGAGGCCTTCAGGCCTCCGCAGCGGACATACCGCGCCTGCAGTTCGAGAAGTACACGCTGCCCAACGGCCTGGACGTCATCCTGAGCCAGGACAAGCGGCTGCCGAGCGTTGCCGTGAACCTTTGGTATCACGTCGGCCCGGCCAACGAGGAACCGGGACGCACCGGGTTCGCGCATCTCTTCGAGCACATGATGTTCCAGGGCTCGAAACATGTCCCCTCTGACGGCCACTTCGTGTTGCTCGAGAAAGCCGGCGCGACGGGGATGAACGGCACCACCGATTACGACCGCACGAACTACTTTGAAACCGTTCCGGCAAACCAGCTGGAGCTGGCGCTCTGGCTCGAATCGGATCGCATGGGCTATCTGCTCGAAAAGGTGGACCAGGAGGCGCTGTCGAACCAGCAGGATGTGGTTCGCAACGAGCGGCGTCAGAGCGTCGAGAACCAGCCGTACGGACTCGCCGAAGAAGCCGTCGTGCAGACGCTCTTTCCGAAAGGACATCCGTACTTTGGCAACGTGATCGGGTCGCACGAAGACATTCAGTCCGTCAAGCTTGATGACGTGAACAGGTTCTTCCGGCAGTACTACGCGCCGAATAACGCCAGCATCGCGATCGTAGGCGACTTCGAGGTCGTCGAGGCGAAGAAGCTGGTCGAGAAGTACTTCGGAAGCCTCAGGCGTGGACCCGCGGTTCCTCCGATTAGCGCCGACACGCCACGCATGACCGCGGAACGGCGCGCCGTGGTTCCGGCGCGTGTCGAGCTCCCGCGCATCTACATGACCTGGGTGACGGCGCCCATCTTCAAGCCTGGCGATGCAGAGGCGGAAATGACGGCCGGCATTCTCGGGGCGGGCCGCTCGAGCCGCTTGTACAAGAAGCTCGTGTACGAACAGCAGATCGCCCAGAACGTTTCGGCGTTTCAAAACTCCCTGGTTCTCGGGTCGATGTTTCAGATCGAGGCAACGGCGCGGCCTGGTCACACCGCAGAGGAATTGGAGCGCGCGATCGACGAGGAGCTGGCCGCTCTTCGAGCCCAGGCGCCGTCGCTCCGCGAAATAGAACAGGCACGGAACACGATTGAGACTGCGATCATCGGCGGACTGGAACGGCTCGGAGGCTTTGGGGGTGTGGCTGACAGGCTGAACATGTACAACCACTACCTCCGAACGCCCGATTACCTGGAAAAGGACATTCAGCGTTACCGATCCGTGACGCCGGCCTCGCTGCTCGCGTTCGCGCGCGAGCAGTTGACGCCGAACGGACGCGTGGTGGTCCACGCGGTGCCCGGTCGGCCTGAGGCGGCGCAGGCGCCGCCGCCCGCGCCCGCGGCAGGCGTCGCCAGCCAAGGTGCGAACGGACAGTCGATCAATGCGGACGAGCCGTGGCGTGCTGAGGTTCCGAAAGCAGGACCGGCACGAACGCTCCAGCTCGCCACGCCGGCCTCTGCGGTGCTTCCGAACGGGCTCACGCTGATTCTCAGCGAGCGCCGCGGACTGCCGATCGTGGCTGCGAATCTCGTCGTGAAGACCGGCAGCGACGCGAATCCAATCGAAAGGCCGGGACTCGCCAACTTCGTCGCCGCCATGCTCGATGAAGGCACCACCACGCGCGGCGCGCTGCAGATTGCAGACGAAGTCGCTCAACTTGGCGCATCGCTGACGACGGGCAGCAGCATGGACGCGACCACGATCAGCGCGCGGTCGCTGATGAAGAACTTTGCCTCGACGCTCGACCTCGTTGCCGACATTGTATTGAAGCCCTCGTTTCCGGCCGAAGAGGTCGACCGGCAGCGTGCCAGTCGTCTTGGCCAACTGGTGCAGATGCGCGACAGCCCGGCGCAGGTTGCGGGACAGGTGATGGGTGTTGCGCTGTACGGCACGAAACATCCGTACGGATACACGGAGCTGGGCACTGAAGCGTCGATGAAGGCAGTCACACGCGACGAGATGATGGCTTTCTGGCGACAGCATTTCGTCCCGAACAATGCGGCGCTCGTCGTGGCAGGCGACATTTCGATGAGCGATCTGCGCGCTCTTGTCGAAAAGACCTTCGCGTCGTGGCAGCGTGGAACGCCCTCGCGTCCGATGCTCGGCGCCCCGGAAACCACTCGCGCCCGCATCGTCATCGTCGACAAGCCTGGGACACCGCAGACCCAGGTTCGCGTCGCCAGCATCGGAGCCGCACGGTCGTCGCCCGATTTCCGCGCGCTGCAGGTGATGAACAACGCGCTCGGCGGACTGTTTTCGAGCCGTATCAACATGAACCTGCGCGAGCAGCACGGGTACACTTACGGGGCAGGGTCGCAGTTCATCTTCCGCCGCAGCGCCGGCCCGTTCGTCGTGGCAGGCGGAATCCGGACCGACGTCACAGCACCGGCTGTCAGCGAAATCTTCAAGGAGATCGCCGGGATCCTCGAAAAGCCGATGGCCCAGGAGGAGCTGCAGAAGTCGAAGGACGCCCTCGCCAATTCACTGCCGGGCACCTTCGAGACGAGCGTCAACACCGTCAACAGTTTCTCGAACATCTTCGTCTACGACCTCGGGCTCGACTACTACACCCGGTACGCGCAAGAGGTGAACGCCGTCACCGCCGAGCAGGCGCTCGCCGTCGCCAGGCGCTACATCGTCCCCGATCGCCTCGTGGTCATCGCGGTGGGCGACCGGAGCGCCATCGAGGCCGAGCTCAGGAAGCTGAACCTCGGAACCGTCGAGATAAGGGACGCGGAAGGAAGCCCGGTCGGCTGACAGTGGACCGCTGTGCGGCTTCGTACGAGAACTTTGTGCCCGTTGTGTGACCGCGTAGCGGTCCAATGCGCGCGGAGCGCGCCAAGAGATACCTGACAACCCGCCGAGGGGCTCAGCGGGTATGTCAAGGCGCCGCGCCCATTGGCTGGTTTGATAAAATCGGACTTGAACAGTCGGATATGACAGCCGTTACCCCTGGGCTTCCACAGACCTCGCAGTCTGTCATCGACCTGATCGGCAATACACCGCTCGTCCGCTTGTCGAGCTTCGAGACGGGTCTGCGCAACGTCGAGCTCTGGGCGAAGGCTGAGTGGAGGAATCCGGGAGGCTCGGTCAAGGACCGTCCCGCGGCGCGGATGATTCTCGACGGCGAGCGCTCGGGGAAGCTGACTCGCGACAAGATCATTCTGGATGCGACCTCCGGCAACACGGGTATTGCGTACGCGATGATCGGCGCGGCCCGCGGATACCGCGTGCGCCTGTGTGTGCCGGCAAATGTCACCCCTGAACGGAAGCGCATTCTCAGGGCGTACGGCGCCGAGATCGTGTTTACGGACGCGATGGAAGGGTCCGACGGCGCCATACTGCGCGCGAAGGCGATGTTTGCCGCCGAGCCGAACACGTACTTTTACGCGGATCAATACAACAATCCCGGCAACTGGCTCTCGCACTACGACACGACCGCGCCGGAGATCGTCGAGCAGACCGACGGCCGGCTGACTCACTTCGTCGCAGGCCTGGGCACGGGCGGCACGTTCATCGGCGTCGGCCGGCGGCTCCGCGAGATCAACCCGTCAATCCGCCTCATTTCCGTCCAACCCGATTCACCGCTGCACGGGCTGGAAGGACTGAAGCACATGGCGACCGCGATCGTGCCAGGTATCTACGATGCTCGGCTCGCCGACGAAGACATTGGGGTGAGCACCGAGGAGGCGTTCGAGCTGACCCGGCAGCTTGCTCGTAGCGGCGTGTTCGTCGGGATTTCGAGCGGCGCGAACCTCGCAGGGGCGCTGCATGTCGCCCGGCGCGCCTCCGACGCCGTCATCGTCGTCGTGTTCTGCGACGGTGGCGAGAAATACCTGTCGGAACGTTTCTGGGGCGAGAGTTGATGATGCCGCTTCTTCTCCAGGCCGGCGTCGCCGACGCCATCAGGCGGCACGGGTCCGAGACCTATCCCAACGAGTGCTGCGGTGCGCTCTTTGGCCGCGACGGGGTCGTCTTCAACGCGTACCCGTTGCCCAATACCACCGAGGAGGGGCCACGACGACGGTTTCGGGTGCGACCGCAGGACTATCGCGAGGCCGAACGCCAGGCGTCGCAGGGCGCCGCGGAGCTGCTGGGTTTCTACCATTCGCACCCGGATCATCCAGCCCGGCCGTCGCAGTACGATCTGGACCATGCGTGGCCGTTTTTCTCGTACGTCATCGTCTCGATTCGAGGCGGCGCCCCAGAAGAGCTGACCTCGTGGCGTCTGCGTGACGACCGTTCTGCTTTTGACCAGGAAGACTTGACCTATGCCGAACACGATTCACATTCCCACACCACTGCGGCCCTTCACCGACAAGAAGGAGTCGGTTGAGGTCAGCGGCGGCACTGTCGGCGAGTTGCTCGCGGACCTTACCCACCGTTACGAAGGCCTTCGAAAGCACCTCTATACGGACGAGGGGCGTCTGCGGAACTTCGTCAACGTGTATTTGAACGATGAGGACATCAGGTACCTGCAGCGCGAAAAGACGCCGGTCAAGCCCGGCGACTCGTTGAGCATCGTCCCATCGGTTGCCGGCGGTGTGCCTGCCGTGACGGCGCCCGTTTCGCCTGATTTGTCGCAGGATGAGATCAAACGGTACAGCCGGCACCTGATCATGCCCGAAGTCGGCATCGACGGGCAGCGGCGTTTGAAGGCGGCCAGCGTACTTTGCATCGGGGCCGGTGGGCTCGGGTCCCCGGCGGCGATGTATCTGGCCGCTGCAGGTGTTGGACGCATCGGCATCGTCGACTTCGACGTGGTCGACTTCAGCAATCTCCAGCGGCAGCTCCTCCATGGAACGCCGGATGTCGGCCGGTCCAAGCTGCACTCGGCGAAGGATCGGCTGCAGGCGCTCAATCCGAACGTGCAGATCGACACGTACGAGACAGCGCTTTCGTCGGAGAACGCACTGGAGCTGTTCGAGCCGTACGACGTCATCCTCGACGGCACCGACAACTTTCCTACGCGGTACCTCGTGAACGACGCCTGCGTTCTCACGGGCAAGCCGAACGCTTACGGCAGCATCTTCCGGTTCGAGGGTCAGGCTTCGGTCTTCGGCGTCAAAGAGGGGCCGTGCTATCGCTGCCTGTATCCAGAGCCGCCTCCCCCCGGACTCGTGCCGAGCTGCGCGGAGGGCGGCGTGCTGGGCGTGCTGCCGGGCATCATCGGGGTCATCCAGGCAACCGAGTCCATCAAGCTGATTCTCGGGATTGGAGAGCCGCTCATCGGCCGCTTCCTGATCTACGACGCGTTGAGGATGCGATTCCGCGAGCTCAAACTGCGGAAGGATGCGGAATGCCCGGTGTGCGGAACGAACCCCACGGTGACGAAGCTCATCGACTACCAGCAGTTTTGCGGAATCGGGCCGGAACCGGAGGTGGAGGCGGCAGCGGCGATGAACGATTGGGAGATTACGCCGGTTGAGCTCAAACGACGGCTCGATGCCGGAGATGATCTGTTCATCCTCGACGTGCGCGAGCCCAACGAGTACCAAATCAATCGCATCCCGGGATCCACTCTGATTCCGCTTGGAGAGCTGCCGCGGCGGTACCACGAACTGCCGCGTGACCGCGAAATCGTCGCGCAGTGCAAGGTGGGCGGTCGAAGCGCCAGGGCGACGGAGTATCTGAAGACCGTTGGCTTCAAGAATGTGAAAAACCTCCGAGGCGGCATCCTGGAATGGATCGATAAGGTCGATCCCTCCCAGCCGAAATACTGACGCTGGGACGTTACAAGGCTCAAGTCACAAGTCACAATGTCAACGATGCAGAATTGTGACTTGTGCCTTGTGACCTGTGACTTGTGCCTTATGAAATTCCCCATATACCTGGATTATCACGCGACGACACCGGTCGATCCACGGGTGCTCGAGGCGATGCTGCCGTACTTCACGCAGGAGTTCGGGAACGCGGCAAGCCGTAATCATTCCTTTGGCTGGGCCGCGAAGGACGCCGTCGAGAAGGCCCGCGCGCAAGTGGCAGGCTTGATTGGCGCCAGTGCGAACGAGATCGTCTTCACCAGCGGAGCCACGGAATCGAACAACCTCGCCATCAGAGGCATAGCGGAGGCGTATCGCGACAAGGGCAACCACGTCATTACGTGCCCCACCGAGCACCGGGCGGTCATCGATACGTGCAGGAAACTGGAAGGCCAGGGCGCGCGCGTCTCATATCTGCCGGTTGACACGGGCGGCCTCATCGATCTGAACCAGCTTCGCGCGTCGATTACAAGCCAGACGATTCTGATTACTGTCATGGTCGCCAACAACGAGATAGGCGTCCTGCAGCCAATCGCGGAGATTGGCGCTATCGCCAAGGAGCGCGGAATCGTCTTCCACACCGATGCCGTCCAGGCGGTCGGCAAGATACCGTTCGACGTCAACCACGTGCGCGCGGATCTGGTGTCGATGAGCGCACACAAGATCTGCGGTCCGAAAGGTGTGGGGGCCTTGTACGTACGGCGTCGTCCGCGCGTGTCGATGGTCGAGCAGATAAGCGGCGGTGGGCACGAGCGGGGTATGCGATCGGGGACGCTCAACGTTCCCGGCATAGTCGGCTTTGGCGCCGCGGCGGCTATCTGCAAAGCGGAGATGCCTGCGGAAAGCGAGCGTGTCCGCCTGCTTCGTGACCGGCTGAACGAGAAGCTCCACCAGAGTCTCGAGGACATTCATGTGAACGGTACGATGGCACACAGGTTGCCGAACAACCTGAACGTCAGCTTTGCGCATCTGGAAGGCGAGTCGCTGCTGATGGCCATCGACGACATAGCGCTTGCTTCGGGGGCAGCCTGCACGTCGGCCAGCCGCGAGGCGTCGTACGTGCTCAAGGCGCTCGGCATCGACGACGACCTGGCGCGCGCATCCCTACGGTTCGGGCTCGGCCGCTGGACGACGGAAGCCGAAATCGACTACGTTGCGAAGAAAGTCACCGATATCGTGCGGCGACTGCGGGAAATGTCGCCATCACGAATGGCATGCGCCGAGGGCTGAGCCACATTTCGCATTAAGATCGCCCGGCGCTCATTGGTACGAAGAATGGAATCAAGAACCGTGGGAGACGCTGAGGCGTCTCAAGTCTCATGCGAATGAATTGGATCGCGGGAGCATCTCTGCTGCTTGTAGCTCTGGCGGCGCCGGTCGAGGCTCAGACGGCCGTGGACGTCAGCCGGTTGCCCGTCGATGTGAACCGGATCCACCGGGAGTTGCGTCAGTACGCCTCGCGCGAGGAGCGCGAGGGTTTGCGGCTCCGCTACTTCGTCGGCGTCTACGGTCAGGCTCCTCCGCTCGTCATTTTCGGGCCCGAGGACAACCTGTCGAACGGCCCGGTCCCGTACGGCGCGCCGACGCACAAGGACATGCTGTACCAGATGACACCGCAGGAGTTCCGTTCGCCGCCTGCGGACCTCGGAGCTCTTGTCCGGTGGCTCATGGAGCGCGCGAACAAGAAGTAGACGCTCCTCCTTCATGAAAATCACCGTTGCGCACAGTCCTGATTCCGACGATGCCTTCATGCATTACGGCCTTGCCAGTGGCAAGGTGCCGACTGACGGGATTGACTTTGACCATCTGCTCGCCGACATCGAAACGCTGAATCGAGCGGCATTCGACGGCAAGTATGAGGTGAGCGCGGTATCGTTTCACGCATACGCACACCTGACTGACAAGTACCTTCTGCTGCCCCATGGCTCGAGCATGGGCGACGACTACGGTCCGGTCGTCGTCGCGCGCGCTGACGGCCCCTCGTCACTGAAAGGCATCAAAGTGGCCGTTCCCGGCACGCTGACGACTGCCTTTCTTGTCCTGCGCATCTACGATCCGCACGTCGAGTACGTGACCTTGCCGTTCGATCGCATTCAGGACGCCGTGCGCGAGGGTGACGTGGCTGCGGGCCTGCTCATCCACGAGGGACAGCTTACGTATCAAGACGAAGGGCTGAAGAAGCTCGTCGACCTTGGGGAGTGGTGGGCCGAGCGCACCGGAGGACTGCCGCTGCCACTTGGAGGCAACGTCATCCGCCGGGATCTTGGGCCGGACGTCATTGCCAAGGTCTCGCGCCTGCTGC
>DATCJA010000054.1:0-17182 GCA_036507475.1 Vicinamibacterales bacterium
CCCCGCCTCTCCAGTCACGCCGACGTTCAAAACCAGCTTCCGCTAAGGCTCCGGCGGAAACAGTACGTAGTGTCCGGCTTCAGCCGGACGCGGATACTGCCGCTGATCGCCGCGCGCCGCGCCGACATGATCCAGAGGGCCGTGGGTGCGTCGGGACGTTATGCGGCCCGCCACTTTGCTCCGATTGCTCAGGCGACGGAAGAGCAGCCTCGCAGGCGAGCTTCAACTTGGGAACGTCCTGTTCGACAGCTCGGTACACGTGTTCAAGGTCGACGCCCAGGTAGTCGTGCACCAAAAGGTTCCGGAACCCAGCAGCCCCTTCCAATCCACGGACAACTGCGAGGCCTTGAGTCGTATCAGGCCGCATGAAGGACAACGTTCACCAGCGGCCGCTCACCGATCGCACCAGCTGCCGTCTGGTGCGTGTTAGACGGCGTAGTCATTTCGTCGCGGATACGAGGATCGCTGGGGTTGGGGATCGTCAGCGTGCCTGACGATTTGCGTCACAACGAACAGGGCCACGGAACGACGAAGCACCGAGCGGAACCGCTCTGTGTCTCCGTGGCCCGTGTTTGTGACGTGGTGGGCAGTAGGCGAGGGCCGTGAACTGCCCACTGCCCACTGCCCACTGCCTACTGCTTACTATGGATTCAGTTCGAGACCGGCGCCGCCGCCTTCGTCTTCGCTTCCTCGATGTACTTGATCGTGCCCGCCTCGGCCGTGTCGAGCCACTTCTTCCACAGATCGGGGATCACGAACGGATGCGGCTGGCCAGGCTGCCGCTTCGCCAGCGCCATCGCCGGCTCGAACACCGTGCCGCCGCGCGGATCAGGATAGGTCGTCAGCCAGCTGTGGACGTGCACCGGCACTTCAACGTCCGCAAACTCCTTCTTCAGCCGCCGGATGCTGTTGAGAAACTGCGTGCCGCCTTCCACACCATTCCGCTGCCCCGGTCCGCCAAAGAGGAACGCTTTGTGCGGGCGCCCGTTGTCGAACACGGTGAACTCGAAGGAGGGCGAGCCCGGCGTATGGCCCGGCAGCTTGTAGACCTTCAGCTGCGTCTTGCCGAGGGTGATGACGTCGCCTTCTTTGATCACCAGGTCGCGTGTGAACGGGATGCCAGGGTCGCGGGCGTTCGGGTTGTTGCTCCCGCGGCCTGACGCCGCGTTCTTGTAGAACGTTTCGATGAGCTGCCAGTCCTCCTCGAGCGTCGCAATCCGGGCCGCCGGGGCCGCCTGCTTCAGCTTGCCGGCGCCGCCGAAGTGATCAAGATGCCCGTGGGTGAGGAAAATGTAGCGGATGTTCTTCGGGTCGAACCCGACCTTGCGGATGCTGTCGAGCACGTGGTCAACGAGCGGCTCCTGCGTCGAGTCGAACACGATGAGCCCGTCGGTCGTCGGGATCAGCCAGACGGAGACGTTGCCGGGGCCAACGTAATACAGATTGTCGAATACCTTGAACGGCGCGACCTTCTGGTATTCCCAGTCGCGCGCCTTGCTGCCGCGATAGCTCTGGCTGAGGGTCTCGTTGGCCGGGGGGCCGGCCTGGCCACCCTGCCGCCCCTGCGCGTTGCCGGGCGCCTGCATCAGCGCCGCGACGAGCAGGCCGCCAAAGGCCATGGTCAGTGAACGTCCTTTCATCTTTATCTCCTCTGTGGTGGTGACTGCGTCACGACCCTCGTTGATCTCCTCATAACACTTCGTATTAGTCCCACTCCTTTTCGATACCGTGGCCACGTGCGAAGTCGCCGTGCATGGGTGTCAGGAACCCGAGCAGGCACCCGTTGGAACCGTCGCGCAGCCGATGACAGCGCACCTTGACGGTGTCGCCGACCTTGACGTCCTCGCGCTTGATGCCGTTGCGCTCGAGACCGCCAGGGCCCGTTGCCTCGAGGGCCCAGAGCTGCGGCTCGCCCTTCTCCTCCTTCACCTCGATGTAGACCCAGGAGTGCGGGTTGATGAAGTGCACTTCCTTGACGGTTCCTTGCAGGACGGTGAACTCTGAGATCGCGTAGTTGTTGTGCGAATGGTGAGCCCCGACCGGCAGCGCCATCAACGTGGCCGCAGCCAGAAAAAAACCGAACGAGGCACGCATGCTTACCCTCCACACATCAAAGCGAGATCTGGATGATCACCACGCACCGGAGCGCGTCATCGTATCACTGGACCGCGAATTTTTTCGCGTTCAACTCTGCGATCGAGAGGACGGCGCCGGCCCGTACCAGACGGATTGTACGCTGGAACTCAGGTATAATCGCTACCCGCTTTCTTACAGGATCTCCAGCATTTACGGAGATATCGGGAGGACCAAACGATGCGTAATTCAATGAGCGCGGCAGTCATTCGCGCGACGCTCTGCGTCGCGTTGGCTGCCTATGCGCTGGTCGCCGTGTTCTCGCCTACCGGCCACGCGCAGCAGTCGCGAACGGTGTCGGATGGTGTGTACACGACAGAACAGGCACAGCGCGGCGCGCAGTTGTACACCGCTCAGTGCGGGGCGTGTCACGGTGCAAAGCTCGAGGGTGTGGTGGGACCGATGCTCACTGGCGACGGGTTTGTCGCGGCGTGGGGCGGCCGGTCGCTCTCGGAACTGGTCGACAAGATTCAGAACACGATGCCGCTGCAGGAGCCGGGCACCCTGACGCGTCCGCAGTCGATCGACATAGCGGCGCACATGCTTCAGGTCGGCAGCTTCCGTTCGGGACAGGCGGCTCTGACCGACGCATCCTTGAAACAGACGATGTTCCCCGCAGCACGCACGGCCCCGGCCGCCGCAACGGGAGGAGGCACCGCATCGTTCATGGCGACCGCGAACCTCGCGCAGTTCATGCGCGGCGTGACGTTTCCGAACGCCAACATCATCTTCAACGTCCAGGTCAAGGACCCGGGCGGGCCAAAGCCGCCTACCCCCGTCCCCTTTGACTACGTGCTCTGGGGCATGACCCAGTACGCTGGATGGCAGGCGGTCGATCAGGCGGCCCTGATTCTCCAGGAAACCACCCCCCTTTTCCTGCTTCCTGGACGCCGATGCGAAAACGGCAGGCCCGTTCCCATCAACAACGCCGACTTCAAGCAGACGACGCAGGCGCTGATTGACCTCTCGAAAGAGCTGTATCGAATATCGCAGGCCAGGAACGCCGATGGGCTTGCGGGGATGGCCGACAAGCTCAACGACGCGTGCGCGAACTGCCACAAGGTATACCGGGACGTTGGTACGGCCGAAGGCGGTGGGCTCGGGACGGATCGCTGCAGACAGTAGGCGGTTTCAAGTCACAAGGCACAAGTCACAGTCACAGTCACAAGGGACAAGGCACAAGGCACAAGGCACAACGGGGAACCACGAAGGCCACGATGGTCACGAATCACTACGGTGAATCGCGTAATTCGTGAGCTCCGTGGTTCATGTCTTGTGACTTCAGCCTTGTGACTTGTGCCTTGTGACTTGCTTATTTCAACTGGCCGGTTACCGACGCGAGCGCGGCTTTCGCGCACCTGTCATCGTCTTCCTGAGTCGGCGCGCCGCTCAGACCAAGCCCGCCAATCCGTTCCATCCCGATCGTGATTGGGAGACCGCCGCCCAGTGGGATGATGTCGAACAGGTCGCGTTGGCCAGCCAGCTCGCTCCCGCCGGCCGTCCGGTTGCGGAATTCCATCGTGCTGACGCCGAAAGTGCGCGCGGTGTATGCCTTCCGGCGCGCCAACTCGGCGTTGTGCGGATTGGACGCGTCGGAACGGAGCAGCACCTTCAGATCGCCGGCGCGATCGACCACCGCGGCCGTCGTGTCGATGCCTTCCTTTTTGCAGGCCGCCATCGCGGCCTGGGCAATCGTCGTGGCAAGCTGCAAGGAGATGTTCCGTTCCGTGAGCTGGCCATGAACAGTCATTGAGGCTCCGGCCGCGAGCGCAACCGTCAGCAGAGTCGATGTGAAGCGCACGATATCCTCCCTCATCAGTTCCGTTCTCTTTCTCGACGAACGGTACCATCAGCAAGTCACAAGTCACAAGTCACAAATCGAATATGTGCTTTGTGAACCCAAGTGCTATTTCGCTGCAGCGCGTCCCAGCACGCAGCGCCGCCTCGGTCGCGGCGGAGAGGTTGCTGCCAACTGCGCCGGCACCAAGAACCTTGAATCCTTGCCGAACGGGCGCGGAAACCCGCCGTGCGTCCTACGGCAATCGCACCGGCTCCAGTCCGCTCTTTCTGATCGTCGCGACTACGGCTCGCGACGTCAGGAAGTCGATGAGCGCCCGTGCGGCGTCCCGCGCCCTGGCGCCGGTTGCGATGCCGGCGGAGAACACGGTGACTTGCTGGACTTCCTCCGGGAGCGGTCCCAGATAGTCGATGCCGGGCACCGGCAGCAGTTCGCTGACCTGCTGAAATCCGATCTCGGCGTCGCCGCGCGCGACGACGGCGCCGACGCGCTCGCTTTCGATCCTGCGGCTCTTGCCCCGAATCTGATCGGCAATTCCAAGACGTGGAAAGAGCTCGGTGGACAGGTAAACGCCGCTTGCGCTCGCCGAATACGCAATGGAGCGGGCTTCGAGCAGCGTGCGTTTCAGCGCCTCGACCGAGCTGATGTCAGGCTTGTGCGCTCCGGCCCGTACGGCAACACCGATGATGGATCGCACCAGGTCGACGGCGGAGCCGGGCACTACTCTCTTCTGCTCGATCAAGGCTTCCAACGCCGGCCTGGCCAGGATGACGACGTCCACGGGCTCGCCCCGCTCGAGACGGCTTGGAATCGAGTCGGGCGCGCCGCCCATGGAGGCCCCGAACGCGGTCGCCACCTTGTGCCCGGTCGTGCGTTCGAACTCCGGAATCACTTCGAGCAACGGGGCCGTGAACGCGCCTGAGGTCATCACCTTGATCTCGTCCGCCCGTGCGATGTTCGCGACGAGGAGAACGCTGACAACGAGCAGGACGAGTGTTCGACGGGCAATGAGGATGTTCTTCATGCCAATAGGCCTACTTTCGCGAGGGCGCAGGGTCGGTCGTCAGATGCCGGGGGGCCAGTGCACTGAACGTGACGTTGCCGCTCAGAAACACGTCCGGAGAAGCCGCCGGCGCCACGACTGGTGCACTGCCGCCCCAGTAATTGTTCGACACATCCACTCTCATGGGTGTCGAAGTGCTGCCGTTGGTAACAGACAGATCGAGCTGTGTCTTGTTGAGGAATCGGTTTCGCCCCCGGCTGCCCAGCGGACCGGCCCCTAAATCGATGACCGCCGTCCCCAACTTCCGATCCGCGGGATGACTCACTACGATCGCCGGGGTCGGCTTGGCATCCGGCGGTTGCACCAAGTCGGAAAACGACGAATTCTCCACGAGCACGTTCAGCGTTTCCAGGTGATTCGGGTTCACGATCCCGAGGGCGCCGCCGATCCCGGAGATCTTCGTATTCCTGACGGCCAGCTTGAACGCTTTCGTCCCGGTGCTGGCGCCGCTGAATCGGATCTGCGCATCGGGAATACCCGCCGGATTGGCATTGCTGAGCACGGAGTCGCTGATCGAGATGTTGTAGGACCCACCTGACGGATTCGAGGCCTCCAGGACCTTGATATTGGCGCTTGCCGGATCTCGGAGATCCGCGCGTCTGATGTCGACGTTGAGGACGCCATCCGACGCGCCTCTGTGCTGAATCTCCACCGAGTCTCCGTTGTTGACTTCACCCGTGAGGCCTGAATTGAGCACGACCAGGTCGGACAAGCGGGCGTTGACGATAGGTCCGCTGCCGCCGGTCAGGAGCACGACGCCATCGGATGCGTAATTGCCGGGTGGAGCGAGCTGGTCAGCCCGGAATCCACTCATGTTGAGCGTGGCGTTCGAACCGTTCAAGGCGATCAACGTGAACGCTCGTGAGCGGACGATGCCGAGCGGCGGGGTCAGCGCTTCCGGGCGCGGAAGATGAAGCGAGATGTCCCTGACATCGTTGTTCGTCACGGCATAGTTGACGACGACTCCCGTATCGCTGAGCACGATGATCCCTTCGAGGTTGCTCTCGCGAATGACGTTGTCGGCGATCACGAGTTCGCCCGTGTTGGCGACAGCTGGTATCGCTGGAGCGTGACTGACGCAGTAGCTCGATGCGGCCGGTCCGCACGAGAGAAGGGTAATCCCCGCGAAATGATTGCCCTGCGACTGATAGAGCACGAACCCTGCGGGCCACAGCGCTTCCAGCCTGGGCAGGTTGTTGCCCTGAATCATGTTGTTCGTGATGAGGTTCCCGCGAACCTGCGTGCGCACGGCATTGACGCCGAAAATGCCCGAGCGTGATGCGCCATCGATATGGACGTTCTGCACGAGGTTGTTGTTCGCCAGGCGTATCGCATCTCCCTCGTAGCGGGCGTTCGTCGTGTTGGTGATCGTCGGGCGCGCACCGCCCGGAGCCGCCTTCGTCACCGCGTTTCCGAGCCCGATCAGGCGCTGCCCATCCTTGAGTTGAATGCCGCCGTCGAGTGGCTTGTCGGACGGAACGATGCGTATCGTGTCGCCGGGTCTCGACCGCGTTTCCACCTCTTGGAGCGTGGCGAAGGGTCTGTTCTGGCTTCCATCTCCACCAGCAGGGGCGTCTGCCTTCACATGCCAGGTGGAGGCGGCACCCCCGGTGGTCGCGGCGACAAGCGTCAAGGCTGCAACGGCCACGAGATAACGGGCGCACGAGACGCACGCGTTGTTGAGGACTCTTGTCTCCATGCGATCCTCCTGATCCGGGTCCGGCGGGTCCGCTTCGCGGAACCCGCCCCACGTACGTGGGCCGGGTTCCGCGGCAGAGCCAGCGCCGCGGACCCGGCGAAAATGAACCTAGCGCCCCCCGTTCCAGCGTTCCCCGACCCAGCGCCCCGCGCGCGTGAGCGCGTCGACGTAGCCGCCCATGTCGTAATGGCCCAAGCCTTCGAGCGCCTCGAATCGGACAACGCGCCCCGCCTTCTCGAGCGCCTTGGTTGTCCGCTCATCGGGCTCGAACGGCACAACCTGATCGTCGCGGCTGTGGATGACGTACGTCGGAATCCGGCCCAGGCGATCGAGCGGCTCGTCGCCCGACGATCCCGCGATCGGAATCGCCGCGGTAAACAAGTCGGCGTGCCGCGACGACATGAACCACGTTCCGCGGCCGCCGAGACTGAATCCGGTGACCAGGATGCGTCGCCGGTCGATCGCGTAATCGTCCAACACGCTCTGGAGCAGCGCCATGACGGCTCGCTCCGCTGTCGGATCGCTCCAGGCTCTGGCGGGGCAGTCTGGCGCGACGATGATGGCCCCGAGATCCTTCAGCGCGGGCGATACGATCCCGCGCATGAACGAGAGGCCGTAGTACGGCGTCCGCCCGCCACCTGGGTGAAGCGCCAGCACGAGAGGACGCGGCTCACGCGCCGTGTAGCCGGCAGGAATCGAGATGCCGTACAGCATTCTCCCCGTGTCCGGCGCGACGAACGTACGCTGCAGAACGGCCGGCGGGGCCTGCTGGCTCAGCAGCGCCAGGAGCGAAGACGTGAGGAGTATCGTCATGTTGCCCAAAGCCTAAAGCCCAAAGCCCAAAGCCTTCTTACGGCGCCAGTTGCGGGACCGCGTTGACGGCCGGCGGCCGTTGACGCGCCTGGAGGAACGCGTAAACGTCGGCGAGCTCCTGATTGGTCAGCACCTTCTCGGTGTATGGCGGCATCTCGCCTGTCGGGTTGCGGATGTACTGCACGAAGCGAGCAAACGGAATCGGATCGGGACCGATCCGGGGCCCGGAGAGCCCCCCTTGGGCTTCGTTGGCGTGGCACTGATAGCAGCCCACCTTCTTGTACAGCGCCGCCCCGTTATCGACGCGTCCCGCTGGAGCGCTCTCGTTAGCCGGGTCCTTTTGGACCCGCCCTACGGCGAGCGGCACCGACGCTGCGCGCAGGAACGCATGGATATCGGCTAGACCCTGATCGGAAACCACCTGTGCGCTCTGTGGCGGCATCGTACCCGTCGGCTTCCGCACGGAGGCGATGAACGCAGGAAGCTGGCGGGCGCTGCCGGCAATCGGCGGGCCTGCCGCCGTACCGCGACCGCCAGAGCCGTGACACGTTTCGCACCCAACTTTTGCGTACAGGCTCTGGCCGGTGGCCACGTTGAAGGTGGGAGGACGTTGTCCCGCCTGCGCATCGATCGCGCGAGCTGATGCCACGACGATCAGGACGGCCGCCGTCGCACACGGGCCGAACCTGAACACGAACCGAGAACGAAGAACAGAGAAGCGTGAACGACGGCGATTCATTTATCGCGCCTGCGTGACGACGTCGACGACCGCCGGCTCGCCGCGCTTGACGACGGCAATCGCGCGGCGGAGCGCGGGGCCGAGATCGTTCGGGTTGGCGATCGGTCCTTCCGCATACACTCCCATCGACTGCGCCAGCTTCGCGAAATCGATGTTCGGGTCGATGAGCTGACTGCCGAGCTCTCCGCGATCGACCCCGCGATTGCGCGCGTTGCACATGCGTTGCACGTGCATGAGCTCCATATGGTAGGCCCGGTTGTTGTTCATCACGCTGAGCAGTGGAATCCTGTGGTGCGCGGCCGTCCACAGAACCCCCGGCGCGTACATCATGTCGCCATCCGTTTGAATGGCAACCGAGAAGCGCCCGTGGCGACGGTTCGCAAGGGCGCCGCCGACCGACGCCGGTGCGCCGTACCCGATGCCGCCGCCCCCCGCATGACCGAGCCACTGATACGACTTGTCGAAGTTCCAGAGCCGCCGAGGCCAGTTCGTCATGTCGCTGCTGTAGTAGCTCGAGACGAGCGACCAGTCCTCGTTCTTGATCTGCGCCCAGAGCTCGGCGCTGAGGCGTGCGGTGCTGACGGGGCTGGCGTCCCAGGCGTAGGACGCGGCCACGCGCGACGCTTCGGCGGCAACGCGGCTCGCCTGCGCCAGCTTCGTCCCGCGCTCCTCGTACACGCGCCGCCGGTCGGCCGTTGTTAGGCGCTTGACCGCCTCGATGAGCGCCGGCATTGTAGCTTCTCCATCGGCTGCGATAGCCAGATCGACTTCCTGCATCCGGCGGAAGTCCTGATAGTTCGAGCGGATGTAGAGATCGGCCGTCGTGATGGAGATCAGCTTGGCCGTCGGCTTGGCGACCCGGCGCGTCGAGCGATGAAGCTGATCGCGCAGCGCGTTGACAGTGCCCCAGTAGTCGACCACCTCGAATCCGACGATGGCGTCGGCCTCGACGATCGCCGCACGCGCGCGCTGCGTCTGGTTGAGCGGGTGACGGGATGGAAAGTTCATGCGGCTGCCTTGGTCGATCACTGCCGCCTGCAGCGTTTCGGCCAGCTCGATCAGGAGCTTCATGCCGTTCGGCGTCCGCGCAAGCCGATCGGCGACGAGCACCGGATATTCCGCGGCGACGAGCATGCGTGCCGCCTCTTCCACTGCACCAGCCTCGCCTTGCGGCGGCACGGGCAGCGTCAGTCTGGGTATAGGGAGGTGTTCATTTTTCGGGATGGGATGTTCCTGCAGACCGCCTTCGAGCACCATCACCACGGGCGCCATTGGCGGCGTGAGCGCAACCCTGTAGGCGCGAACCGCGGACTCGGCGAAATGTGTCAGCGACCACGGGAAGTCGTCCCATTTCGTGTAGTCACGCACCATCGCCGCCGCATCCTGGACGCCGTGGTACCACTCGGCTCCCCGCCGGAGCGCGGCATCAGCGTGAGTTCCGAGGATCACGTACACCGGCACGCGATCGCACCACGCGTTGTAGATCGCCATCGTGGCGTGCTGCAGGCCGACGGTCCCGTGCGCCATGACCGCCAGCGGCTTGCCCTCGACCTTGAAGTATCCGTGGGCCATCGCCACAGACGACTCTTCGTGGCAGCAGGTGAGGAGCTCGGGGTTCTTGTTTCCGCCGTAGTTGATGAGCGATTCGTGCAGCCCTCGAAAGCTGGATCCGGGGTTCGCGCAGAAGTACTCGAATCCGAGCGACTTGAACACGTCCATCATGTAATCCGAGCCGCAGCGCTCGTTCTCGCCGAGAACCTGGACATCGGCCGGCGGCGTCGCCTCCGCCGCCATCGTCATGATGGGCGTCGATGACGGTCCGGGAGGCGCCGCAGGCGCTTGCGGCGCAGCGGCCTGCGCCGCCGCAACGGCTGGTGTACCAACGAGCGCAGCGCCGGCGAGGGCGCCTTTTTGAAGAAACTGGCGGCGCTCGAGTCCGCCTTCGCCGAGGCTTCGGCGGACAGGTCCGCCTTCGCCGAGGCTATGGCGGACAGGTCCGCGGGCAGGCTGCTTCAGATCCTTCGATCGGGCCATCGGGGGCTCCTCGCAAGAAGGCTCTTGACCTTAGGCCCTGGGCTTTGGGCCTTGAGGGTTTCGAAGCCTAAAGTCCAAAGTCTAAAGCCTAAAGCCCATAGCTATCAGAACGCCAGCCTGAATCCGAGCTGTAGGCCGAGACTGCACACTGTCAAACGACGGAAGGGGCTCGCGCCGTCGCGGTTACCTCAATCGGCGTGGACTGCCGCAGCGTGTTCGTCACCTGGCACGCGCGCTCGGCCATCGAGACCAGCTTCTCCAGCAAATCGCGGTCGTCACACACAGCCTCGACAGCCAGGCTGAAGCTCGTGAAGCGCTCAGGAGCGCCGTCCATCGTTCCGCTCACTGTTACGCGCACCTGGCTGATTGGCGCCTCGCGCGCACGAATCGCGGCAAGCAGATGGCTGGAAAAGCAGCCGCCGAGCGCGACGAGCTGGTACTCGCCTCCGAGCGGCCCGCGATCCGCGCCTCCTTTTGCCGTGGGACGGTCGATGTAGAGAGTGTGCGAGCGGACCGCAGCCCTTGTGGTGGAGGGGCCATCTTGTTCGAGCTCGACTCGTAAGGTGGTGGGCATGACGAGGCATTGTCGAACAGACACCGGCTGAGCACAAGCCTGAACACCCGGCCGCGATTGAGGGCGATTCGTACGCGACTTGCATCGCACTCTAGTGGGGTCCGCGCCACAATCGGACTCGCGTACTCGCCGTTCGGGCAGGGGAGGTGACATGTGCCTCAGATTTCGCTATCCGACAAAGACGCGATCATGCTGCGCGAGCTGCTTGACGCGAAGCTGGTGGAGCTGCGACGCGAGATTTCGCATACCGATTCGCCGAGATTCCGCGACACGCTGTACGAGGTGGAAGGCATGCTCGGCCGGGTGCTCGCTCAGCTTCCGAAGGACGTGACCGCCGGATCTGTTCCGGAGGCCTGAAGGCCTCCACTTCCAGACCTCGAACGCCGGGTCGGCCAAACGTTCGGTGGTAAAGTAGGTCAATTTTTTCCGGCGTTGGCCGGATCCTTGGTGCCCAGCCGCGTCAGCAAGGGGAGCTGGCGCTCCGGGGGACTGTAGCCGAACTGAGTCGTTCACGCTGCTCGGTTTTGGCTTCTCGGTTCGTGTTCACGTTCGATTCCGGTCCGGCTGAAGCCGGACACTACGTACGTCGAGTAGTCGAGTCGATTTACCGGACCGGCAAACCTCGAACCTCGAACCGCGAACGCCGAACCGAACCTGAACACGAACTGAGCACCGAGAACCGAGAAGTGTGAACGACGACGTCCAAGAACAAGTTTCGTCATGCGTGTGATTCGATTTCTTGCCGTCGCGTTCATCCTGGCGGTCTCGAGCTCTGTCTTCGCGCAAGGCTGGATCGAGTACGTCAACAGAACGGACTTCTTCTCGATCAATTTTCCGGGCCAGCCAAAGGTGCAGGAGATCGTCTGGACCTCCGAGCAGGAAACGAAATATCCAGGCCGCCTGTACACTGTTGAGAATGGTCCGAACCGGTACGCCATCACAGTCGTCGATTACAGCGACGCGGAACGGCTCAACGCCGAACGGGCCAAGAATTGCCCGCCGGACGCCCAGACCGCCTGTTCGGGTTCGGCGACGATGGGTGTCGGATCGTGGATCGTAGACGTTCAGGGGGCCATGTCGTACGCGATCGCGAAGTTCATGACGCGCGAGGGCGCGAAGGTCACGTTCTTCGGGTGGTTCTATCAGGATCTGATCGAAGGACTTCAGGCGCAGATCACCAACGGTGACGGGTCGCGCACGTTTGTCGCAACCCATCTGCACGACAACCGTTTGTACGTCATCGAAGCGACTGTGCCACGAGGCGCACCGCAGCCTGGACTCTTTCAGCAGTCGATGCAGTTCCTCGACGCCGACGGACGGACCATTCGGTATGAAACGGTCTACTCCAACCGATACCCGCGGCCCCGGCGCAGCCGATGAAGGAGATACCCGTGAAGAGTGTCGCCGCTGCCGTTGTTGCCCTTCTGTTCAGCGTCCCTCTCCACGCAGAGGAATCCGTTTCGGCCGCCGCTTGTGAGCGCCTGGCCGCATCGTTGAAGCTCCCGAATACCACGGTCACTGCCGCGCAACCGATCGCGGCCGGGCGGTTTGCACTACCGGGCGTGGGCGCGGCGGCGGCGCAGGCCGCGGCCGATCTGCCGGCGTTCTGCCGTATCTCGCTGACGATCAAGCCTTCGTCGGATTCCGACATCAAGTCCGAGGTCTGGTTGCCGATGACCGGATGGAACGGCAAGTTCCTTCAAGTCGGGAACGGCGCCTGGGGCGGGTCCATTCAGTACGGCGCCCTCGGCGACTCGTTGCGGCGCAGCTATGCCGCCGCGTCAACCGACACCGGGCATACGGGCACCGACGCGAGCTTCGCGATGGGTCACCCGGAGAAGCTGATTGATTTCGGCTACCGGTCTGTGCAAACGACCTGCTCAGATTCGTAGTCTTCAAGGACCCGAATTGGAATTACCGAACCCTCGATGTCAGCAAGCACCTGGATCTGGCGCGGAAGGCCGACGGCGGAATCCTGGCGGCCGCGTCGACGGACGTGAAGCCGTTCGTGAATCGCGGCGGCAAGCTGATCATCTATCACGGCTGGGAGGATCAGAACATTCCTCCACGCTCGTCAGTGAACTATTACGTGAAACTGCTGAACACCGTGGGCAAGCAGCAGGCCGACAGCGCCGTCCGGCTCTACATGGTTCCTGGCATGGGCCACTGCGGCGGCGGCGACGGACCGAACGTATTCGACATGGTCACCGCGTTGGAGCAGTGGCGTGAGCATGGACGCGCACCTGCCGACATTCTCTCGTCGAAGGTGCAGGACGGACGCGTCACCCGCACGCGGCCGCTGTGCCAGTATCCGCAGATCGCCCGCTACCAGGGATCGGGCAGCATCGACAAGGCCGAGAGCTTCGCTTGTGCGACACAGTAGTTGGAAGGGAGAAGGGGGAAGGGAGAAGGGGGAAGACTTGCCCCTGTTTCCTGCTGATCCCCTCCCCCCTCCCCCTTCCCCCGTCGGTACTCCTGGTGGCGGCGCTCGTCGTTTTGGTCGCGCCGCTCGCCGGCGTCGGTCCTGCCGCCGCGCAGACTCCATATGACCATCTCCGGTTGATCGCACCTGCTGCGCCCGGCGGCGGGTGGGACCAGACCGCGCGCGTCATACAGGTGGTGGTGCAGCGCACCAACATTGCACGCACGGTGTCGGTCGAGAATATTCCCGGCGCGGCTGGGCTGATCGGACTTGCGCGCTTCATCGGGTCCGAGCGCGCCAACGGCGACGCGCTGATGGTGTCCGGCCTGATCATGCTCGGGGCGATTGTCACGCAGCGGTCCGCTGTGACCCTCGACGACGTGACGCCGATCGCGCGGTTGACGGGCGAGTATGAGGTGCTCACCGTGCCGGCGACGTCGCCATTCCGGACGCTGGACGACTTCGTTCGTGCATTCAAGGAACGACCGGAAGCGATTTCGTGGGGCGGAGGGTCGGCGGGCGGCAGCGATCAGATTCTGGCAGGCCTCATCGCCGACGCGGTCGGTGTTGCGCCGCGCCGCGTCAACTACATCGCGTTTTCCGGTGGCGGCGAGTCACTTTCGGCGATCCTCGGTGGCCAGGTCTCCGTCGGGGTCAACGGCCTCGCGGAGTTTGCACCGCAGATCGAAGCGGGAACGGTGCGGCCGTTGGCCATTTCGAGCGCCGAACGGCTTCCAGGTCTCGATATTCCGACGCTGCGCGAGCAGGGCATCGACGTCGAGTTCGAGAACTGGCGCTCGGTCGTCGCGCCGCCAGGCATCGACGCCGCGGATCGGCGTCGGCTCGAAGCGGCGGTTGAGGCGATGGTGCGCTCGGCCGAATGGAAAGAGGCGCTCTTGCGATACAGGTGGATCGATCGGTACCTTGCCGGCGACGGTTTCGTCCGCTTCGTCGACGCCGAGGCGGCGCGCGTGCAGGATATCCTCACGAGGTTCGGCACGCGCCAGGAGACGCCGTCGCTGACGACCGCCGGGCCGTATCCGATGATCGTCCTGTCGGGGCTCGCCCTGTGCGGTCTGGCCACTGTGCTGGCACGGGGCCGAACGTCGTCGTTTCCGGCTCGTGAGCGTGTCGCGCAAGGCTGGCGGCCGATTGTCCTGGTGGCCTCCGGCATTCTGCTCGATCTCGTACTGGCAGAGCGCGCGGGATTCGTTGTCGCATCTGCGGCGTTGTTCTGGTTTGTCGCGCGCGCCTTCGATCCGCGCCATCCACTGCGCGACGCGTTGTTTGCCCTGGCGGTCTCCGTTGGCGCGTACCTGCTCTTCGGCCGCGTGCTCGATCTGCAGCTTCCGGGCGGGGTATTTGCTGGTTGGTAGTTGGTGGTTGGTAGGTAGTAGCGGATGTCGGAGATCCTCGCTGCGCTGGCCGACGGCTTCGCAAACGCAATCACGCTGCCCCATCTCGCGTGGGCGCTGGCTGGCGTGACGCTCGGAACCGCCGTCGGTGTGCTTCCTGGCATCGGCCCCGCCTTGACCGTCGCGGTTCTGCTGCCCGTCACCTTCAGCCTCGATCCAATCAGCGCGTTCATCATGTTCGGCGGCATCTACTACGGGGCGATGTACGGCGGCTCTACCACCAGCATTCTGCTCAACACGCCCGGTGAAACGGGATCGATCGCGACCGCCATCGACGGACACATGATGGCCCGGCAGGGTCGCGGCGCCGCGGCCCTGACGACGGCCGCGGTGGGATCGTTCGTGGCGGGAACGCTCGCCACGATTGCCTTGACGTTCTTCGCGCCCGCGCTGGCATCGGTGGCGCTGCGTTTTGGTCCGGCGGAGTACTTCGCGTTGACGATCGTTGCGTTTACAGCGGTGTCGGCACTGCTCGGCGCCTCGCTCGTCCGCGGACTCCTCAGCCTCTTCCTCGGTCTCGCGATGGGACTGGTCGGCATCGATCCCCTCACCGGCGAGGCGCGGTTCGCCTTCGGCATTCCTCAGTTGCTCGATGGGATCGACGTCGTCATTCTGGTGATTGGACTCTTTGCCGTCGGCGAGACGATCTATCAGGCGTGGCGGTACGGGCGTGAAGAGATGGAGATGGTGACTCTGCACGACTTCACCGGCATGAGCCGCGAAGAGTGGCGGCGATCGTGGAAGCCGTGGCTGCGCGGAGCCGCGATTGGGTTTCCTCTCGGAGTCCTTCCGTGTGGCGGCACGGTCATTCCCACATTTCTTTCCTACCTCACTGAAAAGCGCCTCAGCGACTCGCCCGAGCGGTTCGGACAGGGGGCCATCGAAGGGGTGGCCGGCCCTGAGGCGGCCAACAACGCCGCGGCGGCAGGCGTGCTTGTACCGCTGCTGACACTTGGTCTGCCCTCGTCAGCCACGGCTGCGGTGATGCTTGCGGCGTTCCAGCAGTACGGTCTCCAGCCCGGGCCGCTCCTGTTTTCCACGCGTCCCGATCTCGTCTGGACGCTCATCGCGAGCCTCTACATCGGCAACGTCATGCTGCTCGTGCTCAACCTCCCGCTCGCGGGCGTGTGGGCCCGCATCATGCTGGTGCCGCGTCCGCTCCTGTTCGGCGGAATTCTCGTCCTCGCATCTCTCGGGGCCTATACGCTGAATCGGTCGATGCTCGACCTCGTTCTCATGTACGCCGTCGGCGCTGTCGGGTGCGCGATGCGGGTGTACGATTTTCCGCTGGTGCCAGCTGTTCTGGGCCTGATTCTGGGCCCGCTTTCGGAGCAGCATTTCCGTCGCGCCATGGCGATCAGCGAAGGCGATCCGCTCGTGTTCGTCGGGCGTCCACTTTCAGCCGCGCTCCTGGGGCTTGCGGTCGTGGTCATGCTAGGACCATGGCTGCTGAGACGATGGGCGGGCGTTGACGCGAAGCCGGCAGTCGGATGACGGCCGATCCGGACGTGTGGGACGTAGTCGTCGTCGGTGGTGGAAATGCCGGCCTGTGTGCGGCGCTGGCTGCGCGACAGGCGGGCGCCAGCGTCATCGTGCTCGAAAGCGCGCCGCGTGATTTCCGCGGCGGCAACAGCCGGCACACGCGCAACCTCCGGTGTGTGCACGCGGCGCCGACCGACGTGCTCACCGAGTCGTATTACGAAGACGAATTCCTCGGCGATCTGATGCGCGTCACCGGTAACGACACGGACGGTCCGCTCGCGCGACTGCTCGTGGACCGTGCCGCCGCCTGTCCGGGCTGGATGGGGCAGTTCGGCGTCCGATTTCAGCCATCTCTCAGCGGCACGCTGCATTTGTCGCGCACCAATGCGTTTTTCCTCGGTGGCGGCAAAGCGCTCATGAACAGCTACTACGCGTCGGCCGATCGCGCAGGCATTCACGCCGTGTACGACGCGGAAGTCGTCGGCCTCGACATCGATGGCGGTGAGTGTCGCGCGGCATCCGTCCGCGTGGACGGTCGCACCGAGACGATTCGCGCGCGCGCGGTCGTCGTTGCGGCCGGCGGTTTCGAGGCGAACGTCGCCTGGCTCCGCGAGATTTGGGGTGATGCGGCCGACAACTTCATCATCCGCGGCACGCCGTACAACAACGGGACGGTGTTGAAGATGCTGCTCGATGCCGGCGCGCAGTCGGTAGGTGATCCGCGTGAGTGCCACGCCATCGCGGTTGACGCGCGCGCCCCGCGCTTCGATGGCGGGATCGTCACCCGCCTCGATTCCCTTCCACTTGGCATCGTCGTCAACACGCACGGCGATCGCTTCTACGACGAAGGCGAGGACGCCTGGCCAAAGCGCTATGCCATCTGGGGCCGCCTGATTGCCGGGCAGCCCGACCAGATCGCCTTTTCCATTGTCGATGCCAAGGTGGCGGGCACGTTCATGCCGTCCGTGTTTCCGCCGGTGGCGGCATCCTCGATCCGCGAGCTCGCGATG
>DATCJA010000055.1:0-2361 GCA_036507475.1 Vicinamibacterales bacterium
GCCAACCTCGGCGAGAAGGTGCGCGGTAAACATTGTGACGGTATTGCGGGCATCATCGAGGAAGGAAAGGCCGTCATGGAGGAGGACTTCGACGAGGCGACGATGGATGCGTGCCTGATCGCGGCAGGTCAACGAGCCGAGCACTACGAGATGGCCGCGTACGGCACGATGGTCGCCTGGGCGCGCGCGATGGGCCACGCGGAAGCCGCCGATCTCCTGCAGGAAACGCTGGACGAAGAAAAGGCCGCCGATGAAACCCTCTCATCCCTCGCGGAAGACGGAATCAACGACGAGGCGGCGAGCGCCGCTCACGCTGATGAGGATGAGGACGACGCGGAGGTGGCGGTGCCGGCGCGGACGGCATCCCAGTCGACTTCTGCCAAGTCACGCCGTTGAAGAGCTCGCGCGAATTCGCTTCTCTCCCTGGCGGTGATGGGCCTGCTCACCTCAGGTCATGTCAGGACGATGCCGGACATCGTCCGTCTTTTCCCCGCTACGCACGGCGCACGCTTCACGATACGGTCACCCAATGCGCGATGTTCTGCCCGCGCTTCTCAGCGAGCGCAACCGCGGCGCCGGACGCCCTGCCACGTCCGACGCCGCGGAACTGCCGCTCGACGAGGGGCAACATCTGTATTGGTCGCTGCAGGGCGAGGTTGCATGCGCGATGCACGCACCGGAGCCAGGCTCACCGCGCTGGGCGGGGGAGCGCTGGGCTGAAGTGCCGGCGACCGCCCGACGCCGGCATGGACGCGAATACCAGTGCCAGCATTGCAGTATGTCAAGGACGCCTCTCGGGCATCGGCGACGGAACGAGCGCGTCCCGTAGGATCGCGCCACGCATTCGCGGCGAGTACCGAGAGATGCCGGGGGGTTGCGGCTGACCGTCGCGCAGGCGTGTCGTTTGTGGCAGCTCGACTCGCCGACGTGCACGGCCGTCGTCCAGGAACTTTTCGCCCAAGGATTCCTCATGCGCACGCCTGACGGAGCGTGTGTCGGCCTGCCGGCGACGCCGAAGGCGTTGAAAGTCGAGCAGACGTTTGCGGGTGTGGCGCGCACGGCGTGCTGGAGTGGATCAACATAGAACCCCCTGAGCAGCGAGATTTCCCGTTATGGCACCTATGCAATTACCGACGCCCAGATCGCACCTTCACGCGGTCCGGTTCTACCCCGACGCAGTCTCGCTCTCCTATATCGTTGGCGACTTTGTGGCGGACGGGCTACGCGCCAACCAGCCCGCGATCATCATCGCGACGCCGGAACACGGCGCAGCAATCACCGGCCAGTTGCAGGCGGTGGGGTGGGACGTCCCGGGCCTGCAGGAGCAGGGGCGCATGTTCGTGCTTGACGCACAGGAGCTGCTTTCCCGATTCATGGTGGAAGGGATGCCAGACGGTGCCCGATTCACAAGGGTCATGGCTCCAATTCTGGCGCGCGCTGCGCGTTCGAACGTGGGTCGCCCGACGCGTGTCTACGGCGAGATGGTCGATGTGCTCTGGAGAGCTGGGCAGACCGTCGCCGCGATCCGACTGGAAATGCTTTGGAATCACCTCGCCCATACCTACGAATTCGAGCTCCTCTGCGGCTACGCGATGGGCAGCTTCTACAAAGACACGGCAATCGAGGAGATCTGCGGTCAGCACACGCATGTCGTGTCCGAACGTGGCGAGATCGCGCGGGTGAAGTTATCTCCTTAGCTGCCGGCGCTGCCCTCCCAGAATCAAGGGCTGTACGTCTTCGACGAGAGTCTGGGTGCGTTTTAGCGTCACGCTTTCCCGGCAGCGGAACTGCGTCGCGCTGGTTGGGTGCTGGTGGCATACCGCTAGGCCCTGGTCTTACGTCTCGGATTCTGCATGAAAGACCTGACGATCCTTTTGACTCCGAGGGACTGGCGGCACGGCCGGCCTCTTCGTCAGCGCCGCAATCATGTGCACCGGGCACCAGGATGCCCATACCGTGCAAACGAGTCGCAAGATGGGAGCGGTCGCGTACCTGCCGAAGCCGTTCAGCCAGTACCTGGTTGCGCGAGGCGCTCGATCAGGCCCCAGGTGAAGAACCCGCTGTTGACGAACAGCATGTCGATCGCCACCGCCGCCACAGGGCCAACAGAGGCAGGGCGCTGCCTTCTTCCAAGACGGCTGAGCCGTACCTGATTTGTACCTGCACCTAGGATTTTGAGCGATTCGTCCGATTTGACCGTGTTGTTCTATTGAGTAAATGCGCAAATTCGGCCTGTTTCACAACTCCTGTCAAGTTCGACTCCCGCCGCCTCCACCATGTCTCCACACGTGGGGGCGTATCTGTCTAATCCGACACCCCCGAAGAAGCCGCCCCGGTCCTGCGCGACGTGCGCACCTAGGG
>DATCJA010000056.1:0-66350 GCA_036507475.1 Vicinamibacterales bacterium
CTGGATATCGCCCTCCTCGCGACAAGCGCCGCCGCTGACTGCAGTCGCCACGAGAAGGAGCAACAGCGAGAGGCGACGCGACATGACGTCTGGGCAGTAACCACACAACGTGCCAGTCCGCACGTCTGTGTGTTGCGGCCCCAATGGGCAAAAATGGATCAGCTGCGTGTGGTAATTGCGGGCCGGCTGGAAACGACAGCCAACATTACTCCGATGCCCACGGCTACCAGGGCGCCGATTGCGATCCAGACGCCTGGTATTTCGGCGAGGATGCCCGACTCCCAAAGTGCCCACGCAGCACCAACAAGAAGAAGGAAGTAACCGACGAGGTAGACCGTTAGAAATCTCATGCTCTTACCTGAAGCAGGAAGAGTGCCTGGCGGAAAGTAAGCGGAAAGTAATAGGGGGAAGGGGAGGGGGAAAACGGGACAGGGGATAAGCGAAAGGTCAAAAGGCAAGGTCAAGTCGGTTGGCGCCGGCTTGACCCTTGACTTACTTTTGACTTTTGACTTTTGACGTTTGCCTTACTGCCTTACTGAATGATCACCGCCAGATGCGCGCGACGGTTCATCGCGCGGCCCGCGGCGGTGCTGTTGTCAGCGGCCGGACGCTCTTCGCCGTAGCTGACGGTGCGCAATCGGCCGGTCGCAATGCCGCGACTCACCAGGTAGTCGCGCACGGAGTTGGAGCGTCGCTCACCGAGCGCGAGGTTGTACTCGACGGTGCCGATGCTGTCGCAGTGCCCTTCGATCGTGACGTTCAACCCCGGATTTGCCTGCAGCTTCGCGATCGCATCGTCGAGGATCTTCAACGCGTCTGGCCGCAGGTTGAAGCGATCGAAGTCGAAGTGAACGTCCTCGAACATGATCGTTTCGCGGCGCACGACCGTCAGGTTGACGCTGCCGGTTGCTGTTCCGCCCCGGTTGTCCCGCGCCGCCACCGTCGCCGGCACGTTGCCTTCCTGGTTGGGGGCGGTCCAGACGGTATTCTGCGCGTTTGCGTTGTTGAATGTCCCCTGCGGAGCCGTCCACTGGTACGTAAGTGGATCGCCGTCGGGATCCGTGCCGGTCGCTGTGAGATTGCTCGTGGCGCCGGGTTCCACACTGCAGGGATTACAGCTCGCGGTGACTGCGGGCGAACGATTGGGCGGAGGCGCGGGCGCGGGTGGCGGCGTCACGGTGTTGGTGACGGTCGTTGTCTCCTTGATCACGCGAACCCGCTGTCGGGGCGGCGTGACACCCGGATGCCAGCCGACACGGACATCGAATCCGAACGAGTTATGGTCGATGTCGAGCCCTCCGACCGTGCGACCACCGGTGCCAAAGCTGTAGTTGAAACCCGCATGGACGAAGAGGCCATTTGCAGCCTGCCACACGCCGCCGGCCTTGACGTTGGCTGGATCCGAGATTGGGCTCAGGAGCGGGGCAATGCTGCCGTCTTCGGCGATGTAGGGCGGGTTGATGAGAGACGTGTTGTCCTTGATGACGAACTCGCCGTGCCACTCGACCAGCGCGCGGATCGGTGTGCGCGTCGGAAAGCCCGCTCCAAGACCCCACGTCACGCCGTCAGACACGCGGAACTCGTCGGGGTCGCCGCGAAGCACCGCCCCTGCCATGCCGGTCAGCTCCACCTGCTGCGCGAACTCGCGGCTGACAATCAGATCGACGTGGCCGTCCCAGTCGTTGGTGCTGGCCCACGAGGAGCCGCTCGGGAACTTCACCATGACACGCGGCGCGAGGCTCACCGCATCGCCTCGCGACTGTGACACGAGGTTGAACTTACCGCCGACGATGACCGGACCACCGAGCGTTTTCGACCAGCCGCGGCGGAGGTATGGATATTCCTGCGACACTCCACCGAACACCGGCTCCGTCGGGATGAACGTCGGTCGGACGTCGCGATCGAGACGTATCGTCCGCCATGATCCAAAGACTTCGACTCGATCGCCGAGGGCGAACGCGCCGGTGAGTCCTATCTGATTGACATCCGTCAACCCTTGGCGTCGATCCCAGTTTGCGCGGAATGCGCTGAACGACCAGCGGCCGGCCGGCATGGTCTCGGCGGTCGACACCAGCCACAGGCCGGTGTCGCCATAAAAGGTCGGCAACGCGGGCCTGGGCGTCGTGTCGCCCTGCAGCACGATTTCATCCTGTGTTACAGCCGTCTGGGTCGTCGAGGTGGTCGTGCCTTGCGCGGGCGTTTGACCCGTCACGGGCACTGCCAATACCAAAACGCAGAAGGCCCCGCAGAATGTACGCACTAACACAACGTCTCTCTCGTCGTCCGGTCGAAGTCGAAGCGTCGCAGCGGCTAGTCGCGAATCGACGCGGTGCGGTCCATGCCGGAAACATGAGCCACCCCAACAGTAGCATCATCCATCGGCGCGTTGGGAGGAATTAGGCGTCCACGCCCTCCGCGACTGATCTGCCCTCCTTTTCGGCCCGCAACTCGCGCTTCATCAGGCGTCCACTCGTGCGCGGTCCCTCTTTCGTGCGCTGCGCGACCACCCTTGCTGGCGATCTCGCGCTGTTTGTCTGGCGACATCGAGGCAAATCCACGGCGTTCTTTGCGTACTCCGTCCACGGCACTCCTCCTTGGCTTCCGAACCCCAGGCGGGGGTCACCTGGCTGACGGCCGACCGCTTCAAGAGGTGTGCCGCAGCCGCAGAGGTTCGTGCGATACGGGCGTAACCATTCGTGGTTCAATCATCTAGCGGGAGATTGCCCACAGCGACGAAGAGCGAAGCTTGTGACGCAGAACCCTACAGTCGAGGTTGTGATCTGAATGAACTTCCAACAACGACCTGCACGATCGATGCGTTACCATCGCTCTATGGATGAAAAATGCGCGGCCCCACCGTCGCCCGAATCAGAACCGGCCGGCAACAAGAGTGGCCGGACGGTGCACTGCGTGAAGTTTCAGAAGGACCTGCCGGGTCTCGACACGCCACCGTGGCCGGGTGAGCTCGGACGGCGAGTCTACGAGAAAGTGTCGGCGCAGGCGTGGAAGCTCTGGGAAGAACGGATGAAGATGATCCTCAATGAATACCGCCTGATGCCGTGGCAAAGGGAGGCGCAGGAGCTCATCGCCAAGCAGATGGAGGATTTCTTCTTCGGCGAGGGAGCGGCGCTTCCGCCTGGCTACGTGCCTCAGCAGGCGAAGTAACTACCCTACAACAGTAAGTTCGCGGTCGATCACAAAGTGCAGGTGCTCGTGCGCGAGGCGCAGCGCCCGATCGACTCCAAGCGGATGTGGGCCACGCGCGAAGATGAAACCGAGGTAGCTTCCACCTTCTGGCAGCGGAACGATCGGCCCCTCGGGTTTTGCGGTAATCCGGACTTCCTCCACACCGGCGACAGCCAGCGCTCGATCGACACCCTGCACCCTCCGGAAGATGCCCCGCTTTGGAATCGGAATCATCATGACGCCCGAGGCGACGTCTTCACGCCGATACGCCTCGACGCCTTCGCCCAGCGCGTGGCGGAGCAGCAGCTCCTCGAGCGCTAGGGTCTCCTCGGTTCCGTCCGCCACGAAACGAAGCGAGCGCGAGCAGAGGCCGCCGATGGGACGAGCCGCAACCTCGAGCACATGCACGGTGTCACCGTTCACCCGACACTCGGCGTGCACCGGACCGTGAAAGAGCCCGATCGCGCGAGCTGCATCTCTGACACCAGCCAGAATTCGACGTTGGACCGCGTCAGGGGCAAGCGAAGGCGTGACGTAAATCGTCTCCTCGAAGAACGGGCCATCGAGCGGATCCGGCTTGTCGAAGATGGCGAGCAGCCGGAACCTGCCATACTCGAGGACGCCCTCTACGGAGTACTCGGCGCCAGAAATGAACGATTCGACAACCGCTTGGCGATGAGCCTCGTCACGCTCCACCCGCACATCGGGCGAATCCAGCAGTGCCCGCAGCCGACCGAACGCCGCCACGCATTCAGCCGCGTTGTCGACCCGCATGACGCCACGACTGCCGGACAACGCGAGCGGCTTCACCACCGCTGGGTAGCAGACACGATCCGCGAATGAACGCGCATCGGCGTCAATCGACATCGATTCGAACCAGGGCGTCGGGAGTCCCGCAGCCTTGAAGGCTCGACGCGAGCGCAGTTTGTTTCGACTGATCGCCGCAGCCTCCGGCGGGTGCCACGGCAGGCCAAACGCACGTGCCAGATGGGCACCAACCACCACCGGCTTGTCTCCTACGGCGATGATCCCATCGGGCGCCGCGCCGGCGCAGGCCGCAACGACTGCGTCGACCGACCGTGCCTCCTCATGAAACCGAACTGGAATGGCCTGATCCCACCAGGGGTCCTCCAGGCGATCGCAGCGATCGCTGGCAAACACGAGCCGTACGCCCAGCTTCTCGGCAGCCTCGCCGAACGAACGGATCTGATACCCCGTCGTCGTCGCTATCAGCAGAACGCGCTTAGCCGCAGTTACCATGCGTCAGCCCATGCAGTGACTTTTTCCACTTTTCCACTTCTTCCACTTCTTCCACTTTTAGAAGCTCTCCATGGGCTCCGCGCAGCAATACCAGGGCTCGCTGACGTGGGGCACGGGCGTTCCGGCGGCAACGGGCGCGGCGTCGGGAGGCAGCCCCGCTTGTTCGCGTGCGAAGCGGACAATCGCCGAGAACGCCTCGGTCCGACTCTGTCGTCCCGTCGTCTGGACGATGCGCATGACGGCCACCTGGAGATCGTCGACACGGGGATCGGCGTGGCGCCATGGCCACGTCAGAGACGCGGGGTCGAACTCCTTTACGCTCTGCCGAACGTCAGGAAGATCGAGCAGTGGCGATTCGGCCGTAACGAGCAGCCGGATACCAAGCTGGACGGGTGCGACGTGCTCGACGATGTCGAGCTCCTGGAGCAAGTCCAACAGATTGACGTAGCCTTCGAGGGTCGTCCACGGCGTAAAGGGAATGAACGTTGGCGCGAGCGTCAGCCCAGCTTCCCTGCAGAGCTCGACGGCTCGTATGAAATCGCTACGCGTGTGCCCTTTTTTCAGATTGGACAGCACGGTGTCATCAACCGATTCCGCAGCGCTCGTCACAAACAGGCAGCCCGTACGCCGCAGAACCGGGATCAGATCGGCGTGCCTGAGAAGATGCTCAATCTTGATCGTGACATCGTACGAGACATCGGGGAACTCCTGGCTGACCTGCTCCACGACACGCCGTGCGTGCGTGGGACCGTTGAAGAAATCAGGATCGCCAAATGAGATGTGCTGCGCACCGGCGTCGATCTGCGCCCGAACGTCGGCAAACACGACATCGAGAGGAATAACCCGGAATCGTCCACCGTACACGGGCACGATCGGACAATGCCGGCACAGATGCTTGCACCCTCGCGTGGTGTCGGTGCTGCCGATCGTCCGTCGGCTTCCGTCGGGCATGCACAGTGACGCGTAACGTTCGAGCGGCACGAGCCCGGTTCGATCGGGTTGGATGAACGAGAGGCGTGGAAGACCTTGGGCTCTCGGCTCTAGGCTCTCGGCTCTAGGCCCCCGGCTCTGGGTCAGATCGACCAACGCCTGCTCCGCCTCCGGACCCAGGACATCGGTCACGCCCCTCTCGTGGAGCCAGTGCGCATTGAGCGGCGCATACAGCCCGTACGCACAAAGGCGGGCCGAGGGGTTGACCTGGCGAACCCGGTCGATCAGTGGGCCCGCCAACCGGGTGGCTGTGTGCATCGGAAGGTAGAACCCAACGAGCGACGCGGAGGCAATCCGGGCATCGTCGAGCGGCCCGCGAGAGGTGTCGGCGCAGTCCACTTCGACGCCGGCCCGGCGCAGCCACGCCGCAGGCGAGGCCAGACCGAACGGCTGACGGCCGAGGTCATACGTCGAAATCAGCAGCGCCCGCACGTCAACATTGTATGAAATCGGACTATTCTGGCCGGTGACTGGAGGACACGACGTGGCGCATCCATCGACAGCACGGACGAACGCCGTCCCCGATCTGGCGGTCCCGCGAGAGGCAACGTTCTTCGGCCACCCTCGGGGCCTCTCCACGCTGTTTTTCACGGAGATGTGGGAGCGCTTCAGCTATTACGGGATGCGCGCGCTCCTGATCCTCTTCATGACGGCGGCACCCGCTGTCGGGGGACTTGGGTACGACGCCACGACCGCGGGCGCGGTATATGGGCTCTACACGTTCGGCGTCTACGCGCTGGCGCTGCCCGGCGGATGGATTGCCGATCGACTGGTCGGGCAACGGCGCGCCGTGCTGTATGGCGGGATTTTCATCGCGCTCGGACATTACAGCCTCGCCATCTCGTCCATTGTTACGTTCTACGGCGGTCTGCTGCTCATCGTTCTTGGAACCGGCCTTCTGAAACCAAACATCAGCGCGATCGTGGGCGACCTCTATACCGAAAAGGGCGCAAGGCGCGATGCCGGATTCTCGATCTTCTACATGGGCATCAACCTCGGTGCATTCGCTGGCCCCCTCGTCTGCTCATGGCTTGGGGAGCCGCGTGCGGGAGCGGCGTGGGTGAACTGGCACTACGGCTTCGGCGCCGCGGGAGTGGGCATGACACTCGGCCTCATCCAGTACGTCGCCGGGCAGCGCCATCTTGCCGGCGCAGGGCAACTGAAGGAAGACTCAGGACAGCCGGAACGGCTTGCCGCCGCGCGGCGCCAATTCCTCGCGGGCTTGCTGGTGACGACGTTGCTCATCGGCATCGTCGCCGTGCTCAGTATGTCGGGCGCCCTTCCCGTCACGGTCTTCGCCGAGAGCGTCTTCTACGTCGTCACAGCGCTCTTTGCGGCGTACTTTGCCCTGGTCATCTTCTTCCTGGCCCGCAACACGGTTGAGCGGCAGCGGCTGACGGTCTGCTTTCTGCTGTCGCTTGGGGCGGCGATGTTCTGGTCAGGCTTCGAGCAGGCCGGCTCTGCGCTCAATCTCTTTGCGCGCGACCTGACGGACCGGGCGATCTTCGGGACGGAGATGACGGCAGGTGCACTGCAGGCCGTCAACCCCATCTTCATCATCCTGCTCGCCCCGGTCGTCGGCATGATCTGGGTCAAGCTGGGGGATCGCAACCCGGGGATGGCCACAAAGTTCGGCCTCGGCCTCGGGCTGCTCGCGATCGGCTTCGTCGTCATGGCGTGGGCATCGATGTCGCTCGCCGACGGCAAGGTCGGGATGCAGTGGCTAGTGGCCACGTATTTCTTCCACACCGTCGGCGAGCTGTGTTTGAGCCCTGTCGGTTTGAGCAGCATGACCAAGCTGGCGCCGGGTCGTTTGGTGGGACAGATGATGGGCACGTGGTTCATGGGGGCAGCCATCGGCAATCTCGTCGCCGGACTCGTCACGCGGTTCCTGCCACAGACCGAAACCGTGGAGGCCGCGATGCAGAATGGAGTACAGCTGTTCGGGATCGTCGCCGCGGTCACTGGAGGCGCCGGTCTCCTCTTCTTCGCATTCTCGCGGCCGATCCGCAAGATGCAGGCGGGGGTGAACTGACCTGAATCGTGTAAGGCAAAAGTCAAAAGGCAAAATTCAAAGGGCACATGTCAAAAGCGCTCGAGGAATACAAACGGAAGCGCGACTTCAGCAAGTCGCCCGAACCAGCCGGGACCCGCGCACGCACATCGCCGGGGGGCCGCGAAGCCCGCTTCTTCTGTGTGCAGAAGCACCTGGCCAGCCACCTTCACTACGATTTCCGTCTCGAGCATGAGGGCGTCCTGCTGTCGTGGGCCGTGCCCAAAGGCCCGTCGCTCGATCCCTCGATCAAGCGACTCGCGATGCATGTCGAGGATCATCCCGTTGAATACGGCGAATTCGAGGGGGTCATCCCCTCAGGGTACGGCGCCGGCATCGTCATGCTGTGGGATCAAGGCCTGTGGACACCCGAGGTCGAGGATGTCGATGCGGCGTTGAAGAAGGGAGACCTGAAGTTCACGCTCGACGGCTACAAGCTGAAGGGGTCGTGGGTGCTGGTGCGGACGAAGGGCGGCTGGTCAGCGGGTGGCGCCGACCGGTCGTGGCTGCTGATCAAGCACCGCGATGAATGGGCGGGACCCGTCGACATCGCCGAGTTCGCTCCGCTCAGCGTCAAGAGTCAGGGAGATTTTGCAGACATCTTGTCGACGGACAACCCTGACATCTGGCGATCGAATCGCCCCGCAAAGGGGGGCGAAACGGGTGCGATGTTCGAGAGGATCATTGCACGTGCACTGGAGATGCGAACGGATCGTTCAGGGCGTTCGGATCGTTCGAAGACCGTCGTTACGACCGCGAAGCGGACACGCCAGGCCGGCGACGCAACGTCCGCGAAACGGAAGACGACGAAGAAAGGGAGGTAACGAGACGGATCGTTCGGGGCGTTAACGTGGCGTTGACTGGACCACCTGAAGCAGACCCCAGAACGCTCCGGCAACTGTGCCGATGACAGCGAGGAAGCCCGTTACCATCATCCCGACAAGCCATCCGAAGCGACGATCCATCGCGTCAAAGCGCTGATCCACCTTCTCGAATCGCCGGTTCATTTCATCGCGCAATTGACGCATTTCTGCGCGAAGCTCCCCTCCCAATTGGTGGAGTTCCTCTCGTACCTTCCCTATCGACTGGCGCAACTCCTGGCGGAGCGCCCCTGTCGACTCGTGCAACTCCTGGCGAAGTGCCCCCAGTTCCTGTCGCACTTCGGTCCCGATCGCCCTGAGATCCGTCATGTGGGCAGCCTGCTCCTGCACTCGGCCTTCAAGCAGCGCGACCCGCTCCTCCAGGTTCGGTACGTTCCTCCTTGATCGGGCCGGCAGCCCGATTCTACATCGTCGGATCGCACGGCTCGTGCCGCGTCGAATCACGCCTGATCTCGCCAATGCGGGCCCGCGCGTAGCAATTTCGAACCCGCGGGCGCCGTGACGTCGTGGCAAAATCGGCGCGCCCTCCATCTGATATGGCGCTCGACATTGGCACGCGAATCGGCCCGTACGAGATACAGGCGGCGATTGGTGCAGGCGGCATGGGTGAGGTGTATCGCGCACGCGATATGCGGCTCAATCGCGACGTCGCCATCAAGGTGCTGTCCGACGCGTTCGCCTCCGATGCGGATCGGCTCGCCCGCTTCGAGCGCGAGGCGCTAGTGCTGGCCACGCTCAATCACCCGAACATAGCAGCGATATATGGCTTCGAGGAAACCGCTGGGGCGCTCGGGAATCCGTGATCGGCGCGAACCGCCGGGAGAATCCACCGAGAGAACCTTGCTACTGAACGCTCTGAACGGCTCGAACCTCGTCAACCGCCTTCAGCAGGCGTTGACTCAGCACCGACCAGACCGCAAACGACAGGCGCCGGCGATCGTGGCGCGCAATCTCGGTGCACCAGAAGCGGCCCAGCACAGACTGAACGTGGGGTTCAAGCGTTCCGAGCTCCAGCGGCTGCTTGTGCTCCGATGCGTAGCGGGAGAGCGAGTCTTCCGAGGGACGCCCGGTGTTCGCGATCACCACGTCGATTGGACGGTCGATGGCGCGTGACACCCACCGGGCTTCGTCCGCGGCGGTAAAGCCCGCCATGCCGCGTCCCTCGGTCAGCAGATTCGCAATCAAGATGACCGGCCCACGCACCTCTGCCAGCACTTCCTTCACACCGCGCACCAGCAGCGGCGGCATGAGGCTCGTGAAGAAGCTCCCTGGCCCGATGATGACCGCGTCGAAGCCACGAATCGCCTCGGCGACCGCCGGGTGAATCGACACCTGCGGCTCCAGCCAGACGCGCTTCACCTGGTGCCCGCGCGATTGGCCGGCGTCGACTTCCACTTCCCCGCGCGTTTCGGTGCCGTCGCCGTACTCCGCGCAAATGGATGCCGGCTCCGTGCTCACCGGCCACACTCGTCCCTTGCATCCGAGCAGCGCGCGCAACCCGTCCACGGCGGCCACGAAATCGCCGCTGTACTGCTCCATCATCGACAGCAGCAGGTTCCCGCCGGTATGCCCCGCGAGCCGCGCGTGATGCTCGAGCATCGGCAGGCGCGACAGCAGAACCCGCCGTGCCTCGCCTTCGTTGCGGGCAAGCGCCAGCGCGCATTTCAGCACGTCGCCTGGTGGGAGCACGCCAAGCTCGTCCCGCAGTTGACCGGAGCTGCCGCCGCTGTCGAACATCGTGACGACGGCGTTCAGGTTGAGCCACGGGTTGATCTTGAGACCGCCGAGGAGGCTTGGCAGTCCGGTGCCGCCCCCGACGCAGCCGATATTAAGCTCGCGCAGATGCACTGACCTGATTCTATCCTCGGCGCTTCGCGGACATTTCAATAGACTCAGCGGGCGGAACCGGTTGAGCAATGAGATCGAGGGCTTCACGTACAATTGAAGACATGCACGCATGGCGACAGGCTGCAGCGGCGCTGGTCGCCGACCTGAAGCACGTGTTCGCCGGCCGCCTTCGCTCCGTCGTCGCGTACGGACCACACATCGAAGGTGACGAAGAGACTCCCATCACGTGCCTTGCGCTCGTTGACTCGCTCGCGGTGAGCGATCTGGAGGCGTGCGCGCGATTGGCACCCCGCTGGGAGCGCCAGCACCTGGCCACACCGCTGATCCTGCCCGACCAGGAATTCCGTCGATCCCTCGATGCCTTTCCCCTGGAGTACGGCGAGATTCTCCGTGCGCACGAGCGCGTATTCGGTGGCGATCCATTCGACGCCGCGTCAATCTCACCCGAAGATCTCCGTCGAGCCTGCGAGACCCAGATCAAGAGCCATCTCGTCCACTTGCGCGAGGGCTTCATCGAGTCGGGAGGCCGGCCTCAGGCGATTGCCGACCTCGTCACGACGTCGGCGCCGGCGTTCGCTGCTCTGCTGCGCAGCGTCGGCCGACTGAGCGGCTCCACATCGGTCAACCGTGCGGACGCGACGCGTGAAGGCGCACGCACCGCCGCTCTTCCAGACGGCATCGTCAACGAAATAATGGGGCTGGAACAGAGGCCGACGGTTCCAATGACCGACGCGGCAAGGCTCTTCCCCGAGTACCTGGACGCTGTGGAACGACTGGCGCGAGTCGTCGACGCATGGCGACGCTGAACACTCTGCTTCTCGCCTTTCTCGTCCTCGTGTTCCTGACAGCCCCACGCGTAACTGCTCAGGAGCTGCCCGAGCTGACACAGCCGGTCAACGACTTTGCCAGGGTCGTCGATCCATCGAGCGCTGCCTCGATGGATTCCGTCATTCGCTCACTCGAGCGGGCAAGCGGCGACGTGGTCGTCGTAGCCACCGTCGAATCGTACGCGCCGTACGCCGACATTCGTGAATACGCCGTGAAATTGTTCGAGAACCGCGGCCGCGGCATCGGCCAGCGCGGGCGCGACAACGGGCTGCTCGTGCTCCTCGCAGTCAAGGAGCGGGAAGTGCAGGTGGAGGTTGGCTACGACCTCGAGCAGTTCATCACTGATGGCTTCGCGGGAGAAACGAGCCGGCAGTACATGGCGCCGGCGTTTCGTCGGGGGGAATACGGTGCAGGACTGGCAGCCGGCGTCTCGCGCATCGCGACGCGCATCGCCGAAGGGCGCAACGTGACGCTCCAGGGCGTGCCGCGCGACGGGAACCAGGACGACACCGGCGTCGGGACTCCGGGAGGTCTGCTGCTCACCATCTTCATCGCCTTCATCGTCCTCAACGCACTGGCCGCCGGCACTCGACGACATCGTCGTTTCGGCCGCCAATGGGGCGGGCCGATCGGCGGCTGGAGCAGCGGCGTGGGTCCTTTCGGTGGAGGCTTCGGCGGCTTTGGTGGACGGGGTGGCGGCTTTGGCGGCGGCTTCGGCGGGTTCGGCGGGGGCCGCAGCGGAGGTGGAGGCGGAGGGGCGCGTTGGTAAGCAAGTCACAAGGCACAAGTCACAAGGCACAACCCACAAAGCACGAGGCGCGAGCTACAAGGCACAATGCATAGAGGGGTGAAAGACCATGACTCGACAGCTTCGAACAGTACGGGGATTGGCGCTGCTGCTGGTGATAGCCGCCGTGGCGCCCGGCTGTTCGTATAACAGGTTCGTTTCGCAGGAAGAGGCCATCAAGACCCAATGGGCTCAGGTCGAGAATCAGCTGCAGCGCCGCAACGATCTCATTCCGAACCTCGTGGAAACGACGAAGGGCGTTGCGCAGCAGGAACGCGACGTGTTTGGTCAAATCGCGGAGTCGCGGGCCAAGCTGGCCGGTGCACAGACACCCGAGCAGACCATTCAGGCGGCCAACGAGCAGAGCGCGGCGCTGGCGCGCCTCCTCGTCGTCGTCGAGAACTACCCGCAGCTCCGGTCGAGTGAAACATTCAATCGCTTGATGGATGAACTCGCGGGCACCGAGAACCGGATTGCAGTCGAGCGCATGAGGTACAACGAACGCGTTCAGGAATACAACACGCTCCGCCGACAGTTTCCGTCGAACATCACGGCCGGCCTTTTCGGCTTTCGCGAGTATCCCCCCTTCAATGCGCCGCCTGAAGCGGAACGGGTGCCGCGTGTCGATTTCGGGCGCCAGGGATAGCGGAAGGGGACGCCAGAACCAGCCACGGGCCATGCCCATGATATCCCGCAGAGCCCATGGCTGGTTGGCAGTGTCTCTTGGCGCGCTTCGCGCGCTAGGACCGCTAGACGGCGTCTACCAACGCCGCGCAGCGGGTACAAAATTCTCGTTAGGGGCCGTATAGCGGTCCAGGGGCACGCTGGAGTGCACGATGGCAATCGTGGATGCGCTGCTTCCGGAGTTCGACCACGAGATGACGAGGACGCGCAAGGTGCTGGAGCGCGTGCCTGAGGAGCGATTCGACTGGAAACCGCATCAGAAATCGTTCTCGCTCGGCGCGCTGGCAATGCACGTGGCCACGCTGCCCACATGGGGCACCGAAACGCTGACCCGGTCGGAAATCGACGTCGGCAACAACCCCGCGCCGGCGGCGACCCCGTCGAAGAGCGATCTCCTGGCAGCGTTCGACAGGAATGTTGCGCAGGCGCGTGCCGCGCTCGCCGGAAGGACCGACGCGGAGCTGACGGCAATGTGGTCGCTGAAGCGCAACGGCAAGGTGGTCTTCTCGATGCCGAAGACGACAGTGCTCCGCTCGCTCGTCTTGAGTCACCTGATCCATCACCGCGCACAGCTGACCGTCTATCTGCGTCTGCTCGACGTCCCGGTTCCTGCGATGTACGGCCCGAGTGCAGACGAATCCGCTCTCTGAAAGCTTCAGAATTGCAGAGGGCCGATTGCAGAAGGCAGATTCATTGGGCGAAGTTCGAATGTGAATTCTGAATAATGATGAAGGTTGAGAATCTGCGTTCTGCAATCAGCATTCTGCAATTCACGATCGCGGGTACGCTGTTCCTGCTTCTGGTTACGGCGAACGGAGCGGGGTATCGGTACGGCGTTTCCGACCAGGCGTTCTACATTCCGGCCGTCACGCGCGCGCTGGATTCCTCGCTTTTTCCGCGCGACGGCGCTCTCATCGATTCAGAGGGCCGATTGATGGTCGTTGACGACGTGCTGGCCGGCCTCGCCCGGGGCACGGGGCTCTCCGTGCCGACGCTGTTCTTCCTTGGCTACGTGGCGTCCGTCGCGCTGCTCTGGACAGCGCTGGTCTTCATCGGGACGCGCGTGTATCGGAATTCATGGGCAATTGTCGCGCTGGCCGCGGCGTTCGCCATGCGTCACCGAATTCCGCGAACGAGCGCCAACTCGTTCGAGCCGTACTTCCATCCGCGAATGCTGGCGTTTGGCTTTGGCGCGCTCGCGGTGGCAACGCTGCTGCGGAGGAGGTCGTGGCTCGCAATCGCACTGGTGGCGGCGTCATCGCTCGTTCATATCACCACCGGTCTCTGGTTTGCGGTCCTCGTGGGAGTCAGCCTTGCGGTCCTTGATCGGCAGTGGCGATGGCTGGCCATCGGCGGCAGCCTTGCCGCTGCCGTGGCGTTGATGGTGGCCGCTACCAGCGGCCCGCTTCGGGGGGCGCTCACCATCATGGATGCGACATGGCTCCAGGCGGTCGCCAGCAAGGACTCCCTGTTTGCGACTGACTGGCCGGCCTGGGCGTGGGCGGCCAATCTCGGCTTTCTCGCGCTGCTCTGGTGGGCGCACCGGACGCGAGTCCGTCGCGGCACTGCCACTGCCGAGGACGAAGCGCTGGCCTGGGGCGCTACAGCGCTCGTTGCTCTCTTCCTGGTGACGCTGCCGTTTGTCGTCGCAAAGATATCGCTCGCAGTGCAGTTTCAGGTTTCACGTGTGTTCTGGCTCGTCGATTTCGTCGCGCTGGTGTATGTCATCGCCGCTGTCGTCGAATCGGGCCAGGGCCCTGCCCATCGTGGAGCACGACCGCATGCCACGGCACCGACGATCCCCGTCGCGGTTGCCCTGTCGCTTCTCACGCTTTCCGTGAGCCGCGGGGCTTACGTGATGCTCGTGGAGCGCCCCGAACGGTCGCTGTTCGAGATGACGCTGCTGGAATCACCCTGGGGGGACGCAGCGCGGTGGATTTCAGCGCGTCCGACAGATGTTCAGGTGCTTGCCGATCCTGGACACGCGTGGAAGTATGGGACCAGCGTGCGCGTGGCTGCCGAGCGCGACGTCTTCCTGGAGGAGGTCAAAGACTCTGCGTTCGCAATCTATTCGCGAAGTGCGGCGGTCAGGTACGTGGAGCGCATCACCGCAGTGGGCGACTTCGGCGCGTTGACCGCCGACAAGGCGAACGACCTGGCGCAACGCTATCAGCTGGACTTCTTGATTACCGAGGCCGACCTCCCGCTGCCGGTTGCCTATCGAAACCAGCAGTTTCGAATCTACGCGTTGAGATAAAGATGCCGTTCGTCTCCTCGCAGTACCGCCCGCTGTTCACCGGCGGTCATCGGCAGACTCTCTACGCATGGGCGCGACGGCGGCGATTTCCGCATCTGCCAGAACCTGTCGTGCGCTACTTCGACGTGGCGCCCGACGCGCGCGTCCTGGCCCATTGCCACTGGCAGGCGTCGCCTGCCGATCGTCCGACGCTGCTGCTGCTGCACGGACTCGAAGGGTCGAGTCTCGCCCACTACATGTGCGGCATCTCCGATAAAGCCTGGGCTGCCGGATGGAACGTTGTGCGCCTGAACCAGCGGAACTGCTACAACACCGAGCACCTCTGCCGCGGCCTGTATCACTCGGGGCTCACGCACGACGCGCTTCATGTCATCGGCGAGCTCATCGAGCGCGATGGTGTGGGCGCGCTGGCCGTCGCCGGCTATTCGCTGGGCGGTAATCTGGCGCTCAAGCTGGCTGGCGAGCTCGCCGAGCGGCCGCCGGCGGCGCTCAAGGCGGTGTGCGCCGTTTCTCCGACAATAGACCTGGCGCGCTGTGTCGACGCGCTCGAACGGCGCGCCAACTTCCTATATCAGTGGAATTTCGTCCGCAACCTCAAAGCGCGGATGCGCCGGAAGGCGGCGGTGGTTCCTGGCGTGTATCCGCTCGAGCCGCTACGCGACATCTGGAGCGTGCGGCGATTCGATGACGTGTATACGGCGCCGCACCACGGGTTCCGCGACGCTGCCGACTATTACTTTCGAGCCAGCGCGCTGCGTGTCATCGACCGCATCCGTGTTCCGACGCTCATCCTTGCGGCCGAGGACGACCCGTTCGTGCCAACGGCGCCATTTCGCAGCCCGGCCGTCACTGGAAACGCGCAGATCAGAACGGTGGTCACACCGCACGGCGGACATTGCGCGTACGTCGAGCGCGCAGTCGATGGATACGACGGCTACTGGGCCGAGCGGGAGATCGTCAGGTTTGTCACATCGCACGCAAAGTCACAGGTCACAAGTCACACAGCCCAAGTCACAACTTAGGAGATTCGGTGACGTTGTGACTTGTGATGTGAGCCTTGTGACTTGATCAGGTGTTCCTGAGGCAATCGAGCAGGAGACGTGCAAATTCCGGCCCCTTGCCCGACTCCTCGTGCTTGAAATACACGAAGACATCGCCGCACGCGCCGGTGCGCTCCTGTATGGTGTCCGCCCACCGGAGGATGTCGTCGGGCGTATAACCTTCGTCGCGAAGTCTGAAGTAGCCGTAGTCGGCGGTGATCACCACAGGCGTGGACAGTCGTTCGCTGTCGGCGACGCACAGGGCGAGATTGCGCGCGCGAAGCCGGTTGTAGACCTCCTCGTCCAGCCACGACGCGTGCCTGAACTCGAACGCGGCGCATACCCTGGGAGGAAATGCGTCGACGAACGCGTCGAACAACGCAAGGTCCTTCTTCAGTGTCGGCGGGAGTTGAAACAACAACGCGCCCAGCTTCGGACCGAGCGTCGATGCCGTTTCGAGGAACTGGCGCACGCGATCGGCGCAGTCGCGCAGCCGTGCGTCATGCGTGATCCGCTTCGGCGCTTTCAGCGTCAGCTTGAAGCGCTCCGGCGTCGCCTTGTTCCACCCATCCAGAATCGTCTCGGTCGGCGTCCGGTAGAACGTGTAATTGATCTCGACCGTCGGAAACCGCTCGGCATAGTACGGCAGCATCTTCGCTGCGGGCAGCGTCGGCGGATAGAACGTGCCTTTCCACTCGGGATAGTTGTACCCGGACGTCCCCACCCAGAGCATTTGATAGAGTTAGCACATGTGGCGGCCCGGAGCGATGATCGCCGTTGCGACCGTAACGGCCTGCGCGTGCAGCCGTGCGCCCGAGCCGCGGCGGTACGAGGTCCGTGGTCAGATTATCAGCGTCGACGCGGGTCGGCGCGAGGTTCTCGTCGACCACGAAGACATCAAAGGTTTCATGCCGGCGATGACGATGCCGTACAAGGTCAACGATCCGGAGCTGCTCGAGGACAAGAAGCCGGGCGATCTGTTTACCGCCACGCTGGTCGTGGAGGAAGTCAACGCCTATCTGTCGACGCTGACCACGACGGGTCATGCGCCAATCAAGAATGCGGCCGCCCGTCCGGCCATCACCGACGCGGATCTCCTGAGGGAGGGCGATGTCGTTCCGGGTGATCCGCTCGTCGATCAGAGCGGCGGCGCGCGGTCGCTCGCGTCGCTGCGCGGCCACCGTGTGGCGCTGACGTTCATCTATACGCGCTGCCCCCTTCCGGACTTCTGCCCGCTGATGAACACGCAGTTCGCGGCGATTCAGAAGGAAATCCGCACGTCTCCAGATCTCGGTGATGTCCGTCTCGTTTCTGTGACGTTGGACCCCGATTTCGATACGCCCGCAGTACTCGCCACGTACGCCAAGGGGGTGGGGGCCGATCCGCGTCTCTGGTATTTCGCGACGGGCCCGCGTGACGACGTGCTCGCCTTCGCCAGGCGCTTCGGGGTTCTCACAGAGCCGGGCGAGGCGGAAGGCGTCGTAGTGCACAACCTCCGAACGGCGGTCATCGATGCCGAGGGCCGACTCGTGAGCGTCCACTCGGGCAACATGTGGACCCCTGCCGAACTCGTTGCCGACCTCCAGAAAGCTTCCGCTCCCGCGCACTGACCCTGCGGAGCCTCCGGCGCTGCCCTTCACAGCCGCCGAGCGGAGGGTGATCGCACGCCTGCGGACTCCCGACGCCGTCCAGCGCTGGCTCAACGACCTTCCGTACAACGACGAACGCGGCGGCGAAACACTGCGCAGCTTTCGCGGGGTCGTGCACACGGGCACCACCCACTGCCTCGAAGCGGCGCTCGCAGCCGCCGTCGTTCTCGAACAGCATCGCTTTCCACCGCTCGTGCTCAGCTTCGAATCGACGGACCTGCTCGATCACGTCATCTTCGTGTACCGAGCGGCGCCGGGATGGGGATCGGTGGCGCGCTCGCGCGATCCAGGTCTGCACGGGCGGAAGCCCGTGTTTGTAACGCCACGGGCGCTCGCGCTCAGCTATTTCGACGGGTACATCGACTTTACCGGGCGCATCAAGGCGTACGCGGTCGTCGATCTGCGGGTGCTCCGACCGTACGATTGGCGACTGGCCGAAGGAAATGTGTGGAAGGTGGAGCGGCTGCTGCTGGACTGGCCGCATCGGCGCATTGCCTCATCCGACCGCCGCGCCGAACGCCTGCGAAGGCGATACCGTGCGTTTCGCCAGGCCCACGGCTACAAGCCGTGGAAATACTATCGGGGCCGCGACCGGTGGACTGCGCTTCCGCCGGAATTCCGGTACCGCGGCTAGGGCATTGACGAATTTTCGGATTTACGGATTTACGAATTGCACTTGCCTCAGTCGAATTCGTAAAATCCGTAAATTCGCAAATCCGCAAATGTCTTAGTCCAGGTCGAAGTCGCGCAGCGGCCTCGTCACCGGCTCGCGTTTCGCCTCGCGCAGCGCCTCTTCGAAGCGGCGCGCCAGCGCATCGTCGCGTCCTTTCTCCGCTTCCATCGACTGCTTGAACATCGCCTCCCGGCGTTCGGCCTGGGCTGCCAGAATGCTCGCCGCCTCGTCCAGCTCGGGCTTGTCCGCCCGCTCCGGCTCGCGGTGCGAAACGACGCGGCGAAGGTTCGTGTCCACGACCAGCGTGGACTGGCAGCACGGACAGATCACTTCGATCTCGCTCTTCAGCGTCGCCATGGGACTATTCTAGTCGGTAGCTGGTGGTTCGTGGTCGGTGGTCGTGGCTTACAGGCCCACCTCTAAGAACGAGCCGACCACCCCAACCCCCAACCCCCAACCCCCAACCCCCAACCACCAACCGCCAACCGCCAACCGCCAACCGAATGCCCACCCTTCGCATCGCCACCTACAACATTCATCGGTGCCGCGGCCTCGATGGCCGGACGAATCCCAACCGAATCGCCGAGGTGATACGAACCATCGATCCGGACATCATCGCCCTGCAGGAGGTCGTCGGCGCCGGCCCCAGTTCGGCGGGACACGCAGAGGAGCTTGGCGCCCAGCTCGGGATGGGGTGGGTGATGGCGCCTGCCCGGCATCTGCGCCACGCGCTCTTCGGCAACGTCGTGCTCAGTCGGCTGCCGATCCTCCATCACGCGCAGTACGACTTGTCATGGAAAACGTGCGAGCCTCGGTGTTGCCAGCGCGTAGACATCGCGGTCGGTAACGAGACCCTCCATTTGTACAACGTGCATCTGGGCACGGCGATCCTCGAGCGCAGGTATCAGGCAGGACGTCTGAGCGCGATCGTGCACGATCGGCGCGTCGGACAGCCGAAGATCGTGCTCGGCGATTTCAACGAATGGATGCGCGGCCTCGCCACGCAGATGCTCAGCCAACGGCTCAACAGCATCGATCTTCGCGCGCACCTCCGGAGGCGTCGTACGTATCCCGGCGTCTTTCCGGTGCTGCACCTGGATCACATTTACTACGAGGGACGGGTGGAAGTTGCGAAGCTGGAGCTTCCGCGAACGCGGGTGGCGCTGCTGGCGTCAGATCACTTGCCGCTCGTGGCGGAGTTGCGGGTCGAATTTACCTGACGTCAGCCTTCTTCTTCGTACTCTTCTTCTTCGATTGGCAGAAAGCGTGTCGGCGGGCGGAGCGCTTCGCGAAAATCGTAGACGGGCAAATCGCGAACGTGAAGCGCCATCACGCAGTGTGCGCCCTTCTCCTCGACGATCACCGTCACCGGGCTCCCCTCGACGCCTTCGCGGAACGTCAATCGACATCCGCAGGCGAGTCGGGCGTGCGTGAACCCCTTCAACATACGGGGATCATACTACAGCAGCAACTTGATCTCGTGCTCGAACTGCTCCTTCGACGCGATGCCGGAATGCTTCTTGTGAATTTTTCCGTCGCGCCCGACGAACACCGACACGGGGATGCCCCAGAAAGGTCCGTATGCGTCCTGAAAATCCTGGCGGCCGTTGCCCACGAGCAACGGATAGTTGACCTTCATCTCGGTCGCGTACGGCTGCAGCTTCTCCGCCGGGTCGTCGACGGAGACGCCGAGCACGACGAGATCGCTCGCGTACTGCTTCTGCAATTCGATGAGGTAAGGAATTTCGACGCGGCACGGGCCGCACCACGTGGCCCAGAAGTTAATCAGCAGGACCTTGCCTTTGAACGACGACAGGTTCACGTCGACGCCGTTCATGTCCTTGAGCGTAAACTGCAGCTGCGCGGCCCTGCCGACGACCGCACGCTCGTCATCGCCGGCGGACGCGCCGCCGTTCGCGGCTGGAGGCGGAGCGTCCGGATCGCTCCCTGGCCCCGGCAGCATCGTCAGGAGCACGAGCGCCACGACCACCGCGCCCATGCCAATCCAGGCGCGTGTCCGTCGGCTCATCCCCCGTGTGGGTGCGTTTGCGACGACCGGATCCGGGGTCGGAACCGGCTCGGGCGTGAGATCGTTGGTTGAAGGCGCGTCCATCGCTTCATTATCACCCAGGTAGCCCGAAAGGACGGTCGCCAGCCGAGAACAGGACATTCGGAGGATCGCACGCACGGCGCTTCGCGCGGATCCACGATTTCCCGTCAGTTTTCAGCGAACTCGTCGGTACATCCTTTGCTGCACGCGCGTCGGCAGTCTCGCCCTGCGCCGGACCGCAACGAGCTTTTTTGCGGTCATGAATCTGTCGGCAGTAAGATGCTGGACACCGCGGACGTTCGAAAATAGTGCCTGCGAGGAGAATTTCCATGAGGCGTACCATCCTGGCTGCTGTAGCAGCAATTGTCGCGGCAGTCACACTGGCGCCACGGCCGGTCGCGGCGCAGACGCCGTTCATTCCCTACTTCGGGAAGAACCAGATTCGCTACGACAATTTCCGGTGGCAGATCTACACGACCGATCACTTCGAGATCTACTACTACCCGGAAATCGAGCAGCACCTCGAGCGCGTGGCGGGCTACGCGGAAAGCGCGTACCAGCACATCAGCGCGGAGCTCAAGTACGACCTCGCCTTCAAGATTCCGCTCATCTTGTTCAAGACGAGCGCCGAGTTCCAGCAGCAGAACGTCATCCCCGGCGCCGCGCAGGAAGGCGTCGGCGCGTTTGCGGAGCCGACACGCTACCGCATCGTGATGCCGCTCGACGACCCGCCGGATCTTCTCTACCGGTTGATCGTGCACGAGCTGACCCATCAGTTCGAGTTCGACATTATTCCGACGTCGCTCATCCGGCGCAATGTTCCGCTCTGGGTGAACGAAGGGCTGTCGGACTACATGACCGGCATCTGGCGCCCCCTCGATCTGATGTCGGTGCGCGACGCGGCGGTCACCGACATCGTCCCGAAAATGACCGAGCTCGAGGGGTACACCAGCGTGGGCAACGTCCGCCTGGTCTACAACCTCGGGCACGCGGTCTTCGAGTTCATCGAGTCACGCTGGGGCAAGGAAGGCATTCGGCAGTTCCTGTTCTCCCTGCGCAAATCGGTCATCGGCGGCGGCGAGGATGCCTACATGGAGGCATTTCGCATGACGCCGGAGGAATTCGATCAGGAGTTCGACAAGTACCTGAAGGATCGATTCAAGCCGTTTCGTGACAAGGAGCGGCCGGCGGACTACGGCCGCAATCTCGCGCCGAATCCCGAGAAGTCGGTGTTCGTGGGAGCCGCCTCCATCGAGCCGTCGCCCTCCGGCGACCTCATTGCCATGGTGACGGGCAACCGGCGCGACCGGGAGATGGATATCGTGCTCGTCTCGTCGCGCGATGGATCGATCATCCGCAACCTGACCAGCGAGTTCGACCAGGACAAGGGGTGGGAGTTCATCATCCAGCCCGGCATGCGGTCCAACACCGTCCAGTGGATTTCCTGGGCCCCGTCCGGCGATCGGATCGCATACTTCGTGCGGAGAGAGAAATGGCGCACGCTCATTCTGCAGAACGTGATCACGGGCGACGTCGAGCAACGGTTCGAGATGCGCGAGGTGGACGACCCTGAATCGCCCGATATCTCGCCCGACGGCACCAAGGTCGCATTCGCGGCGCTGCAGGGCGGCGTCGGCGACATTTTCCTCATCGACCTGCAGACGCGCCAGCTGACCAACCTCTCGAAGGACAACTTCGCCGATTCCGGGCCGGCATGGTCGCCGGATGGACGGTCGATCGTCTACGTCGCGCGTGTCAGCGGCAACGAAAAACTGTTCCGCCTCGAGGTGGCGACGGGCCAGAAGACCCAGCTCACGTTCGGCACGCACGACGACTCGGCGGCGCAGTTTCTCGACGCCGACACGCTCGTCTTCTCGTCAACAGCGACCGATCCCGGCACGCCGATCGAGGCAGAGGTGTCGCGGAACGGCAGTATCTACAACGTCTGGACGCTCGGCCTGAAAGCCGGCGAGCTGCGTCAATACACCGACGCACTTGGCGGCAACACGTCGGCCGTCGTGCTGCGCGCAGGTAAAGAAGAGCCGCGAATCGCCTTCGTCAGCTATTACAAAGGAGAGTGGGAGCTGCACACGCTCGGCCGGCGCGATCCGATCGCGATGGCCACCACCGCTGACTTCGGCGCGCCGGGACCGATCATCGACTTCCAGGCGCCGCTCTCGCATACGCTGATCGCGGAGAACAAGCGACGCAAGGGAACCTTCGAAAAGATGTTCCTCGACGGCCGGCCCCCGGTGAACGTCGGCGTCACCAGCAGCGGCGACGTGTTTGGCGGGTCCGCGGTGACGTTCAGCGACGTGCTCGGCGACAAGCAGATGAGTCTGTATGCGGCATCGATTTCACAGTACCGCACGCTCGCGTTCTCGTACTTCAATGCCGCTCGCCGGTTCAACTACTCGTTCCAGGGCTTCTCACAGACCCAGTTCTTCTACGGAGCGCTCGAGGGGGTCTTTTACGATCCAATTTACTCGAGCCTGATCGACCGCGACCTTGCCGTCGCAACCAGAACCGTGCGCGGCGGCACCGCGTTCGGCATCTGGCCTATCGATCGGTACAGGCGCCTCGAGCTGTTCGGCGGCGTCCTCCAGTACCGCGAGGAATTCAACGATCCGACGCTGCAGTCGATCTCAGCGGACTACCAGCAACAACAGTTCGGACGCGAGCTGTTCCGAAGCGGAACCTATATTCCGCTTGGCATCAACTACGTGCAGGAGACGACGGTCTTCCGCGAGTTCGGGCCGCTGGCGGGCGACACGATACGGCTGTCGTACGAGGTGTCTCCAAACATCGGCGATACGACGCTCGGGCGGCAGACAACCGATGTCGACGCCCGGTACTATCTGCGCCTCGGTGGCACGGGGCTCCTGGCGATGCGCGCGCGCGCCTTCAAGAGCTGGGGCGATGCGCCAGACTTCCTGTACTTTGGCGGCAACTCGGAGATGCGGGGCTACGAGTACCTCGAGTTCATCGGCTCGGAGGCCGGGTTCCTGAACGCCGAGCTGCGTTTCCCCTTCATCGAGGCGATGCTGACACCAATTGGTATTCTCGGCGGCATCCGTGGTGTGCTGTTCGCCAACCTGGGGGGCGCGAATTTCGAGGGACAGCCGTTCAAGTGGTTCTCTAACAGCTCGGAGATCTACTCACCCGTGGTCGGGTTCAGCCTGTCGCCCGTCGGCGGCGCCACGCCCGTGTTCGGAACGGCGGCGCGGGTTGATGGGTTCCGCCTCGTGGATGCCCGCGCGTCGTACGGCATCGGCCTGGAAACGTTTGCGCTGGGGTTCCCCATTCACTTCGACTGGGCGTGGCGCACGCTCTTCAACAAGCCGTGGGAAGATCTGCGGTTTGCCGCCGGCGGCGGGAGCTCGGCGTTCCGCAAAGCGCGGTTTGCGATGTGGATCGGGTACGATTTCTAATCAACGGGCCACGGAGTCACGGAGACACAGAGGTTGAAAGAATTCTTCTCCGTGTCTCTGAGTCTCCGTGGCTCGTGGAAGTGATAGGCGTTACGTCCCGAGTCTCTCCAGACGCAGCTCGCTGCGGGTCATATCCATCGAGACCCGGTACTCGCTGAGGAATCGATGGCCGACGATCCCGCCCACCTGGAACCCCAGTAGCACGCTGGGCGCGCGCAGATTGAGTACCGCGAGTCCTACGTTGCGGTACTCGATCTCCTCGAAATCGACATCCACGCCAGGCAGCAAGTAGGCGTTCATGTCCATCCCGGACATCCCGAACACCCGCAGTGGAATCCGGCGGACAGGCTTCATGGCGAGCGCGCCGGCGGTCTCGGCGCTGATCGAAATCAACTCGCCCCCCGTGTCCACGACGAAGTACGCCGGGTGCATGGCGTTGAGCATTCCCCGGACCATGGGCAGCCGGTTCACGCGCATCGGCAGCACGAAATCGGCTTCGGCTACTGGCAGCGTCCGCGCGAGTATCACTTCACGGCGCATATAGTCGATACCGACCGACAGGCCCAGCGAGAGCGGCGAGAGACTTTCCCGCTGCCAGCGCGGCAGCGCGTTGCGTACGGCCCCGCGAATGGCCACCGGCACGTTGCGCATGCGCAGCGCCCCTACTTCGAGCAGCTCGGCACGCCCCATGTCGAGGCGCCGGAGGGCGGGAATGCCGACGCCCGCGGTCAGTGTCGACGTGATCGATCCCACACCGGCCCGGCGCGCCGTGACATCTGACAGCCCGGTTCGCTCCGACCCCGTATCCAGCACGAACTCCACAGGAGTTCTGTTGACCCGCCCTTGCATCACGATCTTCTTGTCGACCAGCTTGAACGGCACTCGGTGTACGCGGGTCGGGTCGCCTTCGATTTCCTGTGGAACGCGCCCCTTGAAGCTCCGCAGGAGGCGGACCTTGCTCTGAAACAAGGTGGCCATCTGGTTGTCTTCCTTCGACGTGCGGGGGGGAAGCAGTGTCACGTACTTGTCGAACGCATCGGCTGCCTGCTCGTACTGATTGAGCCGCTCGTGGATGAGCCCGATGAGTGCATGCACCTCGGCATCCTGTGGCGACTCCGCGGCGGCCTTCCGCGCCTCGTCCAGCGCCTCGTCTAGCCGACTGTGGGACGCAAGCGAGCGCGCCAGCCCAAATCTCGCACGAGTGGATCCCGCCTCGTCGAGTGCCTCTTTGTACTCGACGTCAGCCTCGTCGAAGCGACCGATGGCCCACAACGCATCGCCGAGCAGTGTTCGCGCTTCGGTATCCGCTGTCTCATTGTCGTTGAGCAGATCCGCCTCGCGCCACGCGGTCTCGAACTCGGCGATCCGCAGCGCCGACCGTACTTTACCCTTGCGTGCGCGGGCCACGAGACCTTCGTCGTCGGCCCGCGTCACCATTTCGTACGCGCCGAGCGCTTCACGATAGCGCGCCGACTCGTACAGCTCGGTCGCGAGCTGAAACTGGGCCGACGGATCCTCGGGCACAGCCTGACCGGCTGCGCGAACGCCGAGAGCGGAAACCGCGGCCCCTGCCGCAACGAGGAGCACCAAACCACGGATAGCAGACATCTTGGACCGCTCCAATCGTAGCTTGTGCGAGTGAACCCTTACTTCTCGTAATACTGCGCGTTCACCGGGATGAATTGCTTCCATTTTTCCGGCGTTTCATCCAGCGTAAAAATGGCCTCCACCGGACACGCCGGTACGCACGCGCCGCAGTCGATACATTCGTCCGGGTGAATGTACAGCATTTCCGCCGCCTCGAACGCCGGCTCGTCCTTTCGTGGATGGATGCAGTCCACCGGGCAGACATCCACGCAGGCAGCGTCCTTGGTGCCGACGCACGGTTCGCAGATGATATACGCCACGTTGGTCTCCGCGCAGCCGGGCAAGTATAACTCGGAGCGTCGGCAGCGCAGGGTCGCTGCCGCGCTGGCGCTGTTCTGCGCGGCCGTCGTGGCTGTGAGGGCCGCACCCGCGTGGCGCGAGGCCCCAGAATTCCTGCCGCTCTTCGCGCCCCCGGCTCCGCGATCTGCTGCGTACCGCGTGCGTGTGGTCGAGGCGGATCTGGACACGGTGCTGCGCCAACTGTCCGCGGACCCCGCGCTGCTCCGCGCGCCCGGCGCGTGGGGCGTCCGCCTCCTCGCGCCCGTCGATGCCCTCGGGAAGGGCGGCACGTACGACCGATGGAAGGTGACGCGTCTTTACGGCGCCGCACGAGCGCGCGTGGCGCGCGGCGCTCGCATCGAGGACGGGCGCGTAGTCGAATCGTGGAGCCTGATCTCGCCGTATCCAGACCCGACCCTCCGGAAACTCGAGCGCGGCACGCTGCTGATCGTCCTGCGCCTGCCGTAACAGGGTTTTCGGGGTACGATGCCGTGGGGCGGCCGTGGCAGCAGTTGCATCCTCGCTCACCAACCGGGTCTTTCTGGCCTGCACACTGCTGGCGATGCTGTCGCTCGGTTTTGCGTTCTATTTCGTGAACGAACGAGCAGCAGCGGCCGCGGAGGACGAGCTCCGGCGCGGCCTCGTGGAAGCGGGTACCCTCGTCGATCAGCACGCGGCGACCCGCACCGACCATTACGCGCGACTGACCAGGGTTGTGGCCGATCTGCCAAAGCTGAAGGCTGCGGTCGAAACAGCCGACGCGCCAACCGTGCAGCCGCTCGCCGACGAATATCGCGAGGAGGTGAACGCCGACCTCCTGGTTCTGACCGGCCGGGACGGTCAGGTGCTGGGCTCGGCCGGTGCCGACGCGGGCGAGATCCCGGGGTTGCTGCTCGACGTCGTGCCCGTCCAGTCGGTCGATGAAGTCTCGACATTCCTGCCCAGCGGTCGCGGCGTGCTGCAGCTTGTCAGCGCGCCGATTCTCCTCGACGGCCCTGTTCCCGACATTCTCGGCCGCCTCACGGTCGGCTTCTTCCTGGACGATCGGCTGGCAGCGGAATTCAAGAAGCTGACGGGCAGCGAGATTGCCTTCGCCGCGCACGGCCGGATTCTCGCCTCGACGTTCCCGGCCAGATCACGACCTTTCTTGACAGGGGTGATCGACTCGCCGTCGCTGACTCCTGTGACGATCGATCAACAGGACTATTTCGTCCTCGCCCGGCCCTTGCAGGGCGTCGGTTCGTCGCAAGGCAACGGCCCCATCGCCTTGATCCTGCGGTCGCGCACCGAGCGGCTGCAGTTTCTGAACGCCATCCGAACCGGCCTGGTTGGCGTCCTTGTCGTGACGCTGCTGCTGGCGACGCTGCTCAGTTACGGCGTGGCGCGAACGATGACGAGGCCTCTTGCCGCCATCACCAAAGCGATGCGCGACGTTGCCGCGACCGGGGACCTCACCCGGAAAGTCACCCTCAAGAGCCGCGCCCTCGACGACGAGGACGCACGGACGCTGGCCGCGGCCTTCAACACGCTGACCGAGTCGATCGCCCGGTTCCAGCGTGAAGCGGCGCAGAAAGAGCGGCTGTCTTCGCTCGGCCGGCTCTCTACGGTCATCGCGCACGAGGTGCGCAACCCGCTGATGATCATTCGAGCCTCGCTCGCGACGCTGCGACGCGGACGTCTCACGGCGTCGGAGCTGCGCGAAGCCATCGCCGACATCGACGAGGAAACGACGCGTCTCAACCGGGTCGTGACCGACGTGCTCGACTTCGCGCGCCCAATCCGCTTCGAGCTGGCCGAAGCAGACCTGAACAAGATATGCCGCGCATCGGTGGAAGCGGCGTGGGCTGGTGAAGCGCCGGACGAAGTCGCGTTCGATCTCGACCCGTCGGCGGTGCCCGTCGTCACCGACGCCGAGCGGCTCCGTACCGCGCTCGTCAACGTGCTCACGAACGCGAAGCACGCCGTGCAGGCCGTCGCCCGCAGCAGCACCGGCACTGATGGCCCCGCCTCCGTCGCGGTCGTCGATGCGCCCACGGTGCGGATGCGAACACGCTTCGCCAACGGGCGCGCCGTCATCTCCGTCGACGATCGCGGCACGGGCATCGCGCTCGAGGATATGTCGCAGGTCTTCGATCCGTACTTCACCACGAGACGCGCCGGCACCGGCCTCGGCTTGCCCATCGCGAAGAACATCGTCGAGGGACTCGGCGGCACGATGAGCGTGTCCAGCCGCGTCGGACAGGGCACCGAAATCCGGATCGACCTGCCGCAATCGACCACCACGCCTACCGAGGCATGACGTCTCCGCGCGGCACCATTCTGCTGGCTGACGACGAGGAGAAGATTCTGAAGCGCCTGGGTCGAGCGCTTCGGGACGAGGGGCACGAGGTCGTTGAAGCGACGACCATCCGGGACGCCCAGCGTCATCTTGGCGAGCGCTCCTTCGACTTGCTCGTCGTCGACAACCTGATGCCGGACATGACGGGTCTGGAGCTGATTCGGGACATGGCGCACACGATGACGCCGGCCGAGCGGCCCCAGATCGTGATGATGACCGCCCACGGATCGACGCAGATCGTCCGCGAGGCCTTCAAGCTCGGCGTCGAGGACTTCCTCGAGAAGCCGTTCGAGGTCGACGAACTGCTCGCGCTGGCGCGGCGTGCCGTCAAGAGCGTGCACCTGCAGACGCAGCGGCAGTACCTGATCAGCGAGCGCGATGCCGAGTTCAACCACTACGGAATCGTCGGACGCAGCCGCCCGATGCAGGACGTCATCGGACGGGCCGAGCTCGTCGCCCAGTCAAAGAGTACGGTTCTCATCACGGGCGAGACGGGAACCGGCAAGGAGATGGTGGCGCGGCTGATCCACCATCGCAGCGCGCAGCGCGAGATGCCCCTCATCAAGGTCAACTGCGCCGCGATTCCGGAAACGCTGCTCGAATCGGAGCTCTTCGGGCACGTCCGCGGCGCCTTCACGGGCGCCACGATGAGCAAGCGCGGCAAGTTCGCCCTGGCCGATGGCGGCTCGATCTTCCTCGACGAAATCGGCACCCTCAGCCCGTCCATCCAGTCGAAGCTGCTTCGCGTCCTTCAGGAGCGCGAGTTCGAGCCGCTCGGGGCCGAGCGCACCCATCGCGTCGACGTGCGCGTCATCGCGGCCACGAACCGCGATCTGCAGCAGATGGTCAGCGACGCGCGGTTCCAGGAAGACTTGTACTACCGGCTGAACGTGATTCCAATTCCAATCCCGCCGCTGCGCGATCGGCGCGAAGACATTCCGGTCCTCGTCGAGCATTTCGTCGAGAAGCATCGGCAGCGCACGGGCAAGCGGATCGAGCGCGTCGACGACGACGTCGTGCGGGCGCTGCAACGGTACGAGTGGCCCGGCAACGTGCGCGAGCTCGAGAACACGATCGAACGTGCCATCGTGCTGACGACAGGCCCGGCAATCACCACAGAGTCCATCTCACTGCTCGGAGCGACCTCGGCGCCCGCGCCGGGGCTTCCCTCGCTGCGCCTGCACCAGAACCTGGAGTGGGTGGAGCGCGAGAGCATCCGGCGGGCGCTGGAACAGGCAGGCGGTGTCAAGAAGGATGCGGCCGAGCTGCTGGGCATCAGCCAGCGGGCGTTGAGCTACTATTTGGCGAAGTACCGCATCGATTAGGCGCGCGGAGCGCGCCAAGAGATGCCTTTCGCGTCTCGTCGATATTTACTGGTTCAGTAACCCGTCGAACATCCATCCGCGCGTTTCAGGCGGATTGCCGCCGCCAGTCGCGCTTTTCCAGGGGGCACCGTGCTTGCTCATGCAGCGGTCTCCCCTCGCCAATGCGATGCGTCTCAAACCACCGTATGCCATCCTCGCCTGCGTCGGCGCCGGCTTCCTCGCCACTCCAGCCCGATCCGACAGCACGGCCGTGCCGCAGAACACGGAACCGCGGGTCATCGAGATTGTCGCGAAGCGGTATGAGTTCGTTCCTGCCTCCATCGAGGTCACCGAAGGGGAGCGCGTGCGGCTCGTGGTGAAATCGGGCGACGGCCTGCACGGGTTCGGCATCAAGAGGTTCGACGTGTCGAAGGAAATCGCACGAGGCGCGACCGTGAACATCGACTTCACGCCCGACGCGGCGGGCGAGTTCCCCATCCTGTGTACGGAGTTCTGCGGCGACGGGCACGATCAGATGAAGGGTGTGCTGGTGGTCAGGGCACGGGAGGCGGGTCAATCATGAAGGAGTCTTGGATGCGACGACATGTGATCGCGGGTGGCGTGCTGCTGGCGCTGTGCGGGATGTCAGCGGCGTGCGACGAGAAGCTCTCGGACCTCACCGGACCCACGCCAAACCTGCAGCCGACGCTGAGCAGCATTCAGCGCGAGATCTTCGACACGACCGATTCGTCGGGACGGCAGGCGTGTACGAACTGTCACACGGATGCCGGACGAAATCCGGTCGCTGGGATGAACCTCCGTTCTGGGGTCGCGCACACCAGCCTCGTGGGGGTGGCGAGCTCTGGAAAGCCGGGCGCCGTTCGCGTCGTTCCCGGCGACCCGGAGAACAGCTATCTCATTCACAAGCTTGAAGGTCGGGCGGGCATCGTGGGCACGCGCATGCCGCGCGGGAACACGCTCCTCACCGAGGGCCAGATACGCGTCATCAAGCGCTGGATCGAACTGGGCGCACCCAACGACTAGGAGTAGAGATGAGCCACCGACGAGTGTTGCTGTTTGTGACGGCATTGGCCGTCGCCGTTTGCTGGTTGCAGCCTGCCCCCGCGCAGGCCCAGGACGATCCGGACCTGGATCTGGTGCCGCTCCAGCCTGACTTCACCGTTGTTGCGATGCCGACGGCCCTCCGGTTGCCGCGCTACAAGAGCTCGTTTCGTGTCACGCACCGGTTCGGCCGGCCGCTCGGCGCCGGCGATTTTGGCGACCTGGTGGAGGACCTCTTCGGACTCGATTCGGGGGCACAGATCGGCCTCGAATACAGGTTTGGGATCATGCGCGGCACGCAGATTGGCATTCACCGCACGAGCGATCGCACCATCGAGCTCTTCGCCCAGTACGACCTGATGCAGGAGCGCGACGGCCGTTTCGTGAACCTGGCCGTGATCGGCTCGATGGACGGCACGAACAATTTCCGCGACAGCTATTCGCCAGCGCTCGGCGTGGTGGTTTCGCGCTCGTTCGCGCCTGTGGGCACGGTGTTTCTGCAGCCGATCTGGGTGAACAACTCCAACCCATTGCCGTCCGAGCTGACGGACGACAACGACAGCTTCCTGCTTGGCGTTGGGACCCGCATCCGCGTGCGGCCGACAGTGTACCTGGTCGGAGAAATCATTCCGCGCGTGACCGGCGACGATCCAGGGGTGAACCAGGCGTCGTTCGGCATCGAGAAACGCGCCGGCGGCCACGTGTTCCAGCTCAATTTCTCCAACGGACTTGGCACGACGATGGGCCAGATTGCGCGCGGCGGCGCCTCGAACGACGATTGGTTTCTGGGGTTTAATATCTCGAGGAAGTTCTTCTGATGACAGATCGTGGCGCGACACGTTTGCGTCTGGCCGTGATGCTCGTGCGGTATGGCGCCGCAGCTCTCGTGGCAACCGCGCTGGGGTGCGGTGGCGGCAGCTCGACGCCAGCATCACCGACACCCACCCCGACGCCGTCGCCCACGCCAACGCCCGGGGGCGCGACGATCACCATCACATCGACAGGTGTGTCGCCCCGCACCGTGACCATCTCAGCGGGATCTCGCGTCACGTTCGTGAACAACGACACACGCGCGCACAACATGGCCTCCGATCCACATCCCGAGCACAGCGCGTGTCCACCGATCAACGATGTGGGGTTTCTCCAGCCCAACCAGAGCAGAACCACAGGCAATCTGAATACTCCGCGCACCTGCGGATTCCACGACCACGATCAGCCCACATCCACGTCGTTGCAGGGTACGATTACGATTCAGTAAACCGTCGTTCACACTTCTATCTTCTCGGTTCTCGGTTCGTGTTCCCGCCTTCGCCAATGTCGGGTCGCGTCGCGACCCGAGCCAGCGCCGTAGTCGGTCCGCATCCAGCGGACCGAGCCGGCGAGGCCTCGCCGAAGCGCTTCGCGCGTAGGCGGGCAGGTTCGGTTCGGAGTTCGAGGTTCGGGAGGTTCGAGACTCGCGGTTCCGACGAGCAGTGCTGAAGAAAGTTCGGTGAGCCTAACTTTCACCAGTTGGAACCATATTGCTCAATGGCTCAGGCGGGGCGATGCGTTGCGGCAGGCCGCTTGATGTTCGACAGTCAACTCTTCAAGTCGACGCTAGCGGATCACTCCGGCCAACGGAACGAGACAGGCCAAGCGATTTTCTCATCAGGAACCGGCTCTCCGCGCAGGAACGCCTCCGTGACCTCGGGAACGCGAGGCGGAGGCCGGAGAAACCAGAAATCGTGGGACGCGCCATCGATCGTCACATAGCTGACCTGATCGAACTGGACACCAACGCGCTTGGCGTCGTTCTCGACAGCCCTGCCATCCAGCGTTCCTGACATGATCAGGACCGGAACGCTCGAGCGGAATGGCGCTCGGAATTGGTCGCCCAAATCCAGGACACCAAGCGCCTTCACGAAGGCCTCGTCACCAATGCCCCAGTTGATGGCGTTCCCCAGTATCGCCGTACGAGCCTGCTCGTTGACGCGAGCCAAGCGCTCTGCTGACACTCCCGATGCGACGTGCATTGCGTACGTCATCGCAGTGCCTATGGGACGCTGGCGAATAGTCTGCTGTACCGCCGTGGCAACCGCCTCAAGCCGAGTCCGCTTTTCAAGGCTATCGAACAGTACCGGCAGGTTCTGAATGAAGCCGAGGTCGCCACTCTGGATTGTAAGGAGGAGCTGGATCTCCTTCTTGCCGATTAAGACATCGCCGTCGGCTATTGCAACGCGAATCGGCTCCTCGTCCAATTGCGCGAAAACGCGCCTCACTTGCTCGACAAAGTCGCCGCGGCGTCCTGCAGGTGCCGACGTTTGTATCGCCGCACCCACGCGCGCCAGCCAAGCATCAGTATCGGAAGGATCTCGCCACCGATCGTCCAAGCCGTTAACGCCACCAAGGAGAGCACGCGCGACGTGCTCAACGTGACGCTTGATTACCGCCAGCGCCAGATGGGTGCCATAGCTGTGCCCCCACAAGATCACCTTTTCGACGCCCAGCGCTCGGCGCAGCAGCTCGACATCGTCTGCGCTCTCCACGGTGCTGTAGGCCGATAGATCAATCCCGCGCGACTCAATGGTTGTACGGATGAAGCTGCCGAGAGCAGCAATGCGTTCACGCGCCGGAGGTGAGTCGACGGAGGCTGACGGGGAGAAGTCGAATCTTCCGGTCACCGCGAGACTCGGCTCTGAGGCCCCGGTCCCTCGCTGGCAGCGAACCGGCGAGCGCGATCGCAGCGGCTTTCGTCATACGACCTTAGACGACCGACGCCGGCCCGCCGTTGTCCTCTCGCACAAGAGCATCATTCTCCTTCCTTTCGGTGGCCTGCGCAGGCACGCGGCCCTTCCCAGTGCGGAGAAGCGCTGGCCCTGGTGGTTGTACGTGATAACCAACCATCGCCGTAAAGGTTACTCTTGCATGACTTCCGCATGGATTAAAGCCGGGAAAGTTCGCGTCGCCGCACGTCGTTGTGGCGGATCAATGCCGACGTGCTACGACGTCGGCCACTCTTGAGCGGCGTGCAGTAATCGCAGCACCTGCACCTCGTCGTCGTGGACCTCGTAAACGGCAATGAACGGAAGGGGAGCAAGAACCAGCTCTCGGGTGCCCTCAACGCGTCCCGGGCGGCCTCGGTTCGGAAACGTATCAAGGCCGTCGACGGTTCGTACTATGTGCAGCGCAATTCTTCGAGCAGCCTCAGGCCGGTCGTCGGCGATGTAGTCGGAAAGCCGCTCGAGATCGTTGGCTGCGTCAGCCGTCCAGCGGACGCGCATCAGGCGCGATAGCGCTGTTCGATCCGAGACAAGAGCTCGTCGCGGTCAAGCAACCGCCCCTCTCGTGCAGAGAGACGGCCCTTTCCCACTTCGCGCCTGAACCACTCGTCATGTTCGACGGAAGTCGCCAGCAGGTCCAAGGCGAGCTGCTCGGCATTCCGTCCAGTGCCTTCGGCAAGGCGGTTCAACTTGGCCTCGAGTTCCGGTGGAACGTGGAGTTCCATGGGGCCAGCGTAGGACGAGTGCAAGGGGCTGTCAATGGCAGACGTCGAGGGCTTCGCGATGACCTTGCACTGTCACATCTACCGCCTAAGCCCCTCTCTCCTTCCTGGTTAGCACGGGTTCGAATCGACGCCCGCATCGGTTCAGAAGGGGGAGGAGGGGGAGGAGACGCAGGGCGGTCTACTCCCCTCAGTGCCGCGCTGTGAATGTAAGCAAGGCGAAGCTCGAAGGTCTGTTCGCGGCGTTCGCAGAACGCGTTTTACCGCGCGCAACGGACTTGTGGGTGCAGGCCTCGCTCAATCAGAAACAGCGGCTCCAGCAGTTGTTCCTGCCCGAAGGCATCGCGTCGATGGAAATCGCTTTAATCGAACCGCCGTAACGTCACCGTTCTTCAAGTAATTGGCGTCGTCTGAGAGTGCTGGAAAAAGTTTGGTGAGCCGGTCTGGAACCGAACCGCGAACCGAACCTGAACGCGAACCGAGAAGAGAGAACCCAGAAGTGTGAACGACAGGCTCACCGATCTATTCCGCCGTCTCCCCCGGCTTCAGCTCCAGCACCTGCACGCTCTTCGGTTCAAGATGTTTCCTCAGATCGGCAGGTGTGCCGGTAAGCAGCGGGAAGGTGCCCCAGTGCATCGGCACCACCAGGCGGACGCCGAGCAGCTCGCATGCCTTTGCCGCCCCCGCAGGGTCCATCGTGAATCGATCGCCAATCGGCAGAAACGCGATGTCGGGTTTGTGCATTTCGCCGATCAGTCTCATGTCGCCGAAGAGCGACGTATCGCCGGCGAAATACACCACCATGCCGTCCTCCAATCGAACGACGTAGCCGGCCGCCTCGCCCATATAGATCGTCTCGCCGTTGGCGACGTACCCGCTGCTGTGTCGCGCATCGGTCATGGTGATGCGAAGGCCGCCGACGTCCTGCGAGCCGCCCTTGTTCATCGGCAGCACGTGTGCGATCCCCTTGCGCCGCAGCCAGTCGCACAGCTCGAAGATGCCGACGACCGGGGCGCCGCTGTCCCGTGCCACGTTCACCAGGTCGCCGATGTGATCAGCGTGCCCGTGAGTAACGAGGATCAGATCCGGCTTTGGCGACTTCTTCATCGAGTCGGGACAGGCGGGGTTGTCGACCAACCATGGATCGAAGAGCAGGCGCCTGCCGCCCGGAGAGCGGAGCAGAAACGTGCTATGCCCGAACCACGTGATGCGGAGCTTGTCCATTTACGGATTGACGGATTTACGGATCGACGAATTGTATTGGGATATTGACGGATTTGCAGCGGTCCGGCTGTCGGCACGCTGCAATAATTGCGATGCGGAGCGCAACGTCTACGCTGTTCCTGCATTCTTTCGAGGGCATGATCCATGCTCTGCTGAAGCCGATGAATCCACGGGCCGAGGCATTGAAGCTCAGGACCTTCGCGTTCGGGCTGCGAATCGTCAGGTTCTGTCGTACCCGTCGCGCCACTTGGGGGGGCCGCGAGTTCTCAGACCAGCTATTCCGAGCCGGGACGCGTGTAGGCGCAAACTATCGAGCCACGTGCCGCGCGCGGTCACATGCCGACTTCATCGCGAAGATCGTGTACGTCGTCGAAGAAGCCGACGAGAGCGTTTACTGGCTGGAATGATCCAAGCGGCGGGAATCGGGGGCGGCGCAGAACTTGAGTGGCTTCGGAGCGAGTCCAACGAACTGTCAAGAATCTTCAATCAGTCGCAGCTCACCGCCAAAGCCAACGCGACCGCACAGCGACGCGGTTGAACACGATGCTGCCATGACCAAATACACCAATGAAATCCGTCAATTCGTAAATCCGTAAATTCGTCAATTACTATAGCCTTGGTGACCGTCGAGGTACCTGTCGAGTTCCTCCGGCCGAGGGAGCCAAAGCCCGAGTGGCTGAAGGTGCGCGCCCCCGGATCGTCCAATTACCTGCGGCTCAAGGGGTTGATGCGTGAGTTGAAGCTCCACACGGTGTGCGAGGAAGCCCGTTGTCCGAACATCGGCGAATGCTGGTACCACGGCACCGCGACCTTCATGATTCTCGGCGACGTCTGCACGCGTGCGTGCGCGTACTGCGCCGTGGCACACGGACGGCCGGGGGAGGTCGACCTGGCGGAACCGGTTCGAGTCGCCGGCGCCATCCAGGCGATGGCGCTCCGGCATGCGGTCATCACATCCGTCGATCGCGACGATCTGGCCGACGGCGGCGCCTCGATCTTTGCCGACACCATCCGTCAGACACGGGTGCGCGTTCCGGATTGCCGCATCGAAGTCTTGATTCCCGATTTCCAGGGCATCGAGTCGTCGCTGCGCGCTGTGTTGGACGCCGGACCGGACGTCCTGAATCACAACATCGAGACGGTGCCGCGGCTGTACCGGATGGCGCGATCGGGTGGCCGCTATCCTCGCTCGCTCGAGCTGCTCGATCGCTCGCGACGCTACGAGCCTGCGATTCCCACGAAAACCGGCATCATGGTCGGCCTGGGCGAGGAGTCCGATGAGATCGTCGCTGTCCTGGACGATCTGCGTGCCGTGGGCGTTTCGATCCTTACCATTGGTCAATACTTACGACCCACGCCGAAGCACGCCCCGATGGTTCGCTACTACCATCCCGACGAGTTTGCGGACCTGAAGCGCACTGCGCTGGCCAAGGGGTTTGCGCACGTCGAGTCGGGCCCGCTCGTTCGAAGCTCGTATCACGCGCACGAGCAGGCGGAGGCGGTACTAAGTCAAAGTTCAAAGTCGAAAGTCAAAGGTAAGAGCGTGAATCCCTCGTCCGGCTAAAGCCGGACACTACGTACATCAAGGCGGAGTGCGTCAGAGCGGCCGCGAAGCGATTTCCGACTTCATCTGCTCCCACGCCTGGCGCGCCTCTTCCACGGAGCCCTCGTCCTCGATCGTGGTGATGTCGCCGGGATCGCGGTCGAGGATGACCGCCTTCAACACACGCCGCATGATTTTCCCGCTGCGCGTCTTCGGCAGCATGCTGACGAAATTCACCTCACCGACGACCGCCACGGGGCCAAGCTCGTGGCGTACGGTGTCGAGCAGTTCCTGTCGAAGAGCCGGAGAGGGCGATCGCCCATGTTTCAGCAGGATGAACGCCGAAATGACTTCGCCTCGGATATCGTCGGGACGGCCGGTCACCCCTGCTTCTGCCACTGCCGGATGTTTCAGCAGCGCCGTCTCGACCTCGATGGTGCCGATGCGATGCGCGGCGATCTTGATGATCTCGTCGGCCCGCCCCGCGAACCACACGTAGCCGTCTTCGTCGATATACGCGGAATCACCCGAGTAGTACACATTCGGAATCTTCTGCCAGTAGTCGCGGGCGTAACGCTCCGGCTCGCCCCAGAGGGCGGGCGTCAGACCGGGACACGGCCGCTTGAGCACCATGATGCCCTTCTCGCCGGGACCACACGGCTGACCGTCGGGCGTCATCACCCCCACTTCGATGCCGGGAAGCGGGATGGTGGCCGATCCCGGCTTGATCGGCAGCATGCCGAGGCCGTACGGATTGCCGAAGATCGGCCCGCCGGTTTCGGTCTGCCACATGTGATCGATCACGGGAACCCGGTTGCGCAGGATCTTGTTCTGCAGCCAGTCCCAGGCGGGGGCGTTGAGCACTTCTCCGGCGCACACGATGCGCTCGAGCCGGGAGTGATCCACACGGCCGAGCGGCTCGTCGCCGTAGCGCATCAGCATCCGCACCGCGGTCGGCGACGTGAAGATGCCGGTCACGCCAAACTCCTCGATCGCCGTCTGCCAGTTCGCTTCTGCGTGCGGATGATCGAGCGCGCCTTCGAACGCCACGCTCGTGCACCCGGCGATGAGAGGCGCATGCACGATGTAACTGTGGCCGACGATCCACCCGATGTCTGACGTTGCCCACCAGACATCGGCCGGCTTCAAGCCAAAGCACCAGCGCCCCATGCTGCAGATATGCACCTGATAGCCGCCGTGGGTATGGATGGCCAGCTTGGGCTTGGCGGTGGTGCCCGAGGTCGCCAGGATGTACGCCGGCTCGTTCGATTCCATCGGCACGTAATCACCGGAACGTCCGGATCCACGCGCGAGAAATTCGTCCCACGATAGGTCGCGCCCGTCCTGCATTGGCGACTGCCCGCCGGTGCGATTCAGCACGATGACGTGCTCGACACCGCGGACCTGGCGAACGGCCCCGTCGACGATGCCCTTCAGCAGGACGTCCTTCCCTTTCCGATAGGTGACATCCGCGGTGAACACCAGCCTTGAACCGCTGGCCTCGATGCGGTCCGCCAGCGCCTGTTCCCCGAATCCAGCAAACACCACCAGATGGATCGCCCCGATTCGCACGGTCGCCAGCATGAGCACGATGGCCTCTGGACAAATCGGCATGTAGACCGTGAGGCGATCGCCCTTCGTGACGCCCATCCCGCGCAGCGCAGCCGCGATACGCTCCACTTCGTGCAGCAGCTCCGCGTATGTAAAGAACCGGCGCTCGCCGCGCTCGTTGAAATAGATCAGCGCTGTGTGTCCACCGCGCCCATGCTTCACGTGATGGTCGAGCGCGTTGTAGGCGAGATTGGTCTCTCCGCCCACGAACCAGCGAAAGGTCGGAAAGTCCCATTCGAAGACGAGATCCCAGGCACGAAACCACGGCAGCTCATTCGCGGCACGGCCCCAGAAGCCCTCGGGATCTTCCTTTGCCTCCTGAATCCACCGATTGACAACAGGAGTAATGAGGTTCATCAGGCGGGAGATCCTAACAGATTGACTTGCGCTCCCGAGGTCACTATTGTTGCCCCCTCAAGCGCGAGGCACATATGGCGCAGATCTCGATGACGGTCAACGGCAAGGTGCGTAAGGGCCACGTGGAGCCCCGCACGCTTCTCGTACACTTCCTGCGGGAACACCTCCTGCTCACCGGAACGCACGTCGGCTGCGACACCAGCCAGTGCGGCGCCTGCACCGTGTTGATCGACGGTCGCAGCGCCAAGTCCTGCACCATCTTTGCCGTCCAGGCGGATGGTTCGGACGTCACGACGATCGAGGGGCTCGCGCAGAACGGTGAGCTGCACCCCGTCCAGCAAGGCTTCTGGGAAGAGCACGGCCTTCAATGCGGCTATTGCACGTCGGGGATGATCCTGTCTGCAGTGGAACTGCTGAAGGAAACGCCCGCGCCAACCGAACAGCAGATCCGCGAGGGCATCGCCGGCAACTTCTGCCGCTGCACGGGATACCAGCACATCGTCAACGCCATCCAGCACGCCGCCACCAGGCTCGGAGGCCGAAGCCCCGAGCCGGCCGTTCGGAGGTAATCATGGCCTCGACTCCGGTCCTGCCGAAGCTCGTCGGGGAGCGCGTCAAGCGCCGTGAGGATCCGCGCCTCATTCAGGGTCGCGGCACGTACGTGGACGACGTGAAGATTGCGGGAATGCAGCACATCGCATTCAAGCGCAGCGACATCGCGCACGGGCGGATCCGGTCGATCGATGTCGGCGCCGCGGCCGCGATGGACGGTGTGGAGGCCGTGTTCACCGGCGCACAGATCGCTACGATGCTCGCACCGTTGCCGATCGCGACGCCGTTTCCGTCACCGCCGCATCGCGCCGTAGCCGCCGATGTCGTCCGCTACGCGGGCGAGCCGGTGGCCGTCGTCGTGGCGCGCGACCGCTACGTCGCGCGCGATGCCGCCGACGCCATCCGCGTCGAGTACGAGCCTCTGCCAGTAGTCGTCGATCCCGAACTGGCAATGACGGGCCGGCCGACCGTGATTCACGCGGAATTTCCCAACAATCTCGCCGTGGCGCTCGTACCGAGCGGCACAGGCGTGAGCGCGGACGGCAAGACGGTCGACGACTCGGCCGTCGATAAGGCCTTTGCCCAGGCCGAGGTCGTCATCTCCCAGCGGATGGTGAATCACCGCCTGGTGCCAAACGCGATCGAGCCGCGTGGCGTCGTCGCCCATTTCGAGGCGGGCAAGGGCACCCTGACCGTCTGGTCGTCCACACAGAACCCGCACATCCTGCGCACACTGGTCGCAGCAATGACCGGGCTCGGTCAGAACCAGGTTCGCGCGATCGCGCCGGAAGTGGGTGGCGGCTTCGGGTCGAAGATCAACATCTACGCGGAAGAGTACGTTGCGGCAGTCGTGTCGAAGCGCCTCGAGCTTCCCGTCAAATGGATCGAGGATCGCTCGGAGGCATTCGTGGCCACGACGCACGGGCGCGACATCATCGCCTATGTCGAAGTGGCCGCGCGGCGCGACGGAAAAGTGCTGGGGCTGAAGATGCGCCTCATCGCCGACATCGGCGCCTACAACATGCTGCTCACCGCCGCCATTCCGACGCTCACGATGATGATGGCGAACGCGTCCTACGACATCCCGGCGATTCGGACAACGCTGACCGAGGTGTTCACCAACAAGACACCGACCGATGCGTATCGCGGCGCCGGGCGCCCGGAGGCCACCTATTTCGTTGAGCGGGCCATGGACATGCTGGCCCGGGAACTGAAGATGGACCCTGCGGAGGTGCGGCGAAAGAACTTCATCTCACCCGCCAAGTTCCCGTACGCCACGCAGATGGGGGCCGTGTACGACTCGGGCGACTACGAAAAGGCGCTCGCTCGCGCACTTGAAGCAGCGGACTGGGACGGTTTGAAGACGCAGCGCGACGCCTGGCGCCGCGAGGGTCGCCTCATCGGTCTTGGGCTGTCGATGTATGTGGAGGTGTGCGGCCTCGGCCCTTCGTCAGCTCTGCCGACCGGTGGTTGGGAGTACGCGCAGGTGACCGTCGAGCGCGACGGCCGTATCAGCGCCACAACCGGCGCCTCACCCCACGGGCAGGGCAACGAGACGACGTTCGCCCAGATGCTCGCGGACCAGTTCAGCGTCCCGATCGACCACATCACGATCCTCCACGGAGACACGGGCGTGGTGAAACAGGGGATCGGGACATTCGGGAGCCGTTCGCAGGCTGTCGGCGGAATGGCAATCCACATGGCCGGCGCCAAAGTGAAAGCGAAAATGGCGAAGTTCGCGGCGGCGCTCCTCGAGGCCCACGAGGACGACATCGTGTTCGAGAATGGGAAGATCGGCGTGAAAGGTGCGCCTGTCTCCGCCAAGTCATTTGCAGAGGTTGCGAGCTACGCCTACGTGCCTGTGCCTCTGCCGGCCGGCGTCGAGCCGGGCTTGAGCGACGAGGCCTTCTTCGAGCCGGCCAACAACACCTATCCGTTCGGGTGCCACATCTGCATGCTCGAGATCGATCGGGAAACCGGAGAGCCGACGCTCCTGAAGCTCGTCGCGGTCGACGATGCGGGGCACCTGATCAACCCCCTCATCGTCGAGGGACAAATCCACGGTGGCCTTGCCCAGGGTATCGGTCAGGCGATGCTGGAAGAAGCCGTGTACAACGACGACGGTCAGCTCCTGACCGGGTCGCTCCTGGACTACGCGTTGCCCCGAGCCACCGATTTCCCCAGGTTCGAGCTGCACGCGACGGTGACGCCCACGCCGGTCAACCCGCTGGGTGCCAAAGGCGTGGGCGAAGCAGGAACGCTTGGATCGACGCCGTGCGTCGTGAACGCGGCGGTCGACGCCCTGAGCGGGTTCGGCGTCAAACATGTCGACATGATGCTGCGGCCCGAGAAGCTGTGGCGCATCATCCAGGGAGGCGCGGCATGATCCCGGCCGCATTCGAATACGTGCGCGCGACGTCGCTCGACGACGCGCTGGCAAAGCTCAAGGCGGCGGGAGGCAGCGGCAAGATCCTCGCCGGCGGCCACAGCCTCGTGCCGCTGATGAAGCTGCGGCTCAGCGAGCCCAGCGTGCTCATCGACATCGGTCGTATTCCCGAGCTCGCCGGCATCCACGAGCGGAACGGGAAGATCGTGATCGGCGCGATGACAGTGCACCACGACGTCGCGGTGTCCTCCCTGCTCCGTGAGCGCTGCCCGGTAGTGGCTGAAGCGGCCGCGGAGATCGGCGACCCGCAGGTGCGTAACCGCGGCACCATTGGGGGCAGCGTGGCGCACGCAGACCCGTCGGCGGATATGCCGGCGGTGCTGATCGCCTTGAATGCCGAGATTCACGTGAAGGGGCCGAACGGCTGGCGCGTGATCATGGCGGCGGAGTTCTTTCAAGATCTGTTCACGGTCAATATGGCGCCCGACGAGATCATCGCCGCCATCCAGTTCGCCCCGGTGAAAGCAGCGGCCTACTCCAAGCTGCACCAGCGCGCCTCTCACTACGCCATCGTCGGTGTGGCGGCCGCGCTGACGGTGGACGGCGGGATGATTGCGTCGCCGCGAGTCGGCCTTACCGGGGCAACGTCGCACGCGGTACGTTTGACGACCGTCGAACGAGCGCTCGAGGGTCGGGCGCTGTCGAAGGATGTAGCGGCCTCCGCCGCGGAACTGGCTGGAAAGGATCTCACCGGGATCAGTTCGGATATCCACGCGAGCGCGGAGTACCGGAGAGCGATGATCCGGGTCTTCACCCGACGCGCTCTCGAGGGCGCGTTGGCGCGCGCATAGACCGGATTCACTAATTTCTCGGTGTCTCGGTGTCTCGGTGTCTCGTATTTGACGTCTCGACCTTCGACTGCAGGCACCCAAAGAAACGGTCCATCATCAGCTTCGACACGCTGCCGATCAGCCGTTGACCCAGACGCGCGATCGTGCCTCCTGTCTGCACGGTCCCGCTGACATCGACGATCGTCGCGGCCCCGTCGGGGCGAAGCGCGATGAGCGCGCTCCCCTTGACGAAGCCCGGCCTGCCCTGGCCCTCGGCCGTGAGCCGATACGACGCGCCGGGGACAAAATCGGACAGAGTGACAACGCCGTCGTAGGTGCCGGTAATGGCCGCCATCGCAACCGTGAGCCGAGCGCGAAACCGGTTGTCCCCATCCGGCTCGAGGGCGTGACAGCCGGGGATACAGCTCGAGATGACGGCAGAGTCCATCAACAGCGCCCACACGCGCTCGGGCGAGGCGTTGAACGAGTACGTACCGGAAATCTCCATCGACTATCTCTGATCCAACGAACACGCTGTGCCCTCTCGAGGTCGCGGCCGCAGTTGCTCTCGTAGTGTCCGGCTTCAGCCGGACCCCGCACCATGCCTGGATTCGTCGGATCAGGGCTGTGTCCGTCGGCGGACCGCCAAAGCGTTCAAGTGTAGCGCCAGGTCCGCCAGGTTCGCGAGCGTCCGCACGGGCAGGAAGTCGTCGACCGACGGCAGCGCCGCCTGCAGTCCTCGCGTGAGCGGTGCGTAATCGGGAGTGCCAATGAGGGGGTTGAGCCAGATCAGACGATGACAGCGCCGGCGCAGCCGCCTCATCTGGTCGCGGAGTACGAGCGGATCTCCGCGGTCCCATCCATCCGAAATGAGCATCACCACGAGGCCCCCGCGCGGCAGCCGCCGACTCCAGTGCTGGTGGAACTGCCGGAGCGCGTCTCCGATCCGCGTCCCCCCGGACCAGTCCGGAACCGCGCTCGCCACGTGGGCCAATGCCTCGTTCACTCCGCGCGTGCGCAGCTCGTTCGTGACGCGCGTGAGCCGCGTCGAAAAGACGAACGCCTCCACGCGACGCTCGCGGGCCGCAAAGAGGTGCGCAAAATGGAGGAGCATCCGCGAATAGCGTTCCATCGACCCGCTGATGTCGCACAGCACGACCACAGGGCGCGGCCGGGTGCGGCGGCGGCGCATCGGCCATCGAAGAACGTCGCCACTGGTCCGAACGCTTTCCGCGATCGCACGCCGGAGATCCAGCCGAGGGCCGCGTCCCGGCACCCACCTCCGCGTCCGGCGCTCGCCCGGCGTCCATTCGAGCCGATCGAGGGCGGCGCGTGCGGCCGCCACCTCCTCTCCCGTGAACGTCCCGAAGTCTTTGTGGGCCAGCACGTCTGCATCGCTCCAGGTCCGGAGCACACCGGGCCCTTCGCCGGTGGCGGAGCCAGCGTCGAGCGAGACCACGTCGGAGGTATGGGCATCGGTCGGGGCCGCCTTCGGAGGCGCGTTCTCCGCAACGCCTTCCCGTTCCTCGAGTGGGTCACGCCGACGCGGAAGCATCCGGCCGTGCTCACGCCAGAACGCGTCGAACGCCCGATCGAAAGTCGTCAGGTCCTCACGCCGGTGCACGAGCAGCGCTCGACACGTGTGGTACACGGTGTCGCGCCTGTCGAGACCCACGTGCTGCAGGGCACCAACGACGTCCAAGAGGCGCCCGACGTGCACCTCCAGCCCGAGCGCACGCAGAAGGCGCCCGAACACGAGGACGTTCGCGACCAGAGCGGCCATTCAGGAAAGCCTATTGCGTGACGCGGGCGACGAGCGCCGCGAGTCCCGAACGTGTGACTGCGTCGATATCTTCTTTCGCCTTGAGCGCCACCCCCAGTGTGGCAACGACCGCATCCGCGTCCAGCGTCTCTCTGTCGAGCGCCGAGAGCGCCGCCACCCAATCCAGCGTCTCTGAGACTCCGGGCAGTTTGTACAACTCCATCGTTCGCAGCGCCTGCACGAGCGCCGTCACCTGCGCGGCCAGGCGCGCGGGCGCCTGCGGGATTCTGGCCTGAACGATCGCCAGCTCCTTCTCGAAGGTTGGGTACTCGATCCACTGGTAGAGGCAGCGGCGTTTGAGCGCATCGTGCACCTCGCGGGTGCGGTTCGAGGTGATGATGACGAGCGGTGGTTCGGCAGCGCGCAACGTCCCGATCTCCGGGATGGTGATCTGAAACTCGGCGAGCAGCTCGAGGAGGTAGCCCTCGAACTCCTCGTCGGCGCGATCGACCTCGTCGATCAGCAGGACGGGCGGTTTCAGGCGAGCCGGGTCGATCGCCTGGAGCAGCGGACGCTTGATGAGGAATGCCTCGCTGTAGAGATCCCGGCGCGCGGCGTTCTGGTCCAGCGCCCCTGCGGCCTCGCGGATGCGCAGCTCGAGGATCTGCCGCGCGTAGTCCCATTCGTACACCGCGTGGGTGACGTCGAGACCTTCGTAGCACTGCAGTCTGATCAGATCCGTGTCGAGCCCTTCCGCCACGGCAGAAGCGAGCGCCGTCTTCCCTACACCGGCCTCTCCCTCGAGGAACAGCGGCCGTCGGAGTCGGAGCGCCAGGAAGATGGCTACAGCCAGGCCGTCGTCAGCAATGTAGTGCTGCGCGGCCAGGCGTCGCTGCAGGTCGGGGATTGAGCCGCGGAAAATGGACGAGTCCTCGCTCCCGAGCATAACACCCAGCGGATAGGTCGAGCCCGCCTGTCTCGGTCCGGCTCTCAGTCCGGCTAAAGCCGGACACTACGTACTTGCGACTTACTTTCCCCTTTGCACTTTCTACTTTTCACTTAACGGAAGACTCGCAGGAGTCTGGTAATGGGATCGTAGTACCGGCTCACCACGCGCTCTTTGAGAGGAATAATCGCGTTGTCGGTGATGTGAATGTGCTCGGGGCACACTTTCGTGCAGCACTTCGTGATGTTGCAGAAGCCAATACCTTTGTCCTGCTTCAAGGCGGGTACGCGATCCGCGGTGTCGAGCGGATGCATCTCGAGCGCCGCCGTATAGACGAAGAAGCGGGGTCCGATGAAATCCTCGTGCTTGCCGTGATCGCGCAGAACATGGCAGACGTCCTGGCACAGAAAGCATTCGATGCACTTGCGGAACTCCTGGACGCGATCGACGTCGCGCTGCGCCATCCGCCACGTGCCGTCCGGCGCGTCCGCCGGGCGCGGCGAGAACTTCGTAATGCCCCGCTTGACACGGAAGTTCCACGACACGTCGGTGACCAGGTCCTTGATCGGCGGGAACGCCCGCATCGGCTCCACCGTGACGGGCTCCCACAGATTCAGCTCGGTCAGCCGTGTCATGCACATCAGGCGCGGATTGCCGTTGATTTCCGCCGAGCACGACCCGCATTTGCCGGCCTTGCAGTTCCAGCGGACCGCGAGGTCTGGCGCCTGCTCTGCCTGGATGCGGTGGACGACGTCGAGCACCACCATGCCTTCCGAGACTCCCGTGCGGAACGTCTGAAACGTGCCCTCGCCGCCCGGATGCGTGCGCCAGATCTTGAAGGTCGCCTCGCTGATCACGACTTCTGCTCCTCGATGACCTGTTTCAGTTCGGAGGGAATCGGAGGTATCGGCACCCTCGACACCCGCATGGCTTCGGCGGCCTGCTTCACCATGATGTTGACCGTCGAGAATTCCTGATGCTTGTCCGGATAGTCCTCACGGAAGTGGCCACCTCGACTTTCACGGCGTTCCAGAGCAGAGCGGGTAACGGCTTCCGACACAGCCAGAAGGTTTCGGAGATCGAGGGCGGTGTGCCAGCCGGCGTGATATTCGCGGCCGCCGCACGCGCCCACCCGCGCGGCGCGCGTCTTCAACTCGTCGAGCTTCTCGAGCGCCGACCGCATCTCGCCCTCGTTCCGGACGATGCCCACCAGGCTCTGCATGGTCTCCTGCAGATCCTGCTGCACCCTGTACGGATTCTCCCCGGCAGCGCCGCGTTCGAACGGCTTCAGCGCAGACTGTTCAGCGCGCGCCAGGGCGCCGTCATCGAGCCGCGGCTGGCGCTGTTCACGCGCCCACGCTGCCGCGTACTCGCCGGCCCGCTTCCCGAACACGATCAGGTCCGACAGCGAGTTGCCGCCCAGACGATTGGCGCCGTTGATGCCCGACGCGCACTCGCCCGCCGCAAACAATCCCGGAACCGTGGACATCTGGGAATCTGCGTCGACTCGGACGCCCCCCATCACGTAATGCGTGGTCGGCCCGACTTCCATCGGCTCCTTCGTGATGTCGAGGTCGGCGAGCTGCTTGAACTGGTGATACATGCTCGGCAGCTTGCGCCGGATGTGCTCCTCGGCGTTCGCCAGCTTTTCCTTGATCCAGGCGATGTCCAGATACACCCCGCCATGGGGCGATCCGCGTCCTTCTTTGACCTCGCGCACGATGCAGCGCGCCACGTGGTCGCGCGTCAGCAGCTCCGGCGGACGGCGGGCAGACTTGTCGCCCTGTGTGTACCGCCAGCCTTCCTCGGCGTCGGCAGCCGTCTGCGGCTTGTAGTTGTCCGGAATGTCGTCGAACATGAACCGGCGGCCTTCGCTGTTCTTCAGGACGCCGCCCTCGCCACGCACGCCCTCGGTGACCAGAATCCCCTTCACGCTCAGCGGCCAGACCATGCCGGTCGGGTGAAACTGCACGAACTCCATGTCGATGAGCTCGGCTCCCACGCGATAGGCGAGCGCGTGGCCGTCGCCCGTCCCTTCCCAGCTGTTGCTCGTCACCTGGTAGGCGCGTCCAATGCCGCCGGTCGCCAGGATCACGGCCTTGGCGGCGAACACATGGAATCCGCCCCCTTCGCGATCGTACGCAACAGCGCCGGCAACGCGGCCGTCGTCGAGGATCAGATCGACGACCGTGTACTCCATGTGAACGGTCGCGCCAAGGTAGATGATGTGGTCCTGGAGCGTCCGTATGAGCTCGAGCCCCGTGCGGTCGCCGACGTGGGCGAGCCGCGGATAGCGGTGCCCGCCAAAGTTGCGCTGGTTGATGCGGCCATCAGGTGTACGGTCGAGCACCGCGCCCCACGCCTCGAGCTCGCGCACGCGATCGGGCGCTTCCTTGGCATGGATTTCTGCCATACGCCAATTGTTCACGTACTGCCCGCCGCGCATGGTGTCGGCAAAATGCACCTTCCAATTGTCGCGGTCGTCGTTGTGGCTGAGCGCGGCGGCCATGCCCCCTTCCGCCATCACCGTGTGGGCCTTCCCCAGGAGCGATTTGCAGATGAGACCAACCGAAACGCCGCTGTTCGCAGCTTCGATGGCGGCGCGCAGACCGGCTCCGCCCGCCCCGATGATGAGGACGTCGTAAGAATAGGTAGGCATTTGCATTGACGGATTGACGAATTTACGAATTGACGGATTTCGAAAAATACCTACTCAATGCGTAAATTCGTAAATTCGTAAATTCGTAAATCACAGGATCCTCAGGTCCGTCCAGATCCCCATCGAGCAGAGGCGGATGTAGAGATCGGCAAACGCCACCGAGAAGAGACTGAGCCAGGCGAACATCTGGTGGCGATAGTTGAGCGCGCTCGAACACGCATACGCGCGATCGCAGAATGGATGCTTCGACACTTCGTCATGCGCGCCACCCGCAACGTGCCGCATCACATGGCAGCCAAGGGTGTAGCAGCTCAGCAAGACGACGTTGACCAGGAGGACGAGGGTTCCGAGGCCGATACCGAAGGAGCTGGCGCCGGTCGCCGGGTCGGTGAACCATAAGGCGAGCCAGACGTCGTACGACAAGATGAACAAGAAGATCACGGCGATCCACATGAAGTATCGGTGGACGTTCTGCAGCACCAGCGGGAAGGAATGCTCGCCCCAGTAGCTGTCCCTGGGCTCGCCGACGGCGCACGCCGGGGGATCGGCCCAGAAGGCTTTGTAGTAGGCGCCGCGATAGTAATAGCAGGTGAAGCGAAACAGCCCCGGGAACGGCAGGATCAGCAGGGCCGGTGAAAACGGAACCCACACCGGAATCCAACCCGGCTTGAGACCAAACCAGGTGTGCGGCGATTCACCGAATAGCTCGGGCGAGTAGAACGGCGAGAGATAGGGGCCGTAGGTGTAATACGCGTTCTGAAACGCGGCCCATGTCGCATACCCGACAAACAACGATAAACCGATGAATACCGCGAGCGGGGTCGCCCACCAAACGTCGCGCCGTGCCGTCGACCCGAAACCGGGCGGCGCGATCCTTACCCTTACCGGTACGACTTCCATCCACACCTCTCAGTCGCTGGTCGGTAGTTGGTAGTTGGTGGTAGGTAGTCGGAAGTCGGTAGTTGGCAACTGCCACCCACCAACTCCAGCTACCACCTATCAACTACCAACTATTGTGGCGCGTCGATCGTGATCTGCTGAAGCGCGTCCATGCTCGAAGCCAGCGGAGTCTCGCCCGCGGGATACTTCGAGGTGCTCAGCACCTGGGCGATGAGATCCGAGGTCTGCTCCGGAGTGAGGGATCCGGGATTCAGCGCCGGCATCGTCATGGTGATCTTGTCGAAGAGGTCGCCGACGGTCTTCCCGCGCCAGTTCATGACGAACGTCTCGCCTGTCAGCCCCGGAATAATCTCGTTCCCCTTGAGGTCGTCTCCGTGACATGCCGCGCACTGCTCTTTGTAGAGCGCCGCTCCACGCTTGGCCTGTTCTTCGGTATATACGCCCGCGGCAAGGGATGCCGCCTGCGCGCGCGCGATCTGCAGACCAGAAACCACCGCCAGTACAGCACACGTCCCTATCAGAATAGTTGTCCTGCTCATGTGTCCTCGGTGTCTAAGTGTACCTCTATTTGCGCTTGGGTTTGTAGACGTGGGTGCTCTGGCCGAAGAACACTTCTGCACTCTCCATCAGCGACTCCGACAGGGTCGGATGCGGATGGATGGTGAGCTTCAGGTCCTCGGCGGTCGCACCCATCTCGACGGCAAGCACACCCTCCGCGATCAGCTCGCCTGCGCCCGCGCCGGCAATCCCGACGCCGAGCACCCGGCGCGTTTTCGGATCGAGCACCAATTTTGTCAACCCTTCGGGCCGGTCCACCGTAATCGCGCGGCTGAGGGCGCCCCACGGGAATTTGGCGACCTCGATCTCGGTGCCGCTTTCCCTGGCCTGCGTCTCGGTCACTCCGCACCACGCGATTTCAGGATCGGTGAACACCACGGCAGGAATCGCAAGCGGCTCGAAGACCACCTTGTGCCCGGCAATCGCGTCGATCGCCACGCGGGCCTCGTGCGACGCCTTGTGCGCCAGCATCGGCTCCCCGGCAACGTCTCCAATAGCGAAGATCGACGGCTCCGCGGTCCGGCGCTGACGGTCCGTCTGGATGAAGCCCCGCTGATCGACCGTGACCCGCGTCGAATCGAGGCCTGGAACGAGAGAATTCGGCCGACGTCCGACCGATACCAGCACGCGCTCGAAAACCTGCTCCCTGGGCGTGACATCGCCCTCGAACGTCACGCGGATGCCGTTCTTCTCCTCCGCGACCTTGACGACCTTTGTGTTCAACATGATGAGCGCGAACAGCTTTTCGAGCCGCTTGTGGAGCACGTTCACCAGGTCGCGATCGACGCCGGGCAGCAGGCCTGGTGTCATTTCGACGACCGACACCTTGCTGCCGAGCGTGGCGTAGACGGTGCCGAGCTCGAGCCCGATATACCCGCCGCCAATAACCAGCAGCGACGCGGGAACGTCGGGTAATTCCAGGGCAGAGGTCGAATCGAGCATCCGTGGACTGTCGATCGACAACGACGGAATGCGCGTCGGATGGGAACCGGTGGCCAGGACGCAATGCTCGAAGGCCAGCTCGGTCTCACCGCTCCCGCCGGCAATTCTCAGCGATCGGGGACCGGTCAGCGTGCCACGCCCCTGGAAGTAGGTCACCTTACGCAGGCGTCCAACCTGCCCGACACCGCTCGTCAGCTTGTCGACGACCCCCTGCTTGAACGACCGCAGTCGCGCCAGGTCGACCTTGGGTTCGGAAAACGTCACGCCCCAGGCGGCGGCATGACGTGCTTCGTCAACGACCTTGGCCACGTGGAGCAGCGCCTTGGAAGGAATGCAGCCGCGATAGAGACAGACTCCGCCGGGATTCTTCTCCTCGTCGACAAGCGCCACCTGCATGCCGAGGTCAGCAGCATAGAACGCGGCTGCATAGCCGCCCGGCCCCGCTCCGAGCACGGCCACTTGCGTGGATGCGTGTGCCATCAGCCGAAGAGCGACAGAAGGAATGGCTCCTCGACCGCTTCGACGACCCACCGCAGAAAACGCATCGCGTCGGCGCCGTCGATCACGCGGTGGTCGTAGGAGAGCGAGAGCGGTAGGAGCTGTCGCGGCTCGAAAGCACCACTCGCAGGGCGCCACACGGGTTGGATGACCCCGCGCGACACTCCCAGAATCGCGACCTCCGGCCAGTTGACGATCGGGCTGAAGTACGTGCCTCCGATGCCACCAAGGTTTGAAATCGTCATCCCGCCGCCACTCATCTCTTCGAGCGTCAGCTTCCGGTCACGCGCTTTTTGCGCGAGCTGCTGGACTTCGACGGCTATCTGCGTGAGGTTCTTTCCGTCCGCATTTCGAACGACCGGCACCAGCAACCCGCGATCGGTGTCCACCGCGACGCCGATATTCACGTACTTCTTGAAGATGAGCTGGTCCGCCTCTGGATCGATCGACGAATTGAACTGCGGAAACTGCTTGACTGCCACGGCGAGCACTTTCACCAGCATTGCCGTCACCGTGAGGTCGCCCCCGGCCCGCCGGACCTGCTCGCGGTACTTCCGGCGCAGCTCCTCCGTGGCCGTCATGTCCGCCTGGTCGAACTGCGTCACGTGCGGAATGGTGTTCCACGCGTGACTGAGACGCTGGGCCGTCGTCCGCCGGATGTTGCTCATCGGCTGTCGTTCGACCGGGCCCCATCGCTCGAAATCGGGAAGCGGAATGGCAGGCGCGCCCGCGGTGCCTCGGGCGGCGCCGTCGCCGCTCAGAATCCGCCGCGCGTGTTCCTTGACGTCGTCTTCACTGATGCGACCATCGGGACCAGTGCCGCGCACTTCGTTGATCTCGACGCCGATTTCGCGGGCAAGGCGTCGCACGCCAGGAGCAGCGGGGGCGGAGGGACCTCGTTCGGCGCGAACCGGCGCCGCAGACGGCCTTGGGACATCCGCAGACCTGCTCGATACCGACTCCGCCCGGCCGGGTCGGGGCATCGAAACGACCTTCTGGTCGGTTCTTGGCGCGTCTACTCCGGAGGCCCCGGAGGCCTGAAGGCCTCCGGCTACCGCGGGTGAAGGGCCTCCGGCTACGTTATCCGGCGGGGTTTGTGCCGCCGATGCAGTTTCCGGCTGTTTCGTGCCGCCGGCAGCCGGCCTCGGTGCGCCTACGCCGTTTTCGTCGACCGTGAGGATCACGGCGCCGACGTTCACCTTGTCACCCTGCTTGACTCGAATGTCCTTGACGACACCTGCCACTGACGACGGCACCTCGATGGTGGCCTTGTCAGTCTCAAGCTCGAGTACGGGCTGATCCTTCGCGATGGTGTCGCCGACGTTCACGAGCACGCGCAGCACGTCGCCGGTTGTGATGTTCTCACCCAGTTCGGGAACCTTGAATTCGGTCACGAGGTGGATCCTATCTGGCGTCAGGGGTTGTCTTTAGTCTTTAGTCTTTGGTCTTTGGTGGTGAGCAACCAAAAGACTAAAGACGAGAGACTAAAGACCAAAGACTCAACCAAAGCCTACGAGGTCGCCGGATTGGGCTTCTCCGGATTGATGCCGAGATCCTTGATCGCCTTCTGGACCACATCCACGGCAACCGAACCGTCCGCTGCGAGCTCGTTCAGCGCCGCCACCGCGATGAAGCGCGCATCCACTTCGAAGAAATCACGGAGGGCGGCTCGTGCCTCGCTGCGCCCGAAGCCATCGGTACCGAGGGCGACCAGGCGCCGCGACAACCATCGATCGATGCCGTCGGGCAGCACCTTCACGTAGTCCGACGCGGCGACGATTGCGCCCGTGGCATCGCCAAGGCACTGGGCAACGTACGGGACGCGCGGCGTTTCACCGGGATGCAGTCTGTTCCAGCGCTCAGCGGCGTGTCCGTCGCGGTACAGCTCCTGGTAGCTGGTGACGCTCCAGACGTCGGCAGCCACGCTGTAGCCGGCCAGGATCTGCTGCGCTTTGAGTGCCTCGTTCAAGATGGCGCCGCTGCCAAGCAGGTGTGCGCGCGGCTGGTCCTTCTTGGGTTCGGCTGCGCGCAGCCGGTACATCCCTTTGAGAATACCCTCCCGTACACCCTCCGGCATCGGCAGCATGTCGTATTGCTCGTTCATCAGCGTGATGTAGTAGAAGACGCTTTCGCCTTCCTGGTACATCCGTCTAATGCCTTCCTCGATGATCACCGCGATCTCGTAGGCAAACGCCGGATCGTACGAGATGAGGTTCGGCACGGCCAGCGAGAGCAGATGACTATGGCCGTCCTGGTGCTGCAACCCCTCGCCCGCCAGCGTCGTCCGGCCCGCCGTACCTCCGCAGAGGAAGCCGCGCGTGCGCGAATCGGCCGCGGCCCACACGAGATCGCCCACGCGCTGCATGCCGAACATCGAGTAGTAGATGAAAAACGGAATCGTATTGATGCCGTGCGTCGCGTAGGCAGTGCCGGCGGCAATGAACGATGAAATCGAGCCTGCCTCGGTGATGCCTTCCTCGAGAATCTGACCCTCGGTGGCTTCCTTGTAGTACAGGAGGGTGTCCATGTCCACGGGCTCGTAGAGCTGGCCGGCATGCGAATAGATGCCGACCTGTCGGAACAGCGCCTCCATGCCGAAGGTCCGCGCCTCGTCCGGGACGATGGGGACCACGAGCTCGCCAATGTCCTTGTCGCGAAGCATCTTCGCGAGCATTCGAACGAACGCCATGGTCGTCGAGGCTTTCCGTCCCTCACTGCCCTTGTGGAATTCGGCAAACAACTCCGGCAGCGTGTCGGTCTTGAGCGGTTCGACCTGAACGATCCGGTGCGGCACGAACCCACCCAGCTGCTTTCGACGTTCGGTCAGGTAGCTGATTTCCGGGCTGTTGTCCGGGGGACGATAAAATGGCGCCTTCGCGACCTCGTCATCGCCGATTGGAACGCCGAAACGGGTGCGGAACGCACGCAGCTCGTCTTCGTTGAGCTTCTTCTGCTGATGGGTGATGTTCTTCCCTTCACCCGCTTCGCCGATGCCATACCCTTTGATCGTGCGAGCGAGGATGACAGTCGGCTGTCCGCTGTGCTCGACGGCCGCCTTGTATGCAGCGTGCACCTTGATGGGGTCGTGGCCGCCGAGCGTCAGCTTCTTCAGTTGCTCGTCTGACAGGTGCTTCACCATGTCGACGAGCCGCGGATCGACGCCCCAGAAGTGCTGCCGGACGTATGCGCCGGATTCGACGGCGTATTTCTGGTATTCGCCGTCGACCACGTCGCCCATGCGCTTGACGAGCAGGCCGTCGGTATCCTTCTCGAGCAGCGCGTCCCACTCGCTGCCCCAGATCACCTTCAGCACGTTCCACCCGGCGCCACGGAAGATCGCTTCGAGCTCCTGAATGATCTGGCCGTTGCCTCGCACCGGCCCGTCCAGGCGCTGCAGGTTGCAGTTGACAACGAAAATCAGGTTGTCGAGCTTTTCGCGGGAGGCAAGAGTAATGGCGCCGAGCGCTTCCGGTTCGTCGGTTTCACCGTCGCCGACGAACGCCCAGACTTTCGAGTTCGATCGCTTCTTGAGTCCGCGATCCTCGAGGTAGCGCATGAAGCGCGCTTGATAGATCGCGCCGATTGGCCCGAGCCCCATCGACACGGTTGGAAACTCCCAGAAGTCGGGCATCAGCCATGGATGGGGATATGACGACAGCCCCCCTCCAGGCCTCAGCTCGCGCCGAAAGTTCTCGAGCCGCGATACGTCGATCCTCCCTTCGAGAAACGCGCGCGCATAGATGCCGGGGGCTGCATGACCCTGGAAGTAGATGATGTCCCCGTCGTGGTCGTCGCCCTTCCCCTTGAAGAAGTGGTTGAAGCCAACCTCGTAGAGAGTGGCGGCGGAGGCGAAGGTCGAAATGTGTCCCCCAATCCCCTCTTCGCGCTTGTTCGCCTTCACCACCATGGCCAGCGCGTTCCACCGCACGAGACTCTTGATACGTCGCTCTATCTCGCGGCTTCCCGGAAACGGCGGCTGCTCTGAAGCGGGGATGGTGTTGATGTAAGGGGTGTTGGCGGTGAAAGGCAGCCTCACGCCGCTGCGACGGGCGTGATCGCTCAATTCTCTCAGCAGGCGCCCGACGCGAGCCGGTCCTCCTGACTGAAGCACATAATCGAGCGATTCGAGCCATTCGCGGGTTTCAAGCGCTTCGAGCTCTGCCGCATCCTTCGGCGCCGTCTTACGCATGCATCCTCATGACCATGGAAACCAGCCAAGGGCTCGCCCTTGATATCCCGATGAGAATGCCCTTGGCTGGTTGGCAGTATCTCTTTGGCGCGCTCCGCGCGCCTAGGACCGCTGTGCGGGGACTAACGAGTCCAAAATTCACGCAACGAGCTGCATAGCGGTCCAAACAACTATTTTACTATTCGTTGATCTCGTGATGAAGCCTCCAGCCGGCCTTTCCCCGCGCACAACGCTGCTGCGCGTCGTTCCGCCGCAGCTTGCTCAGGTTCACTCTTCAATTGTTTCGTGTGAACGCTGCCCGCGTTTGAGAACGTACTGCGTCCGTGTGGCACAGGAGAAAAAGCGTGCGCATCGCGCTGATACGTACTGGGGCCGACCTGTTCCCGGGTTTGGCGATCCCGACGCGCGACTCTTGCTCGTTGGTCTGGCGCCGGCGGCGCACGGCGCGAATCGCACCGGGCGCCCTTTCACTGGCGACGGATCGGGCGACTTCCTGATGTCGGCCCTTCACCGGACGGGCTTCGCAAACATCGCCACGTCCCGCCGCGCCGATGATGGGCTCGAGCTGCGCGACGCGTACATCTTGTCGGCGGTCCGCTGTGCGCCGCCCGACAACAAACCGCTGCCCGAAGAGATCACGCGTTGCCTGGATCATCTCGACGCGGAGATCGAGCAGCTCGAGCGGATTCGTGTGGTCGTGGCGCTCGGCAAGATTGGGTTCGATGCGTGGCTGCAGCTGCTGCGGCGGCGCGGCGTGGCGCTTTCGCCCAAACCGCAGTTCGGTCACGGCGTGCTCGTACGACCCGGTTACGACATGCCGGTGATCATCGGCTGCTATCACCCGAGCCGTCAGAACACCAATACGGGAAAGCTGACGGCCCGGATGATGGAGAGCGTCTTCCGAAAGGCGAAGCGGCTGATCGATCAGCCAGCGTAGAGCGCAGGCTTAAGCCTGCGCTCTACTAGAACACGCCCTCCCTGAATTTGAAGCCCGTCTGGTTGTCCCCTTCCCGATACAGCTTGTGGCATGCGCCACACGTATTGCCGCCGAACTCCTTGGCGGCAGCCTGCGCCGCAACCTGATCGACCGTCGCCGCACCGAGCATCGTGTCCAGCGCATCGAGCCTCGTCAGGCCGTCCTTGAGGATCCCGACCGCGTCGTCTTTCTTCCTCTCCGTCCAGAATGGCTGAAGTGTCATGAAGTTCTGACGCAGCGTGGCGACCTGCATCCGCGCATCCGCGTAGGCCGCGGAACCGACCGCCTTGTTCAGCCCGCCATTGGCCTGCGCGTTTGATTTCATCAGCTTCGCGTACTCCTCCATGCTGGCTATTTTTCCCTGCGCCATCACGGCAACGCTCCACGCCACGACCATGACACCTGCGCACACGATGAAACGCCGCATATGCCCTCCTTGGACCGCTATACGGCCCCTAACGAGAATTTTGCACCCGCTGCGCGGCGTTGGTGGGCGCCGTATAGCGGTCCTAGCGCGCGAAGCGCGCCAAGAGACACTGGCAACCAGTCATGGGCTCTGCGGGATATCAAGGGCATGGCCCGTGACTGGTTGTGCCTCACACGAAGCCCGATGCTATCCGAACGCTCGCGCCGCTTCAACGCAAGAGAACGCCGCGGAGAGTGGCGGCGTCGATATTGCCGCCGGTCATGACGCAGATGACCTTCTTGCCGGCAAGCTGAGGCGCCATCTTGCGGGCCGCAGCGAGCGGCGCCGCTCCGGCGCCTTCCGCAAGGCTGTGGGTCAATCTCAGCGCGGCGCGAACCCCGTCTTCCAGCTCAGCTTCGTCAAGCGTCACCACGTCGTCCAGCTGCGACTCGAGGATGGAAAACGTCAAGTCGAACGTCGCCCTCGTCGCAACGCCCTCGGCGAAGGTGGTCACACGCTCCGTGACGACACGTTCCGGTCCGCGCCAGGAGCGCGCGAACGCGTCGGCGCCAGCGGCCTGAACGCCCACGATCCGGGTCCGCGCGCGGCGGCCGCTCCGCACGAGGCAGCACCCCGCAGCGCCGCTCCCCCCGCCTATCGGCACGAAGATGTAGTCGGCGTCGGGACGCTCGTCGAAGATCTCCAGCGCATACGTACCCACTCCGGCGATGAGTTGCGGCTCATTCGCAGAGTGAACGTAGCGCCATCCCTCGGCGGGCGCCAGCGCCTCGACGCGCTCGCGTGCCTCGTCGAAGTCGCGGCCGTATTCCGTGACATGCGCACCAAGCGCTCGTATCGCAGCCATCTTGTCGGGGTTGCTCCCGATCGGTACGAAGATGCGACACGGGACATCGTGGAGGCGGCAGGCAAAGGCGATGGACTGCCCGTGATTACCGGTGCTGGCGCTGACCACGCCGCGCCGGCGTTCATCGCTCGTCAGCTGCGCGACCAGATTCAAGCCGCCGCGGATCTTGAACGCGCCCGTGGGATTGTAGTTTTCGTGCTTCACCCACGTCTCGCATCCCGTCCATTCATCGAGCAGCGGATGGTGGAGAAGCGGTGTCGGCTTCAAGTGCTCGTACACCCGCGCGCGCGCGGCTTCGATGTCGTCCAGCGATGGCGGGTTCATGAGCGCACACACGAATCTCGAACGCGAACCGCAAGGTTCGGCTGGTTGCTGATCAGGCCGTCAACGCCCCACGCAAGCAGGCGGCGCATGTCCTCTTCTTCGTCCACGGTCCATACCTGCACCTTCAGACCGCCCTCGTGCGCGTACTGAATAAACCGCGGTGAGACGATGCGAGTGGGGCCGTTGAACTCGGGCACCTGATATCCGCCATACCGCGTCCGGCGGAGCGGCCACCGCGCCCACGTTCGATAGACCGCCAACCGCACTTCGGAATGGCATGCGCTGGACGCCATCTCGGGCAGCGCCGCACGCGCCGCGGCAGAGCTCCGCGCGCCGTAACCGGCGACACATACTCGCTCCGCGGCGCCCGCGCGACGCACGTCGCGGGCAACAGCTTCGCCCATCTCTCTCGAATCGACCTTCATCTCGACGATGAGGGGCACCCCCGGATACCGTCGCAGCACCTCAGCAAGGGCCGGAACGCCGATGCCTCGACTACGAAATGGAAAGCCGTCGCCGTCCGTGAAGCGGCAACCTGCATCGATTTGCCGCAGCTCGTCCGCAGTTCTCGCCGCAATGGGCCCCGAGGCGGACGTCGTTCTGTCGAGCATTGCATCATGATGCACCACTGGCACGCCGTCGGCGGACAGGTGAACATCCACCTCGAGGCCGTCGGCGCCGGCCGCGATTCCAAGGTCGAACGCCGCCAGCGTGTTCTCCGGACCAATCGCGCAACCGCCGCGGTGTGCAAAAACCAATGGCTTCGAGTACCGAAAGAAACTCACACGTCAGAAGAGTGTAGATCCTGGCGACACCTTGTGATTTGCGATTCGTGATTTGTGACCTGTGACTTGAGCCTTGTGACTTGTGACTTGATAGAATCCGAGTATGTCCAATCCCATGGCGGCGACACTCGGCGAACTGCGGCGCGCCGTGGAAAGCGGCAAGGTGAGGCGCCGCAGCGTCCACGAGGAGGCGCGTCAAAACCTGATCCGCAAGCTGCGGGCCGGCGAAGCGCTCTTCCCCGGTATTGTCGGCTACGACGACACGGTAGTGCCGCAGCTCGTCAACGCCCTGCTGTCGCGCCACAACTTCATCCTGCTCGGTCTGCGCGGTCAGGCCAAGACGCGCCTGCTGCGGGCGCTCGTCACGCTGTTGGACGACGCCATTCCCGTGATGCCTGGCTGCGAGATCAACGACGATCCACTTGCCCCGATCTGCGGCATCTGCCGGGCCCGCATTGCAGCCGAAGGGGATCGCACGCCCGTCGCGTGGCTGCCACGCGATGCGCGCTACGTGGAGAAGCTGGCCACGCCCGACGTGACGATTGCAGACATGGTCGGTGACATCGACCCGATCAAGGCCGCGAAGTCCGGCTTGCAGCTCTCCAGCGAACTGACGATGCACTATGGGTTGCTGCCGCGCGCGAACCGGGGGATTTTCGCCATCAACGAGCTGCCGGACCTTGCCGGCAAGATTCAAGTCGGCCTGTTCAACATCCTGCAGGAGGGCGACGTCCAGATCAAAGGGTACCCCGTGCGACTCCCGCTCGACCTGCTGATGGCGTTTACCGCGAATCCAGAGGACTACACGGCTCGCGGCAAGATCATCACGCCGCTCAAGGATAGGATTGGATCGGAAATTCGCACGCACTATCCGGCCGGCCGCACCGACGGCATGCGGATCACCGCGCAGGAGGCGTGGCTCAGTCGTGACGGCGTCGACGTGCGCACGGAAGTACCGAGCTTCGTCGCCGAAGTGGTGGAGGAAATTGCGTTCCAGGCGCGACAGGACCGCCGGATTGACAAGCGCTCGGGCGTGAGCCAGCGGCTGCCGATTTCGGTGCTCGAGAACGTCGTGTCCAACGCGGAACGGCGCGCACTCGTGAATGGCGAAGACATTGCCGTCGCGCGCGTGACCGACATCTATGCCGCTCTCCCGTCGATGACCGGCAAGTTCGAGCTCGAATACGAGGGGGAGCTCAAGGGGGCCGAGATCATCGCTCGCGAGCTGGTCAGGGCGGCCGTCGGCACCATCGCCGACGGCTACTTGTCGCATTTCGAGACGCGCCAGGTCGTCGAGTGGTTCGACCTCGGCGGAAGCTTGCAGCTCTCCGACTCCACGAGCGCGCAGGAGCTGCTGGCGCGCGCGCGTGAAGTGCAGGGTCTGGTGGAGCTGGCACAGGGCGCAGGCATTCCCACGAACGCCTCGGCGCCGCAGCTGGCGGCCGGCGTCGATTTCGTTCTCGAGGGGCTGCACGCGCTGAAGAAGATCGGCCGCAGCGATGAGCGCGGGTACCACGCCGCAGAGGCGCCGGTACGGCGTCCAGTCGCGCGAGAGGCGGCGTTCACGGCTGACACACCGCTGCCGGCGGGGGGGAAGAAGAAGTACTACAACTGACGCTGTGTTCACACTTCTCGGTTCTCTGTGATCGGTTCGTGTTCACGTTCGGTTCGGGTGAACGTGGAACAGGGCACCGAACCTGAACACGAACTGAGAAGCGAGAAGGCAGAAACGTGAACGACGGTCATTCATGAAATATCGGTACACCAAGTACACTGGCGACCTGCTCGACGAGATCGACCTCGAGGATCTCGTGTCGAAGCTCTCCGATCTGCTCCTGTCCAGCGGATTCAGCAACCCGTGGGGCGATCCGTCCGATGGCGACGAGGACCGGACGATGCAGGCGCTGCACGACGCGATCCTGGAGGCGCTGTTCAGCGGTGGAGTTCTCTCGGATGAAGCGCTCGAGCGGCTGCTCGGCGAGCCGGCCGACGGCGATCAGGAGGGAGCGCGTCAGCAGCTCGAGGATCTCATTCAGCAGATCATCGAGCGGATGATGGAGCGCGGCTTCGTCACATCGGCGCCGGATCTCGACCAGGAGCGGGAGTGGCGGGAGGGAACAGGCGGTGGATCCGGCGAGGACGCAGGTCCGGTCAAGTTCGAGGTCACCGACAAAGCGCTCGACTTTCTCGGCTACCGCGCGCTGCGCGACCTCCTCGGGTCGGTCGGTCGCAGCAGCGCGGGGCGGCACGACACGCGCCATCTCGCCACCGGCATCGAAGCCACCGCGGCGCCGAAGCCGTACGAATTCGGCGACACACTCAATTTGGACCCGAGCGGCACCATCCTCAATGCGGTCCATCGGCTGTACACGGAACGGGATCGGGGATCCGCGATCCGGGATCCGGGATCCGGGCTAAGTGTCATCGACGTCGAGTACCAGGACCTGATGGTGGCGCAAAGTGAATATCAGAGCTCCTGCGCGACGGTCATCATGCTGGACTGCAGCCACAGCATGATTCTTTACGGCGAAGACCGCTTCACGCCGGCCAAGCGTGTCGCGCTGGCGCTGTCACACCTGATTCGTACGCAGTATCCGGGCGACTCGCTGCACGCGGTGCTGTTCCACGACTCCGCCGAGGAGATCCCGCTGAAGCAGCTCGGACGCGTGCGGGTTGGCCCCTATTACACGAATACACGCGAAGGCCTGCGGCTGGCGCGGCGGATCCTCGAGCGACAGAGGAAGGACATGCGCCAGATTGTGATGGTGACCGACGGGAAGCCCTCGGCCCTCACCCGACCGGATGGGCAGATCTACAAGAACGCGTTCGGGCTCGACCCGTACATCGTGGCCGAGACGTTTGCGGAAGTGAATGCGTGCCAGAAGGCCGGCATCATGATCAACACGTTCATGCTGGCCCGCGATCCCGATCTCGTCGCGTTCGTGCGCCGTGTCGCCGCCATCTGCCGCGGGAAGGCGTACTTCACCACTCCGTATACGCTTGGACAGTACGTGCTGATGGATTACATGAACCGGAAGACGAGGACCATTCATTAAGTGGAAGAAGTGGAAAAGTGGAAGAAGTGGAAAAGTAGGTGTGAGGCTTCACGCTACTTTGAACTTACTTTTCCACTTTTCCACTTCTTCACTTTTCCACTTGGCTATGCTGCCTCCAGTCATCCCCCTCTTTCCTCTCCCTAGCGTCGTCCTCTTCCCAAACGTATTCCTGCCGCTCCATATCTTCGAGCCGCGATACCGGGCAATGGTCGGCGATGCGCTTGGCGGGGACCGTATCATCGGCATGGTCTTGCTGCGGCCGGGGCATGAGGCGAACTACGAGGGACGACCGCCAGTGTTTCCGATCGGCTGCGCCGGGGTCATCACGCACTCCGAGCCGCTCAACGACGGTCGGTTCAACATCGTCCTGCGCGGTCTCGAACGGTTCCGGATTACCGGCGAGGATGACGGCAACGCGTACCGGCTGGCACACGTCGATTCACTCCCAGAAACCCTTCCTGAGGATCACCGGACCGAGCTCCGACGGCACCGGCATCGCCTCGAGGCACTGCTGGCCGTCGCGATAGAGCGGGCGGGCGCCGAACCCAGGTTTCCGCCTGCGGTGCCGGATGAAGATCTGGTGAACGCGCTGGCGCAGTACATCGAGCTCGATCCGCTCGAACGACAGGCCCTGCTCGAGCGCGACGGTGTGCTGGCTCGGTGTCGCGCCTTGATCGACCTGCTCGAGATGAAAACGCTGACGCCACGGGAGTCGTGGAAGGGGAAGTTGGTGCACTAGATCGTTCGGGTCGCTCGGGTCGTTCGGAACCTTCGGATCGTGCTCGTTCAGCGGGTGCCGCGGAGCATCACGTTCAGTATGGCCGTCATGGCAGTGAGCTGGCCGATCCAGAACAGGAAGTTCCACTTCAACAGATCGAACCGAAGGTTCGACAGCCGCTCGTTCAGCCGATGTTCGAAGCGATCCTCCATCTGGCGGACCGTCCGGTCAACCTTGTCCATCCCAATCCGGTGCGCATCCGCAAACATCATCACAAGACCATCCGACCCGAGGTCGCCCACCTTCTCACGCACGGCGGGCGGCACCGTTAGAACGTCCATCAGGACCTCCCAGACAGCGGCACCCGACCTCGCCACAGACGACGATGCCATCGTCTCTGCAGCGTGTCAAACCGGGTACTTCCCCGGGTGCTTCTCCGTTACAATCCGCTCGGCTCCGCATGTCCCTTCAGGCAGGGCAGCGCATCGGTGCGTATGAGGTCGTGTCCGCCATCGGTGCGGGCGGGATGGGTGAGGTGTATCGTGCGCGCGATACGAAGCTCCACCGCGACGTCGCCCTGAAGATCCTGCCCGAGATATTTGCCTTCGACGCTGATCGGCTTGCCCGCTTCGAGCGCGAGGCGCAGGTATTGGCCTCGCTCAACCACCCCAATATCGCTGCGATCTACGGCTTCGAAGAATCCGATGGGGTCCGCGCACTCGCTCTGGAACTCGTGGAAGGCCCAACGCTCGCCGATCGCATTGCCGAGGGTCCGATTCCGGTGGAGGAGGCATTGCAGATCGCGCGGCAGATCGTCGAGGCGCTCGAGGCCGCGCACGAAGCGGGCGTCGTGCACCGCGATCTGAAACCGGCCAATATCAAGCTGCGCCCCGACGGTACAGTCAAGGTGCTCGATTTCGGCCTGGCCAAACTCTCGCAGGCTGGCGGCTCGGCAGTTCAGACGCCTGGGCTCACGGCATCACCGACGATCACCACACCTGCCGTGACCGGTATCGGGGTCATCCTCGGCACGGCCGCCTACATGGCACCGGAGCAGGCGCGCGGGAAGGTCGTGGACAAGCGTGCCGACATCTGGGCCTTCGGCTGCGTGCTCTATGAGATGCTTACCGGCGGGCGCACGTTCGACGGCGACGATGTGACGGTGGTGACAGCGAGCATTATCAAGTCGGATCCCAACTGGACGGCGCTGCCGCCCGAGACTCCACCCGCTGTTCGCACCATCCTGCGCGGCTGCCTGCAGAAAGAGCCGCGCCACCGTATCCGCGACATTGGCGACGTTCGCCTGGCACTCGATGGCGCTTTCGTGGTGAGCGACGGCGGGGGAAAAGCGGCTGGCGTGGCGCTGCCGCAGAGTGGCTTCGGTCGTCAGGCCCTGCCATGGGTTGCGGCCGTGGTGGCCGCAAGTGCCATAACCGGCTTCGCGACATGGGCCGTGTCGAGGAATCCCAGTGACGCGCAGCCGGCATCGGCGACACGCTTCACGATCGGGCTGCCCGAGGGCGAAGTGCTCCCGACCGCCGCGGGCACCCTCGTTGCCATCTCGCCGGACGGCCGGACGCTGATCTACCGGTCGAACCAGAACGGCGTGTTTCGGCTGTATCGCCGCGCGATGGACCAATTGGAGGCGACGCCTATCGGCGACGAGAACGCCGGGGAGGCCCCGTTCTTCTCACCAGATGGTCAGTGGCTCGCATTCTCCGTTGGCACCACGCTCAAGAAGGTGTCCATCTTGGGCGGTCCGTCCCTCACGTTGGCCACACTCCCAAGTCCCACCATACGGGGCGGCGCCTGGGGCGAGGACGACACGATGATTCTCGGCGGCGGGGCCGCTGGGAGTGGGGGCCTGCTGCGTGTACGCGCAACTGGCGGGACACCAGAACCACTCGTGATGCCTGATGCAGCACGACTGCTGTGGTACCCCCAGATCCTGCCGGGAGGACGCGCGGTACTCTTCACCTCTTCGGAAGCGCGTCCCGATGCTGGTGAGCTCCAGATCGTCGTACTCGAGACTGGAGAGCGCCGCACGCTGCTCGCCGGCTCGGCCGGCCGCGTGCTTCCCTCGGGGCATCTCGTCTTCCTGCGCGGCGGTACGTTGTGGGCCGCCGCGTTCAATCTTGAAACGCTGGCGGTTGCCGGCAACCCGATGCCGCTGGTGGAAGGAATCCGGGTGGAGCCCGGTGGCGCGGTGCAATTCGCCGTGGCGGACGCCGGAACGCTAGCGTATCTCCCCGGCGGCACCTCAGCATCGCGACGCCTGTTCTGGATCGATCGCCAGGGCCGAGAAGCGGCGATTGACGCGCCCCCTCGACGCTATTACCATCCGCGCCTGTCTCCGGAGGGCGACCGTATCGCCCTCGATGTCAGGGACCAGGAAGCCGACGTGTGGGTGTGGCAACTCACCCGGAATACCCTGACGCGGCTGACATTCGATCCGGCTTTTGACTTTACGCCGACGTGGACGCCTGACGGCAAGCAGGTGATCTTTGTCTCCGAGCGGGAGAAGACGGTCGCCGCAGCGTTCCGCCAGGCCGCAGATGGAACGGGTACGACCGAGCGCCTCGGCACCACGGACAAGAGGAGACTCACAGGAACGGTGTTATCGCCTGATGGCACGCGCCTCCTCTTGCAGGCCGTGTCGCCGGATTCAGGTGAAGACATTCTCGTGATGTCGCTCAACGGCGACCGGCGGATTGAGCCCCTGCTCAGCACACGGTTCACCGAGCGCAATGCCGAACTGTCGCCCAACAACAGATGGATTGCCTATCAGTCGAACGAGTCAGGCAGTTACGAGATCTACGTGCGGCCGTTTCCGGGAGTCAGTGACGGGCGCTGGCAGGTTTCCACGGACGGAGGCACGCGACCGGCGTGGAATCGCAATGGCCGCGAGCTGCTATACGTGACGTTGACTGGAACGCTCATGAGCGTGCCGGTCGAGACGGGAAATGCATTCAGCTCTGGCAGCGCCGCCCGGGTGGTCGACCTGTCGGCGGCTGCCCAGGATCTTGGCCGGTTTTACGATGTCTCTCCGGATGGACGGCGGTTCCTGATAGCCAGGGAGGATGCACAGCCCGCGGACGCGCAGATCCATATCGTAAGAAACTGGCTCGAGGAGCTGAGGAGGCTCGTGCCCGTCAGGCCTTGATTCGCTCCGCGAGCACCTTGATGATCCGTTCGCCGTGAAAGCGGCCGTTCTCGATGAAAATCGACCCCGTGTTGCGCCCGGCCACGGCGCCGCCTGCAATGAAGAGGTTCGGCACGTTCGTCTCGAACGTCTCGGGATTCAGATCGGGCGCCAGCGTCCCGTCATCGCAATGGATGCCGGCGCGTCGCATCAAATCGACGTCCGGTCGGTAGCCCGTCAGCAGCAATACCGCGTCGGCCGGGATCTCTTCGCGCCCGGAAGCTACCGATTCCACGACCACCGACCCGCGCCTGATTTCGACGACACGCGTCTCGAAACGCGCCGCGATCGATCCTTCTTTGATTCGATTCTCGATGTCGGGACGAACCCAGTACTTGATCGATTCTCCGAGAGTGGCCCGGCGGTGCACGAGCGTGACGTGCGCGCCGGCGCGAAAGAGCTCGAGCGCAGTCTCGGCAGCCGAATTCCTGCCGCCGACAACCAGAACGCGCTGGCGATAGTAGGGATGAGGCTCCTTGTAGTAATGCGATACGTGCGGCAGGTCTTCGCCGGGTACCCCGAGACGGTTCGGAATGTCGTAGTACCCGATCGCCAGCACGACCGCCTTGGCGTGTGTGACTCGGTCGCTGCCGTTCTGCCGGGTCCGCTGCGCGGCACCCGGCCCACGTACGGAGGGTCCGGTGTTCCGCCTTGTCACCGAGAAGACATCCGCGTCCCGTGTAATGTCGATCACCTCCTCATGGCAGGAGATCTGAATCCCGAAGATGTCGACAACGCGGCGGTAATAGCGCAGCGACTCGAGTCGGGTGGGCTTGTCGTACGGTGTGACGAGGGGCAACCCGCCAATCTCGAGCAGCTCCGGCGTGGTGAAGTACACCATGTGCGTCGGAAAGTTGAAGATCGAGTTGACGAGAACGCCTTTCTCGACGACGAGGTAGTCGAGGCCGTGCTGTTTGGCGGCGATCGCCGTCGCGAGGCCGGAAGGGCCTGCGCCGACAATCAGCACGTCACGAACGGACATGGGATTCGAGGTGTTCACACTTCTGTCTTCTCGGTTCTCGGTTCGTGTTCATGTTCCGTTCTGGGTGCATCGTTCTCAGTTCGATGTTCGGGCCGCACCTCGAACCCCGAACCCGGAACATTAGAACCTAGCACGGAACCTGAACACGAACAGAGAAGTGAGAACAGAGAAGTGTGAACGACGGACTACGGTAAGGGTGCGGGGAGCGCCGACTCGCCCATCAAGTACTGATCCACGCTGCGTGCGGCGGAGCGTCCTTCGGCAATCGCCCAGACAATCAGCGATTGCCCCCGCTGCATGTCGCCCGCGGTAAACACGCCAGGGACGGTGGTCATCCACCGCTCGTCGCGC
>DATCJA010000057.1:0-2407 GCA_036507475.1 Vicinamibacterales bacterium
CAAGGTTGCGTAAGCTCTTCGAGACTCATCTCGCGAAACCTTGGCGAACCTGTCGATAACAGGCCATTTACGCCGCTTCTCGAATCAACCAGTTGCGGAAATCGTCCAGTGCGGCGAGCCAGCCTTCCTAAGATCAATAAAATCAAATACTTACGAGATCGATGGTCGTCTGGTCTCGTAAGTTTTGTACCATCAGTAGCTTGTCGTAGGCAGGGCCGCACTGGACGATGTTCGCAACTGGCTGAGCAGATCGCATTCCCCTCGCGCTCGAATTACTTACCCTGCCTCCCAGCCACTTACTCGCAGATTCACGTGTTTCTTGTTCGGCCTGACTTGCGTAGAGTGCAGACCAAAGAGGCCGGAGCTGAGGCCGCGTCAGCAACGGGTGACCTCGCCGCGGGTCCCATCGACCGTCACCTCTTCTCCATCTACCAGGCTGGACGTGGCATTCGCCGTCGCAACGACGGCCGGCAGTGCGAACTCGCGAGCGACAATCGCCGTATGCGACAACACGCTCCCGGTGTCGGCGACGATCGCACCCGCCCGTCGAAACACCATCGTCCAGGCGGCCGACGTCGTCGGACACACCAGCACGTCGCCCGCGCGCAGGGTGTGCAGCTGGTCAGCTGTTCGAATCACTCTTACCCGCCCCCGGTAGACGCCGGACGACACGCCAATGCCCACGATCGCGCTCCCGTTCGCCTTGGGCGGCGCGGTGAGCTCATGCTCCATCATCCACAGGAGGGCGCGGTTGATCCGACGCGCCGGCGCGGGGAGTCCACGCAGGTCAGGCGCCTTTCCCGGCTCAGGGCCGTACGTCATCGGTCCGGGGTTCGCTCGCACCCACGCGTGCTCGGCCTTGCGGCGGGACACGATCCGACGTACGTCGAGGCGGGTTCGAAGTGCCTCGTGTAACTCGTCCCCGGTGAGCATCACCGCCTCCTCAGCACGCCCCAGGAGCCTCAGGCCGACCAGTCTCCGCCCCGCTTCGAGGGCGACGCGTCGAAGGAGGCCCGTCGGAAGCTGATCGGTGAGGAGCACGTTGTCCTCGCGCAGCGGATACACGCGTTCGGCGTACGCGAGCGCCGTATCGAACCGCTGCCGGGCGGATCCAGTCAGCTGCGTTCGCGCCTCCTCCACGAGTGCCACTCTGGCCGCCGACAGGTCGCGCGGCCCGTCGTCGCTCAGGAGATCGGCGATCAGATCCGCCACCAGATGCGGCTGATCCGCCACAGTCGGACAGCCCGCCTCCGCACCAATGGGACGCAGCCCCCAGAACTGGAGGTACTGACGGAGTTCCTTGGCAACTGGAGGATCGATGTCGTCCAGTCGCTCCAGGATATCCGGCGTTCTGGCCTCCAGCAGCTCTCGTGTCGCGATCCGCTGGCCTGCGCGACGCGCGAGCGCAGCGAGTTCGTCAGTCGACGCCGTCGAGGTGTTCGACAGTCCTTGCAGCAGCCCGATCGTTTTCTGCAGGTCCCAACCGAGCAGCTCTTCGCACGCGACCGCCAGCTCGTACAGACCCACGGTGTGAGGTATGAACAGCGTGAAGTGCAGCTGCAGACACCGCGCATAGAAGACCTTCAAGTCCTCGAGGTACTGGAACAGCGCCGCGTCGTCCAAGGCGACGAGATCCAAAGCGGCGTGCTGTTCGATCTCGCGCCGTAGACGAGGCCGGTGATTGGAGGCCCATTCGGCTGGCACCGACTCGAGCTTTCCCGCACCAACCGCCAAGGCGGCCGCCCGCAGCTTGCGGCGCATCGACGGGACGATGCGAACCAGGAGACCGAGCAGCCACCAGGGTGGCGGGTTCTTGCCCCCGTCATCAGGTTCGACGTGGAGGTAGGGTTCGTGACCAATCACCCTGAATTGCATGCAGTCGGGCAGCAGCCCCCACGTCGCGATGGCATCGTCGAAGAACTGGTCCGCACTGTGCAGCAGGGAACTGACTGCGAAGGGGGACAGCGGCTCGGCGAAGTGGGCGGCATCCTTCTGCCACGAGCCTTTCGGAGCTTCGATGTCAGGGGCGACCGGCAGGGCCGTAATGGGCCGAGACTGCAGTAGCCACAGCCGGTCGCCCGCGACCGCCCACTCGATGTCCTGTGGCGCGAGTCGAGCCGCTTCGGCTTTCCGCGCGAGCGCGGCCACGCGCCGCGCGAGCTCTGGCCCAATGGCCCTCTGTGGCTGCGCGATGACCGTCGCGTGCTCGTGGGTGATGAGCCATTCGTCAGCATCGACGGCGCCGCTCACGAGCTTGTCTCCGAGACCCCGCGTGGCACTCACGCGCACCTCGTCACAGTTGCCGGTGAGCGGATTGGCAGAGAAGGCGACGCCGGCCACCTCGGCGTCGACCATCTGCTGCACTAGAACCGCCATCGGGCGAACGACATGGCCGTAGCCTTCGATG
>DATCJA010000058.1:0-41415 GCA_036507475.1 Vicinamibacterales bacterium
CGAGATCATGGTGTAGTAGCTCTTGACCAGATCCTCGACAGGGAGGTCGACACCTGCCGGGTTCCGCGGGTGCGGAAAGAAGCTCCCCGTGGATACGTGAACGGCGTCGACCCCCGCCTCGACAAGCCACTTGCATACCTGCACCGACTCGGCGAGCGTATTGCCCGACGGCCCAAATCCCAGGAACGCGATGGCATCGTCGAACTCCTGTGCGCTGATCTTCATCTGGAGGTGAAAATCGCGGCCGACTCGTGCCCGGATCGCGCGGACGACGTCGAGGACGAAGCGCGCACGGTTTTCGAGCGGGCCCCCGTACTCGTCCTTGCGATCGTTGATCGCCGAGCTCAGGAACTGCGTGATCAGGTAGCCGTTGGCGCCATGCAGCTCGACGCCGTCGAGCCCCGCCTCTCGTGCGCGGCGCGCCCCTTCGGCGAACGCCGCGACCGTCTCCGCGATCTGCGCCTTCGTCATCGCCTCGCAGCGAAACCCGTGGATCGGGTCGCTCTTCGACGTGGACGAGAGACCGGTCGGGTATTCGATGCCGTTGATGTCGCGCTGGCGGCCCCCGTGACTCAGCTGCAGGATGAACTTGCAGTCGTGCTCGTGGACGGCCTTGCCGACCGCGCGCCAGAACGGAATGTGCCGATCGTGGTCGATCATCGCGTAGTTCGGCACAATGCGGCCGCGCAGGTGAACGGGGACGAAAGAAGAGACGATCGCCCCGACGCCTCCCTTGGCGAATTTCGTTTCCCAGTTGATGCGCGCCTGGTTGCCCGACCCGTCGTAGTTGTCGAAGCGCCCCGACACGTTGGACCGGAGAATCCGGTTCTTGATCGTCAGATTGCGAAAGCGTAGCGGCTGAAATATCGCGTCGTATGCCATGACGTCAGCTCACCTTTCGCCACGGATGGAAGGCGCTCTCGATGCCCTTCATGAACGGCTCGACGGTGGGGAAGTGCCGCGTGAGGACATCGATCATCGTGGTGTGCTCGACCCAGTCGATGCCCTGTTTGGTGTAGATCTCCGGACGATAGTCCTGCGAGAGGAACCGGTCGCTCTGCAGACGACGTGACGCCATCAACAGGAATATGCGGAACGCGGTGTCGCTGAAGCCGAACCCCTTCGGCAGCGGTTCCGCCATGAGACCGATGTGCGCGTCGACCATCTCCAGGTTGTTGTCGTAGACACGGCGGAGCTCCTCGGTCCAGTGCGGGTTGTCCGTGAGCTCTTCGAACGAGGTGACCGGCGCCTTGTGAAGCAGGCGGCGGAAACGGTTGTAGCGCGGGACACCACGCTCGCGGTCGCGCAGGACGTCGACAGCTCCGAGGTCGAACTGTTCACCGTTGTCCTTGACGAGGGTCTGCAGGTGCTTCGGGAAGTTGTGAAGTCGGATCGCGCCCGGGTAGGCTGTGCCGAACGAGTAGAGGAGGTCGTCCGCCTTGAATCGCTCGAGGACCTTGCGGCCGCGTCGTCCTGACATGTCGGGCAGGGTCAACTGACCGAGGGTGGACCCCGACGAGAGCGAGCAGATGGTGTAGTCATCCGGCATCAGCTCGTGCATCCGGTAGACGCACACGAACTCTTCGGTGAGCGAATAGGGCACCCCGAAGTGATTCGTCGCCGACCCCGGGATTCCACCCAGGAGCTCGTCGTCGTTGAGCCCCGTGAAGACCTTCTGCAGGTCGCCGAGCGCGCCCTGCCAGTTCGTGCGCAGCCCAGCCTGCGTGATCGGATTCGGCAGGATGGCGGTGGACCACTCGACGGTGTGAATTCTCGCCAGCAGCGCCGCGTTGATCAGCCGTGCCTGCTGGAAAAGGCGCTCGTCATCCCACATGGCGTTGTGCCGCCGCAGCATGTCGCAAATGGCGTTGTGCTCGAGCGCAAAAAGCCCGTGCAGCAGACTGAGGCCGACCCAGGTGTTCTCCGTAAAGCCGGTGATCTCACGACCGGTGACGGCGTCGAACCCGAGCCGTCCGCTCGGACCAACGAGGAGCTTGCCGTCGCGCCCGATGCGAAGCGCCGCCTGTTCGGCGGTCGTGCAGCCGTACACCTGCGAGCCATCCCACCAATGGGTGTTCTCGTTCGTGTAGGCGGGCGGGCGCGTGGAGTTCGGCACTTTCGGGGTGTCTGCGGGGGTGACAGGCACTCGCATCGGCCGCTCGGGCCAGGAGTCGCCCTCGGCAATCGGGATGCTGTGCGTATTGCTCCAGACGCCCTTCTTGTGCACGAACCAGTCGTGCACCATGAACTGAATCCATGCCGCCGCCAGGACGTTCACGATCTCGGCCGGTTGGAACGTGGTGCGCGTCAGCAGCTCCAGGCTGACAGTGCGCGGGTTCGGGTTGAGCAGGTTTGCGATGTCGGGAATCGTCTCGCTGAGCGGCACGTTGCGTCCGAAGCGGAGACCGGCGCTCCCCATGCGCGGACAGCGCAGGTCGTTGTACAACCCGTCGTTCGTGCGCGTGGAGTGCGTGTCGGCTGCGGCAGGCGTATCGCGCGTTTCGAGCGGAGGCTCCTCGGTGTCGTGAAGATTCTTCTGGCGCAGCTCGTTCCGCAATTCGACGAGCTTGGCTGCCGCTGCGGGATATGGCAGTTCGAACCACTCCTTATCGGAGACGATGGACATGGGGTTACTCCTGCTCGGACGGACGGACATCGGTCCGCCGCGCAAATGTCGGCGTGTTGAGAGATATCGGCAGCGGGGAGCGTTGCCGCGGTGCGCACACCCTACCGCCGCGCACGGTCCGTGTCAACGGCACGCTGCACGAAACGAGACAGAAACGGGTAATTCAAAATGCAAAATGTAAAAGGCAAACGGTGTCTCGGTACCCCTCTTTTTTGAATTTTGCATTCTGCATTTTGAATTACGCGAAGCGGCCCCTAGCTCATCCGTGCTCATTGGACCGGTCTCGTTGCGCGGCTGGCGCTGACCACAGCAAGACGGACCGCGACAAAGGTGGTAAGGCCCCAGGCGAGTAGCCCGAATACGGCCAAGAGCCCTAAGAGCAGCGGACGATCCAGGACCGATCCGGCCGCGGCCAGCCGCGACATCGGTGCTTCGAGCGCCGCCACGCGCTGCATTGGCTCGCGCAGCTCGCCAAGCTCCTGCATGGCGGGCTGCAGTCCGGCAACCGATCCCAGTTGAGGTCCGAGCGCCGCAACGAGGTCGAGCGAATCTCGAAGGCTCGCGACGGCATCGAGACTCGTCCGCATGTCGGCGACCCGGGTCATGGGGGCACCGAGCGCAGCGGCGGCGTCGAGGCTCTGGCCGATTCCGCCCAGGCGCGTCATCGGCTCCCGCAGTTCTGCCAGGGAACGCATGCTCGGGTCGAGGGCGGCGACGCGCCCCATCGGCTCACTCAGGTTGGCGACGGAACGCAGCGTCGGATCAAGCGCCGAAACCGCCTCCATCGGTCCGCGCAGCCGCTCGACTCCCTGTAGAGCCGGAACGAGGCTTGCCGTGGTCGTCGTCGACTCGCGCACCACCTCCGTATTGGTGATGATGGCGGCTGAGCTTTTACTGATGGCTTCGGTGCTCTGTCGAAGGCTCGTTTGGAGGTTCGTGATCATCGAGCAGCCGGCGCTCGCGAGTGCCACCAAGATCACTACCGTCGCCCGTCTGATCGGCATAGAGATCCTTTCGCATGTGGAGGGGTGCACCAAGCACTAGGCACCAAGCACGAAGCACTAACAGCGCGCCTGCACGGAGAAGTATGGTCGAATTCGAGTGGCGCTTGTTCACAGATGTTGTGTGTGATTCAATGACGCCGCCCCCGCAGCTGGTCTGTTCACTGGCTTCCACATGAAGAGGTTGTTTGCGCGCGTGCGCTGGTGGCTTGTCCCCGCCGCGATCGCGATCGGAATCGGTCTCGTGCTGTCGCTCGTGCTGACGCTGCGCAGCGACCGCCCGGTCGCATACGACGACATCGTCGAGCATTTCAAGTACGGGTCGATCGGCAGCGAGCCTGGAGTGTCGCTGCTTCGGCCGGTCGGCGGCGCTCTGCCGCCCTACGCGGTGTTCACGGCGCTTCCGTCCATCTGCCCAGACCGGCTGCCGGGTGGATACGCATCGCTCGGGTTCGTTTTCGAGCCGGGACGCGATCTGCCGATCGGCGTCGCGCGACGCAACCGCCAGGGCGTGGATCATGTGGGTCTGAACTGCGCCCTCTGTCACACTGGCACGGTTCGCGACACGCCGGGCTCGGCACCGAGGATCGTACTGGGCATGCCGGCACACCAGCTCGATTTGCAGTCATTCGTCGAGTTCGTGCTGGAGTGCTCGCTCGACAATCGCATGACGACGGACGCGGTTCGTGGTCGGCTCTCAGATGGGCCCGGGTCGTCGCTCTTTCAGCGATCGTTGCTAAGTTTCGGGCTGGTCGATCGCCTGAAAGTGCAGACGCTGGAGCTGCGAAACCGCATCGCGCCAATCCTCGGTAATGTGGTTCCCCGGTGGGGACGGGGTCGCGTCGATACGTTCAACCCCTACAAGGCGATTCAGTTCAACTGGGCGCTCGATCGTCTGCCTCCGTCCGAACTGATTGGCGCGTCGGACTTTCCGTCGCTCTGGAACCAGCAGCCCCGCGAGGGGTTACAGCTCCACTGGGACGGAAACAACGACTCGGTGGACGAGCGCAATCTGAGCGCCGGCCTTGGCGCGGGGATCACGCCCGTCACCGTCGATCACGCGGGCATCAAGCGCGTACGGGACTGGATCTGGACGCTCCCGCCGCCAGCCTATCCGTATTCCATCGATCGAAATCTGGCAGCGCGGGGCGCGACGACGTATCAGCAGACGTGCCTGCAGTGTCATGGCGACCATCGTTTCCGTGACGGCGTCAAGACGGGCGCGGGCATTGGCCAGGTCGTCAATGCACGCGACATCGGCACCGATCGCCATCGGCTCGATTCGTATACCAGCGCGTTCGCCGCCAATCAGTACTCACTGTTTCCGAGCTCACCCTATCGCTTTCGGCGCTTCCGCAAGACCGATGGGTACGCCAACCACCCGCTCGACGGCATCTGGGCGCGGGCGCCGTACCTGCACAACGGATCGGTGCCGACGCTGCGCGACCTCCTCGAGCTGCCCGAGAGGCGTCCGGCTGTCTTCTATCGCGGCTACGACGTCTACGACCAGGAGCGCGTCGGCTTTGTCACCACCGTGCCGGAAGAGCGCGGACGCCAGTTCTTTCGTTATGACACGTCGATTCCGGGCAACAGCAACGCCGGTCATCTGTACGGTGCGACACTCCCTGACGAGGACAAACGGGCGCTCGTCGAATATCTGAAGACGTTTTGAATCGGATAGAACAGCATGGCCAACAATACAACCGCGGGCGGCTGGTTCCGTCGCGTCGTATGGATCGGTATCTTCGCCAACCTGGCGTTGGCGCTGCCAACGATCGCCGCGCCGGCACAGGTGATTGCGATGGCAAATCTTCCGACCGCTACGCCTGATCTCTGGCCCCGATTTGCCGCGCTTCTCCTGGTCTTGCTCAGTGTGTTCTATATCCCCGCTGGGCGCGACATCGATCGCCATCGCATCACCGCATGGTTCACCGTTCTGTCACGGCTGACCGGGGTTGTCTTCTTCATGTTCGAGCCGGCGTACCGATTGTTTATGTATTTCGACCTCTTCTTCCTGATTCCTCAGGCGACGCTGCTGATGTTGGCTATCCGGAGCGCGGCGCCCGCGTCAAGGGCGGTCGGCATGAGCGCCGTATGACACGGGTCATCCCGCCGCGCTGGCGCCGCATCCTGTTTTCCGGTTTCGTGGTGCTCGGGGTTGCGGGCGCCATGTTCACCTATCAGAACTTCTTCCGCGAAGAGCCCGAACCCTATTTCGAGTCGGACGAGGACCACTTCCTGTTCGGGTCAATCGGCACGGAACGGACGGAGGGCGTGCCGTACTGGGTGTGGCTTGTGCTGCCGCGCATTTTTCCGGATTTCCTGCCAGGTCCAGGTGGCTACGCGTCGCTTGGCGTGCTGGCAAAAGAAGGCCACGAGATGCCCGTCGGGTTGTCGAAGGTCACTGTCGGCTTCCCGCGCGTCGGCATCAACTGCGCCCTCTGTCACGCCGCCAGCCTCAGGCTACGTCCAGAGGATCCGCCGACGATTGTGACGGCCGCGCCGTCACATCAACTGACAGTGCAAGGGTACCAGCGGTTTCTCATGGACGCCGCCGCCGATCCGAGGTTCACGGCCGACAGGATCCTGGAAGAGATCGGACGGAACTACGAGTTGTCCACCATCGATCGCCTGCTGTACCGCTTTGCCGTCATCCCGGCTACGCGCCGGGTGTTGCTGGGGCTGCGCGAGCGGAGCGCTTGGATGAGCGGGCGCCCGGAGTGGGGACGGGGCCGCGTCGATCCGTTCAATCCGGTCAAGTTCACGACGCTCGGGCAACCGATCGACACGACGATCGGCAACGCCGATATGGTGCCGCTGTGGAACTTCAGCGCGCACGAGAGCTACTCCTATCACTGGGATGGCCTCAACACGGATCTCCGTGAGGTGGTCATCTCGTCGGCAATCGGCGACGGCGCGAGCACGGCGTGGCTGGACCGCGACGTCGCGCGCTGGGAGAACACGGATAAGCGGGAGATGTCGAGCCTCCGCCGCGTGATGAACTACATCAGCGAGGTGCGGCCGCCGAAATTCCCGTTTTCGATTGACGAGCGTCTGGCTGCGCAGGGCGCTGGCGTCTTCACCGCCGAGTGCGCCATGTGTCACGCCGCGGGCGGCCAGCGGTTTGGCCAGGTCGTGCCGGTCGCCGAGGTCGGCACCGATCGGCATCGCCTGGACATGTGGACGCCGGAATCGGTGACGGCCTATAACGCGTACGGCGCCGGGCGCGCCTGGAGTTTGTCGGCGTTCAGGAAAACGGAGGGCTACGTCGCCGTCTCGCTCGACGGGTTATGGCTGCGCGGGCCATATCTCCACAATGGGTCGGTGCCGTCTCTGACGGATCTCCTCGAGCCGGCCGAGCGCCGACCGAAGCAATTCTGGCGCGGCTACGATCTCCTCGATTCCATGAGGGTTGGCTTCATCTCGGACGGAAGCGAGGCGAGTCGTGTCGGCACACTGTATGACACGTCGCTGCCAGGAAACAGCAATGCCGGCCATACGTACGGGACGACGCTGCCAGCGGAAAGCAAGCGCGCGCTCCTGGAATATTTGAAAACGTTGTAGCCTTCACAACCTCGTTGCGGCGACGTGCGGCATGTCGCTCCGCAAAACCGGCTCAGCTCGTCGCGCGTTCTTCTTCTTCCAACCATCGGGGCTCGCGTCGCGCTTACGCTGATCACGGTTTTGCTCCGGACATGCCCCACGCCGCCGCCGTCACGCACGAACGTGGGGCGGGGCACCTCCGGATGCAAACCGTGGACAGGCGAAAGATGGCGGAGCGAGACGGGAGCATTCGCGTTTGGCCACAACGTAGACCGAGCGGAGCCGGTTTGCGGAGGAGGTGCCGCGCCCCGCGCTCGTGGGTTTTGCCACCAGTTCGAGTCTCTAGTCCGCGAGATCGAAAGCAGCCGGAAAATGCTCCACCCGAACCTGTCTTTCGGCGGCACGTGCGCCGACGTCCGACAGCGCGATGACATTCGATGGGTCGTCCATCGAGCGAAATGCCGCGGCCTGACGGTCGGTCACCGAGACGCCGAGCTCCCGCTGCAGCCATGTGGATTCGAGCACGGCGTTATAGCGAAGGTAGGTAAACCACTCACGACCGCCCAGGGTGTCGCCGCGCAGGTCGCCGACCTCGCCGTCGATGGTCCAAGGGGCGACCGAGCGTCCAAGCCACTGCATTGTCGTCTGCACGAGGGCGTCGCAGTCGGTCATCAGGGCCGCAAGTGACCGGGCGGCCTGTTCGAGCGCGGACATTCGGGTCACCTCGTCGGCCGTCAGGCGCGTGGCGCCAGACCCGGTGCCCACGGACACGATCAGGAGGCTGTCAGCGCCGACCTGCCACTCGAAGCCGTACCCTTTCAGCGTGGCGAGCATCAGCAACTGCAAGGATGGGTTGTTGAAAGGGCTGACGCCGCCGTCCACGAATGCGCCGTCGACGAACGCCTCATCGGCCACCGCGACGCTGAGCCGCTCGGGTTCGAAGTAATGGGGCGCCGCCGTACTTGCCCGGACGACCTGCCAGAGAGGGAAGTGCTTGTTGGCGATGCCCGTGCCGCCTGCCCGCTCGTTGTAGTACCGACCGCGCGGGTTGTTGTGCAGAGGCCACGGGCTTCCCGTATCGAGCCGCTTGGTCATGACCATCAGGCCCGTTCGCAGCAGGGGGCTGCCGAGCGTCTCGTCGCCAAATTGCTCGCGCAGCGCATTCACGAGAGGGAGCCGCGCGAACTTCGGCACGAAGACGCCGAACCTATACGGAGGCTTTTCGAAGATCGTGGCTGCGAGCGTCTTGTAGAGACCCTGCAGCCGCGACACACGAAAGCCGAGCGCCAGCCCGGCAGCAATAATCGACCCCGTGGAGGTTCCGCCGATGAGGTCGAAGTAGTCGGCCAGGCAGAACGTGTCCGGCTTGCGCGACCGCTCGCGAAGGAGCGCCTCGATGCGGGCCAGGTATTCGAGTGTCAGGATGCCCCGTATGCCGCCCCCGTCGAGGGCGAGCATCCGCTTGGGTCCTGGTGCGGTGAGCCGCGCCTCGAGCGGAGGGACGGTCATCAATCAGATCATCGGCGCAGCAGCCGCGTCGATTGCGGGAGCGCCAGGCGCAGCGGGCGCCGGCGTTCTGCGGAGCGCTGTGCGCAGCGCCGGCCGATGTTGGTGCCAGAAGGCCGAGTACACCTGATTCGTGCGCCGATCGCTGACGCCGCTCAGGATGTACCCGAGCGCGAGCCCGGACGCGAGCAGCGAAGCGGCAATCGGATCGCGCAGGACGGCGACGAGCAGGTTCATCGGGAACATGTCGAGCAGCGGTCGCGTAGAAGTGAGGACGTCGGTCAACGCCGATGCATTGCCCGCACTCACCATGAAGGCGCGGACCACTGCGGCAGAGATGCCAATCATGAAGGCGAGATATGCCGCAAAGCCCACGCGGACCCATCGGGCCTGCCGCTCGATCAGGGAGGTGGCCGCACGCCCGCCGTGCACGAGGGCGATCGCGTCGGAGAGTGTGACCACGTCGACGAGCGGATCGTCTTCGGTAGTCACCACCGCGCAGCTGGGCGGCATATTGCCGGGTGCGTACCCTTCGGGCGCTTGCACGATCCGTTCGATGACGCTGCTGTGAATCCTGGGGAGCCTGATCCCTTTCTCGGCGCACAGCTCGGATATGTTGCGCGGCTGCCACCGATAGAAGACGCCGAAGCCGGACCGCGGGTTGTACAGCTTGTCGGCAAATCCTTGCTGGCTGCGGTACTGCTCGCGCCCGAACGTCGTGAACCGCAGTCCCTGCTGCTCGGCCTTGGTCATCATCCAGTCGAGGGCGACGAGCGACATACCTTGCTGAGGATACCCGCCGCCGACGTTCGAATGCGCCCCCGCGAACCAGACCTGCTCCACGCGATGGCCCACCGAAGCGTCGCCTTCATCCCAGAGCACAGGCTTGAAGGATTGCCGTTCTTCGTTGATCGCCAGCGCATGGCACCCCTTCTCGACAATGGGACTGAGAGCCGTGGTGCGGAACTTGAACTGCCAGACAACGGCATTCCAGAAGTCAGCAAGCTCGAACGGGAGACCCACCGCGTCGACCGTGTCCCAGACGCCGAGGAATCTAATGGACGGTTCGAGCGGCTGGCCGGTGTGGTCGCGTCTCGCATGGCGGCGCTTGAATTGCTCCGCCGCCATGCCGCTGCTGGGCCACAATCGCGCGAGCAGCGCCCGATACTTCCGGCGGTACGCCTTGTAGGCCGCGCGCGTCTGCGCGCGGAACTCGCGTTCGGTCCGGTAGTCAGCGGCCGAGAGGATGCCGCAATCGGTGACGAGTCCTGCCAGCGTCCGCACCGTGAAGGCCCCTCGGCTGAAGCCGAACAGGTAGATAGAGTCTCCAGGTTCGTACACGCGGCACAACTCACGGTAGAGGCGCTTGACGTTGCGGCTCAGACCGTAGCCTGTCGCCCCGGCAAAGGCCCGGATCCACCGCAACTCCTGCGTCCCTACACCGTCGTCGTAGAACGCCAGCTGGCGTCTCAGGTCCGCCCGGGTGCGATGACCGTTGACGTCGACCGCCTCGAACAGCTTGAAGACGTTTGTGCCGCGGTTCTTGACGTTGGCGTTGCCGGTGCCGTCCGAGCAGATGACGATGTTCTTGTAATCCATTGGGCCCGGCCAAGGCACAAGTCACACGTCACAAGGCTCAAGTCACAAAAGAACCGTACGTTGTGCCTTGTGACTTGTGCTTTGTGACGTGTGCCTTGTGATGAGCCGAGGGTAGCGTCGGCGGTTCCCCATGTCAATCGCGGGACCGCGCATGACTGCACGAATTCGAACAGTGCGGACCGATAGAGTGTCGCGTTGCTAATGAACAACCTCGCCGTCGACGACGTCGTCTAGCGGATCGAGATGGGGAATCTCGAGTGCCCGCACGGTTTCGATGGCGAGTGCGAGCGTCTGATCTGCGCTGCAGTCTGTCCTGGCTTCGCGCAGCCGCTGGCGCGCGGCACGCAGCGCGCGCAGTACCTGTGCGCGATCGAATCGCTGCCCCTGACAGTGGTCACAGAAACTCATGGGCGTCGGCGGCTCCTTCGTAGTAGGCAGTAGGCAGTAGGCAGTAGGCAGTAGGCGGTAAGCAGAAGAGCCGCTGCCTACTGCCTACTGCCTACTGCCTACTATTCATCTTTGTACCAGATCGACCGCCCCTTCACAAACCGGTCACGGGCCCTGCCATTGACACCCCGCAGGTCCCGTGACCGGTTGGCAGTATCTCTTGGCGCGCTGCGCGCGCTGGTCACGGGCCCTGCCATTGATATCCCGCCGGCCCCGTGACCGGTTGGCAGTATCTCTTGGCGCGCTGCGCGCGCTGGTCACGGGCCCTGCCGTTGATATCCCGCCGGCCCCGTGACCGGTTGGCAGTATCTCTTGGCGCGCTGCGCGCGCTGGTCACGGGCCCTGCCGTTGATACCGCGCCGGCCCTGCGCACGGGCCATTACCGCTTGTCGAGTTCCTTGTCCCTCAGAAACCCCGACAGCAGGTCGGCGATCTTCGCGTTGTTCAAATCCGACATCGGAAAGTGCGTGTTTCCGCGAATATCCAGGTCGGGCAGCATCACGTTGACGGCATGCCCGCCGTGCCGGTTGATCGCTTCCACCATCAGGCGCGCCTTGACGACGTTGATCCGCCGCCCGTCGAGGGTGAGGCGGGGGCCCACGTTGATCTTGTCGAGCTGAGAAGGGATGTAGTCGCCCCACACGATCTGGATGGGCATCTTCGTCAGCTTGAGGAAGTCTGCCATCGGAATGGCGCGGCCGGGCGACACCATCATTCCGTCCGCGCGCTCGATTGCAGGCGGTGCTTCTCCCTCGGGAAACACTACGTCACCCGGTTCGTACGAAACAATTCCCGCCACGTTGGAGCTCTTGGTGGCCGTGATCCAGCCTCGGATGCCCGTCGATGAATGCGTGAGCAGAACAGACGGTCCAACCTCGCTCAACAGCGCGGCGAGCGCGTCGGTCTCCACCTGTTCGTTCTCCGGCGCATTGAACTCCGGATACTGAATCCGGAAGAACTCGTTCAGCGCGCGTGGATCCCGGGAGAACTGCACGCCCGGGTAGAAGTCTGGCGTCGGGTCTCCGGGCAGCCATAAACCGATGCGCCAGGTTGTGAACGACGCCTGATCGTTGTTGGCGCGGGGCGCGTAGCTGGTTGGCGCGCAACCCTGCCCGGCGCGACCGGTTCGCGGCAGGTCCGTCAGATAGACGGGAAAACCCTGACGAAGAAAGATCTGCCTGAAGCCGTCGCGGCCGTCGAAAGTTGTGTCCCACGTTTTGGTACTGCTGGCGTGAACCATGACGAGCGGCGTCCTGCGCGGGCTCTGAGGGATCTGCCACTCCACGTACCCGTGATCGCAGTGAATCGAGCCCGTTGCGGCATCTCCGAGCACTCTGCCGCCGAAAGGGCGCGCACCCTGGTCCCGGATGACGATGGGCGATTGGGCGGCGAGTGCCGCGGTGCCTGCGAGACAGAGGATGAAGGACAGAATCGAGTCGCGACACATGCGGCACAACTTATCACGAGGCGCGGTACCATGAGGCCGCAGGAGCGCGATTGGCTGTGTATCGCCCGGACCTCGAGACCGCGACGCCTGACGCGATTCGTGACCGCCAGCTTGCGCGGCTGAACGAGCTGCTCTCAGTTGTCCTGCCTCGCAACGCCTTCTGCGCAAAGAGGCTCGGCGCAGTCCGCCCGCCCATCTCGTGGGCGAACTTTCAACAGTTTCCATTCACCACCAAGGCCGACCTTGTTGCAGACCAGGAAGCGTCGCCGCCGTTCGGTACCATCGCCACGTATTCGCTCGAGGAGTACGTCACGTACCACCAGACATCCGGGACGACGGGGCGGCCGCTGATGGTGCTCGACACGGCGGAAAGCTGGGACTGGTGGGCCGAGTGCTGGCAGTACGTGTATGCCGCTGCCGGCGTACATGCGCGCGATCGAATCTTCTTCGCGTTCTCGTTCGGTCCCTTCATCGGCTTCTGGAGTGCGCACGACGCGGCAAGGCGCCTAGGCGCAATGACGATTCCGGGCGGTGGCCTCGACTCGAAGGCACGCCTTCAACTCCTGAAAAGCAGCGAGTCGACAGTTCTGGTGTGTACACCGACGTACGCGTTGCGCCTGGCCGAGGTCGCGCAGGCCGAAGGCATTTCCATCCACGACAGCGCGATTCGAGCGACCATCCATGCGGGCGAGCCGGGGGCATCGATTCCAGCAGTCCGCGACCGAATCGAACGCGCGTGGGGGGCGCACGCTTTCGATCATGCCGGTGGTACCGAGACAGGCGCCTACGGCTTTTCGTGCGATGCGCGCGTAGGCCTGCACGTCAATGAAGCGGAATTCATTGTCGAGGTGCTCGACCCCTCGACCGGTCGACCCTGTGGTGAGGGTGAATGCGGGGAACTGGTCGTGACGAATCTCGGCCGCACAGGCTGGCCGATCGTTCGCTATCGCACAGGCGACGTTGTTGCTGTGGGGACGCGGTCGTGCACGTGCGGGCGGACGTTTCTCACACTGCCAGGCGGCATCGTCGGACGAACCGACGACCTCGTCGTGCTCAGGGGTGTCAATGTGTATCCGTCGGCGGTGGAAGCCATCGTCCGCACGTTCGAAATCGACGAATTCCGCATGGTGCGCACACGAAAGGGACCGCTGGAGGAGCTCACAGTGGAGGTCGAAGCGAGTGACGTTGTTGCAGAGAAGCTTGCGGTCGCATTCCGCGAGCGGCTCGCGGTGCGAATTTCGACGCGCGCGGTCCAACCTGGCTCGTTGCCACGCTGGGATCTGAAGGCCAGGCGGCTCGTGGATCTGCGGCAGCTATAATCCAGGCTCACGTCGTTCTGCCGAGGAGGGAAATCATGCGTGTGGTCTCGCGCACGTCGTTGGCGCCGCTCTTCGCGCTGCTTCTGTTCCTCGTCTCCACGTCTCCTGCCGCCCAGCAGCAGAGCAGTGGAAGTGACGACAAGCTGGAGGCATACAAACGTGACGTCGCGTCCAGCGTCGACGCGATGGAGAAGATGGCGCAGGAGATGGTCGATTCCGTCTTCAGCTTCTCCGAGCTGGCGCACCAGGAATTCGAGACGTCTCGCTATCTGACGAACATTCTCGAGAAGAATGGGTTCGCCGTTAGGCGGGGCGTCGCCGGCATGCAGACGGCGTGGCTGGCGACCTGGGGCTCCGGAAAGCCCGTGATTGCGCTTGGTTCGGATATCGACGGCATTCCGCAGGCGTCTCAGAAGCCGGGTGTTCCGTACCGCGAGCCGCTTATTGCGGGAGCACCTGGACACGGAGAAGGCCACAACAGTGGCGTGCCGCTGAACATCGTAGCCGCCCTAGCCGTGAAACGGATCATGGAGCGCGACCGGCTGCCTGGCACGCTCGTACTCTGGCCTGGGGTCGGCGAAGAGCTGCTCTCGGCGAAGGCGTGGTTTGTTCGTGAGGGGCTCTTCGAAGGCGTCGACATTTCGCTCTTCGCCCACGTGGGCAGCAACTTGAACGTATCGTGGGGATCCACCTCGTCGAACGGCCTCGTGTCGATCGAATACACCTTCGAGGGTGAAACCGCGCACAGCGCCGGCGCGCCGTGGCGCGGCCGCAGCGCTCTCGATGCAGTGGAGCTGATGAATGCAGGCTGGAACTATCGGCGCGAGCACTTGCGGCTCCAGCAGCGCTCACATTACGTGATTACCGACGGCGGCGATCAGCCGAATGTCGTGCCTTCGAGAGCGACTGTGTGGTACTTCTTCCGCGAGACCGAGTACCCACGGATCAAAGAAATGTGGGAGATCGGCGACAAGATGGCACAGGGCGCTGCCCTGATGACTGGCACCACGTGGACGTCCCGGATCGTCGGCGCCGCCTGGCCGCAGCACTTCAGCAAACCGGTAGCCGAGGCGATGTTCACGAACATTCAACGCGTCGGGTTGCCGGGCTGGTCGGACGACGACCAGGCGTTCGCGAAGGCGGTGCAGAAGGAGATCAATGCGCCGAATCAGAATGGCCTTGACGTGGAGCTCGCGAAGATGGAGGAACCGGTGAAGGACGACGACAAGCGTGGCGGGGGTTCCGACGACATCGGCGATGTGTCGTGGACCGTGCCTACGGTGACGCTGCGCTATCCGTCAAACATCCCTGGCCTCCCGGGGCACAACTGGGCGAACGCGATAGCCATGGCCACGCCGATCGCGCACAAGGGCGTCGTCGCTGGTGCAAAGGTCCAGGCGATGACGATGATCGACATCCTGCTCCGACCGGAGCTGGTGAAGAGCGCGTGGGAGTACTTCACGAACGAGCAAACCAAGGAGATGAAGTACACGCCGTTCATCGCTGCCGACACGCCGCCGCCGACCTGGATGAACAAAGAAACGATGGAACGCTATCGGCCTGAGCTGAAGAAGTTCTATTACGACGCGTCGCGGTATGGCACGTATCTGGAGCAACTGGGCGTCACGTACCCGACGCTGGGCCGCGCCGGGTCAAGATAGGATCCGGGATCCGAAAGCCTAAAGCCTAAAGCCCAGAGCCTTATTTCGCGAGGGGATGGGGGCGAAGCTGAAAGCGCGCCGCCTTCGGCCGGTTGTCTGTCCCGCCTTCGAGGTGAAACATCGTCCGCGTGCCGGACGTTGACCACAGGCCCTTGCCTTTCCAGCCGGCGTTGGGGTTGTCGATGCGTCCGTCGACATTTTTCGGGAAGAAGCCGCTCGGGTAGGGAATGCGCAGGGTAATGACCCTGCCGTTCACCATTGCCAGAATCGAGTCACTCAAGTTGCCCATCGCGATCGGCACGTTCGGGCCGAGACCGAACGTGTCGAACGAGTCCACCCAGATGTAATAGCTCGCCTCGGCGCTGCCGGCGTCTTGGACGTCCCGCAACTGCGGGCCCGGCAACACGTGCAGCGTCCAGCCCTCCGCACAATGAGCGCCAGTCGCGGTCGGTCCTCGAAGAACCTTGCACTTGCGCCGGTCGAAGCTGCCAAGGTGCCCGCTGGCCAACGCCACCCAGAACACGCCGCTGCGGTCGATATCGCCGCCGCGCGGACCGAACCCGGGCGCCGGCACGTCATAGATTTCCGCGACGGCGGTTTCGGTGGGATTTGCGCCGGGCGCCACACGCACGATGTGGCCCGGATAGCCGACGACGGTTCCCCACACGGCGCTGTCGGCGGGACTGACGGCGACCGCGTAGATGTTCACGGCTACCCGTTTGTCCTTCGCGGGATCGACCGCCGCATCGGGCTCTACGTACGGATCGCGCCGGCCGTTGCCGTTCGTATCGAGCACGAACGGCGTCCACCCCTGCGACCGCATCTCGTCGCGCGTGTCTTCGAACATCCGCCGGTTCAGCCACCCGATCACGCCCGGCCCGCCCTCGATTCCGCTGCTCGTCCACAGCGTCTGATTCGCGTCGGATGCGAAATTCAGATGATGTGTCGGAAAGCACGTACCGATGAGCGTGAACCTGGCCGTCGCCGGGTCGTACATCGACAGATGACGATTCGACTGCTGGAGGGGAAACAGCCGTGCGGATGGATGCGCCGATCCTTGTCGGCAGAATGGCGGGTTGTCGGCGGGACGGACGCGCGAAGTGAGCCACACGCGTCCACGCTCGTCCATCATCGGGTTGTGCGTGAGCGTCTGGCTGTCCCAGATGGGCTCGGCGCCCCAATACGCGGAAGGGCCGAACGGGTTGCTCTTCGAGGACGGCGTCCCGGGATCGAGCACCGGGTGTTCGATCTCGGTCACCGAGTGTGTGCTCGGGTCGAGGATCGGTAGAAAGTCGGTACTGTCCTCGGGCGATGCGTACACCATTCCGTTGGCATTGACGCGCGGATTGCGCCGGTCCGTCGAGATGGCGTCGTGCAGATACGCGGTGGGACGACTCCAGTCCCACAGCGTGATGACGACGTTGCGCTCGACGCCTTGCGGTCGATCCGGCGCTGCAAACGGCAGTTCACCCGCGGCGATGCGGTCGGTCCAGTCGGCAAAGAGCGCCAGCGCGCGCTGGCTGTCGAGCCGGTTGATGTCGCGCGCCATCAGCGCCCTGGCGCTGCCCGCCTGCAGGCGACGAGACCACGCCTCGATGGAATTGCCGGGCGTGTTGAATTGTTGCGGGATCGTACGCATACCCTTTGTGCCGAGCGAGTGGCACGACTGGCAGGCGCCGGTCTTGATGATGTTCAGCCAGGCGCCCTGGCTCGTCACTTTCTCCAGAGGGAACTCCTGTTTGGCAGGGACCCTCAGCATCGAGAACCAGTAGAGCGCGGGATAGTACTCGGCCGCCGCAGAGAGCGACGGCGCAGAGACCGCCGTCAAGTTCAGCGCCACGCCCGGCATCGTTCGGACTCGGGGCGAGTCGACCAGGCCATAGCCGCGCACCCATACGCTATAGGTGGCTCGCGGAAGGTCGGGCACGAGATAACGTCCCCGGTCGTCGGTCACGACGATCTTCGCAAAGCGAGTGGGGAGGTCGGTCGTTTCCGCAATGACCCACACACCCGCTTCGGGGCCGCTGGCGCTCGCGACTACACCGCCTATGTCGTCGGCGTCCACGCTCACCGCGGGAACCGCCGGTCGCTGACCTGAAGCGGTTCCTATGACTTCAACAGCCGACGCAAGCACAAGAAGAGCGATGGTGCGTCGCATCGATTTCGACGAAGGATACTAGGCTTAGGCCAGAGAGATCCATGTCCGTCTATCCGGCGCAGTACGAATCCGACGTGGTGTTACGAGATGGATCAACGGTCCGTCTTCGACCGGTTCGGCCGGAGGATGCGGGAAGTCTGCGAGAGCTGTTCGATCGGCTCTCGAGCGAGAGCTTGTACTTTCGCTTTCTGGGCGTTCCCGCCGACAGCCGGGCGGAGATTGCGCGCCTGGCCGGCTCCGACTACGACAACGAGTTCGTGCTGGTTGCCGAGGCTGCAGGACGGCTGCGCGGCATCGCAAGCTACAGCCGGGACCCGCAGACACCAGACCGGGCGGAGGTGGCATTCACGGTTGCCGACGCGCTTCAGGGGCGCGGTCTCGGGACGCGAATGCTGGAGACGCTTGCGGCGATCGCGCACGAACGCCGCATCACGACGTTCGACGCGTATGTGTCAGCGGAGAACGACCAGATGATGCGCGTCTTTCTCGATTCCGGATTCGAGGTCGCGCGGCGGCTGGAGAGCGGCGTGTTCCACGTCGTGCTGGCGCTGCAATCCACCGAGCGCTATGAGTCAAAAGTCGCGGAGCGATCGCAGGCGGCCGCGGCCGCCTCCGTGAAAGGCTTCTTCGAGCCTGACGGGGTCGCCGTTGTCGGACCGAACAGGGCGCGGGGGAAGATCGGGTCCGAGATCCTGCACAACCTTGCTGCTGGCGGTTACACGGGGCGGCTGTATGCCGTTCATCCGTCCGAGTCGTCGATCGACGGTGTGCCGGCATACCCGCGTGTCACAGCGATTCCCGGCGACGTCGACCTGGTCGTGATTTGCGTGCGGGCCGCACAGGTCAGCGACGTCGTGGACGACTGCATTGCAAAGGGCACAAAGGCGATCGTTGTGATCAGTGCAGGATTCGGCGAGACGGGGCCGGCCGGACGGGCGCTGGAGCAGCAGATCCTCGAAAAGGTACGCAGCGCGGGCATTCGCATGATTGGACCCAACTGCATGGGCGTCATCAATACCGATCCGGCTGTGCGCCTGAACGCCACGTTCTCGCCCGTCACGCCCCTTGCCGGCCGCGTCGCCTTCTCGACCCAAAGCGGCGCGCTCGGCCTGGCGATCCTCGAGTACGTGCAGCAGCTGCATCTTGGGATTTCGACGTTCGTGTCGGTGGGCAACAAAGCCGACGTCTCTGGCAACGACCTGATCCAGTACTGGGCGGACGACCCGCGGACCGACGTCATCCTGCTGTACCTCGAAAGCTTCGGCAACCCGCGACGTTTCGCGCACATTGCGCGGCGTGTCGCCCGGACAAAGCCGATCGTGGCCGTCAAGTCGGGACGCTCGCAGGCAGGGGCGCGTGCCGCGTCGTCTCATACGGGCGCACTGGCGGCGAGTGACGCGGTGGTCGATGCGCTCTTCCACCAGGCGGGCGTGATCCGAACTACGACCGTCGAGGAGCTGTTCGACGTGGCCACGCTGCTGGCGCACCAGCCGCTGCCGGCCGGCCCTCGTGTGGCGATTCTGTCGAACGCAGGCGGTCCAGCCATTCTCGCCGCCGATGTCTGCGAAGCGCAGGGGCTGCGTCTGGCATCTCCAAGCGACCATTCCACTGAGGCGCTGCGTGACTTGTTGCCGGTCGAGGCGAGCCTTGGCAATCCGGTGGACATGCTTGCATCTGCCACTCCCGAGCAATATGGTCGCGCCACGCGTCTCCTGCTCGCGGACGACGGGGTGGACAGCCTGCTCGTCATTTTCATTCCTCCCCTGGTGACGAAGCCCGACGAAGTCGCGCACGCGATCGCCGACGCCGCAACGGGCACGACGAAACCGATTCTGGCGAATTTCATCGGGGCGCGGGGCGCCCCTCCAGCGCTGGCGCCCATTCCGTCATACCGATTTCCAGAAGCCGCCGTCACCGCACTTGGGCGCGTGACGAAGTATGCCGAGTGGCGGAGGCGGCGGAAGGGCGTCGTACCGCGCTTCACGGATGTGAGAGAGGAAGCCGCGCGCGCGATCGTCGATGGCGCGCTCTCGCGTGGCGGTGGCTGGCTCACGCCGGTCGAGTCGAAGGCGCTCCTCGACGCCGCAGGTGTGTCGTCCGCGGCGGCACGGGTCGTCTCGACGCTCGACGAGGCGATCGTTGCAGCGTCCGACGTCGGATACCCCGTCGCCCTGAAGGCGGCAGGACCCGAGCTCCTGCACAAGAGCGACGTGGGCGGCGTGGTCCTCGGCATTGCCGACGCCGCTGCGCTCAAAGACGCGTTCGAGCGGATGAAAACGCGGCTCGGTGAAACGATGACAGCTGCCGTCGTGCAGCAAATGGTTCCGGCAGGGGTCGAGCTCCTGATTGGCGCCGTGCTCGATCCCGTGTTCGGTCCACTTGTCGCCTGCGGGAGCGGCGGCGTCCTCGTCGACCTGCTTCACGACACCGCGTTCCGCCTTCACCCGCTGAGCGATGTGGATGCGGCCGAGATGCTGGAAAGCCTGAAAAGCGTCGCGCTTCTTCGCGGGTACCGCGGTCGCCCGGTGGCCGACGAGCGAGCGGTGGTCGACGCGCTCCTGCGGGTGTCGGCGCTGCTCGACATCTGCCCGGAGATCCACGAGCTCGATATCAACCCGCTGACTGTGCTCGAGCGGGGCGCATGCGCTGTCGACGCCCGCGTGCGAGTGAGCCGCCGTGAGGTCAAGGCCCCGACGCGCCGCATCTCGTACTGAGACGTCGTTGCCTCAGTCCTCTCTTCCCCCTTCCCCCTTCCCCCTGTCCCCTTCCCCCTGTCCCCTTTCTGAGTTTCCCCGCGATACACTGCTCACAGCAGCCATGGCCGAACTTCCCAGTTCCTCTCCGCCCCGCTTTGCCGCTCTTCGGGTCGCGCCTTATCGCCGGTACTTCGCCCTCAGCGTGATGTCGATGATCGCTGACAACATCGAGCACGTCATCAGCTACTGGGTGATGTTTCAGGCGTTCCACTCGCCGGCGCTCGCGGGATTTGCGGTCATCAGCCACTGGGTGCCGTTCCTCCTGTTCTCTCTGCACACGGGCGCTCTCGCGGATCGGCACGACTGCCGCAAGCTGATCCAGATCTCTCAAGTGTTGTACGTCGTGGCGTCGCTCTCCTGGGGGATGCTCTTCCTCGCCGGCACGCTCGAGATGTGGCATGCCGTCGTCATTCTGCTCGTCCATGGTGCGGCGGGTGTGCTGGCGGCGCCCGCGCAGCAGCTGATCATTCATGACATGGTGCCGCTCGAGCATCTCCCAAGCGCGATTCGGCTGAATGCGAGCAGCCGGTACCTCTCGATACTGCTGGGACCCGCCATTGGCGGGGGTTTGATGCTGCTGCTCGGATCCGCGTGGGGCCTGCTGACAAACGCACTGATTTATCTGCCGTTCAGCATTTTTCTGTTCCGCGTGCCGTACACCGGTCACACGACGCATGAAGGCGAGCGGCGCACGCGGCCGTTCGGGTTTGCGGACGTGTGGAACGTATTGGCCACGGCTCGGACGGAGCCCCGGATCATGACCATGATTGCGCTGGCCGGCGCCTCGTCGTTCTTCGTCGGCAACGCGTTTCAAGCCCAGATGCCGGAATACGCGCAGTACCTCGGCGCCGACGATACGGGCGCTCGGTATTCCATTCTGCTCGCGGCCAACGCCGCGGGCGCCATTATCGGGGTCGTGCTGCTCGAAAGCGCGACGCTGCTGCAGCCGACCGCCCGCACAGCCATCGTCTGTGCCGGCCTCTGGGCAATCGCGATGGGGCTGTTCCCGATGACACAGGACTATGTCATCGCGGTTGCGCTGCTCGTCGTGGCCGGTGTCTTCAGCATCGCATTCACTTCGGTTGCACAGACGGTCGTGCAAATCCTTGCGCCTGCCGGTGTACGAGGCAGCATCGTGGGTCTGTTCAACACTGCGATGATGGGGCTCCGCGCCGGCGCAGGCGTCACCGTCGGCGTGCTGGGAGCGTTCACCGGCGTTCGCCTATCGCTCGAACTGTCGTCTCTCATGGTTCTGGTGGTCACACTCGCTCTGTTCGCGCGCGATGCACGCGGCGGGAACCATCAGGCCGCGGCGGCGTTCGTGCCGGATCGGGAATCTGTGTGACCGTGTCGTTCCGGTTCTACGGCGACCTCAACGACTTCCTGCCTCCTCTTCGCCGGGGGTTCCGGTTTCGGCAGGTGCTGGACGCGCGCTCGTCGGCGAGGGACGCCGTCACGGCCATAGGCGTACCCGACTCGTACATCGATGTGATCGTCGTGAACGGGACTCCCGTTGATTTCAGCTACTCGCTCGACGACGGCGACAGGGTTGCGGTGTATCCGGTGTTCAGATCGATCGATCTTGGCGACATCGTGCGCGCGCACGACGTCGCCTGACCTCTGTCCGCCTATAAAGCCGGACACTACGTACGTCGGGGGCGGAAACGGGCTTCACTTTTCGATCATGTAGATCTCCCTCCGCCCGTGGTCGACGAGGTCGTGATACCCCTTCATGACCTCCTGCATTTCCTTGATCTCCATCGCTTTGCGTGACGTCTCCGTGTACTGTTCGAGGCTCTCGACCTCCATTTCAGACACAACGGTCCAGTAACGCTCGGCGCTGACGTCGGTCATGACGCGCATCGGCCCGAAGCCCATCCCCGCGCCCAGTTTGGAGAGTGCGTGGAACTTGTCCACCATCGCGCGTGCTTTGCCCGGCTTGCAGTACATGATGTCTCGAACAAGAAACATGGGATCTCCTTTCAGAAGTGTGAACGACGATTTCTGATGCTCAGCTGCAGGTGAATCTTGGTCAAGTGACGACTTCGCAGACTACGAGTACAATCCCTCCCTTTGGAGGCAGACGTGCGGAATCTGGACCGCTATACGGCTCCTTACGAGGATCTTGTACCCGTTCAGTGCCTATACGTCGAGCCGCATAGCGGTCCTAGGCGCGCGGAGCGCGCCACGAGATGCTGGCCAACCAGCCGAGGGGCGCGGCCGCGGATATCAAGGGGCAGGGCCCCTTGGCTGGTTCATGCGAGCGCGCTGTGTGCGGCCGTGATTGCTGTGGCGGGCGCCGATCCAACCGTCGCGCGCGCCCAGGGGCAGCCGCCACCCGATCGTCCCGCGGTCACGGTTCGCGGCCAAACATACACGCCGCGATCGATCCTCGCTCGCAACATGGGCACCGAGCAGGATCAGACCACGCAGTTCCCCCCGCACAAAGTCATCGGCAACGTGTACTACGTCGGCACGAGGACGCTGAGCGCGTTCCTGATCGCGACGGCTCAGGGACACATTCTGATCAATACCACGTACGAACGGAACGTGCCGGTCATCGAGAAGTCCGTCGCCGACCTCGGATTCACGTTTGCGGATGTGAAGATCGTCCTGGGCACGCACGCGCACGGCGATCACCAGGAGGGAGACGCGCTCGTCAAACAGAAGACCGGCGCGCAGGTGATGGCCATGGCAGAGGATGTGCCGGCGCTCCAGGCGATGAGGCCGGGCGGTAAGGAGCATCCGATCGACAGAACCCTGCGCGATGGCGAATCCGTCACACTTGGCGGCACAACGCTCGTGGCGCACCTGACTGCCGGCCACACTCGTGGCTGCACCACGTGGACCACAAGAGTGCAGGACGCTGGAAGGAGTTACGACGTCGTCATCCATTGCAGCCTGCGTGCGCCTGGCACGCTGGCGCCTGCCGTGGTGGCCGAGTTCAACCGCTCGTTCCCATTGGTGCGCGCGCTGCCGTGCGACGTGCCCCTCGGAGACCACCCCGGGCAGTACAACATGCACGCGAAGCACATGAAACTGCCGAGCGGTGGCGCGAATCCGTTTGTCGACCCCGACAACTGCGATCTCGAGACGGATATTCAGGAGGCGATGTTTCGTGCCGCGCTGGAGGAAAGGCAGAAATGATGTTGAAACCACGAAGGCCACAAAGATCACGAGGGTTACAGATTTGGTTGAGTACTGGTTTCGCGTTTTTCGTGTGCTTCGTGGTTCCTTCCGTTGTGACTTGTGACCTGTGACTTGTGACTTGTGACTTGATCAGGAGGCAGTCGATGAACCGCACAGCTTGGACGTTGCTTGCATGCGCGCTGTTGACGGCGCAGCTCTTCTCACAGGGCCAGCCGGCGGCGCCGGCCGCCCAGGGCCCACAGATCGTGACCACCAAGGTTCAGGGCACCGAAAATGTCTACACCTTCCGCAACCAGAACAGTCAGGCGATGTTCATCGTGACGAGCGAGGGCGTCATCGCCACCGATCCCGTCGGCTACGGGCGGCCGCAGGGCGGGGCGCAATATCTCGCGGAAATCAGGAAGGTGACGAACCAGCCGATCAGGTACCTCGTTTACAGCCACCACCACTTCGACCACATCGCCGGTGGCCGTGCCTTCAAAGAGGCAGGGGCGCGGGTGGTTGCGCATACGAAGGCGAAGGAGCGGCTCGCGGTGCTGAACGATCCCAACACCGTGCTGCCTGACGAGACCGTCGGACAGCGACGAACGATCACGCTCGGAGGCACCGCTCTGGAGCTGACGTACGTCGGCCAGAATCACTCCGACAGCACGCTCGTCATGCGCCTGCCGAAAGAGCGGATCATCTTCGTCGTCGACCTGCTCCCGGTGGGACAGATGCCAGGCCGCGGCATGATCGATTTCTATCCGCTTCAGGCGGAGGAGTCGATCAAGCAGATCCTCGCGATGGACTGGGAGCGGTTGATTCCCGGTCATCCCGGCGACGGCGGTCGTCTCGGCACCAAGAAGGACGCACAGGATCAGCTGACGTTCCTGCAGGACGCGTCCGCGGCGGTCAAGGCGGAAGCACAGCAGGGGAGATGCTGGGAGCCGGTCGAGAGCCAGTTGAAGCTGCCGAAATACGCAAGCTGGCCGGGCTACGAAGCCAACCTTCAGTTCACGCTGCGGCGTTACTGCGCCCTGTGGGGGCGGGGGACGTAGAGATCAAGTCACAAGGCACAAGTCACAAGGCACAAGTCACAAGGCACAACGATAAGTTTGGATCTTGTGACTTGTGCCTTGTGACCTGTGCCTTGATTACTGTCCCGGAAATCCCTGCCTCGCGGCTTCGGGCCCGCCCTGGATGAAGAGTGGTTTGTCAGGCGTGTCGGACTTGGCGATTTTCGCGAGCGCGCCGTGTGATTCGACGACCTTCCCTCCATAGCCCTCGAACACGACTTTGTCGCCCGGGAGGAGCGTCGTTCGTCCCCACCCCTGTCGCTGCACGGTATTCGGGCTGGCCATCTCCATGTTCCAGTTGACGACCTTGCCGGCTGCGTCGGCGACGTCGATGTACACGTGCATGTGCGGGTTCGTCCACTCGACCTTCGTGATGACGCCCGTCAGTGCAACCTTCTTCTTGGCGTCGTACTCCGTATCGAATCCGTGGTGGCCAAGAACCGGCACCGCCAGGCTGGCAACACCGAGGCCGGCGACCAGGACGAGGACTGCCAGCTTCGAGCTCATTCCAAAACCTCCTTCAGGCTGAACGGCCGCCACGTCTTACTTCTGCTGCTCTAACTTGCCCTCGCTGTTCAACCGGTACCCGCCAGCGATGCCCAGCTGATTGTTTTCGGTGCAGATGTACTCCATCAGGTCGATGCCTGGGGCCGCCAGGTTGGCCGTGAACTTCAGCTGCACCGGCCTCGAGAAGGCACCCGGGTCCTCCAGGGTAAATTCGTTGACGAGCGTTCCGTTGTTGATGCGCGTCCAACGCTCGACCGTGTGAAGCTGCTCGGTGTGCGGTGTTCCGCGGGCATCGAACCAGAACTTGTCGTTGTAGCCGACCGTATCGATAACGAGCGTGTCGCCGTTCCACGAGCCGATCGAGTGGCCCCACCAGGTCGGGAACGGATCCGCCGGATGCTTGCGGCCGTCCATGTAGACGACGCGGTGCGCACCGGCGTCGCCCGTCTCGTGCAGCACGTAGATATGCGTCAACCCTTTCGACGTGTACGACATCGAGAACTTCCACGGGTACGGGTTGACCCGCGGCACGCTCATCGGCAGGCAGTAGATGTAGGGCTCCTCGTAGGTGGCCTTCTCCCGCTTGGCCCTGAGGTCCCGCGCCCAGGGAAGCAGCGGCAGCTCGCCGGCCTTCAGCCCGCCCTCCCGCTCGATGTCGGCGTCGGAACCGCCTCCAACCCAGGGTCCGGTCAGGTCGGGCTTCCCGTCGTGCATTCTCGGCACCGGAAGGTTGATGATCTTGAGGTCGGTCGTGATGGGACCGGGCCTTCCCGATTGAATCTGGCGCACGCGCTCCTCCTGCGGCGCCGGTGCCTGCGCATCCAACTGCACGAGCAGCGCTGCGGCCAGGGTAAAGACAGTGGCGGCAACGGCTAGAGTTCGTCTCACGTTACGCCTCCTTATTCCCAGAGCCCGGTTGTGTCGTGCGGTCATGCCCAACACAACACACCTCAGGGTCAGAACCCGTCAATGGCACTTGATGCCCGAGTGCGCGCGACACAAAATACATCAAGTCGTGGAGAACGCGATAGGCAACCGGTCCTGACCCGGAACATGGAACCAGGCACTCGCAATGCGAGAGCCGCGGAACGAGGTGCACGCATGAGACTCCGATACGTGCTTTCGGTGGCGCTTGGATTGATGGTCGTATCGACGATCGACGCATTCCGTGGTACCGGCGGGACTCTGTTCGCTCAGGCCTATCCAAACCCGTACCGGATCGCCGAGGGTTGGGCCGAGCTTCCGAATGGGCGACAGATGGGAGCGGTAGGGAAGGTGGCGATCGATCCGGACGGCAGGCACATCTGGGCCGTGATCCGGTGCGATCCGCTTGCCGATCCCTCGCGGTTTGGCGACGAATGTCGCGATTCCAAGACCGATGCCGTTTACAAATTCAGTCCGGACGGCAAGGTTGTGACGAGCTTTGGGGGCGGCATGTTCATCTGGCCGCACGGCATCGAGGTCGACCGCGACGGCAACGTGTGGGTGACTGACGCGGTTGCCGCCAATCGGACTCCGCGCGGTGACAAGCGTGGGCAACAGGTCGTCAAGTTCAGCCCCGACGGTAAGGTGTTGATGCGGCTTGGCGCGCCCGGAGTGGAGGGCGGCGGGACCGACCACTTCACCTCTCCCAGCGATGTGGTGGTGGCGCCGAACGGCGATCTCTTCATTGCCGACGGGCACACCGAAAATGGCAACAACCGCGTCGTGAAGTTTTCGAAGGACGGCAAGTACATCAAGGAATGGGGCAAGACCGGGTACGCGCCAGGCGAGTTCCGCACGCTGCACGCCATTGCGATGGATTCACGTGGCCGTATCTTCGTGGGCGACCGGGCGAACAACCGGATCCAGATCTTCGACCAGGAAGGGAAGTTCCTGACTCAGTGGACGCAGTTCGGCCGGCCGAGCGGCATCTTCTTCGACACGCGAGATCAGATTTACGTGGCCGATTCCGAATCCGACGACGTGCAGAACCCGGGTTGGGAGATGGGGATCAGGATCGGCGACGCCAGGACGGGGTGGATATCGGCCTTCATCCAGTATCCGTGGGGCGATCCTCGGGAAACGCCGGGCACCGGCGCCGAGTTCGTCGCGGTGGACCGCGACGGGAACCTCTACGGGGGAGAGCCGCGCCCCAAGAAACTGCAGAAGTACGTCAGGGTGAGACCTTAGCCATTTGCGATTGGTGATTGGGGATTTGCGGTGTGACCGAACCCCAATCACAAATCACTAATCGCCAATCACAAATGCATTGGCACGAATCTCGATCTACACTCGGATTGATGGACATCTTCGAGCTCAGGCGTCGGCGCAGCGATGCCCCCAATTTCCTCCAGACCGACCTGGATATCGATGTGCTCGCGGAGGAGATTTTTTCGCGCTACGCGGATGAACAGAGAATCGTCATAGATGGGACGCCCTCCGCGGCCACGTTTTTTCGCCGCGAGTACTGCCCGGAGTTCCGCGTGATGAAGCTCGCCGGATCGCTGGCGCTGTCCATAAACCGGTACGCGGGTGAAGGAGGCGCCGGCGACGTCATCACGCCGATGCGCGTCACGGTCCGTGAGATCATGCTCGCGGCGCTGCTGCACGACCTCGGCAAACAGCACGAGGATTGCGCGCCCTTCATCCAGTTGTTGGAACAGACCGATCTAAGAGGCGCGGAGGGCCCCGACGCCGCCAGACGCAAACAGTACCTTCTCAGCATCATCCGCGACGTGCACTGTCGAAAAGGGCCGTGCATGATCGATCGGCTCGGCGACGCCGGTCGGCCCGAGCTCGGCAACCCGTTCGTCGCCACGGTGGCGCGACGGCACGGCGATGACTACGAGGTCAATCGGTCGACAAAGCAGGGGTGCTGGTGGGCCTGCGAGATCAACGTCGTGACGATCGCAGACGACTACGATGCGATGACGTCCGAAGGTCCAGAACGCGCGTACCGGACGGAGAATGTGTCCGTCGATCAGGCCGCCGCGCTGCTGTGGAAGGGAATGGAGCGAGGCAGGTACGAGCGCGACATCGCGCGGATTTTCATCGAGGACGTTCTCGCGTTCGATATTCCAGCCCCCGACGAACCTCACCAGCCTACGGCCTGACCGTCCTTCCGGTGATCCGAGCCGGCGCGATACACGCCGTTTACCGGCAGGTCGTCCGTGATGCTCCTCTGATCGAATGTCGGCTCCGGCAGGTTGGGATCGCGGCTGAAAAGGATGCCCTGATAACCGCCGACTGCGCCGCCGTCGACCGCCTCGACCAGGTGACCTTTCATGCGCAACGCAGGACCGACCAGGTTGAACAGGTGGGCTTCCAGAGACAGCACGTTTGCCGTCTGACTGTGCGTGAACCTGGCGGCGTCGGTGGTCATCTGTACGTTCATCCCGAGATCGATCATGTTGATCATGTGCTGCGCGTGGGTCTCGGGCTGGACGCTCCCGCCCATGTTGCCGAACGTCATCAGGGGCCGGCCGTCCTTCATCACGAACCCGGCGATGATCGTGTGGAAGGGGCGCTTGCGAGGGGCGACGACGTTCGGGCTGCGCGGATCCAGTGAGAACCCGGCGCCGCGGTTGTGCAGCACGAAGCCGTACTTGCCGACCGTCATGCGGCTGCCGTAGACGCTGTACACGCTGTGAATGAGCGACACCATGTTGCCCCAGCGATCGGCCGTGGTGAGGTAGATCGTGCCGCCCCCCGTTCCTCCGGGGACGCGAGGCTCCGAGGCCATGTTCGGATCGATCTTGTCGCACAGGCTGGCGGCGTGCGGCTTCGAGAGGAGTGTGGCGACAGGCACCGGCGTAAAACGTGGATCCGCGTTGTGCGTGAACAGGTCTGCATAGGCGAGCTTCTTGGCCTCGACGAGCAGGTGCCAGTACATCGGATTCGACGGCCCCAGCTGCGCGAGGCTCAATCCAAGTCGCGGCACGCACACTTCGAGGATGTTGAGCATCTCGAGCGCGGCAAAGCCTTGTCCGGGCGGCGGCAGCTGGAAGACATCGTAGCCGTGATAGTTCGTCGAGACCGGCTCGACCCATTCGGATTCGAACTCGGCAAGGTCGGCGCGCGTCATCACCCCGCCGTTCGCCTGCACCTTCTCGACGATGGCCGCTGCGATGTCGCCGCGATAGAACGCGTCCCGTCCCTGTTGCTGGAGGGCCCGCAAGGCGGTTCCGAGCCTGGGATTGCGAATGATGCTGTAGAGCGGGGGCGCTTCACCGTCGATCAGGAAAGTGTCGCGGGAATCCGGATCGCCACGCAGCGCGAGCACGGTCGCGCCGGCCGACAGATCAGCGTGGCGGCGCTCGGCAAGCGGCCAGCCTTCCTCTGCCGTGCGTGCCGCCCGCTCGAGCGTCTCCTTGAACGTCAGGGTGCCGAAGCGCTTCAGCATCGCGTCGTACCCCGAGATCGCGCCGGGAACGGTCGCTGCGTTCACGCCCCTTCCAGGCATCGTTCTCAGTCGCAGCTGCTCGGTGAAGAACTCTCGCGTCCATCCGGACGGCGCCCAGCCCGCGGACGTCAGGCCGTACAGCTTCTTGTCTCGTGCGGACCAGATCAGCGCAAAGAGATCGCCGCCAATACCGGTGTCGTTCTGCGACGTGACGTCGAGCACCGTTCCGGCGGCAACGACGGCGTCTATGGTGTTGCCACCTCGCTGGAGGATTTCGAGGCCCGCTTGCGCGGCCAGCGGATCGCTCGTCGCCACCACACCGTGCCGCGCGAGTACCTCGGAGCGTCCCTGCGAGAGCCAGCCCTGCGCGCGCAATCCGGGGACGGCGGCGATCGTCTCGCCCGGGTTGGGAACGTCGGCTGTGGGGATGCCGAACGGGTGTGGTGATTGCGCGATGCCGGCGGCCGTCCAGAAACCGGCGATCACCACCGACAGAAGAGCGAAGAGTCGTGTGCGCACGGAAAACCTTTTCCTTTCAGGCACCGAACATCCTCTCACAACTGGTATCCGGGCGGCCTATCGGGCTGGCCGGCGCCTGTCATAGGAATTGCACACGTCCGCCCCATGTATGGGGGGAGGCTCGCGGCCACAGCGCTATCGCTCGCGCTCGCCACGTCGTGCGGTGGGATGACCGACTTGACTCCGACCGCGGCGTCCGAACGGCCGCCGGCCTCGCCGTTCTCTCTGACAGACGCCCCGGTATCGTCACCGCACGGTCGCGAGCTCGAGGGCACGATCGGTCCGTTCGACGCCGGCACGCTGCCATGCTTTGCGAACCTCTTCCCGTGCGAGACGCTCGACTTCACGCTGCCGCACGAGGGCCCGATCGAGGTGACGCTGACGTGGGAAGGACACGCGCGCGCGCTGTTCGTCCAGTTGTACTGGGAAGGCCGGTGGCTCGCGCACGAGGACGTGGCGCCGCGCGGCGGTCCATCCCAGATCTCGTTTCTTCGGCCGAAGATGGAAGCCAACGACTACCAGCTGCGGATCGTCACGCGCGAGCCGGCACTGGCAATTCCCTTCCGATTAGTCCTCAGCTACTGAATCAGGTCGCGGGGCGCGCTTCCAGCATTCTGCCGCCGGGTGTAAGATGCGCGCCGGGTCCTCATCCGTCCGTTCGGGAGGGTTAACGATGACTTGGCGTTTGACGGGACAGTTGATCGAGAGTTGCAGTTGCAACATGTTCTGCCCCTGCTGGTTCACCGTGCAGGAGTTGATGCTCATGGACCAAGGCTGGTGCGCCAGCGCCATCGCCTTTCGCACCCGCGATGGCAACAGCGACAGCGTCGCCTTGAGCGGGCGGACGGTCGTCTTGGCCCTCGACTTCCCTGGGCCGACCCTGTTCGACGGCAATGGCACCGCTCGCCTTTACGTCGACGAGGGGGCCAACGCCGACCAGCGCCGGGAGTTGGAGGCGATCTGCAGCGGGCAGAAGGGCGGTCCGATGGCGGCCATCGCTCCGCTCGTCGCGAAGTGGCTGCCGGCCCGGAGCGCAAAGATCGACGTCGCGGACGAAGGCGACAGCATCTCCGTGACGGTCGCCGGCGCCGGCCGGCTGGAGTCGCGGCGCCTGCGGGACCCGCAGGGCGAGGGTTTCACGCTGCGGGGCGGCGGGTTCGTGAGCGCCTTCGGGATGGAGGAGGTCGAGCTGGCGCCAAGCGGCAGCCGCTGGACCGACCCGGACCTGCGTCAATTCCAAACGAAGTCCGGCGCCCGTGGCGAATTCACCTGGAGTGGCTGACGCGGGGATACGTTCCGCCTAAAACTGACGCCGACGCCCCCTGCGTGTCATGATCTGCGCTGTCCGCGCAACGCAGGGGAGGTGCCGTGTTTCCGTATCACGACGAGAACCAGACGCAGCGAACGCCGTATGTGACGATGGCGCTCATTGCCATTACGACACTGGTCTGGGTGGTGGCGCAGGGCGCGGGTTCAGCCATGGGCGTCGCGCGATCGGTATGCGAGCTCGGTCTCATTCCTGGCGAGCTGACGCTGTCTGTTCCACCTGGAACGTCGTTCCCGATGGGAGAGGGCGTCGCGTGCCTCACCGATCCCGGTTCGCAGCTTTCCCACCTCGTCACGTCGATGTTCCTGCACGGGTCGTGGATGCACCTGCTCGGCAACATGTGGTTCATGTGGCTGTTCGGCAACAACGTCGAGGACTCGATGACGCGGCCGCGTTTCGTCGCGTTTTATCTGTTGACCGGTCTGGCCGCCGCGCTGGCGCAGGTTGTCGCCGATCCCACGTCCGCAGTACCGATGGTTGGCGCGTCGGGGGCGATCAGCGGCGTGATGGGCGCCTACCTCGTGCTGTTCCCACGCGTACGTGTGTACACGCTCGTGCCGCTTGGATTCTTCATCCAGCGGATTCCGCTGCCGGCCTGGGTGATGTTGATCTATTGGGCGTTCCTGCAGTTTGCCGGCGGCATCACGAGCGTCGTTTCGGAACAGGCAGGCGGCGTCGCGTTCTGGGCGCACGTGGGCGGCTTCGCGGCAGGCGTGGTGCTGGTCAAGATTTTCGAGCGGCCCAATCGCGTGGCGGCGCATACGGCCGAGCACTGGGCGCCACGGCGTGCGGGATGGCGATAGGCATTGACGAATGGACGAATCTACGAATTGACGAATTGAGAAGCCCAAATTCGTCAATCCGTAAATCCGTAAATCCGTCAATACATCGTCAGTGCGCCAGCGGGTTCGGCCGCACCTGCCAGTGCGCCGCAAATGGCTTCGATCCCTTGCCACCCTCGATGAGCCACGGCGCGCGGTCGCCGTTGGCGGCCCACAACCCGCGCCCCTTCCAGCCGGCGCGCGGATCGTCGATGCGGCCGTCGAGCCCTTTGGCGTAGAAGCCCATCGGGTACGGCACGCGCAGCACGATCATCTGCCCGTCCTTGAACGCGATCATGCCGTCGTTGAGATTGCCGGTGGCAATCGGCACGTTCTCGCCCAGGCCGAGCGTGTTGTGCTGGTCGACCCACGAGTAGTAGCTCGACTCGGCGCTGTTGTCGCCGATCCCTCTGAAGCCCGGTCCCGGGAACTTGTGGAAGCTCCACCCTTCAGGACAATGATCGCCGGTGGCTTTTGGTCCGCTCAGCGGTCCTTTGCACTTGCGCCGATCGAAGCTGCCGAACTGCCCGCTGGCGAGCGATACCCACACCACGCCGTTGCGGTCGATGTCGCCGCCGCGCGCGCCGAAGCCTGGCGCCGGCACGTTGTAGATCTCCGCAATCGCGGTTTCCGACGGGTTCGAGCCGGGCACGACGCGGACCACCGCGCCCGGATTGGACCAGTACGTTCCCCAAATGGAGCCGTCGGTCGGGTTGGGCATCACGGCGTAGAAACCGGAGGCGACGCGCTTGTCCTTGGTGGCGTCGACCGGCTGATCGGGTTCGACATACGCGTCGCGCTTGCCGTTGCCGTTGGTGTCGAGGACGAACGCGGTCCAGCCCTGCGACTTCGCGATGTCGCCCGTCTGGTCGTACATCTTCGTGTTGACCCAGCCGAGCACCTGCCCGCCGCCGCTGAACCAGATCGTGTCATTGGGGTCGTATCCGAACTGCGGGTGGTGCGTGCCGAAGCAGAGGTCGAGGTACGTGTACTTCTTCGTCTTCGGGTCGAATACCGCCGCCTGACGCGTGCTGCGCTCCATCGGAAACGCCTTTGCCGAGGGGTGATCCGATCCCTGTTTGCAGTACGCCGGGTTCTCTGGGCTGCGGTTCGAGGCTGTCATCCAGACGCGCCCCTGGCGGTCGAGCATGGAGTTGTGGTTGTTGACGTGAGTGTCCCAGATCCGCCGGTCACCCCAGTACGCCGACGGCTGCAGCGCGTCGAGCCCCGCGGCGTGGCCGGGACCGAGGGCCAGCGGCGCGTCTTCGCTCACGGGCACGCGGAAGGTCGTCCAGGTGTTCTTGAGGGGGTCCAGGATTGGGATTTCGTCCCCGGAGTACTCGGGCGAGCCATAGAGCGCGCCGTTGGCGTTGACCGTGGGGTAACGGCGGTCGCTCGAGATGAGATCGTGCAGGTACTTGTCTTCGTAGTACCAGTCGCGAAGCGTGACCACGACGTTACGTTCGACGCCCTGCGGCCGCGGCGGCGTCGCAAACGGCAGCTCGCCGTTTTTGATGCGGTCGGTCCAGTCCGCCAGATTCTGGATGGAGACTGGACCAAGCGCCGAAAGCTGTCCCATCATCTGCTGGCCCGACTGCCCCGATTGCACGCGACGGGTCCACGCGTCGCGCGACGAGGCAAACGTGCCAAGCGACGCAGGAATCGTCCGAGTGGACTGTTGCCCGAGCTGGTGGCATCCGATGCAGCCGCTGTTCTTCATCGAATAGATCCATCGCTGCTGATTGACGCCTGCCGGAATCTGCCCCTGGCCGCCGAACTCGGCCGCCCCGGGAATCTTCAGCATCGAGTACCAGTAAATGGCGGGGTAGTAGTGCGCCGCAGCCGCCGGCGTGGGCGCCGGCTTTGCCGCGATGTTGACGATGCGTCCAGGTGCTGTGGGTGTCTTCTCACTGTCGACCAGGCCGTACCCGCGCGACCAGACGGCATAGTTAGCCTTCGGCAGGTCGGGAATGACGTACCGCCCCTGGTCGTCGGTGACGACGCTCTTGATGTAGCGCGACTGCATGTCGCGCGTCTCGGCGATCACCCAGACGCCGGCCTCCGGTCCGTTGGGTCCGGTGACGACGCCGCCGATGTCGTCGCTGTCGATCTCGACGGCCGGCCGCGCCTGCTGGGCGTGGGAGGCGGAAAACAACCAGACGGCGACGAACGCCACCGCCATGGTGGAAAGGAGCAGTCTGAAAGAACGATTCACGCGCATAAGACCTCGCTCAATTTGTGATTTGCGATTCGTGATTTGTGATTGGTCCACCAACCACCAACCACGAACCACTAGTTTTTCAAGAACGTCCTGGCAGCAATCAGTTCGGGTCGTTCCGTGTCAGCCTCGCGCGCGATCTGAAGAAGCTGACCGTAGTACGTCTTGGCCTTGGCTCGATCGCCGGCCGCCTCGGCCGCTCGCGCTGCGCCGTAGGTGCCCCGGAACCTGTTGGGTTCCTTCTTCATCGTCGCTTCGAACGCAGCGAGCGCGTCGCGCGGGCGGCTTGCATCGAGCAGCATGTAGCCGAGCAGCTCGCGAGCCGGCGCCAGCGGTCCAGGGGTCACGGCGGCCTTGTCGGTGGCATCCTCCGCGTCGGCGGCCGCCCTGAGCTGCGCAATGCCTTCATCACGCCGCCCCGCCGCAAACGTCTGCCACGCGACGGCAACACGCCGCTGGATTTCGACCTGTTCCGTCCAGTATGCATCCTGCATCGACTGGACCTTGTCTCGGAGTTCGGCGAGTCGCGCGATGTCGGGCGTTGCCGCGTCGGGCTTGCCGCTGCGGGCAGCGCCGATCGCGCGGGCGAAGTGCGTCATCGCCTCGGTGTAGGGCGTGTTGTTGGCGGGCTGCACTGTGAGCGACGCCGCTGCCGCCCAGTCGCCGCGCTCCATCGCATAGCGCGCAGGAATGGCAGCAACGGCGAATGTGTTGACGCCAGGCGTGCTCTGAATGACCGCAGCCCGCTCGAGCGCCATCTTGGCGGACGTGTCGCGGCCGATCTGCAGATAGGCGTAGGTCTGGTAGTCGAGCGCATGGAGCTCGGCGTTGGTGTCGTTGATCTTGCGAGCCGTTTCAGCGGACTTGCGGTTCGTGTCTATCGATTCGCTCCAGTAGCCGAGCCGTGTGAAGGTGTGCGACGGCATGTGGAGCGCGTGGGGCGCAGCCGGGGCGAGCGACGCGTAGCGGCGGGCCGCGGTCAACGCGCGCTGAGCCAGCGGCGGCGCGTCGTACGCGTGAATGATGTAGTGGGCGAGCCCCGGATGCATGGGCATCTCTTTGAAGAGCGGCTCGAGAATGTTGGCTGCCTGCAGCAGCTTGGCGTAGGTCTTGTCGCTGGGGAGCGCCGACTGCGTGATCGCGAGCGCGTACAGAATTCTGAGCTCGATGTCCTTCGGGTTGTCGGCTGCCACGCGTCGCATGGCTTCCTCGTACCGTACGACCCGGTCGCGATGCGTTGCCGGATCCGGCGAGCTGTAGAGAATCGCGACGGCATCGATCAGCGCGCGTTCGCGCGCCGTGGGCGATCCGGTGGTCTTACCCTTGTCGATGGTGGCTCTGCCGCGCTGAACGATCTCGGCGCTCTTCAGGCCGGCGTACGGATTGCCCCACTGGCTCATGGCGATGCCCCAATAGACGAGCGCGCACGAGGCGTCTCGCTGGGCGATCGACTCGAACATCTTGATTGCCTCGGGGAACCAGAACGAATGGTAGAGCGCAACAGCCTTGTTCACATCGTCTCGCACGGCTGGGGCGCACGAATTCTCGAAGCGCACGCTGGCGCTGCCAATCTGATCGGCGATCTGATTGGCGATCTGATTGGCGCTGTGCTCCTCGTGCTGGCCGAGCGCCACGCCCGGGGCGAGGAGTGCGGCGGCCAGAGCGGTCGCGATGACGAGCCGGCTCATGTCGTATCTCCGTTAACTGTTGAAATCACAGCGACCTACGCCGCCGAGAATACACAACGATTACGGTGCTGTCCATCGGGGATTTCGGCTACAATCGGGTGGAACTGCAGCAACGCAACGGAGGGCACCTCATGCAGAAGCAATCGTTTCGTCTTTCTCTGGGTCTTCTCGCCGGTGTCTCGCTAGTTGCCTTCCTCTCGGCTACGGCGATCGCGCATCATGGATGGGGAGGGAACTCTGATCAGGAGACCACGCTTACCGGCACGCTTGCGGCGCCAGTGAGCCTCGCGGGTCCGCACGGCACTTTTAAGCTGCGTACATCCGACGGACAGGTGTGGGACATCACGCTCGCGCCGCCGGCACGCACGTCGGGCGCAGGCTTGAAGGAGAACGTCATTCCAATGGGCGCCACGGTCACTGTGAAGGGTCATCGGAACAAGACGGCGAATCGGTTTGAGATGAAGACCGAATCGGTCACCTGGAACAATCGGACGTTCGAGGTGTACGCCGACCGCCATTAAGTAAGAACCGCACATCCGGGAGCCGGGCTTGCGCGACTTTCTAGCGTGGATGCAGGCATCCGCGCTGGGCGTTCTGATGCGCGAGTCCGGCGTCTGGACCTACGCGCTCGTCAATCTGTTTCACATCCTCGGCGTATCCACCCTGTTCGGTTCGATTCTCGTGCTCGACTTGCGCCTGCTCGGCGTCTCGCGGCGGCGTGTGCCGCTCGCGCCGCTGTCCCGCATGGCGGTGCCGGTGGCCAAGGCCGGGTTCGCAATAGCGATCACGACGGGTGTGGCGCTCTTGACGACGAACGCCACCGAGTACGTGGGTAATCCCTTTCTGCTGATCAAGTTCCCTGCGATTGCGTTCGGGATGCTGAACGTCTGGATCCTGAGCCGGCTGCCGGCCTGGAAGGCGCACCATGAGCGCGAACTGAGCGCGCGCGAGCACAAGCAGCTTGCCGTGATGGGTGGGCTGTCGCTGGCGAGCTGGCTGACGGCGGTGACGGCGGGCAGGATGATTGGGTACTGGTAATCAAGTCACAAGGCACAAGGCACAAGGCACAAGGCACAAGGCACAAATCAGAAGTCACAAATCAGAAGTCACAAATAAATAACAGGGCGCTCCGACGAGATCATCGATGCATTCGATCGCGACGCGACACCTGTGATCTGGTGGACGACGCCGGTGGAGTGTCGGTCTGCCGTGGTGCGCGCCGTCGCAGACGCGTGAGATTCTTCCGGTCGAGGGCGTTCGCACGCGCGCCGTTCGTCTGCTCGCGCAGCATCCACTGCGCGCGGCGGATGCGCTGCAGTTGGCCGCAGCGCTGATCTGGTGCGAGGAGCAGCCATCCGCCGAGACCTTCGTCTGTCTGGACCGCCGGTTGCGAGATGCCGCGCGCCGGGAAGGATTCGCGTTGTTCCCACAGGACTGATGCGCCCTGAAACAGGTTTCATAACCTCGACTCATGACGTCGACGGGGCACGCCCACCTCGCCTTGAGAGCTTCGGTTATGAACCGGTTCTTGTGACTTGTGACCTGTGCCTTGTGCTTTGTGACTTGGCGCAGCGGCTATGCCACAATGATCTGTCCGGCGACGTTCTGCCGGCCCTGTCTACGTCCCCATCGTCCAGAGGCCTAGGACGCGGCCCTTTCAAGGCTGAAACCCGGGTTCGAATCCCGGTGGGGACGCCACATCTGATTTCACTTCGCCGGTTTCCCCTAACTGCTTGAACGCCAAGCACGTTATGGCGGTTCCAAATTTCTCGCCGTCGAAGTGTAGCCCATTCGGAAAGAGAGCCTTCTGAAGCTGCTGCCGCTGGCCCAGGCTAAGTTCCATCCAGAGCCGGGCAGCGTTCGTCATGACGTACTCGGCAAACGCCAGAACGCCGTCGATGTCGAGCCGACTAAGGACCGCGTCGTTCAGTTCGATCTCCGTTAACGCCAATTGTTCACGCAGTTGGTCCCTTTGGCGTTCATAGGTCTGCCGATCAATCGAACGCTCGTGCAGGAACGCCTCGTCGACACGGTCGAGGCGCTCTCGCTTTTGGCGAACGACGTTCTCCAAGTCACGCCGCAGTCGTTCCGCCTCGTTCTGCCGGTCTTTCCAGACATCCAGAACGATGGCATTTAGCAGACGCATGTATCCAGGCTCTGGCTGCAACTGCGAGAGCAGGTCAATGAACGTTCCCTCAAGGGTCTCTTTACTAGACTTGACCCGCTTGCACTTCCGGCAGTGGTAATACGCATATTTTCTGGAGCGGCCTGTGGACCAACTGCCGGTGAGCGGCGTCGAGCAGTGAGAGCACCCCACGAACCGCCGCAGAGGAAAGTCTTCGTGATCCCTCGCGTGAGGCCGGAGGGGTGCGCCCTTGCCGTCCAGAAGACGCTGAACGCGACGGAAGACAGCCTCAGAGACCAGCGCCTCGAAGTCGCCCCTTGCTGACAGCTCCCACTTTGGGACCAGCAGCCAACCGGAGTAGACGGGATTCCTGAGCAACGAGCCAAAGCTCTGAGCGGTCAGGGGCTTCCCCGACTGTGTCGTCAGGCCCAGCGCCGTGACGTGATGCAGCACCGCCATCTTCGTACAACGTCCCGTCGCGTATTCATCGAAGGCCAATCGCACCAAGCGGTGGCGCGCCGGATCGGGAATGAGGACGCCTTTGCCTTTCGGACCTCCGTTCAGGTAGCCGAGTGGAGCCTGAAACGGCCAGCGGCCGAGTTCGAGCGCGGCTCTCATCCCGGCCTTCGTCCGCCTGGCCTTCTCGTCGTTGTCGAACTGGCCAATGGCAGCGAGCAGGTTTCCGGTGAGATTCCCGACCGGGTCGTCGCTGAGCGGCTCGTTCACTGATCGGATCGAGATCCCGAGCCGTTGGAGGAGAACCTTGACTGTGGCAAAGTCTAGAGAGTTTCGGGAGAAGCGCGTGATGTTGTAGAACACCACGAACTGCACGTCGCGCTTGTGCAATCGGCAGAACTCAAGCAATTTCTGAAATTCTGGCCGGTCGACCGTCTTCGCCGATTCCCCGGCGTCTGTAAATACGCGAGTAACGTCGTAGCCCTCGCGCTCGCAATAGGCACGACAGGCTTTGAGTTGCGTCGGCAGGCTCAGGTTCTGAACCTGTTCCTTAGTGGAGACCCGGCAGTAGATGACCGCCTTCATTGTCGGCCCTTCCTGTAGAGGATCAAGCCTTCACAGTTCACGTCGCCGGCGGGTAGGCGACCGTCGAACTCGGTGATCGGCGCACCCTTCTCGATGGCGTCCCGAGAGTGCGTAATTGACGCCACCGACACGACGACTTCAGCAACGTTATACAACTGATTGCGTAACTGCAGGAGCTGATCGTCGGAGAGTGGGCATTCCGGATCCAGAAGCTTCCGGCACCGCGCGAGACTAAGTCGTTCTTCAACCCGATCCCCTGCGCGTTGGCGCAGAATCTTGCGAGGCTCGGCGGATCTCGGCACGGCTGTCCCCGCAACCCCGCGCGTTCGCCATAGGCCTAGGGCTGCCCAGAGGACATAACGCGCTGGTCGTCTGTGGGATTTCCCCTTCCGGCTTAGGAGGGGTCGTCACCGAGGAAGCCGCGATCAACCTGGCACTGAGCCGGTGGGTGCAGTGCCAAGGAGATAGAGCCTTTGTTTAGCATCGGCTTGCGCCAATGGTCATCACGTTTCGAGGAAGGCTCACCGACTTGAAACGTGATGAGAGAGCAGCCGCTAGTGCGGGCTGAGACAGAGCCGAAGGCCCACTAAAAGGATACGCCTCCTCCTCTCGGGCTGCAAGAGGTCAAGGATCCGAGTAGGTGCCAGTCTTGCAAGCCTCAGCAGGCCTATTGGCGCATTGAATATCGCTGGAGTGAGTGGGAGAAGAGCGGGGAGGAATACGTCGCTCACGGATGGCTCGAAGGGTAGGTGTCCGATTAGCTTCGTGAATTTGGTCGGCCAAGAACCCCCGACATCGTTGCGTATCACGCGGCCCTAAAATCAATGGCGCTTCTGCGAGACAAAGGGGGGAATTCTTGGTGAGCCAAACGTTCGCCAGTTGGAACCAGGTTGCGCAGTGGATCAGGTGCATCGAGGCGCTATGCCACGGAGCCTGAAGCATTCTGCTGCCCAACGGACGCTTGTCTGGCAGCCGGCGGCGTCGAGACGATCGGCCTCAACGTCCGCGCCGACAACGACGCGGCGCTGCATCTCTACGAGTCGCTCGACTTCGCGCGTCACTGTCAGTTCTACGAGGCGCTGGCGATGCCCTGAAATCATCACCAGGCAGACCTCGGGCTGGCACCGCTCACCGGTGGCGCGCCGCGGAGCCGCGCGGCCGCGGACGCCCGCCGCCCGGTCCCGACCGCGCCGCCGGACGGCGTCTGGATCCACCGGACCCGTGACGCGCCCCCGAGCGGGGGGCACTCGGCCGATGGCTGTTCCGGCCACCCTGACGACGGCGTCCCGCTTCCGGCAGCGCTTCGTGCGACGAGGACGTCACCGGGAAGCCCTCCACCACGACATGCTCGACCGGCGACGGCAGCAGGCGCTGGATGTCGCGCAGCAGATCGCGATCGCCCGGTGACACCAGCGACACCGCCCGTCCGGCGAGCCCGGCCCGGCCGGTGCGGCCGGCGCGGTGGATGTAGTCTTCAGCCACCAGCGGCAGGTCGAAGTTGACGACCAGCGGCAATTGGACAATGTCGAGACCGCGCGCCGCGATATCGGTGGCCACCAGCACGTTGACACGACCCGCCTTGAAGTCGCCCAGCGCCCTGGTGCGTGCGCCCTGGCTCTTGTTGCCGTGAATCACCGCCGCCTTTACGCCGGCGCGTTCGAGGCATTGGCCCACGCGGTTCGAGCCGTGCTTGGTCCTGCAGAACACCAGGGCCTGCCCGATCGGCACCTGCAGCAGGATGTGGGTGAGGAGATCGCCCTTCCGCTGATCCGGTACCGGATGCGCGCGGTGCGTCACCGTCGGCGCCATCACCTGTCCTTCCGACACGTCCACGCGTTGCGGGTCGCGCGTGAAGTCGGCCGACAGCCGGACCACGTCCTGGGACATGGTCGCTGAGAACAGCAGCGTCTGGCGCTCGCGCGGCAGGACCGCGAGGATGCGGCGCAGCGGCGGCAGGAAGCCCATGTCGAGCATCCGGTCGGCTTCGTCGAGCGTGAGGACCTGCACGCCAGAAAGATCGACCGTGCGCTGTTGCAGGTGATCGAGCAGGCGGCCCGGCGTGGCGACGATGATGTCGGTGCCGCGCTGCAGTTCCTTCTTCTGCGGGACGATCGAGACGCCACCGAAGATGGCAGTGACGCGCAGGTTCGCGGGCACCCCGTAGGTGGCCAGCGACTCGTGCACTTGGAGCGCGAGCTCGCGTGTTGGCACGAGCACGAGGCCGCGCGGCTTGCGCACCCCGGCCGGACTGCCGCCGCGGACGAGCAGGCGATCGATCATCGGCAGGCCGAACGCGGCGGTCTTGCCGGTGCCGGTTTGCGCGCGCGCCAGCAGGTCGCGGCCGCTGAGGACGATCGGGATCGATTTGAGCTGCACCGGCGTGGGCGTGGTGTAGCCCAGCCTGACGAGCGGATGACAGAGCGAGGGCGAGAGCCCGAGAGACGTGAACGGCATGCGAAAACACTCCTGAAGTTGCCTGAGCGTTCCCTAACCGCACACAGCAGGCTGACGATT
>DATCJA010000059.1:0-7134 GCA_036507475.1 Vicinamibacterales bacterium
AGTGAGGTTGTGAAATCCGCCGCAGGCGGATCCCGTTCGATTCACTCTGAAGGAGGAGATTCCCATGGCACCCAAGAAAGAGACCGAACTTGCTCCGAGCCGCTTCGTGCGCGATCCGTTTGCGTTGATGCGGGAGATGACCTCCGAGTTCGACCGGATGTTCGGCGAATCCGCTCGGCCATTCTTCCGCTGGCCGTCATTGCGGCGACGCGCCACGGCCGAGATTGGCTGGTGTCCGGAGATCGACGTGTTCGAAAAGGACAACCGCCTCGTGACGAAGATCGATCTGCCCGGCATGAAGAAGGAGGACGTCAAGGTGGAAGTGACCGATGGCCAGCTCGCCATCTCCGGTGAGCGGAAGCGCGAGGACGAGGAGAAGGGGGAGGAGTTCTATCGGAGCGAGCGCGAGTACGGCAGCTTCTACCGGAGCCTGCCGCTGCCGGAAGGTGCCAGGGTCGATGACGTCAAGGCCACCTTCACGGACGGTGTGCTCGAGGTGAGCGTGCCATTGCCGGCGCGACCGGAAGCAAAGGTTCGCAAGGTCGAAATCCAGGAACCCGCCAAAGCGGTCAAGAGCGCGGCATAAGGGAGGCATGCCTCGTCCATGAATGACCCCCGTGGATTCGCATCGATGGATCCTGCGAAGCGCCGGGAGATTGCCAGCAAAGGCGGCAAGGCCGCGCATGCGAAGGGGACTGCGCACGAGTGGTCGCCTGAGGAAGCGCGCGAAGCCGTACGACGGAGAGGAAAGGCTGTATGCCGCGCTGATACGCGCAAACGGCCGTAACCCCCACGCGCTGGCGGTGTTCCCGCTGTGTGCAGAGGCGGAGTTGCGCCGCTGCGCGGAACACCGAAGCGGACGATTCCGCATCCCACGGGGAGTTTTTCCACGCAGCCTTGAAGTGCGTCCGTGCCGCGTGTCTGCCTGCCGGGCCCGCCGGCCAGTTGTGATTCACAGCGCCGTAGGCGTGAAAGCTGCAGACGGGCAGTCACAACACGTACGGAGGCGCTGTGTATCGCGTTTTGCTGCGAAGCTTCTATGGCGATCGGGTCTATCCACATCCCCTTGCATGGTGGGTTCGATCCGGCGCTGACAACGTCGCCCGTCGAAGGACGCTGCGGGTGCCCCGGTGGGCGTTGGTGGTCGCAGTGACTGCGGCCTTCGCCAGCCTGGAGCTCCGGACGTCGTGGGTGCAATCGACTGTTCTCGCCAGCATCGCCCGGCGTCTGACCTATTCCGTCGAGACTGGCGCCAGCACATCCATTCGTTTCCCCGTGGGCGGGCCGCACGACGTCCGACTGGGGTATGCGGCGCAGCCTGAGTTCGTGAAGCGGCTGACGGGCCGCGGTTTTCAGGTCGAGGCGCAGTCGCGGTGGTCGACGCCGTTGGTGCGGCTCGCGGAAGCCGGGTTCCTTCCCGTCTACCCGGTGAAGAGCCATGCTGGTCTCTCCCTGCTGGACGCCACGGGACAGCCGCTCTTTTCGTCGCGCCATCCGCAGTACGCGTATCGCAGCTTCGCAGATATCCCGCCGCTCGTCGTCGAATCGCTCCTCTTCATCGAAAACCGCGAACTACTCAAGGCCGATCATCCGTTCCGCAACCCGGCGGTCGAATATGACCGCCTCGCGAAGGCGGTGCTCGACGTCGGCTTGAACCGGCTGTTCACGAACCACCCGGTCAGCGGCGGCAGCACACTCGCGATTCAGCTCGAAAAGCTGCGTCACTCGCCGGATGGCCGCACCGGCTCGGTGGTCGACAAAGGACGTCAGATCGTGTCGGCCTCACTCCGGGCGTATCTCGACGGGGCGAATACGACGGACGCGCGCAAGCACCTCGTGACCGACTACATCAATGCGATGCCGCTGGCCGCAATTGCCGGGTACGGCGAAGTCCTGGGGCTGGGCGACGGTCTTCAGGCCTGGTATGGCGCCGACGTGCACAGCGTCAACGAGCTGCTCGGTGACCCCGATCTGCATTCGCGGCCCGCCGGCCCGATGCGGTCGCGAACGGCCACTGCGTACAGGCAGGTGCTCAGCCTGCTCGCCGCCGTGAAGAAACCATCGGTGTACCTCTCTCGCGATCGCGAGGCGCTCGGCGTGCGGACCGACGCGTACCTCCGCGCGCTGGCATCCGCCGGCATCATCCCCGAATGGCTCCGCGACGAAGCGCTTCGCGTCCGTGTGACCCCTCGCGCGCGGGTGGACCAGTCCGGCCCGGCGCCGTTCGCCGAGCGCAAGGCCGTCGATGGGATTCGCGCAGATCTCGCCACGCAATTAGGGCTCGCAAGCGTGCACGATCTGGACCGCCTCGATCTCACGGTGCGCACCACGCTGGATGGTGGGGTGAACGACGCCGTGACGCGCGCGCTGCAGCGGCTCGGGACGTGCACCGGCGCGGCTGAAGCCGGCCTGCTGGCGTTTCGGCTCTTGAATGGCAACGACTGCGGCCGGGTCGTCTACAGCTTCACGCTGTTCGAGCGGATTCCCGGCGGCAACGTCCTGCGTGTGCAGGCGGACAACTATGACCAGCCACTGAACATCAACGAGGGCACGAGGCTGGAGCTCGGCTCTACGGCGAAGCTGCGCACGCTGGTGACCTATCTGGAGCTGGTCGAAGGTCTCCATCGACAGTACGCCCACGAGCCGGCTCAGGCGCTGCAGTCTCTCAGCGTGCATCGCCGTGACCGTCTCACCCGTTGGGCCATCGCCTATCTCGCCACCAGGGAGGACCGGAGCCTGGAGGTCATGCTCGAAGCCGCCATGCACCGGACGTACTCGGCCAGCCCGGACGAATCATTCTTCACCGGCGGCGGCTTGCACTGGTTCCAGAACTTCGACAACACGGACGATGGACGCATCACAACGGTGCGGGAGGCGTTTCAGCGATCGATCAACCTGGTATTCATTCGCCTGATGCGCGACGTGGTCGAGCACATGGCGTTCCGGCGGCCCGACCGGGCCACGATCGTGGAGGACGCGCATCATCCGGCGCGGCCTGCGTATCTCGCCCGGTTTGCGGATCGCGAGGGGCAAGAGTTTCTCCGGCGGTTCTACCTTCGCGGCCGCGGGACGCCGCCTGGCGAGTCGCATCACGACACCGCTCTGGCCAGTTCCGCCTCGCTTGGGCGAAAACATCCGCTCGACGCGTGGCTGCGGGGCCATCTTGCGGGCCATCCGCACGCAAGCCTGACGGACGTGTTCGCCGCAAGCGCGGACGCGCGGCAGGACGCATACCTCTGGCTGTTCCGGACGCCGAACCGGGTCGCACAGAACCGGGCGATCCAGATCGTCCTCGAGGACGATGCGTTCTCGGAGATCCACGCCTCGTGGCGGAGCCTCGGCTACCCATTCCAGTCACTGGTGCCGTCGTATGCGACTGCGATCGGCAGCTCGGGAGACAACCCGGCGGCGCTGTCGGACCTGGTGGGGATCATCGTGAATGGCGGCGTCCGGTATGACGCACGTCGGATCGATCGGCTGAACTTCGCAACAGGCACCCCGTACGAAACGCGACTCACGCGCAGGCCGGCGGCCGGTACGCGCGTGCTGTCCCCAACCGTGGCGTCACTCCTGCGACGGGAGCTGGTCGGCGTCGTCGAGCGCGGGACCGCGCGACGCCTCGCCGGCGGCGTCACACTGCGTAACGGCCAGGCGATCGAGATTGGAGGGAAGACCGGCACGGGCGACAACCGGTTCGAAACCGCCAGCTCTTCACGCGTGGTGAACCGGACGGCGGCCTTCACCTTCGCCATTGGCGATCGATTCTTCGGAAGCATGGTGGCGTACGTGCCGGGCGAAGCGGCCGCAGAGTACAGGTTCACCAGTGCGTTGCCGGTGCAGATCGTCAAGCATCTGCTGCCGGCGCTCGAACCGATGTTCGCGAAGGTCGATGAAAGGAAGATGGTGACCGGCGCGCCGTCTCGGCGATCGGGACCGATGAAGCCGAAGCCACGCTGAGCACGATGATCCAGATTGCACAGATCTTGTGCCCGATCGATTTCTCAGAGTTCTCTCGCCGTGCTCTCGATCATGCCGTCGCGATGGCCGGGTGGTACGGCGCGCGGCTCACGGTTCTGCATGTCATCTCCAAGCCGCCCCTGATCGATCGTCCACCAATCACACTGAGGGAGGGAGATCGTGAGCGGATCACGGCCGATATGAAGCGTGTGATCGCGTACGTGCCGTCCGACGTGTCGCTTGATCTCCGCCTCGAGGAAGCGTCCGACATCCACCGGGAGATCCTCAGCCAGGCCGACGCGATCCATGCGGACCTGATCGTGATCGGCAGTCATGGCCGGTCAGGCTTCGAGCGACTGCTCCTCGGATCCGTCACCGAAAAGGTGCTCCGCAAGGCGCCGTGTCCGACAATGGTCGTGCCGCGGCGCGCCCCGGATACCGCGGCGGACGAGCCCGTGCGGTTCCGCAGAATCCTGTGTCCGGTTGATTTCTCGCACGGTTCGACGAGCGCGTTGAGCTACGCGCTGCACGTTGCCGAAGGCGCGCAGGCGCAGCTCACGCTGCTGCACGCGATCGACATCGTGCCGGAGCTGCGCGAGACGCCGTCGTCCGAGAGCGTCGGCACGGACCGGGCTCGGGCCGCTGCCGAGGCAGACTGCCTGCAGCGATTGAACCAATCGGTTCCTGAGGAGGCGCGCACGTATTGCACCGTGAAATCGGTGGTGCGCCAGGGCCCGGCGCACAGCGAGATTCTGAAACTGGCCCGCGAGCGCGGCATCGACTTGATCGTGATGGGGGTGCAGGGGCGCGGAGCACTTGAGCGCCTGATCTTCGGCTCCAATACCGCACGCGTCACCCGCGCCGCGACGTGCCCCGTGTTGATCGTGCGGCCCGATTCGGATAGAGGAACACATTCAGCGTAAGGCCGACGTCAGCTCCGCCGATCATGACGAGCTCGGTCTAGGCGACGTGCGCGTATGCCGGCGCTGATGTCTCGCTGGCGCCGTGCTCACGAGTCACGTCCACGACGATGTCAGCTCCGCGGACGCAGACATGGAAGTGCGAGCTCTCACGCCACTGGGCGCTAATCGGGAGCTTGATCCGTTCGTCGATCACTCGTTTGAGGAACCGCGCGCCGAATGCCAGGCTGTGACCCTGTGCCACGAGTGACTCCAGCGCGTCGTCGTCGATCCGAATCGTCTTCTCCGACTTCGCGAGCGTGAGCGTCACCTGCTCGACATAGTGCTTCGCAATCTCTCGAGCCTCGTCGTGCGTCAAGGGAGCGAAGAGCACGACCTCGTCGATCCGGTTCAGGAATTCCGGGGGGAATCGGCGCTCCAGCTCGCGCCTGACTTCGCTCTCCACTTGTTCGACCTCGACGCCGCGAGACCGGAACCCGAGCGGGCTGGTCAGCTTCCGGAAGTGCTCCGAGCCGAGGTTCGAGGTCATGATGACAATCGCGTCGCTCAGATAGACGCGCTTGCCGCGGCCGTCGGTGAGCCACCCTTCATCGAACGCCTGAAGGAACAGGTTCAGCACACTCGGGCTGGCCTTCTCGACCTCGTCGAGCAGGACGACGCTGTACGGGTTGTCGTTCAGCTGGTTCGTGATGGTCCCGCCACGCTGGCTGCCGACGATTCCTCGCGGCATTCCGATCAGCTTGTCAACCGCGAGTGCGCCGTCCTGGTACTCGGACATGTCGATGCGAATCATCTTCTTCTCGTTACCGAACAGGAACTCGGCGACCGCTTTCGCCAGCTCCGTCTTGCCGACGCCGGTCGGCCCGAGGAACAGGAGCACGCCATCCGGCCGATCGAAGCCGTCCTTGAGCGGGCCCTTGTTCAGCACGAGGCGACGGGCGACCGCAGAAATCGCCTTGGACTGGCCGACCACGCGCCGCTGCAACCGTGCCTCGATGTCCTTGAACCGCTCCGTGACGTCACGGAACACCATGTCCTTCGGAATCTGCGCCGCGTGCGCGATGACGGAGACCACATCGTCACAGGTGACGTCCCAGCGCCGGTCGATCTCCGCACGCACGGCGGCCGTATCGAGCCAGCCAATGACCTTGTCGGGGAGATGGAGATGTCGCATGTAGCGCGGCGACAGTTCGAGCGCCGCCTCCACCGCATCGTCCAGGAGCCGCACTGAGTAGTTCCGTTCGAGTCGCGGCCGGATCTGATAGAGGATGTCCCGGGTTTCGTCGATCGTCGGTTCCTCGACGTACACCGTGCGGAAGCGCCGTGCAAGCGCCTCGTCCTCCAGGAGGTGCTCCTTGTACTCACTGAGCGTGGTAGCCGCGATCATGCGGACTTCGCCGCGGGCGAGCACCGACTTCAAGATGTTGGCAGCGTCCGACGGCGCTCCAAGTGCCGATCCCGCACCGACCATGGTGTGTGCTTCGTCCACGAAGAGGATCAGCTGTGGGCGCTGCTTCACCTCTGCAATCACCTGTTGGAGGCGATCCTCGAACATGCCACGCAGCATGGTGCCGGCGACCAGCGAGTTCATCTGAAGGCTGATCACCTGACAGTCGCGCAGCCGGACGGGAACCGTCTCGGGCTCCAGCTCGAAGCGGCGCGCGAGACCTTCGACGATGGCGGTCTTGCCGACGCCTGGCTCGCCGAGAAGCATGACGGAATTCGAGCGCTCGCGATGACAGAGGATTTCGAGAACCTGCTGGATCTGGCGGTCTCGTCCGAAGACCGGCGGCAGCTTATCCTGTCGAACCAGCATGTTGAGATTGGCGCCGAACTGCTTCAGATACGGGGGGAGGTCGAAGCGCTTCTTCAATTGCTCCTCGCGCAGTTCGCGTTCGCGCATGCGCGTATGGAGTGCCGACACGACGACCTCCGGCTCGACACCGTGCCGCCGCACGATCGACGCGGCTGGCCCCTGTGCATCTTCGAACAGCGCGCGAAACAGGTCAGCGGCGTCGATCGCCTGCCGCCCGGCACGACTGGCGCCGAAGAGGGCCAATCTGCACACGAGCTTCGTGGTGGGCGCCACGCGCAACTCGCCGGCTGTCAACGAGTCCTCCGCCCGGAGGTGGTCCTCTACGGCGCGAAGTACGTCATGGGGGTTTACGCCGACGTTCCGCATTACCTCGGCGAAGAGGTCCCATTCGACCAGCGCGCCAGCGAGAAAGAGGTGCTCGCTCGTCAGCAGGGCGTGTCC
>DATCJA010000060.1:0-2364 GCA_036507475.1 Vicinamibacterales bacterium
CGCAAAACCCGCGACACCCTCTCGCCCCACAATCGCGACTTCCAGTGATTGTCCGTGGCGCGTGCCGGCGACAAGCGACACGATGCCCGATTCCACGAAGTACACCCAGTCCGTTCGTCGATGTGCTGAGCCGAGCGATGCGCCCCGTTCGAGCGGTGTCGGATGCAAGTCTTCGAGGAGCTGCTCATAGACCGCACGATCAGCTCTTGCGAGCTGCTGCAGAAGTTGATTCTGCGGCACCTCAACCTTGGCCACGCAAGCCTCCGGACCCGAGGGTGCAAGAACCAGCGCATCCCCAGGTCGGCGGTGTCAGGCACACACCGTATTGTCAGATTCAGACATAGTCGCTAATATCCTGCACTACGGCTCAGTTTAAGGGGGTCGAAGTGGGGTAATTGCATCGTGCTGTGGCCACCGCCCTCCCGCGGTGAGCGCGTCGCGCTCCGGTGCGCGTGCCGCGCGACCATCGTGTGGCGTCTTCCGCTGGTGTTCGTCTATTACATCCGGTTTGCTCGGCACGATCATGGCTGCAGCGATGCCGGACATGCTCCTGGCAGGCGAACCTTCGTGGCACTGGAAACGATCGTGTCCCGCGACGAGTCTCAGCCTTCCGCATGACCGCGGCGTCTGTGAGGTTCGCAATCGATCATGGTGTGGTTCTTCGAACGCAGTGACGAACGGGCCGAGGTCGAGACCCGCTTCGATAATTCCACTCTGGAGTACGTCGTCATCGTCCGACGGCCCGATCAGCAGGAGCAGATCACACGTTTCCCGGACGCCGGCGCCCTGCGGGCGCGACTCGACGAACTCACACGGGAATTGCAGGAGGATCGTTGGCTGATTGACGGTCCGCCGCTGATCCTGCCCGAGGGGTGGCCTCACAAGCGGCCACTTCAATGAGTCATTCGGTCCCGCCGCCGCCGGTGGAAAAACACGCTCGCCGCCGGGAGATTTTTCGCGCGTCACAGGCACAACCTAGGAGCACGCGCGCGAACAGCTCTCTTCCCGCCTGACCACGCTTCAGCGCCGAGGTACGCGGATTGCGGATGGTCCGTGTCGAGGAGGAGGCATATGCCACGTACATTCATGCTGCTTGTCGCGCTCGGCTCGGTCTTCGCCGTGGCCGCGTGCACGCAGAGTGCTCCGCCGGAGGAGGCCCTGGCCCCTGCCGCGACGGCCGCTGCGCCGGCCATCCCCGCAGACGCTGAAGACGTCGAGGCGACAATCAGTCAGCTTGAACGCGACTGGGTCGCCGCGATTGTCAAGAAGGATGAAGCTGCGCTCGACGGGCTGCTGGCCGACGAATTCGCCGGCGTCAGCCCGACGGCGCACTACTACAACAGGGAGGCGGCCATCGACGACCTCAAGAGGGGCATTTACCAGGTCGAGTCGATGGACCTCGACGAAGTGTCGGTGAACACCTACGGCGACGTCGCCGTGGCGTTCGCCAGCCAGGAGGAGAAGAGCCGCTACGCCGGCGCGGACACCAGCGGCCACTATCACTACACCAACGTGTGGGTCAACAAAGACGGACGGTGGCAAGCCGTGGCCTCGCACGGGACGCGTTTCGACAAAGGGCACTAAGACCGGTCGTCAATCTCCCGGCCACGGTGTTCGTTCACCGATGGCCGGGACTTCGCTCACCTATCGGGAAATTCTCCGATCGCTGCCTGGAATTTTCGCGGATCCTCCCGGGCTCCAGCCCTCGAAGCGGCGTCTTGACGCCGTTCCCGCAGGCACACTCATTGCGTCGTATGCAGGCACATCGAGGAGACGTGCCATGCACACGATCATCCCGGCGGCCGTTCAGATACCGGCCGCGGGCGTCATCATCGACAGCGATTTGCGTGTGCCGTCCCGCGCCGCCGGGCTCGTCCTCTTCGCGCACGGCAGCGGCAGCAGCCGTTTCAGCCGCCGCAACCGGCAGGTTGCCGGATTCCTCGAGGCCGGCGGATTCGCCACCCTGCTGGTGGATCTGCTGACACCCGAAGAAGAGGCGGTCGACACCCGGACGCGGGAGTTTCGCTTCGACATCGAACGCCTGGGACATCGTGTCGTGGCCGCAGTCGACTGGGTGGACACCTACCGCGAGACCGCCGGGCTGCCAGTGTGCTGCTTCGGTGCGAGTACCGGCGCGGCAGCGGCGCTCATCGCCGCCGCTGAGCGCCCGGATCGGGTCCACGCCGTCGTGTCGCGCGGCGGGCGGCCCGATCTGGCCGCCGACGCCCTGCCCCTCGTGAAAGCACCGACGCTGCTCATCGTTGGTGGCGCCGATGACGTCGTCATCGCGCTCAATCGCGAAGCCATGTCGCGGATGACGGCTCCGACCCGGCTGGAAATCGTGCCCGGCGCCACCCATCTCTT
>DATCJA010000061.1:0-3076 GCA_036507475.1 Vicinamibacterales bacterium
GAAGACCATGACTGGATGCTCGTCGGATCCGCCGCCCTCCTCGTCGCGCCATGGACGGCGGTCGCCACCGTCGTGCGCCAAAAGGAAGCCTTTGCCCGCAATCAGAAGCTCATGTTCGCACTGGAGCGCAGTGAGCTCGAGCGGCAGGCGCTCGACGCGCGACTACATCTGCTGCAGGCGCAAGTCGCGCCGCATTTCCTCTTCAACACACTCGCGAACGTGCAGGCGCTCGTCGATGCGGGCTCGCCGCACGCGTCGGCCGTGCTCCGGAGCCTCACCGCGTATCTGCGCGCGGCGGTGCCGCTGCTTCACGAGCCTGCCGCAACGATCGAGCGCGAACTGCAGCTCGTTCGACCGTATCTCGAGCTGATGCAAATGCGCATGCCCGACCGCCTCCAGTACGCGATGAACGTCGACCCGGCGGTCCTGCAAGTTCGCTGTCCTCCGACCACACTGTTGACCCTGGTGGAGAATGCCGTGCGACACGGAATAGACCCCAGCGAAGAAGGAGGCCGGATCGACATCGACGTTGCGCGGATTGGTGAACGCTGCGTGGTACGCGTCACCGACACCGGTGTTGGGCTCCATCAGTCGGCGAACGGTCTCGGCACCGGGCTGACGGCGCTGCGCGAGCGGCTGCGGCTGATCTTCGGCGATGCGGCGCACCTGCGCCTGACAGCAAACGGCCCGCGCGGCGCCGCTGTCGAAATCGATATGCCGGCACAAACATGATCGTCCACGCGACAGCGCTGATCGCCGACGATGAACCGCTGCTGCGCGATGCGCTGCGGCGCCAGCTCTCGAATGTGTGGCCTGAGCTTCAGATCGTGGCCGAGGCGCGAAACGGGCGGGAGGCGGTGCGGTCGTTCGATCAGCGTCAGCCCGATATCTGTTTCCTCGACGTCCACATGCCGGGCCTCTCCGGCGTCGATGCCGCGAAACACATCGGCCGCCGCGCGCATCTCGTCTTCGTCACCGCGTACGATCACTACGCCGTGCAGGCCTTCGCGCAGGGCGCACTCGATTACCTGCTCAAGCCGGTCGAGCAGGCGCGGCTCGCGGAAACGGTGAGCCGCCTCAAGGAGCGTCTGCAGTCATCGAGACCCGCGATCAACACGGAGCAGCTATTGCAACAACTCAGCGCGCAGCTCTCGAAGCTGCAGCGCGGCGGGAAGCGCGAGCCGCTGCGCTGGATTCGGGCACAAGCGGGCAAGACCGTGCGCCTGATCGCGACTGACGACGTCGATTACCTTCGGTCGGACGCGAAGTACACGCTCGTCGCCTGGCACGACGGAGGGAAACCCGCCGAGGCGGTGGTCCGGACGCCGCTGAAGGATCTGCTCGAGCAACTCGATCCGGACCAATTCGCGCAGGTCCATCGGTCGGTCGTCGTGAATCTCCGTGCGATCAGCCATGTCAAGCGACATGACAATGAAACTGCGGAGATTCACTTGAAGGGTCGCAACGATCTACTGCCTGTGAGCCGCCACTACGTGCATCTCTTCCGCCAGATGTAGGCCGCCTTCGCGCAGGCTCCGGCGCCCAGGCCGCCGTTCGTCCGCACGAATCCGCCCTTCGTCGCAATCCGGTTGTTCGAGCGCGCGTTTGCCGCCAGTCTGGTGGCGCCGATGAAGCAAAACGCCATCTTAACCGTCACGTCTCTGCTCTCGATCCTCTTGCTGACGCTTCACGTTACGGACGACATCGTCCGTGGGATATCGAAGGCCGAGCCCGCAAACATCGCGCTGCTTGTCCTCGTCGTCCTCTTGTACGGAACGCTGGTGCTCGGCGAACGGCGCTCGGGCCACGTCATCATGCTGCTCGTCGGGTTGTTCGCGGCAGGCATGCCCGTGATTCACATGAGGGGGGCGCATTACGGCGAGATCGCGAAGTCCGCCGGCGGCTTCTTCTTCGTCTGGACACTCTGGGCGCTCGGCGGGCTCGGGGGCTTCACCTTCATCCTCTCGGCGCGCGGACTGTGGAACCAGCGGGCCCGCTCCCGGTAAGACCTTATGGAACCGATCACGAATGCTTCGGCGCGCGTCTTTCGCCCGAAGTTCGTGGGCAGGATGGTGGGCGCCGGTTATCTCTTCATGCTGGCGTCGGGATTCGACTTGTTCTACGTCCTCGCCAAGCTGTACGTCCGTGGCGACGCTACAAGCACGTACGGCTTGCGCCAGCCGAATCTCGATCAGTCCGACGCGTACCGCGAAATACGGCCAGAAGAACGGATCCTTCAAGGGTATCGAAGAATTGCGCGAGGCGGGCGCGTAGAGGTCGATCGCAGGTGGAATTCCAGGAGAGCAGTTCCGCTGACGACGGCGGAGAGATCGATCCTCGGGCCACCCTTTGCTGGACCCGCCGGCATTTTTCGTCACGCGTCGCGCTTTGGAAGGCCTGGCCCGAGTTGCATCCATGATGCGGGCGACTCGGGGCTAGCAAGCCCGATCGCTGATGACTACCTTCTCGGCTCATAGCGCATCGCCACCGCCCCCGAGCCGAACTCCAGCCGGCTCACGAGCTTCAAGTCGACCCACTTCGATAGCCCCGCGAACAACGTCGGCCCATGGCCCACTAGCCTGGGGTGCACCACGAACTCGTACTCATCGATCAATCCCAGCTCCGCCAACGCCAGCGGGAGCTTCACGCCTCCCATGAACAGTCCCTTACCCGACTCCCGCTTGAGCTGCTGAACGGCCTTCCCCAGATCCCCGCGCACGAGCTCCGCGTTCCAATCGACACGGTCCAAGGTGCTCGACACGACGTACTTCTTTGCCGCGTCGATCGTCCGGGCGAAAGGCTTCGTCCAGTCAGGCATCGCTCCCTGCGCCGGCGACCGCCACGCTGCCTCCATCATTTGGTAGGTCACCCGGCCAAGAAGGAGGGCATCGGCCTGGTCGATGTTCTCCATCGCGTGACGATGCAAATCTTCGTCCGCGATCATTACACGATGATCGCAGCACCCGTCCAATGTGACGTTGATGGAATACCGAAGGGGCCGCATTACTTGCTCCTGAAGCGGGGCGTGCTCGGGACTTCCTCGGCGCCGGTGGCGGGAGCGGGTAGGAATCGAACC
>DATCJA010000062.1:0-59400 GCA_036507475.1 Vicinamibacterales bacterium
GCACCACGAGCGTTCGCACGCCTCTACTATCGGTGTAACTCGCTGAGATGTCTAGCCTTCCGGGTCAGCCGTTCTGGACAGCTGAGGCAGCGGCCGGTTATCATTAGACGCGGAGTCGATGGAGCAGGCACTCCTTCTCAACGCGTCGTACGAGCCTCTCAAAGTCGTTCACTGGCAAAAGGCGGTGACGCTCTGGTGCCAGGGGAAGGTGGAGGTGATCGCGGTCCACGACCGCGAAGTACGTGCCGTATCGTTCAGCTTCAAACTGCCCTCGGTCATCCGCCTCCTCCGCTTCGTCAAGATCAGACGCCGATTCGATTACGTGCCGTTCTCCCGCGCGAACATCTACGCGCGCGACAACTACACGTGCCAGTACTGCGACCAGGCCATGTCCACCGGGGAGCTGACATTCGATCATGTGGTGCCGGTCGCCCACGGCGGCCGCAAGGACTGGGAGAACATCGTCACCTGCTGCATCTCGTGCAACCGCAGGAAGGGTGGTCGCACGCCCCACGAGGCCGGAATGACGTTGCAGCGCACGCCTCGGCGGCCCCATTCGGCCCCGGCCATCCGCATCACGATCGGGCTCCGTGACGCTCCTGAGAGCTGGCGCGATTACCTCTACTGGAACGTCGAGCTCGACGAGACCTGACGAGGCCAAGAGCCCAGAGTCAAGAGCCAAAAGCCAGAGCCAAATGGAAGGTCAAAGGTTAGGATCTTCCGGTGCCGACCATCACGTCCGTCCATCCGCTTCGTGCGGTTGAGGGCGGCCGGATTACGATCCTCGGTTCCGACTTCCCCGTCGACGACCTCGCGACCGTGCTGATTGGCGACGTGGAAGCACGGGTCGCCTTCGCCTCGTCGCGCCGCCTCGTTGTCACGATCCCAGGAGAGCTGGAAGGGGGCCGCGTGCCGATGAAAATTCCTGGCGCGCTGCTCGAGACGGCCTATGTCTCCATCGGCGCTCGATGGGCGACCGGGCTGCATCAGGTCGACAACCCCGTATTCGACGAGCACGGAAATCTGTTTGTCACCTACAGCGGGCCGCGCGGACAGGAGGCGCCCGTATCGGTGTTTCGCGTTACACGCGACGGCACGCGCGAACCGTTTTCGTCGGGGATCGTCAACGCCACCTCGCTCGCATTTGGTCCGGGCGGGCGTCTCTACGTGTCGAGTCGCTTTGAGGGCTCGGTGTATCGGGTCAAAGACGACGGTTCGCACGAGCAGGTGGCGAGCGATCTGGGCGTGGCGTGCGGGATTGCGTTTGACGCCGAGGGTTCGATGTACGTGGGAGATCGCTCTGGGACGGTGTTTCGCGTGCGCGATGGGCGCGCGGCGCCGTTCGCGACGATTCCCGCCAGCGTCGCCGCGTTTCACCTGGCCATGAGCAGCACACAGGAACTGTTCGTCACCGCGCCGACGCTCAATGCATACGACTATGTCTACCGCGTCGATCGGCAGGGCGAGGTTCACACGCTCCCCTGTCCGCTCGGAAGGCCGCAGGGGCTGGCCTTTGCTCCGGATGGCGCGCTCCACGTCGTCGATGCGCTGGCAGGCGGCAGCGGCGTGTACCGGTTTCGCGATCTCGAGGCCACGCCTGAACTTGTTCTGTCAGGAACGGGGCTGGTCGGCGTCGCATTCGGACCGCGCGGTGAGATGGTTGTCTCGTCGAATGAGACCGCCTACCGCTTCGATTAACCACGAAGCGGACGAAGATCGCGGAGGACACCCATGATTCGTCGTGTGCTCGTGATCTTCGTGTCGTTCGTGGTTTAGACTCGCCAGCCGTGTCGCATCTCTTCGCGCGAAAGCCAATCTCGGAATTACAGCCGCCCGGCGACGAGGCGCGATCGCTGAGGCGTGTACTAGGCGCGGGCGATCTGGTGATGCTCGCCATCGGCGCCGTCATCGGCGCCGGCATCTTCGGCGCAATAGGCACGGCGGCCGCGGGCCAGACCGGTCCCGGCGGGGAAGTCATTCGATACGGCGCTGGCCCCGCGCTGGTCTTTTCGTTTCTGCTGCTCGGAGGCGCGTGCGCGCTGGCGGCGCTCTGTTATGCGGAGTTGGCCGCCATGATTCCCCAGGCCGGAAGCGCGTATGCCTACGCATATGCCACGCTTGGCGAGATCGTCGCGTGGATCATCGGATGGGATCTCATCCTCGAGTATGCGGTTGGCAACGTAGCCGTGGCGATTTCGTGGGGCGACTACTTCACGACGTTGATGCGCGGTGTCGGCGTCGATTTACCCGCGTGGCTCACCACGGGATACCGCACGGCGTTTTTGAGCTCCAACCCCGACGTCCGGATGCTGCTCGAGACGGCGCCACGCATTGCGGGCATACCGCTGCTTCTAAACGTACCAGCCTTCGCGATTGTGATGCTCGTCACCTGGCTGCTGCTGCGCGGCGCCCGCGAGAGCTCGACTGCCAATAACGTGATGGTGGTCGTCAAGCTGCTGGCGCTGGGCCTCTTTGTCGCCGTCGGGTTGATGAACATCGACCCGGCGCACTACACACCATTTGCGCCGAACGGATTCGCCGGCGTCCACCAGGGCGCGGCGATCGTGTTCTTTGCATACATAGGCTTCGATGCCGTTTCCACGGCCGCCGAGGAGACCCGCAATCCGCAGCGCAACGTGCCGATCGGCATTCTTGGCGGTCTGGGCATCTGCACCGTCATTTATGTGCTCGTGGGCGCCGTTCTGACGGGGATGGTGTCGTACGACCAGCTGGCGGTTGCCGACCCGCTGGCGCGCGCGCTCGAACTGGCGGGATACGCCGGTGTGGGCTGGCTGGTCGCGCTCGGCGCGGTCGTGTCCATGTCGGCCGTGCTGCTGGTGTTTCAGTACGGTCAGCCGCGCATCTTTTTTGCGATGGCGCGCGACGGGCTGCTGCCGGCCTGGGCGGCGAGGGTCGATCGTCGAACCCGCGTCCCTTACGTGACGACGTTGCTCACCGGGATAGTTGTGGCGGTGGCGTCTCTCCTGGGCGATGCGGCCGAGACCTACGATTTGACGAACATCGGGACGCTGTTTGCCTTCGCGCTGGTGTGCGCGGGCGTGCTCGTGCTGCGGGTGACGGAGCCGCAACGACCGCGGCCGTTCCGGGCGCCGTTCGTCTGGATTGTCGCGCCGCTTGGCATCGCCGCGTGTCTCTTCGTGATGATTGGTCTGCCCCGCCAGGCATGGGACCGATTTGCCGTGTGGCTCGTCCTGGGCGTCGTTGTGTACGCGTTTTACGGATATCGCCATTCCCGTCTACGGTAGAATGGAGGTTTCGAGCAACCACGGAATTCCCGGCAGTTGGTATGGCGCACGATTGGATTGCAGTACGCGGCGCCCGCGTTCACAACCTCAAGAACATCGACGTTGATCTCCCGCGTGATCGGCTGGTCGTGATCACCGGTCTGTCCGGCTCTGGAAAGTCGTCGCTGGCGTTCGACACCATCTACGCAGAGGGACAGCGGCGCTATGTCGAGTCGCTCTCCGCCTACGCGCGGCAGTTCCTCGAGCAGATGGAGAAGCCCGACGTCGATCTGATCGAGGGCCTGTCGCCTGCGATTTCGATCGAGCAAAAGACCACCGGATCCAACCCTCGCTCTACCGTCGGCACCGTTACCGAAATCTACGACTACCTCCGCCTGCTGTTTGCGAACATCGGCGTCCCGCACTGTTACAACTGCGGGCGCGAGATTGCCTCGCAGTCACTGGAGCGCATCCTCGATCTCGTCATGCTGTATCCGCAGGACGCGCGCATCAACGTGCTGGCGCCAGTCGTCCGCGGGCGCAAGGGGGAGTTCAGGAAGGAGCTGCAGGCGCTGCGGCAGCGTGGCTTCACGAAAGCGCGAATCGACGGCCAATTCCGCTCCCTCGAAGAGGACATCAAACTCGACCGCCGGCGCAACCACACCATCGACGTCGTCGTCGATCGCCTGATCGTCAAGTCGGGCATCGAGCGTCGTCTCGGCAACTCTCTCGAGCTCGCGCTGAACCTCGCGGAAGATATCGTCATCGTCAACACGTACGACGGCGGCGACCAGCTCTTCTCGCGTCGTCTCGCGTGCGTCACTTGCGGCATCTCGATGCCGGAGATGACGCCGCGGGCCTTTTCGTTCAATTCGCCTCACGGCGCCTGCCCCGACTGTCAGGGCCTCGGAGCCACGTACGACTTCGACCCGCGGCTGATTGTGCCCGACGAATCGAAGTCGCTGCTCGACGGGGCCATTGCACCGTGGGTGCGCGGCGATCGCAAGCTGGTGCGCGAGGCGATTCTGACGCTTGCGCGCATCTTCGGCATCGATCCTGACCTTCCATTCGCGAAGCTCCCGAAAAAGCATCGTGATGTGCTGTTCTTCGGTCCCGGCGGCAGCGCGTCGCGCACTGCGCGTCCGAGCGCGAAGGCAGCGACCCCCCATGACCTCAGCGTCGACCACGACACGGAGCTTAACGGGGATCTGGAAACGCCCGACAGCGGCAGCCGGAGGCCTTTAGGCCTCCGGGAACACGCGGGCCTCCGGGGACGAGGGGGGCTCCGGGGACGGGCACGAGACACGGAACTGGAGCCGTTCGGCAAGGATTTCGAGGGCATCATTCCAAACCTGCGGCGTCGGTACGACGAGGCATCGTGGGTGGCACAGGAAGACCTCGAGCCGTACCGGACCCTGCGCGAGTGCCCGTCCTGTCACGGCTGCAGGTTGAAGCCGCAGAGCCTTGCCGTACGCGTGAAGGGTCGCGGCATCGCGGAGTTCGTCAGCCTGCCCGTCAGCGATGCGCTCGACGTGTTCGAGCATTTTGAGCTGACGGATCGAGAGGAATTGATTGCCGGACGCGTTCTGCGCGAGATCCGCGACCGTCTTCGGTTCCTCCACGACGTGGGCGTCGGGTACCTGACCCTGAGCCGGAGCGCCGCGACGCTGTCTGGAGGGGAAGGGCAACGAATCAGGCTCGCGACCCAAATCGGTGCCAACCTTTCTGGCGTGCTCTACGTGCTGGACGAGCCCTCCATCGGCTTGCATCAACGAGATAACCGCAAGCTGCTCGCGACATTGGCGCGTCTTCGCGATCTCGGGAACACGGTCATCATCGTCGAGCACGACGAGGAAACGATTCGCACGGCGGACTACGTGGTCGATCTCGGGCCAGGCGCGGGTGAGCACGGCGGACACGTCATCTTCCAGGGTGCCGCGGAGGAGTTGCTCAGCGACGGCCACGGATCGCTCACGGGCGCCTATCTCAGGGGTGAGCGTTCGATTCCAACCCCGGGGGCACGCAGGCCCACGCTGAAAGGCGAGATCGTCATTCGCGGCGCCCGCGCGAACAATCTCCAGAACATCGACGTGACCATTCCGCTGGGGACGCTCACGTCGGTGACCGGCGTCAGCGGTTCGGGCAAGTCCACGCTCGTCAACGACATTCTCTATCGCTCGCTGGCACAGACCATTTACAAGGCGTCCACCGACCCTGGGTCTCACGACCGCATCGACGGGACTGAGCTGATCGACAAAGTGATCGAGATCGACCAGTCACCGATTGGCCGCACACCACGTTCGAACCCTGCCACATACACCGGCATGTTCACGTTCATCCGCGAACTGTTTGCGATGATGCCGGAAGCAAAATCGCGAGGGTTCAAGCCTGGACGGTTTTCGTTCAACGTCAAAGGCGGGCGATGCGAGACGTGTCAGGGAGACGGGGTCATCGCCATCGAGATGCACTTTCTGCCGGACGTCTACGTGACGTGCGAGCAGTGCAAGGGCCGCCGGTACAATCGCGAGACGCTCGAGGTGCAGTACCGTGGCAAATCGATTGCGGAAGTGCTCGACCTGACCGTCGATCAGGCGCTGCCGCTGCTCGAGAACATTCCGCCGATAGCCAACAAGCTGCGCACGCTGCAGGACGTGGGCCTCGGCTATATCGAGCTTGGGCAGTCGGCCACGACGTTGAGCGGCGGCGAGGCGCAGCGGGTGAAGCTGGCGCGCGAGCTGTCGCGACGCAGTACCGGGCGCACGCTCTACATACTCGACGAACCGACTACGGGGCTGCACTTCGAGGACACCCGCAAGCTGCTGGACGTGTTGAACAAGCTGGTCGACCAGGGGAATACCGTGGTCGTCATCGAGCACAACCTCGATGTCATTCGCTCGGCAGATCACCTGATCGATCTCGGCCCGGAAGGGGGCGGAGCAGGTGGACGCGTCGTGGCCACCGGCACGCCCGAGGAAGTGGCAGCCAACCCCGACTCGGTGACAGGCGTCTTCCTTCGTACGCTGCTGGGGCGCTCATAGAGTGTGGTAAAGTCGCCACACCATCCGTAACGAATGTTGTTGCGAAGATGCAACATGCGGCGGCACGAAATTGGAGAGTTTTGTGCCGACATGCCGTAACAGCTTCACGAGCAATCAGTTAGAGAACCTCAGGAAAATGGCAGAGCTCGGCACTCTGATTGCTTTCCTGAAAAAGCCCCTCTACTAACGGCCAGGGAGCTGATGCACGCACAACGGACACTTCGCCGATCGATCACCTGCGCAGGGATCGGCCTTCATTCAGGCAACAAGGTCACCCTTTCTCTCAAGCCTGCTTCCGCTGATTCAGGTATTCGGTTCCGCCGGTCCGATCTCGGCGGCCTCGAGGTTCCTGCGACGGTCAGGCACGTCGGGGGCATCAATCACGCCACCGGCCTCAGCCGCGACACGGTCCGCGTCGATACAGTCGAACATCTGCTCGCCGCGTTTGTCAGCCTCGGCGTGGACAATGCGATCGTGGAGCTGAATTCTCCGGAAGTGCCAATCATGGACGGCAGCGCCGCACCGTTTATCTACCTGATTCAGGAAGCGGGCCTGAAACAGCTGCCGGTGCCGCGACGTTACTTGAAGGTGGTCCGGCCGATTTCGATGTCCCGTGGCGACAAACGTATCGCGTTGTACCCGTCGGACCATTTCAAGATTACATACAGCATCGCGTTCGATCACCCATTGCTCCGGCATCAGTCACGGACGATCCGATTGACCGAGGAATCGTTCGTCGACGAGATTGCGCCGGCCCGCACGTTCGGTTTTCTCGAAGAGGTCGAAATGATGCGCCAGCAGGGACTGGCGCTCGGCGGCTCGCTCGAGAATGCCGTCGTGATCGGCGATACCGGCGTGCTCAACAATGCGTTGAGGTTCGACGACGAGTTCGTCCGGCACAAGATTCTGGACGTCATCGGCGATATGGCGCTCGTCGGTCATCCGATCATCGGCCATCTCGTAGCCCACCGCGGAGGGCACGCGCTCCATACGGAATTCGCGGCGCGGGTGCTGGAAGAGGTCGAAGCCTGGACGCTGGTCGAGGCGCCGGTGCAGCCACCGATGGCAAGACCGGCGGTCGTGCCGGTCAAGACCGTCGCGCCAGCAGTGAACTGACGCCGGCCCGAGGGGTCGCGCTTCGCGAGGCTTGGAAGCAGAGGCGGGTCCTCAGGCCCGCCTTTCTTATTTGCCGTTAGTCCCGAAACTCTTGATCGCCGACGGCGCGTCGGCGTGGATCTCCAGCACATCCTGGGCGCCTGTCATCGACAGCATGGTCTCGACGCGCTTCTGCACGCCGGCGAGCTTCAGCGCGCCGCCCGCAGCCGCCGCTTGACGATACAGATCCATAAGGCACCCAATCGTCGCGCTGTCGACGTACGTGACGCTGGAGAGATCCAGCAACAGCCGATGCTCGCCCGAGCCGATGAGGGAGGAGATGGTGTTGGCGAACTCTGAAAGAAGGGGGTACAGCAGACGCGTCTCATTGACGCGAACGATAGAGACGCCCTGCGAGCGATCGGTGGTCAGATTCATGCTCGCGGTGCGGGCACTGCAGGCGTGACGCGCACGTGTGCGCGGTGAGCCATCAATGCGCGCATGATAACATGCGAACGTTCGTGTACCAATCGTTCACGCACACCGATAGCGGTCTCGTGTGCGACGGCGTGAGCATCGAATCGATCGTTGAACGCGTCGACACGCCTGTCTATGTCTACAGCGCACGTGCGATTCGCGATGCCTATCGCGCCATCGACGGTGCGTTTGCGGCGCATCCACACCGCATTCATTACGCGCTGAAAGCCAATTCGACGCTCGCCATCGTTCGTCTGCTCCGATCGCTTGGCAGCGGGGTGGACGCGAACTCCGGCGGCGAGATCGACGTGGCGCTCCGCACCGGATTCGAGCCGGGCGACATCGTCTTCACCGGCGTCGGCAAGACACGCAGCGAAATCGAGCGCGCCATCGCCATCGGCGTCGGCGCGATCAACGCGGAGTCGGCCGGTGAGCTCGATCGCATCGCCACGCTGGCAACCGGACAGGGACGCGAGGCGCGAGTCGCGTTGCGCGTCAACCCCGACATCGATGCGGAGAGCCACCCGAACATCTCGACCGGTCTGAAAATCAGCAAGTTCGGCGTGCCGCTGCAGGAGGCTCGCTCGATCTATCGCGAGCGCCGCGGCCGGCCCGGCCTCCGGTTCGTCGGGGTGCACGTCCACATAGGATCGCAGATCACCGGTGTCGATCCGCTTCGGAGGGCCGCGAACGTGCTGGCCACCCTCGCCCTCGAGCTTCGTGACGACGGCATTGCGCTGGAGCACCTGGACGTCGGCGGCGGTCTCGGGATCGCCTACGAGGGGCGGCCGATTATCGGCCCCGTGGACTATGCCGCGGCGGTCATCCCGGAGATTCGCCGAACCGGCTTACCGGTGCTCCTCGAGCCGGGCCGCGCCGTGGTCGGACATGCCGGCGCGCTCGTGGCCCGCGTCGTCGACACCAAGAGCTACCCCGATGGCCGACGGTTTGCCGTGCTCGATGCAGGGATGGCCGAGCTCATTCGGCCGGCGCTCTACGGCTCCTATCATCAGATCGTGCCGGTCCGCCCGCGCCAGGCGCCCGGAGCCGCCTGGGACATCGTTGGCCCAATCTGCGAGAGCAGCGACGTCTTCGCGCGCGATCGTACGCTGCCACCTCTCGAGGTCGGCGATCTGATGGCGATTCTCGACACGGGTGCGTACGGCTCCGTGATGGCCTCGAACTACAACCGGCACTTTCTTCCGGCCGAAGTGCTCGTCGACGATGCACGGTGGACGCTGATTCGCCGGCGCCAGACGATCGACGAGGTGCTCGCCCTCGAGCTGTGAAAGGGCTTCTGATCGCCTTCGAGGGGCTCGACCAGAGCGGCAAGCAGACGCAGGGCGAGCTGCTGCGCGATCGATTCGTCGGTCAAGGTCGAAACGTGCACCTGGTGTCGTTTCCCGACTATGAAACGCCGATCGGCAGCGAGATTCGCAGGGCTCTTCGAGGCGAACGTCACTATGGTGCCGACGTCATGCAGCTCCTGTACATCGCGAACCGCTACGAGCGGAAGGACGAGATCGTCAGGGCCCGAAACGAGGGAACGATTCTCGTTTGCGATCGCTATCTTGCGTCGAGCGTCGCATACGGCGAGGCGCAAGGCCTCGACCCCGCGTGGCTCGTGAGCATTCAAGAGCATCTTCCGCAGCCAGATGTGACGATCCTGCTGGACATTCCGCCGGAAGTATCTGCCAGGCGCAAGCAGAGCGACCGCGACCGCTACGAGCGCGACCTGGCGCTGCTCGCCCGCGTACGCGAGAGCTACCTGCGGCAGGCCGCGGAGGGCCGATGGGTGCGGCTCGACGCCGATCGCGATCGCGCCGTCGTCGCGGCGGACGCCTATGCAGCAATCGCGCGGCGCATCGATTGACGAGCCTGCGAACCGCAATCGCACGCGCACGAATGGGGCGGTCCGTCGATTCGTGAATTACGCTCGTGTCACCGGTGGGGCGGCTCGGGCCACAGTCAGCCCCCTCACTTCACGCGCTCCAGCGCTCAGCAGCACGGCCGCGCAGGCATCGAGCGTCGCGCCGGTTGTTCGCACGTCGTCCACCAGCACGACGATCCGATCGACCAACCACTGTTTCTGAACGTTCGGGGACAAGAACGGCGACAGCGTGAACGCACGACCGGCTACGTTTCGTCGGCGCGCGGCGGCAGGGAGTCCTGTTTGAGGCCGGGTCGCGCGCGTGCGCCACAGCGCGTGCACCACGGGGACGCCGATGTGCGCAGCGAGTTCTCCCGCCTGGTTGAATCCGCGGCGCAGCCGACGCCAGAGATGCAGCGGCACCGGAACGACGCAGTGCGCGTCGTGAAGCAGATCGGCGCCTGCAGCGCGCATCATCACCCCGAGCGGACGGGCAAGCGAGCGGCGGCCATCGTACTTGAACGCGTGTAGGATGTCGCGCAGGGTCCCTTCATAATTCCCGGCTGCGCGGGCGGCGCTGAGAACGTGAGGGCTACGACGGCAGCGTGAACATTGCTCGAGAGCAACGCTGATCACGCGCCATGAGGGCAACGGGTCACCGCAGGTACGACACAGCGGAGGTGCCAGAGGCTGCACGCCGCGCCAGCACGACTCGCAGACGGGCCCATCGAGCGGGGCGTCGAGAGGAGCGGCACACGCCACGCAGCGTGGGGCGATCGCAACCGCGAGAAGAGCGTCTATGCCGGTTCGACAAGTTCGTGCCGCTCGGCATTTCCCCACAGCCGTTCCAGGCCGTAGAAAGCGCGGCATTCGGCGCTGAAGACGTGCACCACGAAATCGAAGTAGTCGAGCAGAATCCATTCCGACTTCTCGATCCCTTCAGCGAGCAGAGGCCGTTCGCCGAAGTCCCTCTTCAGGACTTCCTTGACGGCGTCGGCAATCGCCTGGATCTGCCGCCCGCTGCCGCCCGTGCAGATCACGAAGTAATCGGTGAACCCCCCATTCCTCCGCAGGTCCAGCACGACGACGTCGACGGCCTTCTTGCTTTGCGCCGCGCGGACTGCTCCTATCACTGCTTTCGGGAGCTTTACCTTTCTGCTGACGGCCCGCTTCTTCACGCCGACGGTCTTACGCGCGGTGGTTGTTCGTGTCGCTGCCATGCAAGTCGATGTCCATCCGGTACAGGTGGTGTGCGGCAATGTGTCGTGCCACTGCGGAGGGCACGAGGTCGTCAATCGGCTGTCCCGCGGCAAGCCGTTGGCGGATCACCGTTGATGAAATATCGCGTGTGTCTGCCTCGATGAGAAAAAGGCCGGGGCCTCCATCCTCGACGTATTCGCTGACCGACCGCGCGCGTCCACGCAGGTCTGGCGTGCGCGCGACGGCGCGGTCGAGTGTCGTACCCGGCCGCGCCACGACGATGAAATGTGCCGCATCGAGGACGTCAGGAAATTCGTGCCATGTGGCAATTTCTGCAAATGCATCGGCCCCCAGGATGAAAAAAAGTTGCCACCGTTGCCACCCCGCCGCCTGCAGGCTCCGAAGGGTATCAGCTGTGTAGGAGTGTCCCTTCCGAGCCAATTCCACGTCGGAAACGCGGTACTGCGGGCACCCGTTCGTGGCGAGTGCCAACATCGCGAACCGATGAAAGGCGGTTGCGCGAGGATCGACCGATCGATGTGGAGGATCGTACGACGGAACGAACAACACATCCGTCAGCGCCAGCGCGGACCGCGCGGCGCCAGCCGCGTCGAGATGGCCGAAATGAACAGGGTCGAAAGTGCCGCCGAGCACGCCGAGACGCCGCGTCATGCGTGGCGTGATGCCAGCTCCTGGCGGCTTTTGCCGGACGGCTTGTCGGATTGACTCGCATTCCCCGCTCGACGCGCTCTGGTGATCTGCCGCCACGTAGCGGCGAGCAGTTCGTCGACGCCCTCCCCGGTCACGCCTGAAATCCGGTAAAAGGGCAACCCCTGTTTCTTGACGTGCCGTTCGAGCTGTTCCAGCCGGGACGCATCGTCGAGCGCATCGATCTTGTTCGCGACGACGATCTGCGGCTTCGACGCCACGTTGGGGTCGAACATGCGCAGCTCGTTGACGATGACGTTGAAGTCGTTCACGGGGTCGCGGCCGGAGGCGCCCGAGACATCGACAACGTGGATCAGCACTTTTGTGCGCTCGATGTGTCGCAGAAAGCGATCGCCGAGCCCCTGTCCAGCGTGAGCGCCTTCGATGAGGCCGGGCACGTCGGCTACGACGAAGCTGCGATCGTCGCTCAGCGTGACGACGCCGAGATTCGGCGTCAACGTCGTAAAGGGGTAATCGGCGATCTTCGGGCGGGCCGCAGAGATGCGTGCGATGAGCGTCGATTTCCCAACGTTCGGAAACCCAACCAGTCCGACATCGGCAAGCAGCTTCAACTCCAGGCGCAGATTGCGTTCCTCGCCCGCTTCCCCCGGTTCGGCCCGCCGCGGAGCGCGATTGGTGGACGAGACGAATCGCGCGTTGCCGCGCCCGCCCTGGCCGCCTTTCGCAACGAGGACTCGTTGCCCCTCCTCAGTGAGGTCGGCAACGATTCTCAGTCCGTCGCTCTTCCGCTCGTCGTCGACGCTCGAAATCCTTTCGAGCACAAGCGTGCCGACGGGCACCTCCACCTCGAGATCTTCCGAGGTCTCTCCCGTCTTGTTCGAGCCTTGCCCGTGCCGGCCGCGGCGGGCGACGAACTTGGGGTGATAGCGGAAGTCGATGAGTGTGTTCTTGCGGGGAGATGCAACGATGTAGACCGAGCCGCCACCACCGCCGTCGCCGCCATCGGGACCACCGCGAGGGACGAACTTCTCGCGGCGAAAGCTGATGCAACCACGCCCGCCGTCGCCGGCGATCACATGGATGTCCACCTCGTCGACGAACATCCAGATCAGTATACGGGGAAGACCTTGGTCTTTAGTCTCTGGTCTCTAGTCTTTGGTGATCTAAAGACGAAAGACGAAAGACCAAGGACCAAAGCCGAAAGGCCTACTGAACCGGAATGACCGAGATACGACGGCCGTGCTGACCGTGATCTTCGAAGCGGACCTTGCCGTCGATCTTTGCAAACAGCGTATGGTCTTTCCCAAGTCCGACGTTGAGCCCGGGCTCGAACCGCCGTCCCTTCTGTCGCACCAGAATCGACCCGCCGGTCACGACGTTGCCGTCGTGCCGCTTGACGCCGAGGCGCTGCGCATTGCTGTCTCGGCCGTTGCGTGAGCTGCCCTGTCCCTTTTTATGAGCCATGATGCTTCCTGTCGCCGCCTAGACCTGAATATCCGTAATGCGCACGCGGGTGAAGACGCTGCGATGTCCCCGCGTCTTGCGGAACCCTTTCCGTCGCTTCTTCTTGAACACGCGCAGCTTCGGACCGCGTGCTTCGCCGTCTACCACGCCCACGACGCGAGCGTTCGCCACATAGGGCGCGCCGGCCAGAATGTCACCGGCGTCCTTCTCGACCAGCAGCACCTGATCGAAGGTCACCTCCGATCCGCGCTCGCCGGGCGGACCGTCGATCTCGACGACAGCACCGGGTGTGACTCTGACCTGATGGCCCCGGGTCTGAATGATGGCGTACACAGGCGTTTCCTCGGTTGAACCTGAAGAGACTCGCTTCGTCCCACCGACGAACGCGAGGATGCACAGGTGGGCCTCAATCGCGCCCACACAAATGGCTTAGCTTAGCAGAGGTGCGCCTCGAAGGTCCACCTCTACTGCAGGAGGATGCGGGTGCCGCGGATCCGCTGGCTGCTGAGCGTGCTGAGGAAGCTCGGAATCAGCCGGTCCATCAGCTCGAAGTACGAGGACAACGCCGGTGACGTCTGGTTGGCGTTGTACAGGATTTCCTCACGATAGTTCTCGGAGTGCAGGACCGTGCCCGTGCGGCCATCGATGAAGATGAATTTCGGCTTCAGCACGAATCCCTTTCGTTCCATGTAGGTGCGCACCGGGACCACGCGTCGGCGGCCGAACGAATCGTAGACCTCCTGATCGCGCTGCACGATGCCCGAGCGGGCCTGCGGCGCGAACATCACCGTGCCAGTGACGATCAGTGGCTGCTGATACTCTTCGCCGATGCGCTTCCAGTAATCGACGTTCGCGAACACGTGCTCGTACTCCTCCAGATCCGCATCCTCTTTGATTGCGGGCGGAACAGATGGCTTCTCCTCGGCAGCGGCGGCAGCAGCGCCAGCGTCACGTCCGTCGATCGCAACATCCATCAGCGGGAGGACGTCTGCATCGATGACGCGGAGCTCGGACTTGGTGCGCAGCTGACTGCGCAGCAGACGTGTTGTTTCGAGGTTGCCGTCAACGTCCTCGGTTCCGCCAGCCACGAAGCCGGCCACGAAGACGCGCTGGAAGGCAGAGACGTCGAGCTTCGGCCGGATCGGCGTCTCGATGGGGATCTCGTAGTAGCTCGTGCAGGCCGCGGTCAACACAACCGCCGCCAGGCTACTGATTGTCCTGGCGAGTCGTGCGGTCATTGATTTCCTTGAACAGTTCGTAGTTCTGTTTGATGAACGAATTACTCGGCTCGAGCTCAATGGCCTTTTCATATGCGGCCCGTGCTTTGTCCAGCTCACCCTCGTGCTCGTATGCGATCGCCAAGTTATTATGCGCGGCCGCGTACGTCGGATCGATCTGGACTGCACGCTCCCATCTGTAGATAGCTTCGCGCCAGAGACCGCGCTGCGCCACGGCGATCCCGAACTCCACCTGTTTCTTCGCGTCGCCCCGCGTATCGGCGGCAAGCGGTGCCGCACTCAGCGTCAGGAATACGGCGAACAGCGGAAAAAGGCGCATCTAGGAAGGCCTCACTATAGTCGTCGCCTACGCGGCAGGCAAGGGCTTTACAGGTCAATAGCTTACTACGGCCGAGCAATCTGTGTACCAGTTCAGGCCGACGCGAATCGGCCAAAAGCCGAGCAACTCGCGTCCGCCGACACCGGCTTCGTTTTCGAGTTGCGTCACAGCCGCGTTGCGAACTTGAGACTGCGCTGCCTATAATCAGGACAGCGAGGTCGGGCGCCGCCGTTGCGCAGTGTCACGGCGGGGCGCGGCCTTTTGTGTTTTGCGCCGTTTCCCGACGCGGCTCGCGCATCCGGGTACCAGGCCCGGGGACACTCATGACCGAAGATGAGGCTGTCGCGCTGTCGCTCATCCCTAATCTCTCTCGCGTCTGCCTGACCGAGCGCCTTCGCAGCGCCGATCCCCTTCTCCTCGAGCAAGCTCGCGGTCTTCGGGATCAGGCACGTCACGTCCGCTTGCGCGCCGAGGGCGATGGCATCCGCGTGCTTGCGTGGAACGATCCACGCTTTCCATCGGCCCTCCTTGCGATCCCCGATGTGCCGCCGGTCCTCTGGTATCGCGGCAGTCTCGAAGCCTTTCGTCGACCGGCTGTCGCCATCGTCGGGTCCCGCAGCGCCTCCGCGGTCGCGCTCGAGATTGCCGAGCGGCTCGCCGCCGACGTCGCTGCGCGCGGCGTTGCGATCGTGAGCGGCCTCGCGCGCGGCGTTGATTCTGCCGCCCATCGAGGCGCGTTGCGCACCGGCTGTACGATTGCGGTGCTCGGGTCCGGCGTCGATTGCATCTACCCGCCAGAACACGCGCCACTCGCACGCAACATCACTGCGAACGGGCTGGTGGTCAGCGAGTACCCGCCGGGCACCGCGCCGCTCAAGTTCCACTTTCCGATGCGCAATCGTGTGATCAGCGGGTTGTCGCGCGCCGTCGTCATTGTTGAAGCGTCGGAACAGTCAGGATCGCTCATCACTGCCCGCTGCGCCCTGGAGCAGGGACGGGAAGTGTTGGCCGTGCCGGGTAACGTGCTCAGCGGACGCAACCGAGGCGCTCACGCGCTGATTCGTGACGGGGCAAAGATTGTCGAGTGTGGGGACGATATCGTAGAAGAACTGGGCTGGCAGGTCGGCGCGCCGAAAACGACCGCGGGCACGGCAAGTGACCGGACGACAATGACTTCTGGCGATTCGCTCCTCCAGCTGATGCGGGCCGGCGAGCCGTGTGATCTCGACACGCTGGCGGCCTCTGCTGGCGTTGACGCAGTGCGACTGCTGCCGCGCTTGCTCGAGCTCGAATTGCAGGGATGTATCGAACGCGTCGAAGGCGGCCGTTTCATGCGGTCGACACGAACGTGTTAGTGTGATTTCAAGTTCCGTATGGCTGCGAAGCCTTTAGTGATCGTCGAATCGCCGGCGAAGGCAAAGACACTCGGGCGGTTTCTCGGCTCGAAGTACCGCGTCGAGGCGAGCTACGGCCACATCCGCGATCTGCCGGAATCCGCCGCGGAGGTCCCGAAGGAGATCAAGGACAAGAACTGGGGTCGTCTTGGTGTGGACGTCGATCAGGAGTTCAAGCCGTACTACGTGGTTCCCGGCGACAAGAAGAAGCAGGTCACGCATCTCAAGGCCGCGCTCAAGGATGCGTCGGAGGTGCTCCTGGCGACCGACCCCGATCGCGAAGGCGAATCGATAAGCTGGCATCTCACCCAGGTGCTCAGGCCGCGAGTTCCCGTTCGCCGCATTGTCTTCCACGAAATCACCGAGGACGCCGTCAAAGAGGCGCTCGACAATCCGAGCGATCTCGACGAGAACCTGGTACGGGCGCAGGAGAGCCGTCGCATTCTCGATCGGCTCTATGGCTATACGCTGTCGCCGCTGCTGTGGAAGAAAGTGCAAACCGGCCTCAGCGCGGGACGCGTGCAGAGCGTGGCCGTGCGCCTGCTCGTCGAGCGCGAGGAAGAGCGCAGGGCGTTTCATCCCGCCGTGTACTGGGACCTCGAGGCAAGGCTCCGTGGTGAGGGGCGCGACTTCGTCGCGACGCTCGTGCGCGTCGGTGACCAGCGCGTGGCGATCGGCAAGGACTTCGATCCGCAGACGGGGACGCTGCGAAGCGAGAACGCTCGGCTGCTGGATGAGCCGTCGGCGCGCAGGCTGGTGGCCACGGTTCTCGCGAACGTGCCGTGGACGGTCCGCTCGGTCGAGCAAAAGCCCGGCGTCGAACGTCCGGCGCCGCCGTTCACGACCTCGACGCTGACGCAGGAGGCCAGTCGCAAGCTCGGATACTCGACCGAGCGGACGATGCAGGCCGCGCAGCGCCTGTTCCAGGGCGTCGATATCGGCAACGACGAGATGGAAGGGCTCATCACGTATCACCGCACCGACTCGACGACGCTGTCGGACAAAGCATTGCAGGAATCGGCACGTGTGATCCGCGAGATGTTCGGTGCGGAGTACTGCGAAGGCCCACGCCGCTATCAAACCAAGGTCAAGAATGCGCAGGAAGCGCACGAAGCCATCCGGCCGACAGATTTCCGGCTGGCGCCCTCACAGCTCGAGCGCGTGCTCGATCCCGACGATCTGAAGATTTACGACCTGATCTGGAAGCGCACGATGGCATCGCAGATGGTGGATGCGCGGGTGCTGCGGACGACGATCGAGTTTTCGGCCAGCGGTCCCGACGGCGAGACCGCGGTCTTCACGTCGAGCGGCAAGGCCATCGAGTTCGCAGGGTTCCGTCGCGCGTACGTCGAAGGCAGCGACGATCCCGTCGCGGAGCTGGAAGATCAGGAAGCGATACTGCCGCAGGCTGCGGTCGGCGATCGCGTACACAATAACGGTACAACTCCAATCTCACTGCTCGGGACCGAACCGAAACGGCACGAGACGACGCCGCCGCCCCGGTTTACGGAAGCGTCGCTCATCAAGGAGCTGGAGCGGCTCGGGATCGGCCGCCCTTCGACGTATGCGCCGACGATCGCCACGATCGTTCGTCGCGGCTACGTGTTCCGTCAGGGGAAGGCGCTCGTTCCCAGCTTTACCGCGTTCGCGGTGACGAAACTGCTGCGCGACCATTTTGGCGACTTCGTCGAGACCGATTTCACGGCTGAAATGGAAGACGATCTCGACGAGATCTCACGTGGCGAACGGGAGTCGGTGGCGTTTCTGCGGCAGTTCTATTTCGGCGACAAGAAACACCGCGGACTGCTGCCGGCGGTCACGCGCGGCGAAGAGCGCGCCGACTATCCGGTGCTCGACCTCGGTGCCGATCCTGAGAACGGCGATCTCGTGCGCGTCCGGATCGGCCGCTTCGGGCCGTTCGTCCAGCTCGGGGAAGGCGGTCCCGGGCGCACCGCTTCACTGCCGGAGGATGTCGCGCCGGCCGACATGACTGCCGAGAAGGCGCTCGAGCTCGTGCGCGCCAAGGCCGAGGGACCGCGAACGGTCGGTGTCGATTCGGCAACCGGTCAGAACGTGTATGTGATGACCGGGCGTTACGGCGCCTACGTGCAACTTGGCGAAACCCCGGAGCCCGCTCCAAAGGCGCGAGGCAAGGCACCTAAAGCGGAGAAGGCTCCGAGGCCGAAGCGAGCGTCACTGCAAGCGGGGATGACCGAGTCCACGGTGACGCTGGCTGAGGCGCTCAAGCTGCTGTCGCTGCCGCGGGTGGTTGGCCTGCATCCGGACGACAACGAGCCAATCACGACCAGCTTCGGACGTTTTGGTCCGTATGTGAAGCACGGCGACCAGTTCCGATCGCTCGAGTCGGACGAAGACGTCTTCAGTATTTCGTTCGATGCGGCGCTTGCGCTGCTGCGTGCGCCGAAGCAGTCGCGGCGTCGGCAGGCCGCGCCGAAGAAAGTGCTGCGCGAGTTGACGAAAGACGGCGCCGCCACGCTGCGGGTGCTGGCGGGACGTTATGGGCCGTACGTCACCGACGGGACGACCAACGCATCGATTCCACGCGGGACCAGTCCGGAGCTGGTGACATTCGATCAGGCCGCAGAGCTGCTCGAAGCACGCCGGAACGCCGCGCCATCACCGCGCCGCGGCACGTCCAGGCGACGGACCGCCGCCCCGCGGGCGGCCGCGCGTGGCGCTCGAGGCAAAGGAGCCAGAACCGAAGCCACCGAGGCCTGAGGCTGAGATGATTCACATCGTGGGCGGCGGCCTCGCAGGTTCCGAGGCCGCTTGGCAGGCAGCTTCGCTGGGCACCCGCGTCGTTCTTCATGAAATGCGCCCGGTACGCGCCACGGCGGTGCACAAGACCGACCGGCTCGCCGAACTGGTCTGCTCCAACTCCTTCCGCGGCGACAAGCTGGATAACGCAGTTGGCCTCCTCAAGGAGGAGATGCGGCGTCTGGGGTCCATCGTCATGCGCGCCGCCGATGCGCACCGCGTACCCGCGGGCGCGGCGCTTGCCGTGGATCGCGAGCGCTTCTCGCAGGCGGTGACCGACGCGGTGCATTCGCATCCGCTGATTTCGGTGGTGCGCGAGGAAGTCGCGCAGCTTCCACGCGATCAGTCGATGTTCCCGCTGATCATTGCAACCGGCCCCTTGACCTCTGACTCCTTGTCCGCCGATCTCGCCGCGCTCGTCGGCAACGACGACCTCTATTTCTACGACGCGATCAGCCCGATCGTCCTCGCCGAGACGATTGACGAGGCAAAAGTGTTTCGCGCGTCGCGATGGGATCGCAGCATTCGGGGGGCAGGCCTTTCATCGCTCGACGCTGCTCCGCAGGCGTGCGGCGCTGACGACGCCAAGGGCGACTATCTGAATTGCCCGCTCACGAAAGAGGGATACGACCGGTTCTACGAAGCGCTGGTCACGGCAGAATCGGCAACCGTTCATGACTTCGACAAAGAGAGGTTCTTCGAGGGGTGCCTGCCAGTCGAAGTGATGGCACATCGCGGCCGGGACACGTTGCGATTTGGTCCCATGAAGCCCGTTGGCCTGGTGGAGCCGCGCACCGGTCGAACGCCGTACGCCGTCGTGCAGCTCCGGCAGGACAACCTGGCCGGGGATCACTACAGCCTGGTTGGCTTTCAGACGCAGTTGAAATGGGGCGAGCAGGCGCGGGTGTTGAGGATGATTCCCGGCCTTGAACACGCGGAGTTCGTTCGCTACGGGATGGTTCACCGGAACACGTACATCAACGGGCCCAAGGTGCTGCGCGAGACATGGCAGACCAAGGCGCGCCCCGACTTGTTCTTTGCCGGACAGATTTCGGGAGTCGAAGGTTACGTCGAGTCGGCCGCCTCGGGCTTGATCGCCGGTCGCAACGCCGCGGCCGTCGTCAGGGGCGAAGAGCCGCGCGTCCCGCCGCGGACGACCGCCATCGGCGCGCTCGCGTACTATGTGTCGCACGCCGACCCGCGCAATTACCAGCCGACGAACGTCACGTTTGGCATCATTGCGGCCCCGGCGACGGGCGTGCGGCGCGCAAAGGATCGAAAGCTGGCGATGTCGCAAAGGGCGCTGCAAGCGCTGGAGGAATGGATGGACGAAGCCGCTTGCCGCTCGCTTTCATGACGAACCAGCTCCTCGAGTTCCTCGACTATCTTCGTTTCAATCGCAATACGTCGGTTCACACCGTCGCGGCGTACGGCAGCGACCTGTCGCAGTTTCTCGACTATGCAGCCGCCCGCCTGGACAAGGACACAACGCGGCTGCGCCCCGCCGATCTCGAGCTGGACGTCATCCGAGGGTTCATGGCGGAGCTGCACCGGCGGGGACGGTCGCGGGCATCGGCGGCGCGCAAGCTGTCGGCGCTGCGGAGCTTCGTGCGGTTTCTCCGCCGGGAAGGGTTGATCGACGCCGACCCCGCGTCCCTCGCAGTGGCGCCTCGGCGTGAGCAGAAAGTTCCGGCACACCTGTCGGTTGACGAAATGTCGCGACTGCTCGAGGCGCCGGACGCATTGAATGCCCTCGGGCGTCGCGATCGGGCGATTCTCGAGCTGTTCTACGCGTCCGGACTTCGCCTCTCCGAACTGGTAGGGCTCGACGTGGACGACGTGAACCTCACCGGGCGCATGGTCCGCGTCGCGGGCAAGGGGAGGAAAGAACGGCTGGTGCCGTTCAACACGAGTACGCAAAAGGCGCTGCGCGCGTGGTACTCGGATCGGGCGATGCTGCGGGCTCTGCGTGGGCCGACAGCCCAAAACGTAAAGCCTCGAGCCGGAGCCCACGACGATCCGGTGTTCGTCAACGCCCGCGGCACTCGACTGACCGGACGCAGCGTTCAGCGCCTGGTGGCGCGGTATGTCTCAGGCTGCAGCGCGCGGTTTGGCATCAGTCCCCACGCGCTCCGGCATTCGTTCGCGACACACCTGCTGCAGCAAGGCGCCGATCTGCGCGCGATTCAGGAGCTGCTGGGTCACGTCCAGCTGTCGACAACGCAGCGCTACACGCACGTCAACGCCGCACAGTTGTTGGACGTGTATCGGAGGGCGCACCCGCGCGCGAAACGAGGATCGACCGCTCCGTGACCCGCTGACTAGACTGCCGCGGTTGCCGCCGAATTGCGCGCTTCGTCCTGGTGGGCTGCCGCGCGCCGGCCACGCGGGAACTCGATGCCCAGCACCTTGATCTTGTAGTTCATCACCCGAGGGCTGATCGACAGCAGCTCCGCCGCGTCTTTCTGTACCCAGTTCGACATCTTCAGCGCCTCGACGACGGCGAGCCGCTCGATGTCCTCGAGTGGGATACCCGTGGGCGGAATCTTGATGATCGATGCGGCCTCCCGTGGCGAGCTGAAGGTGCCCGTGTCGCCAAGCCTGAGATCCTCCACGGCAATCTGCGGCCCTTCGGCCAGCAGCATCGCGCGCTCGACGGCGTTTTCCAGCTCGCGGATGTTGCCGGGCCAGTGATACCGCGTGAGCAGCTTCAGCGCTTCGGACTCGAGGCCGTCGATCTTCTTCTTCAATTCGCCGGAAAAGCGCCGGATGAAGAAGTTCGCGAGCGCGGCGATGTCCTCCTTGCGTTCGCGGAGCGGCGGCATCTCAATCGTGACGACGTTGAGCCGGTAATAGAGGTCTTCGCGGAACGAGGCGGCCTCCACCATCGAGGTGAGGTCGCGGTTGGTGGCGGCAATCAGCCGGACGTCGACTTTGATCGTGCGAGTACCGCCGAGCCGCTCGAACTCGTGCTCCTGGAGCACACGCAGGATCTTGGCCTGCGTGTTGGCGCTCATGTCGCCTATTTCGTCGAGGAACAGCGTGCCGCCGTCGGCCTGCTCGAAGCGGCCGATTCGCTGCTTGTCGGCGCCGGTGAACGCGCCCTTCTCGTGACCGAAGAGCTCCGATTCGAGCAGGTTTTCCTGGAGCGCTGCGCAGTTCACTTTGATGAAGTTTCGCGAGGCACGGTGGGAGTTGTGATGGATCGCGCCAGCGATGAGCTCTTTGCCCGTCCCGGTTTCGCCACGAACGAGCACCGTCGTGTTGCTCCTGGCCACCTTGCGAACCACGCTGAGGACCTTGTCGAGCGCGCCGCTCGACCCGATGATGCGATCGAACTCGTAGATGTCTCCCTGGGCATGGCGGAGGTAGTCGATCTGATGCTGCATCCGGCGCATCTCGAGCGCCTTCTCGATCTTGACCTCCATCTCCTCGACCTCGAACGGCTTCTGGACGTAATCGAAGGCGCCGGCCTTCATCGCTTCCACGGCCGTGGAGACCGAGCCGAACGCCGTCATGAGGATGACGGCGGACGACGGGTGCAGCGTCTTGGCGGTCTTGAGCACGTCGAGGCCGCTGCTTCCGCCCATCTTGAGATCGCTCACCACGACATCGAAAAAGCCCTCGTGGAGCTTCTCGATCGCGGCGTTCCCGTTGGGCGCCTCCTCGATGTCGTGTCCCGCTTCGGCCAGCGCCTGCGCTACGCCGCGGCGGAGTGATTCGTGATCGTCGGCAATGAGAATCCGGCCCATGTAGTCCTCGACAGTGTCAATTGACGGAGTCGTCCACTGCTTTCACTGGCAGCGTGACGCGAATCTTCGTCCCGCGCCCGGGCGCGGTCTGAAGGTCGATGCTCCCATCGTGCGCATCGACGATCTTGCGAACGATGGCGAGCCCCAGGCCCGAGCCCTGGGGCTTGGTGGTGTAAAACGGATTGAACACTCGGTCGGCGACTTCCGACGCCATTCCGGGACCTTCGTCGGCCAGTTCCACGAGCACCGCCTCGCGTCCCATCTCGCCGTCATCGATCCGCGTGGGGCCGGCCGAGATGGTGACGCGGCCTCGTCCGTCCATCGCTTCGTAGGCGTTGGTGAGCAGGTTCGTGAACAACTGCGTCAACTGATGCTGATCGCCGTGAATCAGCGGGAGCTCGTTTGGGACATCGATGTCCACGCCGATCGCACCGCGCGGCACTTTCGTGTCGGCGAGCTGCACCGCCGCCTGCACCGCGTCGGCCACCGCTGTGCGGTCGACCTGCAGCCGGATGGGCCGTACGAATTCAAGCACCTCCTGGACGATCTTGTTGGCCATTTTGGCTTCGTTGATGATGTCTGTCAGCACCTTCTGCGCCTCGGGCGAAGCCGTGATCTTGCGCCTGAGGAGCCCCGCCATCACCTCGATGCCTGCCAGCGGGTTCTTCACCTCATGCGCAATGGCGGCCGCCATCTCGCCAACCGCCGCGAGCCGATCGCGGAGCCGTTCGCGCTCCTCGAGCTGCTCGACGCGCGTCAGGTCCTTGAAGAACATCGATGCGCCAATCACCCGACCAGTCTCGTCATGCACCCGCGCCAGCGTGTAGCCGATCACCCTGCCCGACGGGCGCAGCCGCAGCTCGGCACGGTTTGGCAGCAGGTGCACGTCGAACACAGTGTTCAACACGCGCACCACTTCCGGGTGCGCCTGCAGCACCTCCGCGACGGGCCGGCCGAGATCGTCGTCGTGCGGCGCGACATCGAAAATGTTGTAGGCCTCGCGGTTGATGAGCGCCAGCGCCCCGTCGCGCGTAAACGCAAGAACGCCGTTTCGCATACCGGCAACCATGTGCCGGAGAAACATGTCATCAGCCTCGCCCGCGCCTTCCTCACCCGTACCGTCAACACGACCCTCCCCGGGATAACCCGCCGGCCGAGCCACGGGCGTGCGGCGTTCCTCGCCGCGACGCGACTTCGTCATGGGGCTGTGCTCCACGGAGCGATGACCCTTCGCCGCGCCACGCCAGAACGCAACATGCGTTGGAGGGACTTCGGACAGAACGGTCGAGTTGGCAAAGCGTGTGCCCGGGATACGAAGGGCGAAAAGGCCCGCAATTGCCTCATAATCCACACGTTATGGGTTCTGGAGCGCGGAGTCTGATTACAAGATTGTAAGCCTATCGCAATTTCGGTGTGGGGGTGTGGGAAATAGATACGCACTTACGATTCGGAGGCGTGCTGCTGAAGCGCCTCCCACTGGGCCATGAGGTCACCGACCTCCCACATCAACGCCTGATGCCGGTCGATCATCGCGGCTGCAGCTGCGCGATCGTCGTAGAACCCGGCGGCGGCCATGGCGGCCTCGATCTCCTTGACCTGCGACTCGCGGTCGGCGATGCGCGACTCCAGATCCGCAATCCGCTTTCGAAGGGCGTCGTCCGCACGCTGTTTCTTGCGCCGCTCGGCATCGAGGCGCTTGCGCGCCTCGCGGGATTCAGGAGCCACGGTCCGGGATCCGGGATCCGGGGTCCGGGATCCGGGGTTCGTGGTTCGGGCGTTCGTTGTCTTCGTGACCGGTCGAGGCGGTGGTTTTGGCGCTCGCACCTTCGCGTTTCCGGGTCCCGGATCCCGGGCCCCGGATCCCGGATCTTTGTGCCAGAGGAACTCGGCGTACGTACCCGGATACACGACGGCTTCGCCGTGGCCGATTTCGATGATCTTCGTTGCGAGCTTTTCGACGAAGTAGCGGTCGTGCGACACAAAGATGAGCGTGCCGCCGTAGTCTTCCAGCGCCTCGAGGAGCACGTCCTTGGAATCGAGGTCGAGATGGTTCGTCGGTTCGTCGAGCAGCAGCGTGTTGGACGGCCGAAGCAGCATGCGGGCGACGGCCAGGCGCGTGCGTTCACCGCCCGACAGCACCGCCACCTTCTTATAGATGTCGTCCCCCGAAAAGAGGAAGCCGCCCAGGATGTTTCGGATCGTAGGCACCATGTCGTGTGGTGAGCCTGCCTCGAGCGTCTCGTACACGGTCAACGCCGGGTCGAGGCGCGCTGCTTCGTCCTGCGCGAAGTACTCCGTCACCACTTGATGACCGATGGTGCGTGTTCCAGTATCGGGCGGCTCTTCGCCGGACAGCATTCGCATCAACGTCGACTTGCCCGCGCCGTTCGGCCCGACGAGTGCAATGCGATCGCCGCGTTCGATGTGCAGGCTCAGGTCGCGAAAGACCACGAGATCCCCGTACGCCTTGCGCCCATGCTTGATTTCCACCACCGTGCGGCCACTCTTGGCGCACGGGGGAAACTTGAAATGGATGCGCTTTCTCTCGGGCGGGACCTCGATCGGCGTCACCTTCTCGAGGAGCTTGATGCGGCTCTGCACCTGCGCCGCCTTGGTCGCCTGGTACCGGAAGCGATCGATGAACATCTTGATGCGGGCCACTTCCTCGTCCTGCTCCCTCTTGGCCTGGCGGAGCCGTTCGAGCATGGCATCGCGCTGCTCGACGTACTTGCTGTAGTTGCCGACGTAGTCGGTGAGTGTTCGCAGGTTGATGTCGGTGATGCGCGTGACGACGGCATCCAGGAAGTAGCGGTCGTGCGAAACGAGGATGACGGCGTACGGGTACGACGCCAAATACTCTTCAAGCCAGTTCCGCGCGTCGAGATCGAGGTGATTGGTGGGCTCGTCCAGCAGCAGGAGGTTCGGACGGCCGAGCAGCAGCTTGGCCAGCGCGATTCGCATCTGCCAGCCGCCGGAGAACGTTTCCGCGGCGCGCTGAGCGTCGTCCTGATCGAAGCCGAGCCCCCGCAGCACGGTCGCGATCCGCAGGTCCATGTTGTAGCCGTCGGCGAGCCGGAACCGATCCTGAAGGTCGCTGTAGCGCGCGAGCATCACGTCGTGCTCCTCCCCCGCCACCGATGCATCGCCGAGCCGTTCCTCGATATGGTGCATCTCGGCTTTCAGGTCGAGGAGTGGCTGAAAAGCGCTGGCGGCCTCCTCGAACACGGTCCGTCCCGAATGAGTGAGACCATCCTGCGGCAGATAGCCGATCGTGAGGTTGGCGGGTCTGATAACCGCGCCGGAATCTGGCTCCTCGAATCCGGCGAGTATCTTCAGCAGCGTTGTCTTGCCGGCGCCGTTTGGACCGCAGAGACCGACACGATCCCCGTCGCCGAATTGCCACGTGACGCGATCGAGCAGTACGCGATCGCCGAACGACTTCGTAAGCTCAGAAAGCTGGATCAATCGAACAGCAGGAACGAGCTAAGCGGCGGGAGCCCCAAGCGCTTTCGCGGCGGCTGCCAGGACTTCTGGTACGCGGAACGGCTTCCTCAAGTAGCCCGCCACACCGAGATTGACGGCCTCTATGGCGCTCGTCTCGTTCGAAAAACCGGTGATGATGATCACCGGCAGCTCGGCTCTCATTCCTTTCACCTGCCGGATGAGCGTGAGTCCGTCCATCCCCGGCATCCGCAGGTCGGCGATGAGCAGGTCGTACTCCGACGTACGCAGGCGACTGAGCGCCGTCGTCGCGTCGGCGGCGGTGTCGACGTCGTATTCGGCCAGCGCGAGCGTCTTGGCAAGCAAATCACGGATGCTGGCTTCGTCGTCCACGACGAGCACGCGCGGACGCCCGTGACGTGCGGGTGCCACTGGAGCCGCCCCACCTGACTGGGTGCGCTGACTATCGAGCCACGCGTCGATATCGCGCTTGCGGAACCGCCACTGCCGTCCAACGCGAACGGCTGGAATCTTTCCCGCCTTGATGAGTCGGTACACCGTACGGAGGTTCACCTGGAGGTAGGCAAGCACCTCCTCGGTTGTGAGAAACACTTCGTCGGTGGGCAGGTTGAGCGCCACGGCCGACGCCATTCTAACGCCTTTGGCTCGATCCGTCTAAAGATCTCGCGTGCAAGCACTTGAGGCGTATGATCGAGAGAGAAAGCCATCGCGCCGCGGCGGCCGTCTTATCTTCAGCCGGGATCGAATACGCCGTTAATGACGTGGACCGATGAGGACCTCGTCGCCCGCTCGATGGGCGGCGATTTGGAGAGCTTCAATCAGCTCATCCTGAGATGGGAAAGGCCGATTTATGCCCTCGCGTATCGGGTGATCGGCCGCGAGGAAGACGCCCGCGATGTCTGCCAGGAAACCTTCCTTCGAGCGTTCCGTGCGCTGCCGGGATTCAAGGGACAGGCGAAGTTCTCTTCGTGGCTCTATCGAATTGCGCTGAACCTCTGCCGCGACTGGATCCGCCGCCGGCGTAGATCGCCGCTCGTCGAGCTGCCGGAGGGGGTCGACCTGGTCGAATTGGCGACGGACCGCGGACCGGCTGAATCGGTTGAGGAGCTCGTTTCGAGGAAGGAGCTCAGCGAGGCGGTGGCGGAAGCGATGACGCTGCTGCCCGAGGAGCAACGAACGGCGATCATCCTCAAGGAGTACCACGGCATGACGTTCCAGGAAATCGCGGATCTGCAAGGTTGCCCGCTCAGCACGGTGAAGACGCGACTGTACCAGGGCCTCAGCGTGTTGAGACGAAACCTTGAAAAGAGCGGCCGCATGGCGCCGCAGATGGTGAAGCGCGCATGAGCGAGACATTCCAGTGCGGGGACAACACGGCGTTGGTCGGTTATCTCTACGACGACTGCGAGGTGGCGGAGCGTGCGGTAATCGAGGCGCACGTCGCCGCGTGTGCGGCTTGCACGGCAGAGCTGGCAGCGCTCGGATCAACACGTGTCCAGCTCGCCGCATGGAGCCCGCCCGAAGCGGAGCTGGGTTTCGTCATAGGCAGGCGTCAGGCGGCTGAGCCCTCGAGGCTCCGCCCCGAGACCGGCAGACGACCTGCAGCCTGGTTTGCCCGGCCGCTCCCTGGGTGGGCGCAAGTCGCGGCGGCGGCTGTCATTTTTGCTGTCGGGCTGTCGCTCGGGATCGCGCGCGGCACGGCTGGCGTTGCTCCGCCTGCGGCTGGAGCAGCCGCAGCGACGCCGGCGACATCGTCGGAAGGCGTCTCGGCCGCGGAGCTGACGGCGCTCGAACGCCGGCTGCGCGACGAGATTGAAACGATTCGAACAGCGAGCCGCGACACCACTGCGCCGTCTGCGCAGCCGGAGGGGCAGTTGATGATCCGTGTGCGCGCGCTCATCGAAGAGAGCGAGCAGCGTCAGCAGCGGGAGCTCGCGCTTCGCACGGCGGAAATCGTCCGCGACTTCGATTCGCAGCGGCGCGTCGATCTCGCGCAGATTCAACGCAACTTCGGTCAGATCGAAGGCTTGACCGGCGCCGAAGTACGCGAACAGCGCCAAATGCTGAATTACCTGATGCGGGTGTCGCAGCAGAGGTAGGCGGTGGTCGGTAGCTGGTAGTTGGTCGTTGGAAGTCAGAAGTCCGTGGGTGGTGGTTGAGAAGGAGAAACCCGTGGTGCGAGCGTGGATGATTGGCCTCGCGGTCGTTGTGGGAGCAGGCGGCGTGGCGTCGGCACAGACACAGACACCCCAGGCCTCCGACATGGAGCAAATTAGAGCGCGCCAGAAGATCTTCATGATGGAGGGCGTGCTCGAGCGGGCCGTGCAGCTCGGCGTCGAGAACCTCCGCCGTAAGGTCCGCGCGGTGATGCCGGACGATGCACTGCTGCAGGGGAGCGCGCCGCAGGTGCGTGGCTTCTGGCTCGACGGCTACGGCGTGTTCTTCGATGTCGAAGTGCCGTCGTTGCGGCGCAGCCTTGCATGGTCGTTGCGAACGATGAACGAAAGCGCCGCGGTCCTGGCGCGCGATCTGGCGGCCATGAGAGCCTTCGTGCAGGCCATCGCAGATCCGCGCGCGCGCGCCGAATTCGATCGGATCCTGCAGCGCGTCCAGCGGCAGATGGGGCCGCCGGTCGCGGGCGCGCCGGAGCGCGTGGCTGACCAGGCCGGACCAACGGTCGCTGCGCAATCGTTGTCGGTTCCCAAGGCGCCCCAGATGCCGGAGCCCCTTCCTGCTCCGCAGCTCGACGCAGCGGTGATGGATCCGAGCGAGACATACACCGAGGAAGTGAAGGCCTCGCTGATTGACGCGATGATCGAAAACAGTGGTGCGCTGGTGCTTGACACCGACGAATGGCTGACCGTTGCGGCGCGCGACAATGCTCCGGGCGACCCGTTCATGCCAGGCGGTCAGGATGCGATGACGCTGGTGATTCGGATAAAGGGCGACGACCTGAACGCGTTTCGCGCCGGCCGTCTGACGCTCGATCAGGTGAGGGCACGCGTTCAGGTTGGCGAATTCTAGTCGAGCGGGCGCCGGAACCTCCTGACGGTTCCGGTGTCTGACGAGTACAATTCTCCTATGGCACGACGGCTGGCTCTCGCGCTCCTTTCTGCGCTGCTCCTGATGGCCTGCGAGTCGCGAGAGGTCGAGAAGGACCTCACGATCGTCAACGTCCACACCGGTTGGTACGACGCAGGCATCCTCCAGGGCGGACAAAACAAGCTCGTCCCCAGCATCTCGCTCGAGCTCCAGAACGTCTCCGGTCGCGACATCGCGAGCGTGCAGATGCAGGCGGTGTTCCGGCGCGTTGGCGAGCAGGAAGCGTGGGGGGATCATTTCGTGCGCGCGATCGACACCAGCGGCCTTGCCGCCGGCGCCACGACGAAGCCAATCATGCTTCGCTCACCCCTCGGATACACCGGCGGCGATTCGCGCCTCAAGATGCTCCAGAATGCACAATTCGTCGATGCGAACGTCACGATCCTGGGCAGGCACGGCAGGCGCACATGGGCGAAGATGGGGGAGTATCAGATCGATCGCCAACTCCTCACGGAATAGCGCCAAGTACTCGCGCTCGCAACCCCTGGGATGGGCCCACCGCACATCGCGATTTTGGGATTTGGAATTTGGTAGGTGGGAGTCGATAATCCCCGGGTGACGACGACCACCCAGGCATCTCCTACCCTCGAACGCCGCCTCGGCCCGCTTGACGGCGCCGCGATCATCGTCTCCAACGTCATCGGCGCCGGCATTTTGTTCACGCCGCCCGTCATCGCCATGGGAGTCCCTAACGGCCCGTTGTATCTAGCGGTGTGGCTGGTCGGCGGCCTGCTGGCATTTGCCGGAGCGATGGCCTATGCGGAGCTGGCGGCGCTGCGTCCGCGAGCAGGCGGCGAGTACGTCTATCTGCGTGAGGCGTTCGGCCCGGTTGCCGCATTCCTGACCGGATGGACGTCGTTCGTGGCGGGCTTTTCCGGAGCGATCGCCGCGGTGGCGCTAGTGCTGCCGTTCTACCTGTCGCGATTCGCCCCTGCGGCGGGAAACACGACGCCGTTCTTCACGATCCCGATCCTTCCCGGCACGTTTGAGCTCGCATTTTCGCCTCAGACGATCGTCGCGCTCGCCCTCATATGGGGACTCGCGTTCGTGCACGTGCGCGGCGTGGGGCCAGGCCGCTTCGTCAGCAATCTGCTCGCGACGCTGAAGGTCTCCGCATTCGTTCTCTTCATTGCCTTCGGCTTCGGTTTCGGCACCGGCGAATTGCAGTCCCTCACGCAGGCTGCCGCCCCGGTATCGGCGCCCGGATGGTTCCTGGCGCTGCTTGCAGTGGGATTCACCTACTCCGGCTGGAACGCGGCCTCCTACGTCGCTGAGGAAATCAGAGACCCGGGACGCAATGCGCCTCGCGCGTTCGCGCTCGGCACGGCCGCCGTCATCGCCATCTACCTGTTGATGAACGCGCTGTACCTCTATGTTGTTCCGGTTACCGAGCTCGCGATGCTGGAGGGGAGCGTGCTCGATGTCGTGGCCGACCGCCTAATCGGCCCGACCGCTGGCAACATCATGGGCATTGTCGGCATCATCAGCCTTGCCGCGAGCGTGAACGCGATGACGTTCGCCGGCCCGCGCGTGTACTTCGCCATGGCGCGGGACGGGATGTTCTTTCACCGCGCGGCCGCCGTGCATTCGCGGTACAAGACGCCGGCCATGTCGATCGTTGCGCAGACGATTTGGGCGTCGCTCCTCGTCCTGTCGGCAAAAGCTGACGCGCTGATTAACTACACGGGGTTTGCGATCTGGCTGTTCTCAGGCCTAGCGGTGGCGGCGCTCTTCGTGCTGCGGCGGCGCGAGCCGAATGCGGAACGGCCGTTCCGCACGTGGGGCTATCCGATCGTGCCGGGACTGTACGCGCTCGTCGCGCTAATCGTGGTTGTGAACGGCCTGGTTCGCGACCCCGGCCCGACGGGTGCCGGAGCCGCAATCATTCTCGCGGGTATCCCGGTTTATCTGTGGTTTCGTCGACAGCGCGCGTGACGTTGACGGCCGGATACCGGAAACCTGCAGGCTTCCGGCTACCGGCTACCGGCTACCGCCTACCGGTACCGGCTACCGACTACGGGCTACCGCCTACTATCTACCACCTACGGTAGTCGCCGCAGGTCGCCCTGGTATCTGACCTTCTGCCCGGGGCTTATTCGCACGTCGAAGGTAAGGGTTTCGTAGCCTGGAGCCGTCACTTCGATCCGGTACGCCCCCGACTCGAGCTTCAGCCCCTGGAAGGCGCCGTCGTAATCGTCCACGACGCCCGAATAGTACCCGTCAACGTACACCTGCGCGTGACGCGGTGATACATCCAGCCTGAGCTCGCCGATGTCGAATGTGCTGAACGGGCGCCGATAGAAACTGTCGTAGCTGTCGTAGTTGCCGTAGTACCTGTACGTCGTGTATCCGGGATACCAGCGGTACGGGTTGTAGTAGAAGTAGCCAAGCCCAAATGCGCCGTATCCGTACGGATGGTAGCTGCGCGGATAGTAATAGTTGTAGACGCTCGGTGGCCGGACGAAAACGGTGCGGCCGCGTCGGTCGGGCACGATCACCGTGCGTCCGCGGTTCGTGGTAATTCGACCGCCTTCAGGCGCCGATCGCGGGGGCGGCGCCGATCGCGGGACGGCTGTGCCTGTTCGCGGATTGTCCCCTTGGGGACGACTGCCACGGGGAACTGCGCGTCGCTCCGGCTCTTGCGCAGGTTGCTCTTGTGCGCTCGCCTCTCGAGCTGCGACTTCCGAAGCGCGTGCGAATGACGGCGCCGGCACTGCCGGTTGCGTGGGCGGCCGCGCAGCCCTTGGCACGGCGGTCCCAATTCGGGGATTGCCCCCCTGCGGTCGACTGCCGCGAGGAATCGCGTGGCGCTCGGGTTCCGGCGAGGCCGGCTCGGCCTGCGCACCCTGAGCCTCAGCTTCCTGCGCGCCGGCGACCGACGGCGCCACCAGCAGGGCTGCCAGGAACAGATAAAGAGGAAGCATCTCTTCTCCTTGGGACAGGTCCACGTGAAACCTCAGCAACAGTGCTGCCACGGGCGGGCGTGCGAATTTCTGGCTGAAATGATTGTCGGGGCGCAACTGTCGTCGTTCGGTGTCGCGGCCGATGTCATCACGCCAGGTCAGCGCGCAGCTGGATGAGGCATACTGGCGTGTGATGCCCCCCCACCCTTCGACCATTCGACCGGTCACCCTGAGCGGCCATCGAGGCGTGCATGCGACGACGATTCTGGCCGTAAGGCATGGGGATCAGACGTGCCTCGCTGGCGACGGTCAGGTCACACTTGGCGCCACCGTCGTCAAGCACGGCGCCCGCAAGATTCGCCGGTTGTACAACAACTCGATCCTCGCCGGCTTTGCAGGGTCGGCGGCCGACTCTTTTGCCCTGTTCTCACGGTTCGAGTCGAAGCTGGAACAGTATCGTGGAAACCTCGAGCGTGCCGCGGTGGAGCTGGCGCGCGACTGGCGTACCGATCGTCTGCTGCGCCGGCTCGAGGCGATGATGATCGTGGCCGACCGGAAATCCATGTTCCTGCTGTCGGGCACCGGCGATCTCATCGAGCCCGACGACGGCATCGTTGCGGTTGGGTCTGGCGGCCCGTTTGCGATGGCAGCCGCACGGGCGCTGAGCCGCCATACTCAGTTGACCGCTCGTCAGATTGCCGAAGAAGCCATGGCGGTTGCTGCAGGCATCTGCATCTACACCAATACGAACCTCACGATCGAAGAATTGTGATACCGATTCATGGCCATCTTTCTCCCGGAACGCACCGCCAGCGCCGTCGACACGCTGACGCCGCGTCAGATCGTCACCGAGCTCGATAAGTACGTCGTGGGTCAGGCGAATGCGAAGCGCGCGGTCGCAATTGCGCTTCGGAACCGCATTCGCCGGCAGCGCCTCCCGCCGGACATGGCCGAAGAAGTGACGCCGAAGAACATCCTCATGATTGGCCCGACCGGTGTAGGCAAGACGGAAATCGCCCGTCGGCTCGCCCGGCTGGCGCAGTCGCCGTTCATCAAGGTCGAGGCGTCCAAGTTCACCGAAGTCGGCTACGTCGGCCGCGATGTCGAATCGATGGTGCGCGACCTCGTGGAGCTGGCGGTCGACATGGTGCGCGCGGAGAAGGCCGAGGAGGTGCGCGACAAGGCGCGTCACGCGGCGGAAGAGCGGCTGCTGGACCTGCTGTTGCCGCCGGCGCGGCCGGCGGCTCCCGGTGACGAAGCCATCGCGCGTGAGCAGGCGAACCGGACGCGCGAACGGATCCGCGCGCAGCTGCATGAGAGGCGTCTCGACGAGCGCGTCGTCGAGATCGACGTGCGCGACACGGCCATGCCGTCCTTCGAGGTGATCGCCGGCACGTCGGTCGAGGAGATCGGCATCAACCTCAAGGACATGATGGGGAACATGTTCCAGGGGCGCACGAAGACGCGCCGGCTGAGAGTGCCGGAGGCGCTCGAGCATCTGGTCGCGGAGGAACAGGCCAAGCTCGTGGACATGGAATCGGTGAGCCGCAGCGCGACGCAGCGGGTGGAGCAGTCGGGCATCATCTTCATCGACGAGATCGACAAGATCGCCAGCCGCGACGCGATGTCTGGCAGCGGGGGCCACGGCCCCGACGTGAGCCGCGAAGGCGTCCAGCGCGACATCCTGCCGATTGTCGAGGGTACGACGGTCAACACCAAGCACGGGATGGTGAAGACGGATCACATCCTGTTCATTGCGGCTGGCGCCTTTCACGTGGCGAAGCCGTCGGATCTGATCCCCGAGCTGCAGGGTCGGTTTCCCATCCGGGTCGAGCTGGAGCCGCTCACACGGGACGACTTCGTGCGCATCCTCACCGAACCACGCAACGCGCTGGTCAAGCAGTACGCCGCGCTGCTCGGCACCGAGGACCTGACGCTGACGTTCACGCCCGGCGCGATCGGGCGCATCGCCGATTTCGCAGCGCGGGTGAACGACATCAACGAGAACATCGGCGCGCGACGGCTGCACACCGTGATGGAGCGGCTGCTCGACGAGGTCTCGTTCGAGACAGCGGAGCTCGGTCCGCAGTCGCTGTCGATTGACGAGGCGTACGTCGACCGCATGCTGGCCGACATCGTTCGCAACGAGGATCTCTCGCGCTACATCCTTTAGCGGGTCTCGAGCGTAATCGCCGATCCGGAGAGCTCCCGCCAGACCTGTCGCCCGGCCAGCACCGCGGCGGCCGTATCGAACCCAATCCCTCCGTCCGCAAAGTGGCGGCGTTTGAACGCAGATCGCTCGTAGGCGGTCGCAAATGTCGCACGGTCGACGATCTCCGGCTGGCCGACCACTTCCACGGCGTGCTGCAGCTCGTGGCCGACGATCGCGATCAGCCTGGGCACGTCGAGGTCCCGTGCGAGTTCTACGACGACGTAACGGCGACCCGCTGCAGCCCCGAGAAAACTCAGCCGCCCGTGCACTCCGCTCGGAAGCTGCCCGTATTGCAGGTACACGACGACATCGCCCGCCTCGAGACGGTCCATCAGGGCGCGAAATGTCGGGGAGCGATGGCGGCCGGCGTCGAGGACCATGATGAGCGACGGCTCGAGGGGACGCAGCTGCGCGTCGTTGGCGGTTTTCGCGTGCGTTCCGGCGGACAGACCGACGATGAGGCACACGACGACTGACACCAGACGTGCGGGGTTCGTCGTCACGATGCCCTGCGTGCATCGCAAGACACACGCCATCGGCGTACGTGTTGCTAGGGTGTCAAATGGGTCGCAATTTCACGCGAATCCTGTAGAATGCCGTTTGTGCAGCAGTCGTGATTTAAGACAATTGTGTCTTGTGAGTTCTGCATTAATACAAAGACGTCTTATTTCTCCGCGGCCGCCCGCGACGGGGTCGCCGACGCCCGCAAATCGCCGGTCACATCATTGTGGCGACGATCTGCTGATCCTTCGGAAATGTAGGAGCGTATGTCTGCCTTGAGAGTTGCAGCCGACACAAGCACCGCCGCACGCGACGCGCGACGCCTCTCAACCCTCCTGGAGGTCAGCCAGGCGCTGTCCGGCACCCTGAATCTCAAGGCATCGATGCAGCGCGTGCTCACCATCCTCGTGCGTCATCACGGTGTCGTGCGCGGCATGCTGACCCTGCTGCGCGACGGCGAGCTGCACGTCGAGGCAGCGGAGGGATTCGACGACCGTGCGCGTTCGGTGCGCTACCGCGTCGGCGAAGGCATTACCGGCAAGGTCGTCGAAAGCGGAAAGCCGATTGTCGTGCCGCGAGTCAGCCGGGAGCCTGCGCTCCTGAACCGTGCCGCTCGCCGCGGTGAAGCGCTGAAGCAGGAGCTCAGCTTCATCTGCGTCCCGGTCCTCCAGAGCCGCGTGTCGATTGGGGCGCTGGCCGTCGACCTGCGGTTCAAGCCGGAGCGCGACTTCGACAGCAGCGTCCAGTTTCTCGGCATCGTCAGCTCGATGATCGCGCAGGCGCTCAACGTGCAGCGGCTCGTCGAGGAGGAGCGCCGGCGGCTGGTCGACGAGAACACGCACCTGCGGCAGGAGCTGCGCGAGCGCTACGACTTCTCGAACATCATCGGGACCAGTGGACCGACGCGGCAGATGTACGAGCAGGTCGCGCAGGTCGCCAAGACGAACACCACGGTGCTGATTCGCGGTGAGTCGGGCACCGGCAAGGAGTTGATTGCGCACGCCATCCATTACAACTCGCTGCGCGCGAAGAAGCCGTTCGTGAAGGTGAGCTGTGCAGCGTTGCCGGATACCTTGATCGAGTCGGAGCTCTTCGGCTACGAGAAAGGGGCGTTCACGGGAGCGGCGGGCCGCAAGAAAGGGCGCTTCGAGATGGCGGAAAGCGGAACGCTCTTTCTGGACGAGATCGGCGATATCAACCTCAGTACGCAGGTCAAGCTGCTCCGCGTCCTGCAGGAACGCGAGTTCGAGCGGCTCGGCGGTACGGACACGGTACGCGTGAATGTCCGGTTGATTGCGGCCACGAACAAGGACATGGAGACCGCTCTCTCGGAAGGGAAATTCCGCGAGGATCTCTACTATCGCCTGAACGTGTTCACGATCTTCGTGCCGTCACTGCGCGAGCGGAAGGCCGACCTGCTGCTGTTGGCCGATCACTTCCTCGAAAAGTTCTCGCGCGAGCATGGCAAGGTGATCAAGCGCATCTCGACACCCGCCATCGACATGCTCATGGCGTACCACTGGCCGGGCAACGTGCGAGAGCTGGAGAACGTCATGGAGCGGTCGATTCTCGTCTGCGACGGCGCGGTCATTCACGGCCATCACCTGCCGCCGTCGCTCCAGACCGCCGACGCCTCCGGCACGGTGACGCGCGTGTCGCTCAAGGATGCGGTCGCCGCCTACGAGCGGGATCTGATCCAGGACGCGCTCAAGACGACCCGCGGCAACCGCGCGAAGGCGGCCCGCCTGCTCGACACGACCGAACGGATTCTCAATTACAAGGTGCGCGGATACGGCATCGATCCTCGGCGATTCAAGTCGCCCGAACTCGGGAAGCGAGTCGCGATACCCTCTGAAGGGTCATGAGAATCGGGGTCCGGGCTGTCAGCGTGCTCGCGATCGCCGCAAGCATGGGCGGTGCGGCATGTGGAAAACGGGGAGCGCCGATTCCCCCGAACCTGAGAATCCCGGCGGCGGTGGAAAAGATTGCCGCCGCACGTATGGGGAACGACGCCTACGTCACGGTCACCGTTCCTGCCACCAATATCGATGAGTCGATCCCGATCGACATTCAGCGCATCGACGTGTACGGCTACACAGGAGGCAGCGCGCCGCCAACCGCGCGCTTTGCGGAGGTCGGCGCCGTCGTGGCGAGCATTCCTGTGGTTCCACCGGCGAAGGTCGACGATGATGCGCCGCCACCACCTCCGCCGGATCCGTCTGCTGGCGCCCTGCCCGGCGCCGCCGTGACCATCGTCGACACCCTCACGCCAGACGAGCTCGTCCAGGGACGCGTGTACATCGATCCTCGAGGCTTTTCACCGGTTGCTGCGCCCGCGGGAGGTGTTCCGGCGCCTTCCGTCCTGCGCCGGTTCTACCTTGCCATTCCATTCAACCTCCGCGGACGTCCCGGGCCGCCAGGGATGCACGCGGAGCTGGCGCTCACTCCGCTGCCTGATCCGCCGTCCGAAGTGCGGGCGCGTTACGACGCGTCGGCGATTTCGCTGACCTGGGAGCCCTCGGGAGGATTGCTTGGCTTCCTGCTCGATCGCATGCTTCCGCCCGAATCGACGCCTTTTGTGGCGCCGGCCCAAGGCTCTGGCGTACCCGCGGTGCAACCCGTGGCCGACGCCGGCCTTCCTGCGGGACCGACCACGTACAACGTCTATCGGGAAATAGCGCCAGATCCATCCGAGCTCCCGCGCGCGGGTGGGACTCCTTCCTGGACGACGCCACTGCCCGTACCGATCAATCAAAGCGCTCTGACGGCGACGTCCACGACCGACCAACCCGTGCCGGGCCGCCGGCACTGCTACACCGTGCGCGCGCAGCGTGGAACCGCCATGAGCGAGCCGTCGACGCGTACCTGCATCACGCCGATCGACATCTTTCCGCCCGCAGTGCCGACAGGTCTCGCTGCCGTCCCGTCGGAGGGCGGGATCAGCCTGATTTGGGAGCCGAACAGCGAACTGGATCTCGGCGGCTATCTGGTCTTGCGCCGCGAGGCGGGCGATGCCACACTGCGTCAGCTCACGAACATACCGATCGTCGAAGCGCGTTATCGTGACACTGACGTGCGGCCCGGAACCCGGTACGTTTACTCTATCGTGGCGGTCGATGGGCAGGTGCCGCTGCCCAACGTCAGCGCAGAGTCGGAACGGGTGGAGGAGACGGCAAGATAAGGTTGGTAGTTGGTAGTTGGTAGTTGGTAGTTGGTGGTTGGTAGTTGAAAGTGGGAAGTCCGAAGTTGACGGTTGAGGGTTGTTGGTTGCCGAGTCACGACCACCAGCCACCATCCACCCAGGAGCCAGTCATGAAACTGTTCGTCGATACGGGAAACCTGAAGGAAGTCGAGACGCTCGCGCAGCTCGGCATCCTCGACGGGGTCACGACCAACCCGTCGCTGCTGGCGAAGGAAGCAGGCGACTATCGGCAGATCCTCAGGCAGATATGTCAGACGGTCAAGGGCCCCGTCAGCGCCGAAGTGGTCGCCACCGACACCGCTGGGATGCTGCGGGAAGGACGCGACCTTGCGTCGATCGACGAGCACATCGTCATCAAAGTGCCGTTCACCAAGGACGGCGTACGGGCGTGCAACACGCTGTCGTCGGAAGGGCATCGCGTGAATGTGACGCTGATCTTCTCGGCCGCTCAAGCATGGCTGGCCGCCAAGGTTGGCGCAGCCTACGTGAGCCCGTTCGTCGGGCGGCTCGACGACATCGGCGCAACCGGAATGAATCTCGTCCGGGAAATCGTCGACATCTTCGACAGGTCGGACCTGACGACGCAGGTGCTCGTGGCAAGCGTTCGCAATCCGATTCACATCATCGAGGCGGCGCGGATGGGTGCCGACGTCGCGACGGCACCGGCGGCCGTGATCGAGCAGTGCTTCAAGCATCCGCTCACTGACATCGGCCTCGAACGGTTCCTCAAGGACTGGGAAAAGGCGCAGGCGGCCAGGGTATGACGGCAACGGATTGACGTATTTACGAATTTACGGATCTACGAAGTTACGAATTCAGGTGTTTGGCAAGTTCGTCAATTCGTAAGTTCGTCAATTCGTAAATCCCATGGATAAGCATTTTCTTCAAGACCTTGAACGGCGGGCCGAGCTGGGCGGCGGCGAGGAACGTCTGCGTCGCCAGCGCAAGGCGGGCAAGCTGACGGCGCGCGAACGGATCGACCTGCTGTTCGACCCTGGCACGTTCGAGGAGACAGACAAGTTCGTCACCCATCGCTGCCGCGACTTCGGCATGGCCGATCAGGTCGTGCCCGGCGACGGCGTGGTGTGCGGGCATGGCCGTGTCAACGGACGCCTTGCTTACGCCTTCGCGCAGGACTTCACGGTGTTTGGGGGGTCGCTCTCCGAGACCAACGCCGCGAAGATCGTGAAGATCATGGATCTTGCGATGAAGATGGGGGCGCCGGTCGTCGGGCTGAACGATTCGGGCGGCGCGCGCATTCAGGAAGGCGTCCAGTCGCTCGGCGGGTACGCGGACATCTTTCTTCGCAACACGCTCGCGTCGGGCGTCGTGCCGCAGATTTCCGCCATCATGGGACCGTGTGCCGGTGGCGCCGTCTATTCACCGGCGATCACCGATTTCACGGTCATGGTGAAAAGCACGAGCTACATGTTCGTCACTGGTCCCGACGTCATTCGCACGGTCACCCACGAGCTGGTCACGAAAGAGGAGCTCGGCGGTGCGACAACGCACAGCGAGCGGAGCGGTGTCGCGCACTTTGCGGTCGAGAACGACCAGGAATGCCTGCTCCTGATTCGCGAGCTTCTGTCGTTCATGCCGAACAATAACGTGGACGACCCGCCGCGCGTGGAGCCGACGGATCCTGCGGATCGCGCCGACGAGGCGCTCGACACGATGGTGCCCGAATCGCCGAATCAGCCGTATGACATGGGCGACGTCATACGCGCCGTCGTCGATGAGGGATACGTGCTCGAGGTGCACGAGCACTTCGCGCGGAACATCCTGGTCGGGTTCGCGCGGCTCGGCGGTCGTCCGGTGGGCATCGTGGCTAATCAGCCGGCGCATCTTGCGGGGACGCTCGACATCGATGCGTCGGTCAAGGGCGCGCGCTTCGTTCGGTTCTGCGACGCGTTCAATATTCCGCTCGTCACCTTCGAAGACGTGCCGGGGTTCTTGCCAGGCACCGTTCAGGAGTTCGGCGGCATCATCCGCCACGGAGCGAAGCTCCTGTTTGCCTTTGCCGAGGCGACGGTGCCAAAGCTGACCGTCATTACGCGCAAGGCGTACGGCGGCGCCTACTGCGTCATGTCCAGCAAGCACATTCGCACCGACGCCAACTATGCGTGGCCGACGGCTGAAATCGCAGTCATGGGGGCGGAAGGCGCGGTCAATATCCTGTACAAGCGCGAGCTCGAGGCCGCCGAGGACCCGGCGACGGTGCGCGCGGCGAAGATCGACGAATACCGCCGGAGGTTCGCCAATCCGTACGTCGCTGCCCAGCGGGGTTTCATCGACGAGGTCATCCTGCCGCGGCAGACTCGGGCCAAGTTGATCGGTGCGCTGGAGGCGCTCGACACCAAGCGCGACCGAAATCCTCCGAAGAAGCACGGCAACATTCCCTTGTAGCGGCGATGGGCCCTGCGGCTGCGGCATTCGTCTACGCGGCTGTGCAGCCGGGCGGCGAGCGCGTTGGTGGCCGCGGCCAGTTCGAGCTCTATCGTCTGCCGGAGCTCCGTTGAAAGGTTCGCGTGTCACGGCGGCGGCCGGGGCCGTCTACGTGTTCCTCACGGCGTTCCTGTTCCGCGAGCTGCTGCCGAACGTCACGACGCACCTCTACTCGGACCTCGGCGATCCGCTGCTCAATACGTCGATCCTGGCGTGGAACGCGAGACACCTGCCGCTCACGTCCGAATGGTGGAACTTCCCGTCCTTTGCGCCGCTCTCGGGCGTCACGGCGTTTACCGAACACCTGCTCCTTGCCTACCCGATCGCCTCGCCTGTGATCTGGCTCACGGGCAACCCGGTGCTTGCCTACAACATCGTGTTTCTCATCGCGGCGCCGCTCAATGGCGTGGCGGCGTGCGCGCTCGCCCGCGAGCTGACCGGATCGAGCGCGGGGGCATTGATCGCGGGGCTGGCATACGCATTTGCCCCCTACCAGTCCGTGCACTTGTCGCACCTTCAGCAGATGACCTCGTTCGGGATGCCGTTCGCGCTGATGTGGCTGCACCGGTATCACCGTACGGGTCGTCGCACGGCGCTCGTCTGCTTCGGCGTCGGATGGCTGCTGACCGCGCTGGCGAATTCTGCCCTGCTTGCCTTCTTTCCGATCCTTGTGCTGCTTTGGAGTGTGTGGTTCGTACGGCCGCGCGAGTGGAGACGACTTGCAGGCCCGGCCGCTGCAGCTGCACTCGCGACGCTGCCGCTTCTACCGCTCTTGTGGGGCTATCACGTGCGTCAGGCGGAACACGGTTTCTTCCGCTCCTACGCCGAAACCAAGAGTTTCAGCGCCGACATCGTCGGGCTGCTTGGCATGTACCACCGCGCGGTGCCGTGGCGAAGCATGCTTCCGCACGATTTCGAGGAAGGCGCGTTGTTTCCAGGTTTCATCACCCTTGCGCTGGGTATGGTGGCGCTGCTCGCCGCTGTAAGAGGGACAGGCATCGGGCTGTGGCCTCGTCGCCTTGTGAGCGCGTTCGTGGTTCTCACGCTCATCGTCCTAGCGCGCGTATGGACCGGCCCGTTTGGCTGGCACGTCGGTCCGCTGCGTCTCCCTCCGTTCCGCCCGTATCGGCTGTTCACGTCGGCCGTGTTGCTGCTTGTCGCCGGCGCACTGTTGAGCAACGCATTCCGCCGCGCGTGGTCGCGACGCGACGTCGTCGTCTTCTACGCGGTGGCGGCCGTCGTGCTGTGGCTGGTCGCGCTCGGGCCCGAGCCTGAGTGGTCGACGCCGTGGCGCGCCTTGACGTACGGCCCCTACTATCTGCTCTACAGTCTTCCAGGCATGCAGAGCATCCGAGTGCCGGCGCGTGCGTGGTTTCCCGCGATGCTCTCTCTTGCGGTGCTGGCGGCATTTGGCACGGTTGTCCTCCTCGAGCGATACGCGCAGCGCCTACGCATCGTCCTGGCGGCCCTTGCGCTGGTGATTGCTTTTGAAGGGTGGTTCGTGGACCGCATTGTCGAAGCGCCGCAGCCGATGCGCCCCGGGGCGATTCCGGAGGGCGCGGTCGTCCTGGATCTGCCGATTGACGAAGGCTTTTACAACGCGACGCCGCAGTATCGCGGGGTCATCGGGCGGTACCGCACGATCAACGGGTACAGCGGATACCTTCCCCCGCACTTCACGCCGCTCCGGCGTGCCATAGGTGACCTGATCCCGGATGCGCTGGATTCATATCGCCGCCAGAGCGATCTCTACGTCATCATTCGCCCCGGTGTCTCGAACGTGAGGGCGCGTTGGATTGCGATGCACCCAGGCGCGGAGCACGCGTTCGACGTAGCAGACGTCAGGGTGTACCGCCTGCCGCAGCTCCGCTAGCTGGCAATCGGCGAGAATACAACATACCGTATTGACCCGATACCGGCCTCGACTCGTGTCGCCCTACAGTGGAAGCTTGACATTGCGGTACCCTCTGCCCGTCCCGACCATCCGCGGCGCCTTGATCGCCGGCTTCGCCATCGTGTTCGCGCTGTGGCTCGCTTCCGGCTATGAGCTGGTGCGGCGTATCCGCGAAGCTGAAGAACAGATGGCGTCGGCACGGCGCTCGTTCGTGCGAGGGCAACAAGTGCTCACCGCGATCACGACACGGGTCATGCTCGGGTCCATCTACCTTCGCGACGCGCTCATGAACCCAACGGCCGAGATGCGGGATTACTACCGCCGCGAGATGACGCAGCTTCGCGTCGGCGTGGAGAAAGCGCTCCCCGAATATGTTCCTCTCGTGGATACGCCGCTCGAACGCGAGCAGTGGGCTCGACTGCAGGTCGAGCTGAACACGTACTGGCAGTCGCGCGACGAGGCGCTTGCGCTCGACGTGCAAGATGGAAGCGCTGCCGACGCCGCGATGATCAGCGGCCGGCTGGTGCCTGCACGCGAGTCGGTGCTCGAGCTCGTCGGCTCGCTGGCCGACCTCGAGCGCGTGTCCATCGAAAGCCACGAGCAACAGGCGGCGCAGTTCTACCGCGACGCCCAGACGCGTGTCATCACGCTGGCGTCGCTGGCGCTTGCGGCCGGCTTCGTGGTGGCGTTCGTCGCAGCCCGTCACGTGACGCGGCTGCAGCGTGAAATCGAGCGTCAGCAGCTGATCGAGCGGCAGAACCGCCTCGATCTGGAGCGTCTGTCCGCGAGGCTGGTGACGGCCCAGGAGGAAGAGCGTCGCAGTCTTGCGCGCGAGCTGCACGACGCGGTCGGCCAGGCGCTGATGGCCATCAAAATGGAAATGGGTGTCGCTCTTCGGGGCGGTACGACCGACTCGCGCGCTCGAACGGCGCTCGAACAGGCGCGTGCGATCGCCGAATCGACGCTGCAAAATGTTCGCGATTTGTCCCAGCTCTTGCACCCGTCGATGCTGGACGACTTCGGCCTGCCCGAAGCGCTCAGCGCCCACCTGCGCAGCTTTTCGAGCCGTACTGGCATCAGGGCGCAGCTCATCCACGAACGAATGGACGATCGCCTGCCGCCCGAGATCGAAGTGTGCGCGTACCGAATCGTGCAGGAGGCTCTCACCAACGTTGGTCGCCACAGCGGCGCGTCCAGCTGTACCGTCTCGCTCGTCCGGCGAGACGATGTGCTGCACCTCACCATCGAAGACGACGGCCGCGGTGTCAGCCCGACCATCGTGCGCACGCACGACCGGCGCGGGCTCGGCCTGATTGGTATGAGAGAGCGCGCGCAGGCGCTGTCGGGAACGTTCGTCATCGAGAACCGCTCCGAAGGTGGAACCAGAGTGATGGTCAGGCTTCCGGTGCCGGTCGTCATGAAGCCGGCGGCGGAAACTCAGCTCGCGGGGTAATCGCATGGCACGGCTTCGCATTCTGCTCGCGGACGATCACACAGTTGTTCGACAGGGCCTGCGCAAGGTCCTGGAGGAATCGCCCGACTGGGAAGTCGTCGCAGAGGCTGGCGACGGCCGCGAAGCCGTCCGCAAGGCAGAGGAGCTGAAGCCCGATGTGGCCATTATCGATATCGCCATGCCGCTCCTCAACGGCATCGAGGCAACGCGCCAGATCGTCAAGCGTTCGCCATCGACGCGGATTCTCGTGCTGACGATGCACTCGGATGAGGCGTACGTGAATCAGATTCTGCAGGCAGGCGCGACCGGCTATCTGCTGAAGGATTCCGCTGATGTCGATCTCATTCAGGCGGTCTCCGCGGTGTCGAAGGGACGATCCTTCTTCAGTCCGGCCATCGCGCGCGTCATGCTGGACGACTACACGCGGCAGCTTGCGGATCGTGGCATCACCGATCGCTACGAATCGCTCTCGGAGCGTGAGCGCGAAATCTTCCAGCTCGTTGCCGAGGGAAAGGCCAACAAGGAAATCGCGGCGATTCTGTCCATCAGCCCCAGCACGGTCGAGACACACCGCGCACGCATCATGGAAAAGCTCGACCTCCACAGCGCGGCCGAAATCGTGCTGTATGCCGTCCGCCGGGGGGTCATCAGGTAGACGGGCCGCACAGTAATTCAAGATTCACAATTCAAAGGTCAAAGTTAGAGTTCCCACGTGCTCGTCGCGGACCCAACCTCGCGCGCCCTCTGGGGGTCTATAGCGCGTGTGACTGACGACGAGCTGGTGCTGCTGGCGCGCCAAGGAGCTTGCAACGCCCCGTCAGCTCGTGAATATCAAAGAATATCAAAGTCGATCTCGCCGTGATTGAGGAGGGCGCTGGGAACCGGTCAAACGCAAGGAGGTCAGCTTGATTGTTGCGGATCGACGCAGCGGATCGGTGCGTGCGGGAGGGTTGCCTGTGCCCGACCCGCCGTTTCCACTAACGGCTGACACCGCTCCCCGTACGCTGCCCGGTTGAGCGCAACGGCAAGCTCCGGACGCTCGTGACGATGAGGTATCTGTCGTCCCCACACTTCCCCGGGAGGGTGAACAGAAGGTCGAGCCGTTGCTGGACAGTGGAAAACCTCTGATCGTGTCGCAAACAAGCCCGGCCGACGCGGTCGCCAGGGACCAATACGTGCCTTCCAAGTCTACCCCTAAGTGCTAGAATTAGCAGGTTTTGCGCAAAATTCTGGTCGCGAACCGCGGCGAGATTGCCGTGCGTGTCATTCGTGCATGCCGCGACATGGGACTGGCGTCGGTTGCGGTCTATTCCGACTGTGATCGCACGGCGCGTCACGTGCGAATGGCCGATCAGGCGTGCGCCATCGGTCCAAACGCGCCGGCTGAAAGTTATCTGCGGATCGACCGTCTGATCGACGCCGCCCTGGCGAGCGGCGCCGATGCCATCCATCCCGGTTACGGATTCCTCGCGGAGAACGACGCGTTTGCCGCGGCATGCCGCGATGCGGGCCTGACGTTCATCGGTCCGTCGCCCGAGTCGATCGCGCTGATGGGCAGCAAGACCAAAGCGAGGCGCGCTGCTCTCGACGCGGGCGTGCCGGTGGTGCCAGGCACCGACGAGCCGTTTGCCGCCGATGAGCGCGAGTCCGTCATTGCGAGCGCGGCGGAGCGAATCGGCTATCCGCTGCTGATCAAGGCCGTTGCCGGCGGAGGTGGAAAGGGCATGCGGCTCGTGACCGCGCCCGATGATCTGTCGAGCGCGATTCGCGCTGCACGCTCCGAGGCCAACACCGCATTCGGCGACCCGGCGATCTATCTCGAGCGGCGTCTCGTGCGGCCGCGGCACATCGAAGTGCAGCTGTTGGGCGATCTACACGGGAACGTGTTGCCCTTTGTCGAACGCGAGTGTTCGATTCAGCGGCGTCACCAGAAAGTGATTGAAGAGACGCCGTCGCCCGTGGTGTCCCCCGCACTTCGGGCGCACATCACGAGCGCCGCGGCGGCCGTGGCTCGATCGGTCGGATACGCGAGCGCCGGCACCATTGAGTTCCTCCTGGACGAGGAGGGGCGCTTCTTCTTCCTGGAGATGAACACCCGCCTGCAGGTGGAGCATCCGATCACCGAGATGGTGACCGGCGTCGATCTCGTCCGAGCGCAGATTCGAGTGGCACGCGGCGAACGCCTCGATGTCGATCCGCCGACGGCGTTGACACCCATCGGTCACGCCATCGAGTGCCGCATATACGCGGAAGATCCCGACGCCGGTTTCATGCCGTCGCCCGGACGCATCACCGGCCTTCGTGTCCCTGGCGGCCCGTGGATTCGCGACGACAGTGGTGCGGAATCCGGCGCCGAGGTGCCGATTTTTTACGATCCGCTGATTTCGAAGCTGTCAGCCTGGGGGGGCGATCGACCTCAGGCTGTTGCGCGAATGAGGCGGGCGCTCGACGAGTATGAGGTGCGTGGAATCCGGACGACCGTCCCCTTTTTCCGGTGGATGCTCCAGCAAGCGGCGTTCGAGGCGGCGACATTTCACACTGGGTACCTGGACGAGCTCTTGCAGCAGCGGCAGGGCGAGCCGTTCGAGATTCCCAGCGAGGACGAAGAGCAGGTTGCGGCCATGGCTGCCGCGCTGCAGGCGTTCACCGCTCTTTCGTCTACGAGCAGCGTGACGCCGAACGCGCGCATGGAAACGTGGCGGGACGCCCGCGTCCAGCAGTCGAACCAGCCGGCGAAAATGGGCTGGAAGAGGCTGGCGCGGCTCGAGGGCCTGCGTCCGTGACGTTCGAGGTTGAGACCGGCTCTCGAAAACGGGTCGTTCAGATTACTGGTGGCGCCGGCAAGTACCAGGCAGTGGTCGACGGAAGCGCTTACGTGCTCGACGTGGCGCGCGCGGGCGAAAACTGGTCCTTGCTCATGGGTCCGGTTCGCGCCGGATCGCCAGCCTCTCTGAGCGTGCGTGCCGGCCGGAGCTACGAAGTGACGGTTGGCGTCCAACTCGGCGGCGAGCTCAGCGTGTTCGTGAACCGCAGGGCCTTGGCGGTTCGGCTCGATGCGCTTTCAACCGACCTCGATCGTCGGCGTATTGCGAGGCGGGCGGGAGGTCGCGGCGACCACACGGCGGACACGCGAAGCGGACCGCTCGACGTGACGGCGCCTATGCCAGGCCGGATTGTCCGGGTCCTGGTGAAAGCAGGCGATGTCGTTGCTGCTCGGCAGGGCGTCGTGGTGGTGGAGGCGATGAAAATGGAAAACGAGCTGCGATCGCCCCGCGCGGGCACCGTGAAAGAGGTGCGGGTGGGGCAGGGCGCGCTCGTCGAAGCGAAAACGGTGCTCGTGGTCATCGAGTAACTTTTGCATTTTGCATTTTGAATTTTGACTTACACAGTCCTTAGCCACCCCATCACCCAGACCACGCGGCGCGTGACTCGCCGGATCGTGGCGACGTGTGCCGTGATCATCGCCGTGGCTCTGGTCACCACGGTGTCGATCGATCTCGGTCCTTCTCTGAGGGCGCGCGCTGAAGCGGCGGCGTCGCAGTACATGGGCCGGCCGATGCACATCGGGCGGTTGTCGGTGCATCTCTGGCTTGGGCGCTTCGTCGTCGAGGATGTCGTGATCGAGGGGCTGACCCCTCAGTCGCGTCCGTTTCTCATGGCGCAGCGCATCAACGTCTCGATGCCCTGGAGCACGCTCGTCGATCGTCGGGTCGTGTTCGACGCCATCGAGATGACCGACTGGCGGATGTACGTCGAGACGTTTCCCGACGGCCGCCACAACTTTCCGCGGTTTACCCGAGAGAACCGCGGCCCCAGCGCCTGGACCACCACGCTTCAGTATGTAAGGGCGTACCGCGGCGAATTCACATACGCCGATCACGGCACTCCCTGGAGCGTCGTGAGCCGCAACCTCGACGTGATCGTGACCAGGCCGACAACGGAATATCGTGGGCAGGCGCGTTTCTCGAACGGAACGGTGTCGATCCGTGACTACGTGCCGATGCGCGCCGACATGCGCACCACCTTCCGCATCGCCGATGGCAAAGTGGTGCTCGATCGGATCGATCTGACGACCGACGGCGCGAAGTCGCAGTTGACCGGTGAGGTCGATTTCGCGCGCTGGCCCGAGCAGCTCTATCGCGTCCGCTCGGATGTCGACTTCGCGACAATGCGCGACATCTTCTTCGCCGCCGACGATTTCACGGTTCAGGGTGACGGCGAGTTCATCGGTACGTTTCACCTGTTTCGCGAAACTGTGAACGGCCGCTCCCGCACTGGCCGCGAGCTCAAAGGGACGTTTTCGAGCGCGAAGACCGGTGTCAACAGGTATCAATTCGCCGACGTGCGCGGATCGCTGCTGTGGGTGCCGGAACGCTTCGAAGTCACCGACGCGTCGGCCGATCTCTATGGCGGTTCGGCGCGCTTCAACTACCGGGTTGCGCCGTTTGGGCGCAGCGGCACTCCAGCCGTCGCCAGCTTCGACGCCACGTACGAGAACGTCGATCTCACGGAGTTCCCTGACGTGCTGGATCTCGATGGCATCCGGCCGTCTGGCCGCGCCACCGGGCGCAATCTGCTGGAATGGCCCCTCGGCCGCTTCTCGGATCACCGCGGCGATGGCGAGATCCGTTTCGAGGCGCCGGCCGGCGTCGAGACGCTGACCCGGTTCATGACCGCGGCCCAGATCGATGCTGCGGAACAGCGCGGACGCGAATGGGGACCGTTCGACGCTCAGCCGCTCCGCGAGCCGGTGCCGATCGCGGGCAACATGATTTACGCCTATGGCCCTGAATGGGTGGACGTCGGTGTCAGCCACCTTGCCACGCCTGAGACGTATCTCGAGTTCACCGGTCGTACCGCCTACGGTGAACGGTCGAGGATCGAGTTTCACGTGACGAGCGCGGACTGGCAGGAGAGCGATCGTGTGTTTGCCGGAGTATTGACGGCATTCGGGTCGCGCACGGGCGTGATTTCACTTGGGGGCTACGGGACGTTCGACGGCGTCATGGTGAACAGCTTCCGCCGTCCGCGTATCGAAGGCACATTCCGCGGCGAGCGCATACGCGCGTTCGACGTGGTATGGGGCGCGACGACGGGCCGCGCGGTCATCGAAAACGCGTACGCGGACGTGTCGAGCGTCGCCGTCCTGAGCGGCGATTCCGCCATTCACGTCGACGGCCGGTTCTCGCTCGGCTTCCCTCGACGCGACGGTGGCGAAGAGATCAACGCACGCATTCGCGTCATCCGGCGGCCGCTGGTCGAGCTGCGCCACGCGTTCGATCTGGACGACTACGACCTCGATGGGCTGCTGTCCGGAGAGTTCCACGTGTTCGGGCCCTATCATGGCCCGTACGGCTTCGGTCAAATGGCGATCGTCGAAGGCATCGCGTACGGCGAGTCGTTCGAGACGGCGCTGTCGGCGGTGCGCCTCGAGGACGGCGGCGTGCGGCTCGACTCGCTGCAGATCGTCAAAAGCGGTGGGCGCGCCACGGGCGCCGCCTACGTCGGATACGACGGGACGTATTCCTTCAACCTGGATGGACGGGGCATACCGATTGAAAGCATCGCGATCGCGATGTCGGAGATGGCCCCCCCACTCTCCGGACGGTTCGACTTCAACGCCGGCGGCAGCGGCACGTTCGACCGGCCGCGCTACGACGTTCGCGGCACCATCAACGACCTGTTCGTGGCCGACGAGGGCATCGGCCAGGTGGCCGGTGAAGTCAGCGTCAACGGCGACATGATGACGCTCAAGATCGAGGCGGCTTCGCCGCGTCTCGCCGTATCTGGCTCGGGCCGGATTGCGCTCACGCCGGGGATGGAGGCCGATCTGTCGTTCAGCGTCGCCGACACGTCGCTCGATCCCTACATCCGCGCCTTCAATCCGAATCTGTCGCCGTTCACGACCGCGATTGGCGGCGGCAACATCCGTGTAGTCGGGCAGTTGTCCAACATCGACGAGCTGGTCGTGGACGCCACGGTCGATCGGCTGGACCTCAGGCTGTTCGATTACCGGCTCCGGAACGCTGCGCCGATCCGCGTCGCGCTCGATCGCCACGCCATGCGCATCGACCAGATGCGGCTCGTCGGCGACGAAACGCAGCTCGACATCAGCGGCGTCGTCAACCTGCACGACGAGCGCATCGCGGTGCGGGCCACGGGCGACGCCGGTCTCGGCCTGCTGCAGGGATTCGACTCGAATATCCGCAGCTCCGGGCGCGCATCGCTCGAAGCGACGTTCGAGGGCCCGATGCGCGATCCCATCGTGACCGGCACGATGACGGTCGAGGACGGTCGCGTGCGACATTTCGGCCTGCCGCATGCGCTCGAGAACATTTCCGGTCCGGTGCGTTTCGATACGCGCAGCATTCGTCTCGATGAAGTCACGGCCAGGCTGGGCGGCGGGCTCGTCCAGTTCGGCGGGCGCATCGACATAGAAGGCTACCAGCCAACCCGTGTCGACGTGACGATGATAGGTGAGAGCATGCGGTTGCGCTTCCCCGAGGGAATGCGGTCGCTGGTCGATGCCGATCTCAGCCTGCAGGGAATGGTGGACGCGTTGGCGCTGTCGGGCACGGTGACGGTGCGAAACGCCGTCTACACCCGCGGGTTCGACGGGCAGGGAGGTCTCTTCGAGCTGACCTCGTCCAGCGCAGCGGCAGCGGGTGCAGCATCGCTCGCGACAACGACGCTGCCGCTGCGGTATGACGTGCAGATCGTGGCGCCGTCGACTCTCGAGATCAGGAACAGCGTGGCGCGGGTCTTTGCAAACGCCGACTTCCAACTGCGTGGCACCTACGATCGCCCGCTGCTGTTCGGACGCGCAGAGGTCGAGCGCGGTGAGTTCACCTTCGAGGGACGCCGGTACCAAATCACGCGCGGCACCATCGATTTCAACAACCCGACGCGCATTCAGCCGTTCTTCGACATCGAAACCGAAACACGCGTCCGCGTGCCGGGGCAGACCTACCGGGTCGTCGCGCGTGCCGCCGGGACGTTCGATCGGCTGACGCCGACGTTCGAAGCCGATCCGCCACTGCCGGAAGTCGAGGTGCTCAGCCTGCTCTTCGGGGACGTGGCGCCCGGACAGGACGTTGAATTCCGCCAGTACAGCACCAACATCACGCCGCAGCAGCAGCTGCTGCGCGAGCGGGCGACGCGGGCGCTGACCGGTGCGTTTTCCTCGGAAGTCGGCCGCCTTGCAGAGCAGACATTCGGCGTCGACACGTTCCAGCTGACGCCGTCGCTCGTCGATCCCAATGCGCAGTCGTCTCGGCTCGATCCAGCCGCGCGTCTCACGATTGGTAAGCGGCTGTCCGAGCGCATCTACCTGACGTACTCGCGAAGCCTCTCGTCGTCGACGCGAGATCAGATCATCCTGCTCGAATACGATCAGACCGATCGATTCTCATGGATTCTCTCGCGCAACGAGGACCGGACATATGCGCTCGACGTCCGTGTGAGGCATGCCTTCTGATACCGTGTCATTCTTCTGGTATCGTGTAATTCACATTCAAGATGCACGATGCAAACAGAGTCCTTGGCGCCCTGTTGTGTTTGCATTGTGCATTGTGCATTTTGAATTACGTCCCGGCCGCTTCTGCTCAGACCGCTCCGCTGATCTCCGAAGTTCGAATCGAACAGGAAGGTCGAACCGTCAGCGATCGGCTGGTCACCAGCCTGATTGAAACCACGGTTGGCGAGCCGCTGTCGATGCGCGAGGTGCGCGAGACGCTGACGCACCTGACGAGCCTCAATCGATACGAGGACATCCAGGTGCTGCAGGAACCGGCCGCATCCGGCATCCGCCTGCGCTACGTGCTCGTTCCGCTCCATCCCGTCGATCGTATGGAGTTCCGCGGAATGCTCGGATTGCGGGAGGACGAGATCCGGTCGATCATCACCGAACGTTTCGGCGTTGCGCCGTCGGCAGGCCGGGTGCAGGAGGTTGCCGACGCGCTTCGTCTCTTGTACAGCGAGCGTGGATATCCGGCGGCCCAGGTGACGCCGAAGATCGAGGAAACGCATGCGCCCGATCGGGCCACCATGGCGTTCGACATCCAGTCTGGCCCTCGCGCGATCATCGGCCGGCTCGATATCGACGAGATCGACGCCAGCGACCGTCGCCTGCCAGCGGGGAACCTCGGGGTGCGCGTCGGCGACCCGTACGACAACGCGGCCATCCTTCGCGCACTCGAGCGCTATGTCGTTTCGCTGCGCGCCCGCGGCTTCTACGAGGCACGCGGTGTGCACACCGTCGCGTTCGACGCGGACGGGACGGCCACGGTGCGCGTCACGGTCGATCGCGGCCCGCTCGTCACCGTGGCGTTTGCCGGCGATCCGCTCCCCGAGGCGGATCGTGAGCGCCTCGTGCCGGTGCGCGCCGAAGGGTCGGCGGATGAGGACCTGCTCGAGGACGCCACGCTGGCGATCGAGGATTACCTGCGGGCGCGCGGCTACCGTGACGCGGTGGCCCAGCACGCCCGCGCCGAGCGTGACGGGATGCTGACGATCACGTTCACGATCAATCGCGGAGCCCGTTTCGTAGTCGACGGCGTCGCGATGACAGGCAACAGTGTCGTGCCGACCGCGGATCTGTTGAAGCTCGTTCAGATCCAGGGAGGCCAGCCGTCCGTCCAAATGGAGGTGACTCGCGCCGCGACGGCCATCCGCGATCTGTATCGATCGCGTGGCTTCACGCGCGCGGCGGTGCAGACCAGCTTTCAGGAACTGGCGCGAGATGACGAAGGGGCCGACCGTCGCGTGACGCTGCAGTTCAACGTGACCGAAGGGCCGCGAACGCTGGTGTCGTCCGTTGCGTTCGAGGGGAATACGGTCCTGACGAACGCGCAGTTGGCCCAGATAGTGACAACCGAGCCGGGCCGGCCCTACTCCGAGAGCGACGTTGTCGGCGCCCGCGACCGCATCGACATCGAGTACCGCAATCGCGGATACGAAAGCGTCGTCGTGGAGCCGGAGGTGTCGCTCGCCGACGACGGCACTCGCGCCGACATCCGGTTCGCCATTGCGGAAGGCCAGCAGGTGATCGTCGATCACGTGATCATCGTCGGGAACGAGCGCACGAGCACCGAGACGATTCAGCGCGAGCTGTTGCTGAGGCCCGGCGAGCCGCTCGGCTACTCGGCGCGTATCGAAAGCCAGCAGCGGCTCGCCGCGCTCGGCCTGTTCCGTCGTGTGGTGATCGAGGAACTGCGGCATGTCGGCGAGCCGAGGCGCGACGTGCTCATCCAGGTCGAGGAGGCGCCGCCGACGACGATCGGGTACGGCGGCGGCGTCGAAGGCGGCACCCGGCTGCGTCCGACCGGCGAGGGCGGTCAGGCCGAGGAGCGGTTCGAGGTTGCGCCGCGCGGCTTCTTTGAAATCGGCCGCCGGAATCTGTGGGGAAAGAACCGGGCGGTCAATCTCTTCGGCCGCGTCAGCCTCCGCTCCCGCGACATCGTGCTGTCGGAAAGCGGTGTCCGGTTCGATCAGCCGGCCGAAGGGAGCGGCTACGGCTTCAACGAATACCGGGTTCTCGCCACGTTCCGCGAACCGAGGGTGTTCAACACGCCGGCCGACGTGCTCGTGACCGGCATTCTCGATCAGGCGATCCGATCGAGCTTCAACTTCATCACGCGCGAAGCGCGAGCCGAAGCCGGCCTCCGCTTCGGCCCGCGCTACAGCGTGGCGGGCCGGTATTCGTACGAGCACACGCGACTCTTCGACGAGCGTTTTACCGAGGCCGAAAAGCCCCTCATCGACCGGATATTCCCGCAGGTCCGCATCTCGAAGTTCTCCGCGTCTGCCATTCGCGACAGCAGAAACGATGTTCTCGATCCCGACTCCGGGACGCTCGTCATCTTCGACAGCCAGCTCGCGGCGCGCATGATTGGATCGGAAGTCGGGTTCACCAGGACTTTCGTCGAGGGTTTCGGCTTCTATCGGGTCCCGAGCGAGCGCCGCATGGTGCTGGCGTTTGGATCGCGGTTCGGCGTCGCGTACGGCTTCGGACGTACGGTGGCGCGGATCGGTCCGGACGGTCAGCCGGTGACAGATTCCAGCGGCGCACCTGTCGTCGACGTCGTGGAGGATCTGTTGCCGGCAAGCGAGCGGTTTTTTGCGGGCGGCGACACGACGGTGCGCGGGTTTTCGCTCGATCGGCTCGGCACCCCGGCGACAATCAGCTCCACCGGCTTCCCGACCGGCGGCAACGGACTGGTGGTCCTGAACGCCGAGCTGCGTGTCGCCCTCGTCGGGGGCCTGGGCGCGGTTGCGTTCCTGGATGCGGGCAACGTCTTTCTTGGCGCAACGGATCTGGACCTCGCGCAGCTGCGCGGTGCGGCAGGATTCGGCGTCCGCTACCGCTCGCCGGTCGGACCGATCCGCATCGACCTCGGGTTCAAGCTCGACCGGCGCGAGCTGGCGCCGGGACGGCTCGAGCGGCGAAACGTGCTGCACATTTCGCTCGGGCAGGCTTTCTGAGAATGGGTAATTCAAAATTCACAATGCACGATGCAAACAGCGTGGCGGGCAGCAGAACGTGGTTGCGCGCGGGATTCTGTTTGCATTTTGCATTGTGCATTGTGCATTACACCGCCAGTCTCCCCGCGCAGCAACTGCTGGATCGAATCGTCGCGCGCGTCGGCGGCTCCCCGATTACGCTCACGGACGTGAAGGCTGCCGTGGCGCTCGGCATTGCCAGCGTTCCTCCGGGCGCAAATGAAGAGGCGGCGATCGAGCTGCTCATCGAGCGACAGCTCATACTCGCAGAGGTCGAGCGGTTTGTACCGCCGGAGCCACTGCCGGCCGACATCGCGCGCGAGGCAGCGGCCATGACCGCGCGGGCCGGCGGACGCCTGGCCGCGGTGATGGAGCAAACGGGATTGGACGAGGCGCGCATCCGTGAGATGGCGCGCGACAGTCTGCGCATGCAGGCCTACCTGAATCAGCGCTTCGGCACGGCGGCACAGCTGACGGAAGAGGATGTCCTGCAGTACTACCGCATTCATCCCGACGAGTTCACGCGCGAGGGCCGGCTGATCCCGTTTGGCGAAGCCGAACCGATGGCCCGTCAACGTGCGGCCGCCGACCGCCGGGCGTTCACGATTGCGCAGTGGTTACGCGACCTGCGAAGCCGCGCCGAGATCGTCGTGCCTACTGTCCGAACGCCGCGACCCTGAGCACTTCCAGCGCGTTGAAGCCGGAATGACTGACGATCGGCGCCACGCTGCTTTGGCGCCGCAGATACACCACAGCCCAGAACGCCCCGAGGAGCCCCGTGGTGACCACCGCGTCCCAACCCTGCACGATGTGCCCGACGCCGAAGGCCACGTTGAGCACGATCACGCCGACGACGGGCCCACCGAGATGACGCGCAAACCGCTGCAGCAAGAATGCGCGCTGCAGCTCCTCACGTACGCCTCCGGCGAGGATGGCGACAACGGCAAAGATCGTGGCCTGGCCCGGGGTGGCGGCAAGCTGCTCGAGCGGATTGGTCGGCACGTTGTGGAGCCATGGCGCCACCAGCCGCAGAACGTTCAGCACGACCACGACCATGAGAAATACGGCCGGGACGAGCCCTGCGCCGACGAGGGCCTCGCGCGCAATCGGCCGCTCCCCAAACCACAACGCGGTGGCGCTCTCGCCGTGAGCTCTCGTGAGCACGACCATCAGCCCGATCAAAAGGACCGTGTCCGCCACCGACAGGATAAGAACGAAGAGAAGCGATAGCTGGCCGTCGGCGTCGACCGGCGACAATCCGCCCAGTCGCAGGAGCACGCCAATGGCGATCTGCGTGGGAACGCTCGAACAGAGCAGGATTTCACCGATCGCCGTGGCGCGTGGCTGCACCAGGGCAGCCCGGGCTTGCGCGAAAACGGCCGTAGATCCCATTGTTCAGCTAGACCGTGTAAAAATGACAGGCTAACATCAGCTTTGCGGCGCGCCATCCCCCCGCGGCCGGACAGGTATGACAAACATCTCCCGCGACCGCGTTCTGATAGTCGAAGATGACCCGACCACGCGCCTTGGGCTGACAGAGCTCGTCCGCACGTGGGGGTTCTCCACCGAAGGCGCAGCCGACGGCCAGGAAGCGCTTCAGCGTATCACTGCGTTCCGTCCTTCCATCATCATCAGCGACTTGGTGATGCCGCGCATGGGCGGGTTGGAGCTGTTGCACTCCGTCAAGGAAGAGGCCGGCGACGTCACCATGGTCATCCTGACCGCACAGGGCACCGTGGAGACGGCGGTCGAAGCCATCAAAGAGGGCGCCTACGATTACCTGACCAAGCCGATAGAGCCGCAGCGGCTCAAGATCCTGCTCGACAAGATCGTCGAGCGGCAGGAAACTATCCGCGAAGTCAAAGTCCTCAGGCGTCAGCTGCGCGACTCGGGCAGCTTCGGCCGGATGATCGGCGCCAGCCCGCAGATGCGCAAGGTGTATCAGATCATCGAGCAGGCGGCGCCGACGGCGGCGTCTGTTCTCATCTGGGGCGAATCGGGGACAGGCAAGGAGCTCGTGGCGCAGACCGTTCATCAGCTGTCGCCTCGCGCGCAGGCGCCCTTTGTGCCGATCAACTGCGCGGCGATTCCTGAGACGCTGCTCGAAAGCGAAATCTTTGGCCACGAGCGGGGCGCGTTCACAGGCGCGCTGGATCGGCGCGAGGGGTGCTTCGAGCTGGCCGATCGCGGCACGTTGTTCCTCGATGAGGTCGCCGAGATGACGCCGGCAACGCAGGTCAAGCTGCTGCGTGTCTTGCAGGAGCGGACGTTCAGACGGCTCGGTGGCCGCTCGGAGCAGACGGTGGACGTTCGGGTGATCGCCGCCACGAACTCGACTCCGCTCGAGGCGGTGAAGAACGCAAAGCTTCGCGAGGACTTGTACTACCGCCTGAACGTGTTTGCCATCGAGCTGCCACCCTTGCGGCAGCGCAAAGACGACCTGCCGCTGCTGATTCAAGCGTTCGTGACCGAGTTCAACGCGCGCAACAACAAGTCGGTGTCGGCGGTCGATCCGGCCGCCATGCGCGAGCTCGGACAGTACAACTGGCCGGGTAACGTCCGCGAGCTGCGCAACGTCATCGAACGCGCCGTCATCCTGAGCACCGGCGAGTTCATCGAGCCGAAGCATCTGCCGCCGCTCGCCGGCGGCTCAACCGCCGCGGCGCCGCCGGCAATTTCACTCGAGCCGGGTGTGACGGTGGAGGAGGCCGAGCGGCGTCTGATCCTGCTGACACTCGAGCATACGCACGACAACAAGACGCGGGCGGCGGAGATCCTGGGTATCAGCCTCAAGACGCTCCACAACAAGCTCAATCGGCTGAGGGGGCGGACGCCGGGCAAGAACGAGGTCCCCACATGAGGTGCCTGGTGCCCGGTGCCTGGTGCTTGGTGGTGGCTGGTGTGCATGACCCGCGAAGCACCAGGAACGAGCTCCGTCCAAGCACCAAGCACCAAGCACTAGGCACTGACAGAGCTTTCCCATGCGATTAGGCATCAAAGGCAAGCAGATCGCCGGCGTCACGGCCATCGTTGGGGTAGCGATGCTGACGCTGAGCGCGCTGTACGTGACGCGTGTGGCTGGCGTGGTGCTGCACGAGAGCCACGCCCGCGGTCAGTTGCTGTCGAATGCCATCTTCCACCGCGCCAGAGAAGTGGTCACGGCCAGCGCCGATCCGTACGGCGCCTTACGCGCCGATCCCGGGCTTCGCGCGATCCTCGAGTCGAGCATTTACAGCGAGAGCGTGACCGGCGCCGTGATCCTGGATACCAGCGGCACCATCATCGCGAGCAGCGACCCCACTCGTGAAGGATTGCGTCAGACCGAGCGTCCGGACCTGGCAGCGCTGCTCGAGCAGCGACCGTTCGACCAGCTGCGCGTGATCTATTCCGAGGATGGACAGACGCTCGAAGTGCGACAGCCGATGCTGCTTGGCGACGAGGCGTTCGGGTCGATTCGTATCGGTCTCTCGACGGTGCTCATGCGCCAGGAGCTGAATGCGGCGCTTCGCCCGGCGCTCATCACGGCCGCTGTCGCGCTTGGTGTCGCCGTGTTCGTCGCCGCGCTGCTGGCGCAGCTGCTGCTCCGGCCCATTCACGTCCTCCGGAGCGGCCTGACCCGCCTCGGCAAGGGCGAGTTCGGCGTAAAGCTCGACCTGCCGCAGGATGACGAGTTCGGCGAGCTCGGCACGTTCTTCAACGCCGTCAGCCAGCAGCTGTCGGAGGACCGCACGCAGCTAGCCGATCAGAAGGCGAGTCTGCAGTCGGCCGTCGAGCATCTCGAGGATGCCGTGGCGCTGTTCAACCCGCTCGGCGAGCTGCTGTTCAGCAACCGCGCGATGCAGCTGGCGCTGCCGGTATCAGAGGGCTGCGCCGTTCAGGATCTCTTTCCGCTCGACCATCCATACCGCGCCATCGTGGAGGAAACGCTCGCCTCGCGGCGATCCAGCGGCCCCGTGCAGGTGCGCATCAGTGCGTCAGCCATCCCGAACGGCCAGACGGCAGGGAACGACGAATTCCTGGTGATGACCCACGCGATCGAGAGCTCCGACAGCAGTCTCGTGGGCATCCTCCTCGTGTCGCGGAATGTCGCGTATCTGTCGCGGGTTCAGTCGACAATTGCCTATTCACGCAAGCTGGTGGCGCTCGGCAGGCTGACCGCCGGCATCGCGCACGAGGTGAAGAATCCGCTCAACGCGATGATGATTCATCTCGAGCTGCTGCGCACCAAGATCAAGAGCGGCGTGTTTGCGGCGGTGCCGCAGCCGGTGGCGTCCGGCGTTGGACTTGGCCTGGCCGCTGCGCAGCAGACGCCGCCCCCGGCAGTCCAAAGCAGCCTCCAGCACGTCGAAGTTATCGAAAGCGCTGTTCGGCGTCTGGATGAGGTAGTGCAGGGGTTTCTGAAGTTCACGAGGCCCGAGGATCTGCACCTGCAGCCCGTAAGCATTGCATCGCTTTTTGACGAGATTCTCCCGTTGATCGAACCCGAGGCGAAAGGAAACCACGTCAAAGTGGTTGTCGACGCGCCAGTATCGCTGCCGAGCGTCAACGGCGATGCCGCGATGCTCCGGCAGGCCTTTCTCAACCTGGCCATCAACGGCTGCCAGGCGATGCCGCACGGGGGGACCCTCCGGCTGGCGGCGACCCCCGCCCCTCGCGACAAGATCGAGGTGCGCGTCGAGGATACTGGCGTGGGCATCTCGCCGGATCGGCTCGGAAGGATCTTCGACCTGTACTACACTACGAAAGATAGCGGGACCGGAATAGGCCTTTCGATGGTATACCGAAGCATTCAGATGCACGACGGCGAGGTGGAAGTGCAGTCGACGCCCGGACGGGGCACGACGTTCCGCATCTTGTTGCCGCAGGCGAACGAGGTGTAACAATGCACAAGTCACAAGGCACAAGGCACAAGTCACAACGTCTTGGATCTTGGATCTTGTACCTTGTGACTTGTGCCTTGGTCGTCTTCGGGGTGAGCGCTTGCGCGAAGGCACGGGCCGAGAGCGCGCCCGATGGTCCTCCGCTACGGATTCCGGTCCCGCCGGAGCATGTGCTCGTGCCGGTGGAACCGCCGGCGGACTTGGCGTCGGCGCCGGAGCCCGAACCACCACCTCCTCCCACGGCGACGGCTCCGCGGACACCCGCCGCGCGTCCGGCGCCGGCGAAACCGCAGCCGGCGCCGCCGGC
>DATCJA010000063.1:0-20773 GCA_036507475.1 Vicinamibacterales bacterium
ACCTTTCGCTCGACGAACCGCCCTTGCTGCGCGTCGGCAGCCACGTAGACGATGGCGTCGCTGCCGACCATCTGCACCGCAGCTTTCGGCACGAAGACGCCCTGGCGCGGTGACGCTTCGCCCACGTGCACGTCGACATACATGCCGAGCCGCAGCCGGCCCGACGGATTCGGCACTTCCACGCGAAGCTTGGCCGTACGCGTTTCCTGCTGCACCTGTGGGTCGATGTAGCTGACGCGTCCGCGCAGCGTCATCCCCGGGTACGACGCGCTGGTGACGGTGGCGGGACTTCCGACGCGAACTTTGGCGAAGTCACGTTCGTACAGATCCGCAATCACCCACACCGTGGACAGGTCGATGATCGTGAAGAGCGGCATGGACGGGTCGACGTTCAGGCCGACGTTCACGGCGCGGCGGGTGACGACGCCCGGAAACGGCGCGCGAACGGGCATCGTCGTGACCACGTCCTGCGGACCGGCAAGCCGCTGCGTTCGTTCTTCCGGAATGCCGAGCAGCGTAAGGCGCGCCCGTGCGACTTCCACGGCGGCGTCCAATTTCGCACGTTCGGCTTCGTGCTCCTCGAGTTCCTGACGAGTGGCGGCTCCAATCGCAGTCAACCGCTGGGTGCGCGTTTGTTTCTGCTGGTGGGCCACCTGTTCCGCGCGCACCGAGATGAAGGCCGTCTGAGCGTCGGCCAGCTCGGGGCTGTAAATCGTGGCGAGCGGCTGCTGCGCCGTGACCTGCGCGCCGAGGTCTGCGCTCACTTGCGTCACGCGTCCCGAGACGAGTGACGTGACCACCACTTCCTTGTAGGCGTTGGCCTGCACGACGCCGGGCATGCGCAGCTCTGCCGTCGTTGCGCCTGCGGTCGCATGAACGGTCTTGATGCCCGCACGCGACATCATGTCGGCGCTCAAAGTCACGGTCAGATCTGCCGCCGACGGGGTCCGGGATCCGGGATCCGGGATCCGGGATCCGGGCGGCGCGGCAGCATGTTGATGGCCCGCGGTTCCTGGCGCGGCGTTTTCGGTCGGTGTCTGGAGCCGATCGACGGGTGCGGTGGCCGGCCGTCGGACGCTGTAGCCAATCGCCACACCTGCGGCGACAAGGCAGGCGCCCAGAACGGCGAGCACGGGCCACGAAACACGCCTTGACGACTCGATCACCGGGTTTCCCCGAACGCGCGGGCAACAGCCGTTCGTGCGTCGTACGCGCGCGACAGGACTTCCGTGTACGCCGTTTCAACGTCCAGGTAACGCCGTTGCTCCATCAGCACATCCGACAGCGGAAAACGGCCAAGATCGTACCCTTCCAGGATCACGTCAACGTTCTGCCGCGCGAGCTCGCGGACCGTCGTCGCATAGATCTCCACCGCGCGTCGCGCCTCGCGCTCGCGGGCGACCGAGGCATCGATTTCCGCGCGGGCCGCTCGCTGTCGCGCGCTGAACAGCGCCTCGGCCCCCTGCCGTTCGGCCAGCGCCGACGCCAGCACGCCCTGGTTTCGATTCGACCACGGCAGCGTCATCCTGGCTCCGATTGTAAAGGTGTGAAAGCTATTCTGGATCGGCACTGGAACACCGCGCTCGTTGAACCCGAGCTGGGGAAACGTGTAGTGGTTTCTCGCATACCCCCCGACCATTGATATCTCGGAACGCGCGTCCTGACGCGCCTCCTCAGCTCGCGCGTCGGCGAGACCTATGCGGGCGATCGCCTCACGGAGGTCCGGCCTTGCTTCCATCGCGGCCACTGGCGTCATCGGCGGTACCATCGGGGAGCCCACCAGGGCCTCCAGCGACTCACTCAGCACCAGCCGTGCGTCGGGCGCCAGCCCTGCCAGCGCTTTCAGCTCGATCGTGGCCGCTTCGACGTCGCCGGCGGCGACCGCAGCCTCCGCCTCGAGCCGCAGCGCTTCGACGGCGGCGAGATTCGCATCGAGCTTCGTTGAGCCACCTTCTGTGACGCGCCGGTCGAGCAAATCACGAATCCGACGCGCGACGGTCAGCGCTTCGTTGGTCAATTCCAGCGCGCGCCGCGCCGCCAGCACACGTCCGGCCTGTTCGCGGACTGCGGACGCCAGCAGTCGTTCGCGATCGCGTATGGACAGAGAGGTGATGTCGACGGTGCCGCGAGCCACGGCGACGCGCGACGGTCTCCGGAACAAATCGAGCGGCCACTCGACCTCCACCGTCGTGATCGCCATTCCACCAGGCTCGCGCTCGTGGCTCGTGGCCAGCATCGGGTTTGGCCTGAGGGCCGCCTGCATGACCTGGCCGCTCGCGACGCCGACCTCTGTCCTCGCGACTTGCAGCTCCGGCGCTCGTTCGCGGGCGGCGGCAACCAACTCCTCGACGGTGAACTCCTGCGCGTACGCACAAGGGGCAAGTGCCAACAGGCCACAGAGACACAGAGCCATTCGCGTCATTGCACGTTCCCTTCGAAGTCGGCCGACCCCCGCCCGGCCGGGCCGTTCCACTCGATCGTCATCCGCCAGGATCCCGCCATGCCGAAGTCGCCGGTTGCGTCATATGCGCCGGGCTGTTCCGTCGACGTGATCGTGATCGGGCTGGTCATCACCATTCCTGGCATCGTCATCGACGCGGCAAGCTGGACGATGCCGACGTCGACGAGCTCGTTGGCGGCCGCCGATCGGAATTCGATTCTGAACCGGTTGCTGCCAGCATGAAGCCCGCCTTCTGGACTCGACAGGGTGACCACGAGATCTCCGCTGCGAATCGTCTCCAGCACCGCGCCCGACTCGGTCGACGGTTGTGCCTGTCGCGTCCACATCCACCAGCCCGCGGCAGCCAGTGCCAGAACTACCAGCGATGCAATAAGCGCTCGGACGCCGGGTCCGCCGCTGCGTTCGCCTAGCGGAACCTGGACGCCGGGTCCGCCGCTCCCTTCGATAAGCGGGACCCGGCCCACGTACGCCATGTCTGCACCTTCGTACGTGGGGCGGGTTCCGCGTAGCGGACCCGCCGCGGGCGATTCAGCAAAGGAAGTACGAAGGCGCCGCTCGTGAATCCAATAGAACAGAACAGGCGTGACGACGAGCACGTACAGCAGCGACGACACCATCCCGCCGAGCACCGGGGTCGCCAGGGGCTTCATCACTTCAGCGCCCACACGGTCCGCCCACATGATCGGCAGCAGGCCAGCGACAACCGTCGAGACCGTCATCACCTTGGGCCGCAGTCGCAACAGTGCGCCTTCGATGACCGCGTCGCGGAGATCGCTGCGCGTCAGCCTGTCTCCCAACTGGGCCACCTTACGCCGCACCGCTTCATCCAGGTAGATGACCATCACGACCGCGGTCTGCACTGCGGTGCCGAACAGCGCGATGAATCCTACCCAGACGGCCACAGAAAAGTTGTAACCGAGCATCCAGAGGAGGTAGACGCCCCCGGTCAACGCGAACGGCACGGTCAACAGCACGTGCGCGGCTTCGAGGAGGGAGTGGTACGTGAAGTACAGCAGCGTGAAGATGACAACGAGGACAATGGGCACGATCAGCTGCAGCCGCCGACGCGCCCGTTCCTGATTCTCGTACTGGCCGCTCCAGCCGATGAAGTATCCGGGCGGCAGCATGACTCTGGCGGCGACCGCCGCTCTGGCATCCTCCACGAAGCCGCCCACGTCGCGCCCCTGGATGTTCAGCAGCACCGTCGCCAGCAGCAGACCGTTCTCGGACGTGATCATCGCGGCGCCGCGCGTGTGTTCGAACCGTGCCACCTGCGCGAGCGGCACCTGCTCGCCTGACGGCGCCGCCACCAGCACGTTGGCCAGCGTCTGCACTTCGTCGCGATACTCGGCCGCATAGCGGACACGGACCGGGAAGCGCTGCCGTCCTTCGAGCGTCCGCGTGACCACGCGCTCGCCAATGGCCGTTGCGATCACGTCCTGTACGTCGGCGACGCTCAGCCCATACCGCGCTGCGGCATCGCGGTCGACACGCACGTTGAGGTACTGCGCCCCGACCAGCGGTTCCGGATAGACGTTGGTCGCGCCCGGCACCGATCGCAGCACTTCGGCTACCCGGCGGGCCGTGTCATCGAGTACTGCCAGGTCGCTCCCGTAAATCTTCACGCCGACTTCCGATCGGATGCCCGTCGACAGCATCTCGATTCGATTGATGATCGGCATCGTCCAGATGTTCGTGACGCCTGGAAGTTGCGCCGCTGCACCGAGATCGGCGCGGAGGCGTTCGAGCGTCATACCCGGACGCCACTCGTCGCGCGGCTTGAGATGCACGACCGTCTCCGTCATGTTGAGGGGCGACGGATCGGTGGACGTGTCGGCGCGGCCGACCTTGGCGACCGCGTACTCCACCTCGGGAACCTGCATGAACGCTTCGTTCTGACGCCGCGCAATCTCGGTGTTCTGCTCGAGCGAGATGCTCGGATCGGCGATCGGCATGAACAACAGGTCGCCCTCGTTGAGCGGAGGCATGAATTCGCTGCCGATCCGAACACCGACGCCGACGGCACCGGCCAGCACCAGGGCGGCGGCCGTCAACGTGGCCCAGCGATGGGCGAGCGCGGCCTCGAGCGAGGGCCGATAGATGCGGCGCAGCAGGCGCATGACGGGATTCGCGCCCTCGTCGTGCATCCTCCCGCCCAGCAGCAGCGTGCACAGCACCGGCACCAGCGTCACTGCAAGCACCGTGGCGGCCAGCACGGCAAACGTCTTCGTGAAGGCGAGCGGCTGGAACAACTTGCCCGCTTGCCCCGTGAGCGCGAATACCGGGATGAAGGCGAGCACGATGATCGCCATGGAGAAGAAGACCGGGCGCCCCACGAGCCGCGTCGATTCGAGAACCGCCGCCCACACGGCGCGGCGGTCGCGCACGTTGATGCCGCTGCGCTCGATCTGGCGGAACGCATTCTCCGTCACCACGATGCCGGCATCGACCAGCACGCCGATGGCGATGGCGATGCCCGCGAGGCTCATGATGTTCGACGAAATCCCCATGTAGTACATCGCGAGGAACGACATGAGGACCGCGAGCGGAAGAGGAAGCGTGACCACCAGAATCGAACGGAAGTGCATCAGGAACACGATGTGCGCGAGGGTGACGAGCGCGATTTCTTCGATGAGCGTCGTACGGAGCGTGCCGACCGCCTGCTCGATCAGCGTGGACCGGTCGTAGAACGGGACGATGCGGACACCGTCCGGAAGCCCTGGGCTGATCTGCTCGATTCGCGCCTTCACCGCGTCGATCACCTGCTGTGCGTTGGCGCCGGTTCTGGCCACGATGACTCCGCCGACCGCCTCACTGCCCCCTTTCACGAGCGAGGAGACGCGAAACGCGTCGCCAACCCGAACGTCACCGACCTGGTGCACGTAAACCGGCACCCCGCCGGAAGCGCCGACCACGATTTGCGCGAGGTCGTCCACCGATTCGACGAGTCCCACGCCTCGGACGATCGACCACGTGCCGTTGGCTTCGAGCACGTTGCCGCCGACATTCTGATTGCTGTTGCGGACCGCCTCCACGACGTCGCCGAGCGAGAGGTTGTACGCACGGAGCCGATTCGGGTCGATGTCAACTTGATATTGCTGGACGTGCCCCCCGATGGACGCCACTTCGGCGACGCCAGGAACTGCGTTGAGTTGGTAGCGGACGAACCAGTCCTGGATGCTCCGCAGGTCGCGCAGCGAATGACCGGGGCCTTCGATCGTGTACCAGAACACGTGGCCGACACCTGTCGCATCCGGGCCGAGGGTTGGCGTCGTTCCCTCGGGCAGCGCCTTCGACACCAGGTTCAGCCGTTCGAGTACGCGCGTTCGCGCGAAGTACTGCTCCACATCGTCTTCGAAGATGACGTAAATCATCGAGAAGCCGAAGGCTGATTGGGATCGGACCACGCGCACGCCGGGAAGGCCCTGGAGATTGACGACCAGCGGATAGCTCACCTGGTCTTCCACTTCCCTGGCGCTGTGGCCGGGCCAGTCCGTAAAGACGATGACTTGGTTGTCGGAGAGATCGGGGATCGCGTCGATAGGCGTGGCGCCCGCCGCCCACCAACCCCACGCACCGAAGCCGCACGCGAGCAGGAGGACGATGAAGCGGTTCCTTAACGAAAGCTCGATGAGGCGGTTCAATGCCCGCCCGCCTCCAGATGTTGCACGAGCTCCAGAGGCACGCCGTCAGGTCCCTGCACGTACACCACACGGTGGGAAAGCTGATCCGGCTGGGCGCAGTAGAGTTTCCGGATTCCACTCTCGCTGTCGGTCTGCACGAAGCGGCACCCGGGATTGATCCTAGGATTGGGGTTGGACGTGAACTTCACGCCGTCAGCGGTAAGCGCGTTTACGACCTTGTCGAGATCGATCGGCCCGAAGCTGAAGTGATCGATGGAATGTCGTGCGCTCGAAGCCGCGTTCTCGTCGTTGACGGCGAAGAGATAGAAGACGCCGAGGTCGCGATAACGCACGGCTTCAATCTGACCTTTGTACTTCGTGCGGTCACCACCGAACGCGCGCACGTACCAGCGCAGCGTTTGCTCCGGATCGGGCACGCGCAGCTCGACGTGATGGATTCCAAGTGCGTCCGGGTCCTGGATGAGCACCAGCTTGGTGCCCCAGGGATCTTCCACGACGGCTTGTTTCCACAGCCCGGAGATTTCCGTGACGGGACTGACGATCTTGACGCCTGCGGCGCGCAACGCTTCGATCTGCGTATCGAGGTTGGCGAAGGAAAATCCGATATGGTCGATCGTGCTGCCTGCGCTCGGGCGCGCGTCGGCTGAGAGCAGAAAGTGGAGCTGGATGGGGAGCGGGTGGTCGCTCGGCCATTTTCCCCACGCGACCGTCTCGGACGTCTCGCCGACATTGCCGCCCATGTGCTGGATGTACCAGTCGCGCGCCCGTTCGACATCGGTGACGGCAAGATGCAGGTGGTCGAAGGGCTCGGTCAGCTGGGCCGATGCCGGGGTGCAGACTGTCAGCACGACGAGCAGCGCCAGGGCTCCCGGTGTCACCACGGAGAGGCGGGACTTCATGCGCGTACTGTAACGCAGTCCGCTTGAAGGTGGACACTACGTCCACGGTCCGCCTGAAGGCCGACACTACGATTGCGTACGTAGTGTCCGGCTTCAGCCGGACCTGCGTTGGCGGTTAGCCGGACTGCGGCCCGCAGCCTATCGCTGGGCGAACTCGAACACCTCGTTGGCGGGCGTATGCAATTCACGCTCGCCGGTGGCCGCGAACGCGATATGACCGCCGATGGCATGGAGGCGGTTCCCGAACGCCGCGAGATTCACGCCGTGCCGCGCCGTCGGCATTGGCGGGAGGCGATACCAGTCGTTGGCCGACGGGTCGAATACCTCCACATCGCGGAAGATGGCATCCATGTGGCTGTCACGCACCTCACCGCCGGCCACGTAGATGCGTCCCTGGTGGGTCGTCCATCCGTGACCGCTGCGCGGCGTCGGCATCTTCGTCATGGCGCGCCACGTGTTGGCTGCGGGGTCGTATTCCTCGACGACGTCCGTGTTGCTCGACAGGAAGCCCCCGATGTTCGGCGCCGCAAGGCGGCCGCCGATGACGTAGATCTTTCCACCCACCGCACCGGCGGCTGGATGGTTGCGCGGCGTTGGCATCGGAGCTCGGCTCTCCCAGCGGTTGGCAGCGGGGTCGAACGCGTCGTTGGTGCCAACGGTCAGTCCGGACATGGTGTTGCCCCCGATCACATGAATGCGGCCGCCGACTTCAACCGCCGCTGCTGCCGTTCGCGCGGCCGGCATTGGTGCGAGCGCTCGCCACATATCAGTGCCAGGGTCGTACTCCCAGGCCGTGTTCAGCGGTTTGTTGACGCCGCCTTCACTCTGTCCGCCGAAGACATAGATCTTGCCGCCGGCGGTGGCGGCCGCCATGTGGTCGCCCGAAAACGGCACCGGCTTCTTGGCCGTCCATCGGTTGGCGGCGAGGTCGTATTCGAGCACGTGGCGCGGCCATTCAGGCCGCCCTCCCCGGTTGCCGCCAATCAGATACAAACGATCGTTGGCGACGACCGCCGTGTACTCTTCCTCGGGCTCTGGCAGAGGCGCAAACTTGTTGGTGATCCAGCGGCCGGGCGCCTGACCGAAGGCGGTCCACGTGCTGATGATCAGCGTCAGAGCGATCGCAGCAATCATTCGTGTCATGGGCGTGTCCAGCGGATTGGCGCGCATCGTATCACGCTTGACAACCTTCGCTTGGCGACGATAATCGGCCGCACTAAACAAGTCACAAGTCACAAGTCACAAGTCACAAGTCACAACGCACCAAGCACGAAGCACCAAGCACCAGGCACGAAGCACCAAGCACCAGTATGCGAATGGGAGGTGATATGGCATTGCAGGTCAGGCTCACGGTCTTAGCGGCGTTGGTCGTTCTCGCGTGGGACGGCAGCGCGCAGGCGCAGGCGCCCGCACAGAGTGGGCCGTTGCGTTGGAGCAAGGCGGCGCCGTTTCCGGAACCGGAGGAAGAGTTGTACGGCTCCGTGGTCAACGGCAAGCTGTACGTCCTTGGGGGATTCGGCATTGGCGGGAATACGCCAGGGCTGGTCTACGAGTACAGGTGTACGACCCCGCGACCGACACGTGGGCCAACCGAAGCCCGATGCCGACGACGCGCAACCATGCATTTTCAGGTGCGGTGAACGGCAAGATCTACGTCATCGGCGGACGCCTTGGTGCGGCGCACGTCACGCACTCCAGCAACACCGATGTTGTCGAGGAATACGATCCGGTGCGCGATATGAGGAGGCGTCAAGGCTCAAATGCCAACCGCGCGGAGCGGTGGCGGGTGCGCCACGTACAACGGGCGGATCTACGTGTCAGGTGGCGAACTGCAGAACGATCGTCTCCATGCGACGTTCCGTGCGCTCGAGGCGTATGAGCCAGCGACGAACCGCTGGATCATTCTGCCCTCGATGCCGGCGGCGCTTCATGGAAACGCTGTCGCGTTCATCGGCAACCGGCTGCATACCGTGAGCGGGAAACCGGAAGGCGGCGGCCTGCCCGACCTCGCAGGCAAAGGCACTGCGGCGCACGACGTCCTGGAGATTCCCGCGAACTTCGGGACGTACTGACGCGGCGCTCCGTCACACTGACGTGGCTTCGGGACCAATTGAAGAGGATCGGCGCGCCAGTGAGTGCCAGGCGGGTCCAAAAGGACCCGCCCTACGTGCTGCCTACTGCCTACTGCCTACTGCTACTGCGAGGCGCCGCCCGGCGCGTCCGACGCGCCGAGGAAGAAGTTCCGGCCGTCCTTCAGCGTGACACTCTGGCCGTTTGCCTTTGGCGCGCCGCTCTTCGCGCGGTAGCCCTTCACGCTCACCTCGACGCCTGCCGGGAAATCGGTCTTGCGCAGGCCGCGGCGCAGCAGCGCCGTGGGACCGCCGGCTTCGATGGCCCAGTTCACCACCTTGCCGTCGGGCTGAGCGACGTCGATGTAGATCCAGCCGTGCGGATTGACCCATTCCATCTTGGTCAACACACCCTTGAGTTCCACCGGCTGGTTGATGTCGAATTCGGACGCGAACGAATGGTGCGCCCGCGCCGGAAGCGTTGCGAGCAGGAGCCCGCCCGCGAAAACCAGGACGAACGTTGCTTTCATGGAGAGTACCTCCGCATCTGGAGGGGAACGATAGCACGCGGTCGCGGGTGCCTCAAGGGGTAGACTGGTGGACCGTCTCAACTGACTCGTCTTGCCGAAGCCCCTGTTTCTCACCTTTTATCTAGTATCTGGCGCCGCGGCGCTCCTGTACGAGGTGGCCTGGCTGCGGCTCTTGACCCTCTCGATGGGTCATACGGCGCGCGCCGTCGGCATCCTGCTGGCGGCGTTCATGGGCGGATTGGCGGCCGGAAGCCTGGGTGGCCGGCCGTACGGCCGCCCCGGTCACCCCGGCGCGCTCCTTGCCATTGTCACGGGCGTCGCCGTGTCCTGGCGCGCAGCCTCCGTATCACGTATGCACGTTGGCGTGACACTGGCCGGCGCCGCTGCCGTCGTTGTGGCGCTGGCGACACCCGCGTGGAATGAGGCTCGTCTCGCGAACGGCGCGTACCGGAAAGGTCCGCGTGGCTCGTCGCCGAGAGCGATCTGCTGCTCGTCGGTGCGACCGGGCAGGTTGCCGCGTTCGAAGAGGGGCTCTCCGCGTCGTGGGCGCGTCCGGCGTTGCTGCGGATCTCGCCGAGGCCACGGTGCACGATCCGTTCAGCGTGCTGAGTCTGTACTTGGCAGCCGGTGCGGACCTGCGGCAGTACGCGGCAGACGCGGTCGTCCAGTCCGACGACCGCTTGCGGCTCGAGTATTCAGCGCCACACGCCCTCTATGGAAGCTCTTCCAGCGGATGAACGTGGAGCGGCTTCGCCAGGCAGCGGACCTCGCGACGCCGCCACCGGCGGTTGTGCGTGCGCGCAACCGGCCGACTCCGGGGGAGTTGCGGAACCGCGGGCTGATGTATCTGCAGGGCAGGTGCCGCGGAACCTGCGTACATCGATTTTCGCGAGGCGGTGATGAAGGCGCCAGCAGACGCCGAGGCGCTGCATGGTCTGGCACGCGCCGCAGCGCGATTGCAGCGTCTGGACGAGGCCGAACGGATCTTGCGCGAAATCGCCTACGGGACGCAGGCCGGGTCCTTTCGGACCCGGCGCCACCTGATCCGGCCACGGTGCCCGCGCTCGTGGAACTGTCGTTCGTGCGTGCGGTGCTCGGTCGCGCCGACGAAGCCATCATCGCCGCGCGCGACGCCGTGCTGCGAGTCCCGACCGATCGCGGGGCGTTGAAGCAGCTCGCGTCGATGTATGCCGACGCAGGCGACGAGGAAGGGCTCCAGCGTCTCGCCGAGCTCGTCGAGCGATCCGGTGTCGATCGCACGGTACTCATGTACTGCCAGACGCGGCTGGATTACCTGCGTGGAGAGTACGAGGACGTCGTCAAGCAGGGTGAAGAGCTCGCCGCCCTGGATCGGTCCGACGCGACCGTGCGAAACCTGCTGGGGAGCGCGTATGCGGCGCTTGGCCGGTACGATCGTGCGCGCGGAGCGCTCGAAGCGTCGCTGCAGATCGCCCCTACCGATCCCGGCGTCCTCGTCAACCTCGGCACCGTCGCCCTTCGTGCGGGCGACCCGGTTGCCGCAGCGGATCGCGTTTCGGAGGCACTGTTCCTGGCGCCAACCCACGGGGCGGCGTTGAGCGGGTTGGCCGACGCGCTCGACCGGCAGGGCAACCAGACCGCGCCGCCGAAATTCGCGGGCGCGTGGCATCGCGGAGACCAATCCAATGACTCTGCAACAGCTACTTGGAATATCTCTCCCGATCATCCAGGCCCCGATGGCTGGTGTGCAGGGCGGCGCGCTCACGGTGGCGGTTTCCAACGCCGGTGGGCTTGGCTCGCTTCCCTGCGCCATGCTCGGACCGGACGCCATGCGAAAGGAGCTGGCGACCATCAGTGCGCAGACGAGGAAACCGTACAACGTGAACTTTTTCTGTCACGTGCAGCCCGAGCCTAGCGTCGAGCAAGAAACGATCTGGCGCGCGGCTCTTTCGCCGTACTTCATTGAACTTGGAATCGATCCCGACACCATTCCGGCGGGGCCTGGACGATCGCCCTTCGGTAGCGAAACTGCCGAAGTGCTGGGCGAGTTCAGGCCCGCGGTCGTCAGCTTTCACTTCGGCCTGCCGTCGGCGGACGTGCTGGCGAGGGTGCGAGGCTGGGGCGCGCGAATTCTGTCTTCGGCGACGACTGTTGACGAGGCGGTCTGGCTGGAAGCACATGGAGTTGATGCCATCATCGCGCAAGGGCTCGAGGCGGGCGGCCATCGCGGCATGTTCCTGTCGGAGGATCTCAACACCCAGGTCGGCACGTTCGCGCTGGTCCCGCAGATCGTGCAGGCGGTGAAGGTCCCGGTTGTCGCCGCCGGTGGCATCTGCGATGCGAAAGGTGTCGCGGCCGCCATGGCGCTTGGTGCGGCCGGCGTGCAGGTTGGGACCGCCTACCTGTTGTGCCCGGAGGCCACCACGAGCGCGGTGCATCGCGCCGCCCTGAAAAACCGGGCGGTGTACGCCACGGCGCTCACTAACGTGTTCACCGGGCGGCCCGCGCGCGGCATCATGAACCGCATCATGAGGGAACTGGGTCCCATAAGTGCCGCCGCGCCCGCCTTTCCCCTGGCGACGTCGGCCCTCGCGCCCTTGCGCGCCAAGGCCGAAGGCTTGGGTAGCAGCGACTTCTCACCCCTGTGGGCCGGGCAGAACACGACCGGATGCAAAGAGATGGCAGCAAGTCTTCTTACGCGAGAGTTAGCGCGCGATCTCGAGGATGCCCTCTAAACTGTGCAATCAATCGCTGACGAACTGACTCGCGTTGTTAACGAAGCCGCCGCGGAGCTCCGAACGCTCGGCGCGGTGGCGGCCGCCGCGAAGCCCCGGTCGGACAGTTGGTCCATCAAGGAAATCGTCGGGCACCTGATTGATTCGGCAGCCAACAATCACCAGCGGTTCGTTCGAGCACAGGGGACAGGCCAGCTCTCCTTTCCCGGCTACGTTCAGGACGCGTGGGTACGGTCGCAAGACCATCAGAGTCGTCCCTGGCTCGGGCTGGTGGAGTTCTGGGTTTCCTACAATCACCATCTGGCACACACGATTCGGCGCATACCGGAGTCAGCCTTGAACGTGCCGTGCCGAATCGGCGCAAACGAGCCCGTGACGTTGCGGTTTCTCGTTGAAGACTACCTGGTTCATGTGCGGCATCACTTGAAGCAAATCGAGGACCGCAGGGCTGTATGACGGCAATCACCGGCGCTTGGTACTATGCTGTCGAATCCAGCCGGCGAGCGCTTCCTCTGAGACACTCCCGTCGGCCAGCGCCAGGATCTCGGCGACAACTTCGGCATCCGTGGCCGAAAGGCGGCTTCAGTGAAGCCGACCACCTGACCACTATTGCGGTCGCCGTATAATCGGCATCTTCAAGACAGGAGGACCCCTATGCGTGTCGCAACCGTACTACTGGTGGGCCTTGGCCTGACCGCCTCCGGTTCGTTCGCTCTCGCTCAGACTTCCGCGTCGGGGGCGGCGACGACCGCGGCGCGCGCCCAGGAGGCTGGCGAGGCCCCGCGCGTGCCCACATTCGAATACCTCGGCACGCTGCGCGTCGAAACCGGCACGCGCACGGTCGTCGAAAACGGTCCGCAGGGAACGCGCACGATCGTGCAGGTCGTCGGTGGCCGCTTCGAAGGCCCGCGTCTCAAGGCGTCGGTGCAAACCCCGGCCGGCGACTGGATCACGAACCGCGCCGACGGCAGCTTCCGGCTCGACGTTCGGCTCACGCTGAGAACCGACGATGGAGGGCTGATTCTGGTCACTTACAACGGCATCGGCCAGGCGACAGATGCCGGCGCATCGCTGCGGACGGCGCCGCTCTTCGAAACCGGCGATCCGCGCTACGTGTGGCTCACGCGACTGCAGGCGATCGCCGTTGGCGAGCGTGTCGGCACGGCGGTCAGGTACGACCTCTATGCGCTGAAGTAGAGGTCACGCGGAGTGATATCCGCAACAGGAGCCAACGATTCCACCCAGGAAGAGTGTTCTCCAGGCGGCGAAGGAAATCGCCGAGCGCGGGCCCTTTACGACTCTTGCCGCCGCCGTTCCAGCCGCCGAGCTGGACGCGCGCGTCGCATCGGAGTAACCCCAAGGACCGTCGTTGAATCGAAGCCGAATGGAGGCTACGATGGCGGGGTTTCTCAACGCCTGGTGCACAACAGAAAGGAGGGGACATCATGTCCCGATTTTCAAGCCTTACTCTGACAGGGGCGTTACTCTCCATCGTGGCGACCGTGGCCGCTCAGGGCCAGGCGCCAGCAGGCGGACGCGGCCAGGGCGGAGGAGGACAGCAGCAGATTGCGCTTCCCGACAGTGCGGGCAAGGACATCGTGCAGGCCGCATGCACGAAGTGCCATGGCCTCAACCAGATCACTGGCTCCGCCGGGTATACGAGAGAGAAGTGGCACGAGCTCTTCGCTACCATGATCAAACTGCCCGATGCCCAAGCGGCGACCGTGTCACAGTATCTGGCCACACACTTCCCGCCGAAGCCGGGACGCGAGCCCGTGCTGGTTCCGGGACCTGTCACGGTCACGTTCAAGGAATGGATGGTCCCAACCCTGGGTCAGCGCTCGCGCGATCCAGTGCAGACGCCTGACGGCATGATCTGGTGGGCCGGCCAGTACGGCAACATCGTGGGACGACTCAATCCCCGGACCGGCGACATGAGGGAATATCCCCTGCTGCCGGGCACGCGCCCCCACAGCATCATCAGCGATCGCGCCGGCGCGATCTGGTACATGGGAAACGCCAACGGCACCGTTGGCAAACTGAATCCGGCCACTGGTGAGATCATCGTGTATCCGCTGCCCGACCCGGCAGCACGCGATCCGCACACGCCGGTCTTCGACCGGAAGGGCATCCTGTGGTTCACGCTACAGAACAGCAACATGGTGGGCCGCTTGAATCCGGCGACCGGCGAGATCAAGCTGGTGACGCTGCCGACGCCCGACGCGGACCCCTACGGCATCGACCTCAATTCGCAGGGCGTGCCCTGGGTGGCGTACAACAGCTCCTACAAGGTGGCAAGCCTCGATCCAGTGACGATGGCCGTTCGCGAGTATCCGCTCCCCGATCAGAAGTCGACGGTGCGGCGCGTGGCGATTACGAGCGATGACATGGTCTGGTACGTCAACGCCGCGTTGGGCAGGCTGGGCCGCTTGAACCCGAAGACGGGCGAGATCAAAGAATGGCCGTCGCCCAGCGGCGCTGATACTCAGCCGTATGCCATCACCGTCGTGAACGACATCATCTGGTACAACGAGTCACGGCGGCGGCCTGATGCTCTGGTGCGGTTCGATCCGAAGACGGAGAAGTTCCAGAGCTGGGCGATTCCGTCAGGTGTCGGCACGGTGCGGCACATGAGGCCAACAGCGGACGGCAACAACTTGCTGATCCATCAGACCAGCACGAACCGTATCGGGCTGGTAACGATCGGCAGGACGGTAACGACCAGCAGCAGATAGCGACAGGACCGGCGGGTGGGCATCCTGAGGAATCAAGATGGCCCATCCGCCGGTCACACCGCATTCAGGCCGAGATTCCCGACGTGATCGAGGAGGGTGCGCCGCCGGTCAGCCCTTTCGAGCACCAAACGATCTGATCGCCGACAGCAAAGGCGGCGTCTACTTCACGGATCCTGCGCCGCGGCCGGCTCCGAATGTCGCGCCCAAGGAACCCGGCAACGTGTACTACCTGCGCGCGAACGGCGACGTCCTGTTGATCGACGCTCAGATTCAACGGCCCAATGGCATCACACTCAGCCTCGACGAGAAGACGTTGTATGTCGACAACACCGAGGGGGAATTCGTGTATGCGTTCGACGTGCAGCCGGACGGCCTCGCGAAGTAGATGGGATCGCGCGGCTCGATTTTCCGCTGCTCGCTTGGATTGGTGATCTGCGGTCGCGGACGCCGCGGCCGGGAACGCAGCCTCTGCTCGTGTTTCTTCGGAGTCGGGTCGACTAGCAGCTAACTCGCGGCGCCATCCGTCACGCGGCCAAAAACGCCTGTGCTACTTCGCGCAACAGAACGCGGGGACGGAAGTCGACCCGATGAATCGCGCCGGCTGCGTTCCGGCTGGCGCGGTGAGCTCGGCCTTGCGTACGCGAACGCACATCACCAACCCAAGCGAGCGGGTGCACCATTCGCTTATCCTGCACGCTTCGCGTCCAACAGGAGCGCGTGCGATGAGGAATGCCGAGATGCACCGTGATAACATCCCGCGCGCTCGTATCTTGCGCTGAGTATGCGAGTGGAAACGGGCGCATCGTTGAGGGCCGTTCTGTCACCTCGAGAATAGTTGCGCCGACGGCACCACGACAGCGCGATCCCGATAACCCATGCCGAAGAAACACGTGAACCCGACGTCCCTATTTCCAAGCGTCGAGCACGGGTTCTCTCAGGTCGTTATCGCCAGCGGCGGCAGGATGGTGTTTATCTCGGGTCAAACGGCTTGGGATGCGAACAGGCAAATCGTCGGGCAGAACCTGGACGAGCAAACCAGGCAAGCCTTACGCAACGTCAAGGCCGCCGTCGAAGCGGCGGGCGGCAATCTGAGCGACATTGTGGCCTTGCGGATCTACATCGTCCACCACGCCGCGCTGAGTCTCGACGCCGTCCGGAGCGCCTTGAGAGATGCGTTCAAGACGAATCCACCAACGAGCACGTGGATCGGCGTTTCGTTTTTGGCCGTTCCCGAGTGTCTGGTCGAGATCGAGGCGACGGCGGTATTGGAATGAATCGAGCTCAAGTGTGGCGGCCCAAGAAGCGCTTGCCGCGAGAAATAGAAGACACCCGAACAGTCTGGCTGCCCAGCCAAGTCGGCGTCATCACGGGTTGAATCGGCTCCGGAGGTACAACCCGAACGCCGAATCGAACTCCTCGGGCGTCCTATTAAACGCTGCTTGATAAGGGTCACCGGCGCCGTCGACGACGTTCCTCCGCACTTCAAGAAGGAACAACCAGACAGCTGCCTTCCCGTATTCGGCTTCGATGAATTCAAAGACGGCATGGCCCAGGTGGGCGACGACGACTGGTGCTTGATGGTCCACGCTTCCCGCAAGGGCAGTCATCTTCGGCACGCTGTCGGCCGCGACGAGCTCGCCTATCTGCCTCAGTCTGGGTGGGTCCCAACCGCCGGTCATGTACTCGGCGAACCCTTCGTCGATCCATGAGGGTACGCGACGAACGTTGGTTGTAGATCGCGGGATGATGTCGAACGCGAAGACGTGGGTCAGCTCATGGGTGATTTGGCGATACAGTCGGTCTGAAGACTCCTCCATGAGAATGACGATACGGTTATCTTTTGGCTCCGAGAAGGAGGTAACGTCTCCTCGGGCAATCGCCTCTGTGAGTCCGGGAATGATGAGCTGCTGCTCGAAATCGCTGCGTGTTGTGAACAGAATCAGCGGGATTCTGAACGGAAGGTTGTACTGGAGCTCCGAGCTGATTCGCTCATACGCACGCTCCGCTGACTCCGCGGCTTGTTCGAGATTCGGCGTGAGTGCGGGGTAGTAGTGGATGTCGAAGTGGCCCGTGCTATGGACCTGCCAATCAAACGGCCCTGGCGATGCTGTCGGCTCGACTCCTTGCACGCGGTCGGCCATGAGGGCGGGCACGCCGGGGCCTGAGCCGAACGACGAGACGTAGATACCGCCCATCACAACAGACAGCACGGACGTCAACCCCAGTGTCACGACCCAGCTCTGCGACCGTGCCTCGTGTCCGATCGGTACCTTCAGAACCCGGTGCACGCGACCGGTGAGCGACCCGTCCGTGACAGCGAGCGCCAGTGTGGTGCCTCGGGACCGCCAGGCTTCCAACTCCGCCAGAGCCGACGCATAGTCCACCGGGTCCCCGCACACCTGTACGGCGACGTCGTCACAGCAATGCTCGCGCTCCACGCGGATCCGTCGCGAGACCCACCAGACACCCGGATGAAAGAACAAGAGGGTTTCGGCCAACGTTTGCGCCACGTTGACCAGGTAATCGTGCCGCCGGATATGGATCAGCTCGTGCACTAGGATCGCTTCGACTTGAGAGGGAGTTAGATTGGCCAGTGCCGCAATCGGCAGCAGGATGACCGGACGCAGCCAGCCAACAGTCGCCGGTACGTCGACAAGCGCCGACTCCACGACGTGGACCGCTACGCGCAGCCTGAGCCGGGACGCGATCCGTTCAACCGCTGTCTGCCAACGCGAGGCGCCCGCCGCAAGCGATCTGACCTGCAGACGGCGCACCTGCCACAACCCACCAGCCAGGCGAACTATGAGCACCGCGACGCCCGCGAGCCAGACGAAGACTACTACCGGAAGCAGCCCGTCTACGCCGGCCCACACCGCATGTATCGAAAAGGCGCCGTCGTTGGTCCAGCTCCGCACCGCGGTCGACACCAATCCGGGCGTTGGGAGGGTCTGAGATGGACTCACAGCGGGTGCGGGCACATCAGGCGCCATCAGGATGCGTGCGCTGATCACCGGCGACGCCAGCATTGCCGCGAGCACGACACACGCGATGGCGTAACGAGTGTTGGCGGTTCGCTGTCGACAGAGCCGCAACGCAACGGCGGCGACAACGGCCAGTCCTGCGCCTTGCCATACGAAGTGAATCAACGTCCAGCCGACAACGTGCGTCCAGGGATTCATCGGCGCCCTCCCCGCTGTTGATCCAGCAGTTTCCGAATCTCGGCCAACTCCTTGCGAGACGTCTTTTTCGCCGCGAGCGCCTGCACCACCAGTTTGCTGGCTGACCCGTCGAACACCCGCTCGAGCAGATCTGTGACGAGGTGTTGCTGGGTCCGGCCCTCGGTCCAGACTGCTTCGTACACGTGCGTACGCGGTGACTCGTCCCGACGGACGAGGCGCTTCTCGGTCATGATCTGCAGAAGCTTCAGGATGGTCGTGTAGGCGTTCTCCCGACCCATCTCCCGCGCCACTTCGCGCACCGTGCTAGGACCGCGCGCCCAGAGCACACGCAAGATCGCAAGCTCGGCGTCGGTCGGCTTCTTGCTAGGACGTGGGGCCATGGAGCGGCATTATCTACGAAGGACTTCGTAGCTGTCAATACGAAGTCTTTCGTAGATTAACGGGCCCGCTTAGATGGGCCAGCGGCACAACGCCCGACGATCGGAACGTCCCGAACGGTTCGAACGCCCCGAACGATCCGAACGAGGCGTTACCGTCCCTTGATCTGCTGAAGCTGCTCGCGAATCGGCCTGCTCTGGGGATCGAGCGTCGCGGCCGTCTCGAGATCCTTGATGGCGCCCTGCGTATCTCCCTTCGCCATTCGTGCCTGCGCGAGTGCCGCATATGTACGCGCCGACTTCGGGAAGTACTCCAGATTCTTCTGCAAATATTGAATCGCGTCGTCGGGCTTCTTCGCGGTCATCGCGCGCGCGGCGACCGTCAGCAGACTGTTCTCGCGGAAGTCGTACTCCTGGCCGCCGTAGTACCGCGCTCGAAGCTCGCTGTATTTCGCCAGCCCGGCAGTCGCGCCGCCGCCGCCGGCGCCAGCGCCAGTGACGACGTCTGCGAGCTGTACGGGAATCGGAAGGCCGCGATGGCACGAACGGCACAGGACGCGGACTGGGGCGCCCGGAAGGCCATCTCCGGCCGTGGGCCCGGCCCCGGCGGGCTTGCCGACCACTGCCGGAAGCATGACGTTGATCGAATCCCTCAAGAGAATCATCTGACGTGCGACTTGCTTTTCCCGTTTCGCGTCGGATGCGAAGTCACCGGCAACGTGGCAGTAGCTGCACTCGATGCCGAGTGAGTCGTTGAAGGCGTTCATCGTCTGCAGGACCTGCGCGCGCGGCGTGTCCTTCGGCCAGACCTGCAGATTCGTCATGGGCGGCGACTGTTCGGTCGTCCGGGGTGATGACTGCGCCGCTGCGGACGACGTGACGAAAAGCAGTCCCAGGACACCGATTACTGGCAGCAGACGTTTCATGGTCGCTCCTCGATTTTGTCCGTTATGCGGCTCGAAACGCGAATCCTGTACTCGTTGCGTCGGAAGCCGCATAACGGACTAGGGCGCGCAGAGCGCGCCAAGAAGATACTGGCTACCAGCCGAGGGGCGCTGCGGGGATATCAAGGGGCGAAGCCCCTTGGCTGGTCTCACGGCAGCCGATTGACTAATCCCAATGCACCGTCTAGAGTCGGGCAACGAGTGGAATTATCTATCAAACAGGGAAGGAATCATGCGCCTGAGATTCGTCGTTACCACCGCATTCATCCTGTCCGTCGCTGCGAATGCTTTCGCTCAGGAATGGGTCGAGTTCGTCAGCCGGGACGATCGCTTCACGGTCACGTTCCCCGTTCAGCCGACGGTGACGCAGACGACCTACCGGTCGCAGTTCGGCGCCGATTTGCCGGCGCGGATCTACCGCGCCGAGCAGAGCCAGAGCCGTTTCATTGCCACCGTCGTCGATTACAGCAACATCGAAGCGATTCTGGCCGAGCGGGCGAAGGCGTGCCCGCCGGGCGCCGAAACCTGCCGGGGAGGCGGTAGCTCGACCGGTCCTGGCTATTCGTGGGCCGACCGCGCTGGCGCCGTCATTCACGCGACGTGGCAGTTCATGCAGCGCGATGCCAAGGTGACCTACTTCAACTGGAACAACATCGACCTGGTCGAAGGGCACATGCTGTCGCTCACGAACAACGCCGACAGGTCGCGAACGTCGGCGGCCATCTACATGCACGAGAACCGGCTGTACATCCTCGAGGGCACCGTGCCTGACGGTTATCCAGAGCCAGCCTTCTTTCAACAGTCGGTAGGATGGATCGACGAGAACGGCAACGGGATCCGATACCAGACGCTGTACCACAATGGATTTCCGAAGCCGCCGACAGGCCGCGGAGGCCAGGGGCAGGGCGGGCGTGGTGGCAACACAGGTCCCGGGGGACGCGGCGGTCAAGCGCAGTAGCCCGAAGACGCGCGAGCCCATGATGCCCACGCTGGACGTCTTGAAAGGCCAAACTCGTGACAAACGAGTCAAGTTTCGACTGGCCTTTCAAGACGTCTCGCCCCGCGGAGCGGGGCAAGAAGCACTAGTGTCCGGTCATTGCGCAGCCGAATCCTCGCAACCGATTGAGGCCGCGTGAGTTCTCGAGAATTTGGCGCGGTGACGATATCTTTTCGGCGGCGCGTTTTTGGGGTAGATGGGTCTGCGGTGTCCGGTCTCGCCAG
>DATCJA010000064.1:0-4164 GCA_036507475.1 Vicinamibacterales bacterium
CACCATGATCCTCGTGCACGTGCCGGGCCTCGTTCTTGCGCGCACGTCGACGTTCGCGGCGTCGCGCGCGGATGTCAGCCCCGGACGGTCAACACCGGGCAGGTCGCCGCACGCACCACGTGCTGGGTGGTGGATCCGAACAGCGCCAGCCCCACGCTACCGCGTCCCTGTGCACCCATCACGATAAGATCCGTCTGCCTGGCCGCCGCGGTCGCGAGAACCTCGCGATGGGCGCGGCCGATCACGACGACCTCCTCCGTCTCACACCACGTGCATGGTTCGTCGGCGAGTAGTGCCTGCAGGCGCGCATGCGCGTCCGCCGTCAGGTGCTGGCGGTATTCCGATACATTGAAGTGCGCATGTGCGCGGGGCTCCTCCTCGGCCAGCCATTCGATCACATGGAGTACGGTGACGGACCCGTTCGCCTGTCGCGCGAGATCCAACGCGAATCCGAACGCCTGCAATGCCGACGGCGAGAAGTCCATCGGACACAGGATCCGCCTGAACACGACCTCCTCCGGCATGGTCGGGAGTGCGTGCGGTGGGACCGTCAAGATCGGACAGGGTGCTTTTCGTAGGACCTTCTCCGTCACCGAACCCAGCAGGAGCCGATCGAATCCACCGCGACCGTGCGTCCCCATGACGAGGAGGTCCGTTGCCATGCGCACAGCGTGATCCACAATCGTCGCGGCGGCGTCTCCCGCGTCAGTCGCAAGTGCTACGTCGAGCGTCCCAGCGCCAGCGGCGTCAACCGCCCGGCGCAGCTCGCTCAGGATCTCGTCGCGCGTCATGGGGTACAGCATGCGAACCGAATCCCCGAGTGCACCGGACCGGACCTGCATCGGATCGAACGTGGGCACGACATGCAGCACCGTCAACGTGGCCTCATACCACCGCGCGAAGGCGGTGGCATAAGCAAGCGGGCGACTCGACACATCGCTCAGGTCAATCGGACAGAGGATATTCCTGAACTCGACCACGCTCGTCCCTCCTTCGCCATCGATTCCGCCGCAGAGCCGTCGTGGTGTGACCGTACCACAACGCCGCCGGTGGCGGCTACGGTACCATCAGGGGGCGAGGCTCCCGGGTGGCGTGAGCCCACAGCAACGGAGAAGCCGTGAGCCCTACGAAGAGCCCGAAAGGCCGGAAGCGTAATCCAGCACGACAGGCCGTCGAGGAAGAAACGCCCAAGGCCAAGATCCTGCGCACCGCGCACGTGCATCGCTCCCGCGCGCACACCTCGTCAGCCGGACGCCGCCGCCAGACGCGGCGGGACACGAAATAGACTCAGGCACGCGAAGCCAGTATCTCTGCGACCGCGCCACACCATGAAGCTGGCCGTCTTCGACACCCACACGTACGATCGCGAGGCCCTCGCGGCCGCCAACGATCGCTATGCGCACGAGCTCACCTATCTCGAGCCTCGCCTGACGCGACATACTGCGTCCCTGGCCTCGGGGTTTCCGGCCGTCTGTTCGTTTGTCAACGATCGGGTTGATTCCGAGGCGCTGGCAATCCTGTACGCCGGAGGCACTCGGTTGATCGCCCTTCGATCCGCGGGCTACAACCATGTGGACCTCGCTGAGGCTGCCAGGCTCGGGCTGGTGGTCGTCCGCGTGCCAGAATATTCGCCCCACGCGGTTGCTGAGCACACGGTCGGGCTGGTCCTTGCTCTCAATCGCAAGATACACCGGGCCCACAACCGGGTGCGAGAGGGGAACTTCTCGCTCGATGGCCTGGTGGGCTTCGACCTCTTTGGAAAGGTGTGCGGCATCGTCGGCACAGGCAGGATCGGCGCGGTCGTCGCTCGCATCATGCGTGGGTTCGGTTGTCGCCTGCTCGCGTTCGACAGGAGTCCAAATCATGGGCTCGCCGCGGAATTGGCGATTCAGTACGATTCAGTACGTCGAATTAGCGGAACTCTATCGGGAAGCTGACCTTCTCACCCTGCATGTCCCACTGACCCCTGGAACTCATCACCTGATCGACGCCGCAGCGCTTGCCCAGATGAAGCAGGGCGTCATGCTGATCAACACGGGCCGTGGCGCCCTGGTCGACAGCCGTGCGTTAATCGACGCGGTCAAACGCGGGCACGTTGGCGCGGCGGGCCTCGACGTTTACGAAGAAGAGGAAGGCGTCTTCTTTCGCAACCTCTCCGACCAAGTGTTGCAGGACGATGTGTTGGCCCGCCTCCTCACCTTTCCCAACGTGCTCATCACATCGCATCAGGCGTTTCTGACCCGCGAGGCCTTGGCCAACATCGCCCACGCGACGCTGTCGAACGTCAGTACGTTCGAACGGGGCGAGCAGCTGTCGAACGAGGTCAGAGCCGAACAGGTCTTGGCGACGGCGCCGGAACGAACAGCCGACCCGTATTCTTGAAACGCTTTACCCGTGTTCACTCGCGAGGGTGGGCTGGCCGGCGGTATCTGGATTGCTGCCGTTGAGCACCTAACCGATCACAGGATGCGAGTCGAGCGGACGCGCCTCATCCGGCGGCAACTCTCGGACCGGTGCACCAACGTACGTGGCATCAGCCTTCAGCCGCGAGAACTTCGGAACGAGGCTGAGTGCACCGACCTGGCAGCGGGCGCCTGCCTGCACACCGATGCCGACAACGGTTCCCAGTCCAATCGTGACGTGGTCGCCGAGCCGAACGGCCGCCGTCTTGACGACCCCGTGTTCCACGGTGTGCCCCGACAGATGCACGCCGTCGCCGATCACGACACGGTCGCCGAACTCCAGCAGATTGTGGTCGTTGATGGCGAGGCTGTTAACGTAGACGCCGCGACCGAGCCGTGCACCGTTGAGACGTAGATAGAACGTCCACAGCGGAGTGGCGCGAAAGACCGAGCCCGCAAACAGCCGGACCACGTGCACCGATACCATGTACCGAACCCAGCACAGGAGCGGCCACTCCAGCGCCTTGATGGGCATGTCGACGTTCACCGGTGTTCGCCATCCCAGCCAGCGCGTGGAAAGCGCCGACAGGACCATGAGGCTGAACGCAAACAAACCATATGCGGGCACAAACGCCATGCTGAGCACCACGATGCGCACGAGCACGAACGGGTAGGTTCGAAGCGCGAAGAACTCCCACAAGAGGGCACCGGGCAGCATGGCGAGGCCAAAGACCAGACACTCGACGAAGAACACGGAGAGGAGCGTCCACGTGACACGGAACCGCACGCTCATCGTCGCGAGCCTTCGCCTCGATGTCCCGTCTTGTTCGTCGCTATCCGCACGATCGAGACCTTCCTACCGATCGGCATCGCCAGGCGCGAGTACCATGTCCCGCATGGGGGCTAATGCCTTCGGTCGATCGCAGGCCGAGCACTGAAGCCTGGACGAGGTGGTGCATTCAGCCATCCTCACGAGGGGCGTTCGATGAAATGGTCGACGAAGCTCGGCACGTTCGCGGGAATTGACGTCTACGTCCACACGACGTTCCTGATTCTGATCGCCTGGGTTGCTTTTGCGCATTGGCAGACAGGACACAGCGCAGCCGCAGCATTGGAAGGGGTCGCGTTCATTCTGGCGTTGTTCGCATGCGTCGTACTACACGAGTTCGGGCATGCTCTCACCGCGCGACGATTCGGCATCAAGACACGCGACATTACCCTCTTACCTATCGGTGGACTCGCCCGGCTCGAGCGAATGCCTGATGATCCCAGGCAGGAGTTGTGGGTGGCGCTCGCGGGACCCGCCGTGAATGTCGTGATCGCGGCGTTGTTGTTCGCCCTCTTACAGGTCACCGGCACCTTCACGCCGATCGGCACGCTCGGCGTGGCCACCGGCTCCTTCCTTGAGCGACTGATGATGCTGAATGTATTTCTCGTGGGCTTCAACATGCTTCCGGCCTTTCCGATGGACGGCGGGCGTGTGCTGCGAGCGATGCTGGCGATCCGCATGGACTACACGCGGGCGACCCAGATTGCCGCCAACATCGGCCAGGGGATGGCGTTCGTGTTCGGACTGCTTGGGCTCTTCTTCAACCCGTTCCTGATGTTCATCGCGCTGTTCGTCTGGATCGGCGCTGGCCAGGAAGCCGCCATGACCCAGATGAAGGCGGCCCTCGGGGGCATTCCCCTGGAGCGGGCCATGATCACGGACTTTCGAACGCTCGCTCCACGGGACTCACTTGCGCGTGCCGTCGATCTGCTG
>DATCJA010000065.1:0-2876 GCA_036507475.1 Vicinamibacterales bacterium
TTCGCCAATTGCCACGTCACCGGCTTCGACTCGTTCCCAATCAGCATCGCGATGAAGAGGTCCTTCTTATGCGCGTCGATGCCAACGTACGTAGTAACCTGTTTCATGACCGGCTCCCTTCGATGCGGCTCTGGCGCCCTCTAGCGCCAACCCGCGATCCCGGTGGCTCTGTCCACCGTGTTGAGTGCTTGCAGCACTACAACGTTACGATGGAGAGCCGGTCATTCCATATTGTCTAAAGCCCACGCGCTACACCCAGGCGAAAAGCGCCCTAATGAATTGAGGACGTCGACGCGTGGTACGCGGATATGACCCGCGCGATCGCGGCGCTCAGCTCGCTCTCGGTAACGTCGAATGGACCGGCCACTACAGCGCCGAGCGTCAGCTCCAGCGCGATGACGACGCCGCCGGTCTCGAACGGGCTCACGATCCAACTGAATCCGCGCAGCGCGATGGGCTGATGGGGTTCCAGCTGTGGGCGTCTGGCGCGATCGAGCGCCCGCAGCATCGCCTCGAGGACGGCGACGACATCGGCATCGATCCACACGCGTGGCTCATTGGACACGGGCGCAATCGTGTCCGTCGTCGCGTGGTTATCGCCGCGCAACCACATCTCCACAGGACACTTCACGGACATAACGTAATGCACAATTCAAGATGCACAATGCAAACAGAGATACCGCCCAGCGTTTGCATTTTGAATTGTGCATTTTGAATTACTGAATCGCGCTCAGCCTCGCGTCGAGCTCCTGGGCCGATGTCGCCGGCGTCTCGCACGCGAAATCACGGCAGACGTACGCGGTCGCGCGCGCATCGTGTGTGTGGAGAGCCCCTACCCACGGCAGCAGCCGGGACAACGCGCGCTTGTACGCTTCGCCGAGCGGAACGATGACCGCCGTCGGCAGGTAGCACCGGCGCACAACGGACATGAGCTCGCTCGCATCTGACACCCCAGGATCGCCAACGATGACAATCTGCGGAAGGCCGATGTAATGCGTCGACAAGGCGGCCAGCATCATTGGAACGGCGCGGCCGCGGTCAGAGATGCTGCCCGCGAAGGCGGCGAACGTGCGCTCGATCTTCTCGGCCATGGCCCGGTCGCCGGTCAGATGCGACATCGTCAAGAGATTGAGCACAGCCAGGGAACTGGCGGCTGGTTCGGCACCGTCGTACTCCTCCTTGAGGCGCAGCAGCACCGAGGCATCCTTGCCGGTGGTGCTGTACCAGCCGCCGCCCACGGGGTCCCAGAACAGCTCGTCGAGCCGCTGCTGAAGCGTCAGCGCCCACTCCAGCCAGGATGGATCGCCGTCGGCCTGAAAGAGCTCGAGAAGACCGAAGGTCAGGTAGGCGTAATCCTCCGCGTAGCCCTCGACGCCGGCATCGCCGTCCCTGAAACGCCGCAGCAGCGTTCGATCGGCCTCGTTCCACAAATGTGAACGGACGAAGCTCGCCGCTCTCCTGGCGATGCCCACGAAGTCCGCACCGCGCTCGAGCACACGGCCGGCGCGCGCGAACGCCGCAATCATCAGGCCGTTCCATGCGGTCAGGACCTTGTCGTCGAGGTGCGGTCGAGGCCGCTTCGACCGAAGGTCGAGCAGCGTCGCCCGCGCACGTGCAAGCGCCGCAGCAACGACATCGGCCGACGACCCTCTCATCGAGGCGATTTCATCGATCGATCGCGCGGTGTACAGCAGGTTCTGATGAGTGAACTCGCTTTGCGGATCGAATGGTGCGTTACCGTCTGGAAGAACCCCGTACCGGAGACGAAACACGTCGGCGTCATCTCCGAGGGCGCTGGCAATCTCCGTGTCGTGCCAGACGTAGAAAGCGCCCTCGCGTTTGTGAGGCGACGCCTCATGCGCCTGTTCCGGCGGCACGCTGTCGGCGTCCTCGGCGGAATAGAACCCGCCCTCCGCATGCGTGAGGTCACGACGCACGTACTCCAGCGTATCGACTGCGACGTCGGCAAAATACGGGTCACGTGTGAGCTGCGCAGCCTCGATGTAGGCGAGCACGAGCTGCGCCTGGTCGTAGAGCATCTTTTCGAAGTGCGGCACGCGCCACTCCGCGTCCACTGAGTAGCGATGGAATCCACCGCCGATGTGATCGCGCATCCCCCCGAGCGCCATCGCCCGGAGCGTCGTCAAGACCATGTCCCGCGGCTCGTCGGCGCCTGTTCGCGTGTGCTCGCGCAGGAGAAAGAGCAGCTCGCTGGGCCGAGGGAATTTCGTGCCCGTGCCGAATCCGCCTCGCCGGTGGTCGAACGAGACCGCAAACTCCCGAACGTTGCCGTCCAGTACGCCGCGGTCCGGAATGCCACCGCCACTGGAGCTTCCGCCAAACGAGCGCAAACGTTCGACGATCGCGCCTGCCGACTGCTCCACCTTCCCGCGCTCCTCGCGCCAGACGCGGCCGATTTCCTCGAGCACCTCGGTGAATCCCGGCCGTCCCCACCGTGACGTCGGCGGGAAGTACGTGCCGCCGTAGAACGGCTCGAGCGACGGGGTCAGCCAGACGCTCATCGGCCAGCCGCCCGAGCCGGTCGTCACTTGTACGAACGTCATGTAGACGCGGTCCACGTCGGGCCGCTCTTCGCGATCCACTTTGATCGATACGAAACCGTCGTTGAGCATCTCAGCGACGGTCGCGTTCTCGAAGCTCTCGTGCTCCATGACATGGCACCAATGGCACGTCGAGTACCCAACCGACAGAAAGATCGGTTTGTCCTCGCGACGCGCTTTCTCGAACGCGGCGTCGCCCCACGGATACCAGTCGACCGGGTTGTCTTTGTGTTGCAGGAGGTACGGACTTTGTTCGAGGGCGAGACGGTTGGACATGAACGTGAACCTTGTAATTCAAAATGCAAGATGCAAAAT
>DATCJA010000066.1:0-16202 GCA_036507475.1 Vicinamibacterales bacterium
TCGATGTCCCGCGACTCGGCAGCCGGATCGACGCAGTGCTGGTTTCTGGGCCAGCTATCTTTCCGATTGAGTTCAAGTGCGGCGAACGCCAGTTCCGCATGGCCGACTACAACCAGGCGTGGGACTACGCTCTGGACCTGAAGAACTTTCACGCGGCGAGTCACGATGCGCCCATCTTTCCCATCCTCGTTGCGACGCAATCAGAGATCGAGGACGAGGCATGGCAGGCCGCGTACCCGGCGCTCTATGCACGGCACTCGGTCGAGGCAATCTCCCGCCACGACGCCGGCGCGAAGAACCTGCATCTGACATCCGTCGGCGTGGAGGAGATTATCGAGCGCTCAAGGGCAAACCGCGAGAAAGCCATCGTATTCGTCACTGGTGTTCCCGGCGCCGGAAAAACGCTTGTGGGACTGAACGTGGCAACACGTCGGCGGACACTGGGCGAAGCGCGCGCGGTTTATCTCTCCGGAAACGGCCCGCTCGTGGCTGTGCTCCAAGAGGCGCTCACGCGGGACGAATTGGCGCGCGTCGGCAACGCAGAACGTAAAGGCGTCGTTCGTCAGCGGGTGAAACCGTTCATCCAGAACGTCCACTACTTCCGAGATGAAGGCGTCCGCACGACGAGCGCGCCATACGACCACGTGGTCATCTTCGATGAAGGGCAGCGTGCGTGGACGCGGGCAAAGACTGCCGATTTCATGCGGCGTCGCAAGACAATCGCGAACTTCGATCGGTCCGAGCCGGATTTCCTGATTTCCTACCTCGATCGCCACGACGCCTGGGCGGTCGTCGTATGCCTTGTCGGTGGAGGGCAGGAGATTCATACGGGGGAGGCGGGCATTGGCGAATGGCTCGAAGCCGTGCGTTCACAGTTTCGGCATTGGCGCGTTTATGTGTCGCCGAACCTCACCGATTCAGAGTATGCGGCGCAGCCGGCTCTGGAACGTCTCGGGTCAGTGGCGTCGGTCGTGTGGGACGAACGCCTGCACCTCGCCACGTCGATGCGATCATTCCGCTCGGAGAAGGTGTCCGCCTTTATAAAAGCCGTTCTCGACTGCGACACGATCTCTGCACAGGCACTGCTCCGCCAGGTCACGCGGCGGTATCCCATTGCGGTCACGCGCGATTTGGCGCGCGCGAAGGCTTGGTCCAAACCCATGCCCGCGGTTCAGAACGATATGGCCTGGTCGCTTCTTCCCAAGCGCAACGCCTCAAGCCGCACGCGATCGACGTGCGGGTTAACGTCGATCCGGTTCAGTGGTTCTTGAACGACCGACATGACACGCGATCGAGCTACTACCTCGAGGATGCCGCAACCGAATTCCAGGTTCAGGCCTCGAGCTCGATTGGGTCTGCGTGACGTGGGACGCCGACCTGCGGCGAAATGCAGATTCGTGGCGCTATCACTCCTTCCGGGGTGATGCGTGGACGAGCATTCACAAAGAAGACAGGAAACGGTACCTGCTAAACGCCTATCGAGTTCTGTTGACACGTGCACGGCAAGGAATGGTGATCTTCGTACCGCCTGGCGAGGACTCGGACCCCACGCGCGCGCCTGGGTTCTACGACGACACGTACGAGTACCTCACCGGCCTGGGCGTAACCGAGGTCTGAGTGAACGTCTTCGAGCGCGTGTCGATTAGGACTTTAGTAAACGGGGGTCGTACTCGAACCGCTGCGGACCCGAAGTGCGAATCGCCCGGAAGTCCGGGTGTAGCGGATTCAGCACGTAGTTTGCGTCAGTTGCGATAACGGCGCTTGGAACCTCCAGGACCGCGGACGTGCCAGCCTTAACCCACTCGTCGCCGATCAGCTGCAGCTCCGGGGGCGCGGGATACGAACGCCAGTTGTTCGGCAGCCGCTTTTGATCGAGCCGCGAGACGAGAGCTTCCTCAACCGTGCAGGCGATCAGCACGTACGCGTTCAGAATCGACCCGCGGCCCAAATGCACCAAAAGCTCGAGGGCTGCCAGCGCGGCGCTGCCAGACGTGTACACCACCGGAGTTCCGGGCGAATTCCAGCGACCGCCTTCGAGCCGAGCGCCTTTCCCGTCGAATGCGTTTGCCGCGTGTCTGGCCTTGACGATCCGCCAGGCGGTAATGGCCACTACGAGAAGACGCCGTGCTCAAGACGGCCGACGAGTCGCTCTACCTCTTGAGCACCGAGTTCGGTGCGGGCGAGGTCTAACGGCACACCGCCGGCCAGCGCCGGCTGTGCCGTCGTGAGCCATTCGACCGCGGCATCGCGATCGCCTTCGAAGAGCTGGAACGCCTTTCCGAACAGCCTAGCGGCCCGTAGCAGGCGATCGGATTCATCCGAAAGGAATCGGCCGTCGGTCTTCCGGCGCGTGAGCGTGCGGCGTGGAATGTTGATGAGGTCGATCAGGCGATCGACCGACAGCGATGTGTTGCGTTGGAATCGTTCGAACGCGCGATATGGGATACCGCGCTGGACCGCTTTGAGCAATCCCGGCGCGTCGAATGTGTCGAGTCCCAACAGGACGACGTAGGCGTGCGGGCCGGGCTGGCCGGCGCGGAGCTGCTGCCGATAGCGATCGAGATCCTTGGTGGTCTCGGTTGCGTCATGAAGCGCGGCGGCTGATGCTTTGGCCATATGGCCATCTATTATGCGCCATTTGCCTCTTGACAAAAACTTGACAGATTGCGCACGACAGGGCCGCCTGCGACCGGAGACGCCCCAACGATCCGCGCGATTTTCCTAAGAAAAACGAAGCCACCCAAAATCACCGACGACGTTTGGGCCGCCTCTGGACCGCTGCCAAGCCGAGGCTCAGACGACATCAGTGGGGAAGTGCTCCGGGCCCTCGAGCTCGAAGCGGCACATGTCGTTCTCGCACTTGTAGCGGTTCCGCGTGCCCAGCATCGCAAATGTCGGCTGACCGCAGCGCGGGCATCGCACGTCTACGCTGCGCATGTGGTCGACCACACGCCTGACGACGTCGGGCCGTGACAGCGGAATGTCGCGGCTGGCCCGTGCAATCGACGCCTTGGTAAGGCGCATGGCCCGCACCATCAAGGCGACGATCGTCACGAGGAGGGCGGCAATCAACAGATAGAACAGATCGAACACACCAGCCATATCGAACATATCGGACTCATTCGGCCTTCTCAGCAGCTTCTCAAGCGCATTGCGAGGCGTGGCTGAAACAACCAGCGAGCCGACCGTGAGCGCGCTGACGGGCTGCGCCGCTTGCTCGCGGTGAGGCGTACGACGAGCAGCCGATGCCAGGATTGGACTCGGAAGCCTTGAACTTCAGAGATGCCTCCGAGTTGTTCGCGCCGGTTCGATGTCTTCGACGTGCCGATCTGCAGACGCTACGATTCGTGACGACTCATCAAGGCAGGACTGTGCCGACCGTAGGCGGCATGCTTCTCGTCGGCGAGAACGCGAGCACTACTTTCCGGATGCGTGGATCAAGGCGGGACGTTTCCAGGGCGTCGACAAGAGTCGGATTCTGGTGGGCTCATTTCGCGCGCCCCAGATATCCCTGCGTGAGCGTCTGAATCTTCCATGCGGCACTGCGGCCCACGAGGTAGAGCGTCTTCTTGTCTAGGCCGGCGAATGCGAGATTCTGCACGACCCTGGCCGTCGGTATCGTGCCAAGGTGCCGCCCTTGTGGGCTATAGACCTGGATGCCATTGCACCCGGCGTTATACACGCGCCCTTCTTTGTCCACTGCGAGACCGTCGGCGCAACTGGTGACTCTGTAGCGAAGGCCAGGTCCGACGTCCCCCGCTGCAGCGGAAGTGTTGATCTGATCGTACTTGGCGAAGTTGCGGCGGTTCGTGACCGAACCGTCTGCCTGCACGTCATAGGCCAGGAGGTATTCGCCCCGGGAGTCGTTCACGTACAGGATCTTCTCGTCGGGGCTCAGGGTGATTCCGTTCGGGCGCGTGACGTTCTCGGCAACGATTCTCATCCCTTTCCCGTCCGGCGGGATGTACCCCACATTGGCTTGCTCCGGCTGGGTGAAATACACGCCGCCCTTCTTGTCGACGACCAGATCGTTTGCACCCATGAAGCCCTGCGTCTTCCTGTCGACGAGCGTCGTCTCGGCGCCTTTTGGATAGACGATGTAGATTCCTTGCTTGCCCGGCGTATTGTCGTTGGCGATCATTCGGCCCTTCGGGTCGAAGCCGAGACCGCCCGATTGGATGTTGTCGAGGAATGTCGAGAGCTTGCCGTCTTTGTCGATGCGCGTCAGCCGCCTCGCGCCCCCTTCCGTGAAGACCAGGGTGCCATCGGTCAGAGCGACCGGTCCCTCAGTTCCGTTGAGCTGGTCCGTGATGAGCTCGACTCTGGTTCCCCCCGTCACCACCCCGGGAATATTTGGGGTATACGTATCGAAGGCTGGCGCCACATAGGGCTGAGTGGCGGCACCCTGCGCGAACAGCGCTGCGGAACAGAGCAGTGCCAGGCCCACGCCGACCAACGTTGCGTTGCGTGTCATACGACCCCCTCGTTGCGAGACTCACGCGGATTTTCTACGTCGCGACTCCCTGGCGAGTAACGTCAGCGGTCACGACCCGCTCGTCGGAGGGTTCACGACGACACGCCAACGCTCCGGCTCATGATGCTCGAGGTACTGGCGGCGGGTGATCCAACCCAGGAGCATCGACTTCGTGATCCACCACTTCTCGGGTCGGACGGCGAAGTAGACGTGGGCGATGACCAGGCCGACGAGGCCCACGCCCGCGAGACCGTGGGTCACGTAGGTCACGCCCCAGGTCCAGTCGCTGAACAGATACGGGTTCCGCGTGAAGAACGGTGTCCGCACGCGCGGCATCATCAACACGCCGGTCGTCACGGCCGACAGGCCGGCCACCACGATCGCCATGTGATACAGGCGGTTGCCGAGCGGATACTTGCCAGATTTGGGCCCTGGCACGTCGTGGCCCAGCTCACGCAGCACTTCGGCCTTGATCTCGGGGATGTCCTTCGGACCCACCCAGATCGACCAGAAGTCGAGCCAGATCGACGCGTGGAGAATGTGGAAGAGAATCGATCCCGTCAGCACGAGACCTGCGATCCAGTGCCACGTGACCCAGGGAAACCTCACCCCGACGACCGGCAGGAAGGCCGTGAACAGCAGCACGAACATCGCCGCCGCCATGACCCAATGAAACGCCCTCGCCATCAGCGAATGCCGCTCGATGCGCGTCGGGAGGCTCGAGTAGGTCGCTTCCAACTTGTCGGTCTCGGCTGTGGGTCGCTTGCGATGCGCCGACAGCAGCATGTAGCTGCCGTGCGCGACGAGAAACATCAGCCCGGCGAAGAGAGAAGCCCAGAACAGCGTCCAGGAGACGTGAGTCAGGATGCTCTGTCCCCAGGGATTCAATCCCCACGTTACGAAGTCCATGCGTCACCCCCAGCGCCGCGGATGGTGCGTTTCGTGAGGCGCCGCATCAGGAGTCAATCCCGCCGCCACGAATGGCGCGCTTCACGAGGTTCCGCATCAACGGGATCTTGTAGCCGTTGTACCGCAGCGACTGCGCCCCTTGGACGGCGATCTGGCCGGCGAGCTCTGCCGTCTGTTCAGTTCGCGGCTTGCCGACGACCGCCGCCTCCACAGCATGCAGGCGCAGCGGCCGCGCCGCGGCGGCGTTGATTACCACGCGGATGCGTTCGATGTTCCGCGCCGCGTACGTTGCCGCCGATGCCACGTTGAGCAGTGGGAAGTCCCAGACGTTACGGTCGCGGATTTTCTCGAAGTAGAACTCCGCGCCTGCCCAGGTCGACGGCACCCGGATCGCCGTCAGCAGCTCGTCGGGTGCCAAGACCGTCATGCGCGTGATGTCGATCTCCGGGCCGATGAAATAGTCCTCGGCGTTGACGACGCGCTCGCCGCGCGCGCTCTCGATGACCATCTGCGCATCGAGCGCAACGAGTGCCGGCGCCGTGTCGGACGGGTTCACCGCCACGCAACGATCGGCACCCAGAATCGCGTGCTCGCGATTGACCGCGGTCGGCGTGTCGGCATAGCAGATGTTGCCCCCCGCCCGATAGCACGACCACCCGGCGCGGTAGTACCAGCAGCGCGTGTCCTGCGACACGTTGCCGCCGATGGTCCCCTGGTTGCGGATCTGCGGCGAGGCCACGAGCTCGGCGGCCTCCGCCAACAAGGCGAACTTGTCACGCACCAGCGAATCGCCGGCAACCTCGGTGAGCGTCGTGCCTGCACCGATCTCCAGGCCACCGTTCAGCGCCTTGATGCCGCGCAGACTCTCGACCTGGCTCAGATCGATGACGACATTCGGGCGCTTGATGCGATCCTTCAGCCAATCGAAGGAATCCATGCCGCCCGCCATCACCCAGGCGTTCGGGCTGTACCGGTTCAGGAGGGTCACCACGTCGCTGATGCTCGCCGGCTGAAAGAGCTCGAACGCCGGCATCACGTCGTGAATCACGGCCATGATGTATCTCCTTCTCCTAGATGTGGGCCGTGAGGGGCTCGGTGGTCGGCCGGCCCGCTTCGAGCGCAGTGAGAATCATGTCGAGCGTCACCGGAGCCCGCTGAAAGACTTCGTCGCCCAGCGCATCACTGATCGCGTTCAGGACCGCACAGCAGCCCGCGCCGACCGGCGGCTCGCCGATGCCGCGCGCGCCGACTGGCGTTTCCGGATCGGGCAGATCCACGGTGGCCCATTGCATCTGCTCCGGCGCATCGAGAATCGTCGGCGGCCGGGTGTGGTGAAACCGATTGGCCAACGCCACGCCGTAGTGCTGGTCGTACACCCACTTCTGGCCGATCGCATGGCCGATGCCCAGCATCGAGCGGCCGAGAATCTGGCCGCCGACGTTGCGCGGGTGAATCACCGTACCAACGTCAGCAACGGCCAGATAATCCAGGATGTAGTACTTGCCGGTCTCCACGTCGATTTCGACTTCGGCAAACCCGGCGACAAAAGAACGGGACTGACCGTCGCGCGGGTAGTTGTCCTTCCCCACACCCATCAGACCCTGACCCGCGAGCGCCGTTGCGGAGCCCCTGGTGAACCTGTTGATGTCCTTCGGCAACTCATGGCCATCGTAGGCGCCACCGAGCTCGATGGCGCGCTGGGCCGCCTTCGCCAGCGTCATTCCGGAACCGCCACCCTTCCGGAAGACTCGCTCGTTGGCCACTTCGTAATCCTCTGGCCTCCCGCCAAGATCTTTCGCCGCGATCTCCTGCAGCTTCTTCTTCGCGTCCATCCCCGCGGTATGGGCCGCGCGCGTCATGGCGTGAATCGTCTGGCTGCCACCGCTGTTGCAGGTCCACGGCAAATTCTTCGCCGTGTCGCCCCAGGTCAGTTCAACCTTGTCCCAGGGTACGCCGAGGAGCTCGGCCGACACGCGGTGACAGTCGCTGACCGATCCGGTTCCGTGATTGCCGATCCCTGACTGGATGTAGAGGCGACCGTCGGGTTTGAGGACGATCAGGCCGTCAAACCCGACCGACCCGGCGCTGTACGCGCTCACGGCGACACCGACACCGCGCACCTTCGACCCGTTTCGCTGGCCGCTCCTCGTCTTGCGCTCGTCCCACTTGAATATCTCGGCACCCTTGTCCAGCGCCTCTTTGACGAACGCGCTGGTGGTGTATAGCCTCTCCGCCTTCGGACCAGCCGGCGCTCCGAACAGCGCCTTTCCGGCCGGCGCATTGACGCGGCGAATCGCGACCTGATCGATCCCGAGCTTGCGCGCCGCTTTCGAGATGACAGGCTCCATGAGCACGTGTGCCTGCAAGCCTCCCGGTTGACTCTGCGGACCTCGTGGCGGCGTGTTCGTCAAAACGGAGATGCCGCGAAAACGCATCGCCAACGGCTGATATACCAGCGACGCGATCACGCCAGTGTTGTTCGTATCACCCTGACGCTCGAACGGACCGTTATCGCCGACCGAGAACATGTCGAGGGCCGTGATGCGACCTTCTTTGGAAAAACCGACCTTCATCCGACCACGCACGCCCGGACGACCGCGGCCAATGTAGTGCTCTTCCTCGCGGCTCACCCGCATCATCACCGGGGCATTCGCTTTCTTCGCGAGGAGCACGGGAATGACCAGCGAGATCGCGCCCGTGATCTTGCTTCCGAACCCTCCGCCCGTGTACTCACTCACGACGACGACGTTTTCGGGCTCGATGCCGACCCATCGCGACACCCCGAGGACGGTTTGAGCGGTGCTCTGTGTGCCGGTGTACACGTGGACCTTGCCGTTCTGCCAGTACGCCATCACGGTTCTGGTCTCCAGCGTCTGGTGGCTGGTGTCCGGCGAGACGAACGTTTCGTCGAGCACGAGCGCGGCATCTTTGAAGCCCGCCTCGAGATCTCCGTACGACCACTTCTCGGGCGCATCTTCCATCATCGGAAGGCGGCCCGCGTCGGCCTCTGCCAGTTCCGCCTGGGTCCACTTCTTCTCGCGGATCTCGGGACGGGGTGGACTCTGCGGCTGGCCACCGCGCCCTTGCGGTGCCGGGGCCGGGGGCGGAATGAACCAGTAGTTGCCCTTGGTTCTGGCGTTGGGGCCGCCAGGACGGAGGGTCACCAACGGATCGACCGTGAAGGGCAGCGGCTCGAACTCGATCTCGATCTTTTCGATCGCGTCAGCAGCCGTCACTTCATCAACGGCTGCAACCGCCAGGATCGGTTGGCCCTGATAGACGGGCTCCTTCGTGAGCGCAACTTCTCCGTCGAGATTGGCAAGGATCAGCTGGCCATTGTCATTCACGGCGTCAGCCGGGGACGGAAGATCGTCGGCGGTGAGAATCGCTTTGACCCCGGGCATGGCCAGCGCCGCGCTCAGATCGAGGCGAGTGACGCGCGCGTGTGGCAGTGGACTCAGCAGCAGCTTGGCGAAAATCATCCCCTCCGCGCGAAAGTCCTCGGCGTACTTGGACTTCCCTGTGACCTTCGCGACCAGGTCGGGAACCGTGTAGTTCTGTCCCACGAGCTTCTGTTCAGCCATGATCACGCCTTCCGCATGTTCTCAGCACCGCGCATCATCGCGGTGAGAATCTTGTCGTAGTCCTGACACCGACAGAGGTTGCCGGAAATCCCGTGGGCCAGTTCCGCACGCGTCGGATTCGGGTTCTTCTTGAGAAAGCCTACGGCGGCCATCACAAACCCCGACATGCAGAACGCGCACTGGAAGCCCTGCTCGTCGATCACGCCTTGCTGCACCGGATGCAGTGTGCCGTCGGCGGCAGCCAGTCCTTCGATGGTGACGATTTTCTTCCCGCGCACGGTGTGCGTGAGGACCGAGCAGGAGTAACGCGGCACATCGTTGACAAGGACCGTGCACGCGCCGCATTCCGCGCGGTCGCACCCCAGCTTGGTGCCGGTGAGTCCCAGCTTGTACCGCAGCGTCATGGCCAGCGTCTCCTGCTTCAGCACATCGACACGGCGATCCTGGCCATTGACGTTCAGCGTCATCAGACGCTCAACGCTTCCAGGCGCCGACGGTTGCTGGCCGAGTACCGTCGACGAGCGCCACAAATAACCCACCGAGGACACGACGGCTCCTGAGGCGACAACACCCTTGATGAAGTTGCGCCGAGAGACGTTCTTGGGAGTGTCTTCTGTCATCGTCTTGTCTTCCATGGCAGCCCCACCTATTGTGAGTGCTCAGTCGGAGTAACGAAGAGGATGGCAGAACATAGCGCCAACCAACCCGAAGCGCAAGGCCCCCTTTCTTCTACAATCCTTGAGGTGTCGAACTGGCCGCTCAGAAGCCGGTGGGTGACCGAACGTGCCGTCGTTGTGCCAGTTGTGGCGGCGCTCCTGACGAGTATTTGCGGGGCGCCGCCGCCCAAACCCGTCCAGAAGGAAGTCGTGATCTGGAAGAACCTTGGCGAGTGGTCCGGCCGCGGGAACGCTCAGACAGAATCGTTCGTCGGCCTGACCGGCGCGCTACGGGTGCACTGGCGGACGGAAAACGAGCTCCCCAAGGGGGCCGGAACGTTCCGGCTGATCCTTCAGAGCGCCATCAGCGGCCGCACCCTCCAGGAGCCCGTGGACGAAAAGGGCGTTGGAGAGGGCACGGCCTACGCGGCCGAGGATCCGCGCGTGTTCTACATCTCGGTCGAATCGGCAAACCTCGATTGGTCGTTCACGGTCGAAGAGGCGCTCTTCGGCAGCCCGGTCGAGAACTCCAAAGGCCGGACTGCGCACGGACTTCCTATGGTTTTGGCTGTTCTTTGGGAGGGTCGGGCACTCTTTCGTAGATGTCAATGATCCGCGGCCGCGGGCCGTCGGTGGGCACGCTGGCGGCCACCATGAGACGACGGAGCACGTCAATGGTCGGCTTCGACGGCTGCGGTCGTCCCGCCTTGTAGCCCTCGGCGATGAACAGCGGCGTCCGTCCCGCGGTGTCTTGCCGCTTCCAGATATTGATGTCGGCGCCGCGGTCCGCCAGGAGCTGCACGATCGCCGGGAAGTTGCCGTACGCGGCGCCGTGCATGGCCGTGTCGCCATTGCTGTCCACGGCGTTGACGTCCGCGCCGCGCTCGAGCAGCACCTGTACGGCCTCAAGCGCCTCGGCCTCCGTGCCCGCCTCTTCCAGCGGGTTCGCCGTGCCCAGGCCGGCGGCGGCCATCAGGGGCGTGCTGTTGTCAGCGTTCGGCAAGGACGGGTCCGCGTCCAACTTGAGCAGCTCACGCATCAACGGAACGTCCGCCCGGTCAGCCGCCATCAGGAACGGCGTCGCGCCGTCCGTCTTCAGCAGCGTTGCCGCGTACGGTGCCTTTGGGGCGCCCTTCTCCAGACGCGCGTTCACGTTCGCGCCCCGCTCCACGAGCGCGCGGACGAACTGAAGGCTCGTCAGACGACCTGATCCGATCGGAGGCGGATCGCCGGCATCGCTGGCATCCGGCCTCCGCACCCAGGTCACCGCATGGAGCGCCGTGAATCCGGTCCGGCGGTCGTTGGGATCGGCGCCGGCGTCGACCAGGGCGACCGCGAGCTCGAAGTGCCCGTTGTGCACCGCCATCAGCAGCGGACTGGTGCCGTTGACCACCGCCTCGGTGACCGGCACGTCGGGCCCGAGCGCCTCCTCACGCTGCAGCGCCTCGTTCACGTTCGCACCGGCCTTGAGGAGCGTGCGCGTCACCTCGATGTGGCCCTCGCGCACGGCGAAGAACAACGGCGTGAATCCAGACCTGAGCCTGGCGCGGACGTCGGCGCCGCCGTCGATGAGGGCCTGCACAACCGCGGCATGCCCCTCGGCCGCGGCCCACATGAGCGCCGTCTGATCCCGCCGCTCCCGTGCATTCGGGGTGGCGCCGCGGACGAGCAACGCCTTGACCGAGTCGACGCTTCCCGCGCGCGCCGCGGTCATCAGGACCGTCTCTCCGCCCGGCTGCGACGCGTTCGCATCGGCGCCGGCATCGAGCAGGGCTTTGACGAGGACCGCGTTGCCGTTCATCGAGGCGAGAGACAACGGCGGCACGCCGTAGAGATTCGCGGCGTTGACGTTGGCGCCCGACCGCACCAGCAGTCCTGCCATCTCGGCGTCATCGTGGTACACCGCCCAGTGCAGCGCCGTCATGCCGTCGACTTGCGCGGTGTTGACGTCGGCGCGCCCAGCCAGAAGCGTGCGAACGAGAGCCGCATTCCGCTGTTCGGCCGCATCGGCGAGCGTCGGATTGTCAGCCGCTATGGACGCCTCGGCCACGCCGATCACGAGGAGAGTGAGTCCAGCGATTCGTCGCCACATCATGTGCCGTCTCCCGCAGCTACCGAGGAAGGACGTCTAGGGGACCGTATCAACTGAAGTACTACCGCGTTACGACAGCCCTTTCGATCGCGATTTCGCTGGCCGCGACAGCGGAGCGGCCAGTCCCATTCTGGGAAGGACGAACCATTAAATCGCGACCGGCTCGAAGAGATCTTCGATCTTGCCGCTGCTGTCTCCGAACTTATCGACCTTGACGCCGACGCGGTCGAGCAACGTGAGATGGAGGTTGGCCAGCGGCGTGCCGGTCTCGTACCGGATGTGGCGGCCGCCCTTCAAGCCGCACGCAGCCCCGCCCGCGACCAGAATGGGCAGGTTGTCGTGGTCGTGAATGCTGGAGTTACCTAATCCGCTTCCGTACAGGTAGACGGTGTTGTCGAGCAGCGAGCCATTGCCGTCCGGTGTGGACTTCAGTTTTTCCAGAAACTGCGCGAAGAGCGAGACATGGAATGTATTGATCTTGGCGATCTTCGCGAGCTTCTCCGGGTCATTGCCGTGATGGCTCGTGGGATGGTGCGGGTCCGGGACGCCGATTTCCGGATACGTGCGGTTGTTCAGCTCGCGCGCGAGCTGGAACGTCACCACCCGCGTGATGTCGGCCTGAAACGCCAGCACCTGCAGGTCGAACATCAGCTTCGCATGGTCGGCGAACGCCGCCGGGACGCCCACCGGCCGATCCAGGTCGGGCATCGGATTCGTGGCCGCTCCCGCCTCGGCGAGCTGGATCTGACGCTCGATCTCGCGAATCGTGTCCAGGTACTGATCGACGCGCACGCGGTCGGTCGTCCCGACTCTGCGCTTGAGCCGCGCGATGTCGTCGCTGAACGAATCGAGCAGGCTGGCGCGCGCGCGCAGCGCCGCCCGCCGGCCGTCGGCGCTCTCGCCTTCGCCGAAAAGGCGCTCGAACACGATACGCGGATGCGCTTCGGACGGCAGCGGGGTCGTCGGCGACGACCACGAGAGGCAATTCTGATAGACGCAGGCGTACCCGTTGTTGCACACGCCGGCGAGCGGGTTCAGGTCCATCGCCAGCTCGAGCGACGGGAGCTGCGTGTCGCGGCCGATCTGCTTCGCCGCCATCTGATCGGCGGTGGTGCCCAGGTAGTAGTCCGAGCTCTCCGTGTGCTTGGCGAAGGCCGCGCTCAGGAACCCCGCATTTGCCGTGTCGTGCGTGCCGGGGTACGACTGTTCCAGCCTGAGGTTGGTGACCACCGTGAGCTGCTCTTTGACCGGCTCGAGCGGCGCCAGGATGGGCGACAGCTCACCGAGCGTGCCCTGGCCGGCCGGCGTCCAGCGGCCGTGGTCGCATCCCATCGGGATGTAGACGAAGCCGAGCCGCCGCACGGGTTTCGCCGGCGTCTGCGCCAGCGCGGTCGCCGCCGGAATCATCGCGTCGAGGAGCGGCAGCGCCAGCGTGGCCTGCAGGCCCTTGAGGAACGTGCGACGCGGCAGCGCTTTCTTCGTGATGATCATGACGCTCTCCTCATCTGAAACGGCGCGCTCTTGACGATTCCAAGGATCAGCGACGAGAGGCGATAGCCACCTGGCTGGGACTCGCGAAGGATTCGCCGGACCGCCGGCGCATCGTAGTACTCTACGCCCCGACCCAAGGCGAAGGTCAACAACTTTTCTGTCACCGTGCCGGCGAAGAGCTCCGGACGCCGGAGCAACGCTTCTTCCAGCCCCGCCACGCCCTTAAGGGTGCCGGCCCCGGGCAGCCCCCCTTCCGCGTCAATGAGTCCGTTGTCCCCGTCGTGATCGCGCCACCGTCCGACCGGGTCGAAGTTCTCCAGCGCGAATCCAACGGGGTCGATCGTGCGGTGGCAGCTCGCGCACACGGGGTCTTTGCGATGGGCGGCCAGCCTCTCCCGGATCGGCAGGTTGGCGGGCACCGACCCGTCAAGCGCGGGCACATTCGGGAGCGGTGGCGGCGGCGGCGCGCCGAAGATGTTGCTCAACACCCACACGCCACGAATCACCGGCGAGGTCCGCGTCGCGTAGGACGTGACCGACAGGACGCTGCCGTGCCGCAGGAGTCCCCCGCGTTTGCTGTCGGGCGCGAGCGTCACGCGCCGGAACCGGCTGCCGTATATACCGGGAATCCCGTAGTGCTTCGCGAGGCGCTCGTTGAGGAAGGTGTAGTTCGCCCTGAGCAGGTCGAGCACGCTGCGATCCTCGCGCAGCACGCTGTCCACGAAGAGCTCGGTTTCCTGCCGGAATGCTTGCCGGAGGTTGTCGTCGAAGTCCGGATACAGGCGCACGTTCGGGCTCACCGACTCCAGATTCCGCAGCCGGAGCCATTGCCCGGCGAAATTGCTCGCGAGGTTGAACGAGCGCGGATCGGCGAGCATCCGGCGCGCCTGTTTCTCGAGCACCTCCGGCTGGTGGAGCGCACCCCGAATGGCCGCGTCGAGCAGCTCGTCGTCGGGGACGCTGCTCCAGAGAAAGAACGACAGGCGCGACGCCAGCTCGAGATCGCTGACGCGGTAGGGGATGCCGGCTTTCACGCCGTTCGGTTCCGCTTCGACGCGCAGCAGAAATTCAGGATTGAACAGAACGGCGCTCACGGCCCGCTCGATCCCCGCGTCGAAGCCGCCGCCCGACTTGCCTTCGCGATAGAACGCCAACGGCCGTTCCAGATCCGCCTCGGAAACCGGCCGGCGGAACGCGCGCCGCATCAGCGTCGAGAGAATCTGCCGCGCGCACGCGTCTTCCCGGGTCGGCTCGGCCGGCCGGCACACGAAAATCCGGCGGCGGCTGGGTGTGTCGCCGGCGCCCTTCGCCGAATATGGTCCGGTGATCGACACCTGCTGAATCGCCGGCGTAATCCGCGGATGGCGCCGCTCGTTGAAGTGCGCCTGCAAGGGCTGGCGCGCCGTCTCGAGCAACGACGAGGAATTTCGGAGAAACGTGACACCAAGTTGGTGCGGCCCCGCCGTCACCGGTACGCGAATCTTCAGGTTCCGGTCGAGTAGCGAATCGTCGCCATCGGGGGGCCTCTGGACCGTCATCGTCCCGATCGGCTTTCGATCCAGCAGCAGCCGTATCTCGTGCGTCTGCGTGCCCGTCAGCCCCTCGATGTCGCCGGAATAACTGCGGGCGAGATAGAACTGAATGTCGTACTCGCCGTCCTGCGCGAACGTATACCGAATCGACACTCCGCCTCGCGTGCCGATCGGGAGTCCGGCGGCATGCTCCTCCTGCGTGAGGTCGGGCGCGACGCGGATGATGTCGCTCTGTAGCGAGCCCTGCGCGCTGCCAGTCGCCAGGCGGCTGATCTTCTGCGCAGCCGAGATATATCGGTCCACCAGAGCCGGAGGCAGATCGCCGACGGTGACGTTGTCGAAGCCGTGGCCGCTTTCATCGGGCGGCAAGAGCGATGTGGCGTCAATCTCGAGGAGGAGCAGGTCTCTGACGGCGTTTTGATACTCGGTGCGATTCAGGCGGCGCAGGGTCTCCGTGCGCCCCGGATTCGGCCTAGCGGCGGCGGCCTGGTCGAGCGTCGTCTCCAACCACGACAGCAGTGCTCCACGCTCTTCGACCGCCGGCTGCGGCATGTTGGGAGGCGGCATGGTGCTCGTGCGCAGCTTGCGCACGACCTTCTCCCAGACCTCGGCACCCGCGCCGGGGTTGGCGATGTCGGCAGCATCCAACATCAAGCCGGCCGTCTTGAACTTCTGGTTGTGGCAGGTGACGCAGTAGCGATCAATCGTCCGACGGTGGATCGATGCGGGTGGGACCGCGTCGGTCGAGGGCGATGATTGGACGATCGGTGCGTGCGCGGCCGCCAGCTCGGCAGATGCCCCCGCCCGTACGCAGAGACACACGGCGAACGCCAACCCAGCCAACCCGATAGTCATCGCCTGCCTATGCGGGAAGGCCCGAGGTGACCTGTCTCTCATCCTGACCCTCGTTGTGGTGTCCGACTGTTTTAGCGGGCCACCATTCTGGGTGTCAGCCCGCCCCAGCCTGCGGTTTCCAGGGCAAGGTCACAGCGCGGCATGGCTGCAACCAAACATGCCGCGCTGTGACCTCGGACCAGCGCTGGCACGAACGTGACACTAACGCGCTCGCAACTATTTGCCAAAAAAACAAACTTCAGCGCGTTAGTGTCACATTGCAGGGCAGGGCAAGATTAAGACCGACTGCCGACGCCGTCAAGGCCATCGAACGAGGACCTACGAAACCCACCTGCCGATCATCTGGATGTCCAGCCTATAAATAACCAAGGGCTCCGCCCTTGAAATCCCGCGGACGACTGGCGGTTGAGCGAGTTGGGAGTGCTGAGATTTCAAGGGCGGAGCCCTTGGTTATAGAAACTGGGGGTACATCCAACGCCGTAGTCCCGGTCGACCACCGGTGATCACACGATCTGGTCCCCACCAGTCGTCTCACGCATGATCTTGTTGCTGCGCAAGACATGGGAGACGACCGATGGAGACGTTTCGCAAGCTGTTTGGCAGCCTGCT
>DATCJA010000067.1:0-7815 GCA_036507475.1 Vicinamibacterales bacterium
ATGAACGCAAACAGGCCGGTCGCTGCCCGGTTGCCGGCAACCGCAGTGACGGCGCGCGACTCCGTGTCATTCGTCAGGCCCAATGAGCGCAGAATTGTCGCGGCAACCACGGGGATTGGTTCGCCATCGACTTCGACGCGATGGTTGTAGGACTGCATCGCCGTTTCGTCCAACCGGCCGCTCAACAGCCCCAGCGCAGCGATGGCATCGGCGCGGTCGCGCGACATTCGAGGCGAAAGGACCGCCGCGGCTTCATAGGGCGGAAAGAACGCACGGTCGTCCACAAGTGTGGTCAGCTCATACTTCGCCAGGAGCCCATCAGTCGAATATCCATCAATGACATCAACGGCCGACCCGGCGAGGGCGACGTACTTCACCGCCGGAGCCAGCGGCCTCACGCTCTTGAATCGCATGCCGTAGGCACTCGACAAGCCCGACAGTCCGTCGGGTCGACCGATGAAATCCGCCGTGAAGCCGGCAACTAGGTCCGGTCCGGCACGAGACAGATCTGACAGCGTTCGCAGGCCGTAGCGCGACGCCGTCTCACGACGAACGGCGATGGCGTAGCCGTTCTGAAATCCGAGCGGTGCGAGCCACCGCACTCCGTAACTCTCTGCGAAGCGCCGCGCGACGTGCGCGTACGTCCGACGCGGATCGGCACGCATTGCGCTGTCGAGTGGCTCATGCAGGATCGCGAGCAGTCCGGTTCCCGTGTACTCGGGGTAGACATCGATCGCGTTGGAGCGAAGCGCGCCAAAGGCGATCTCCGTCGCGCCAAGTCCTGGACGCCGCTCCACCCGCATCCCGCGCGACTCGAGCAGTTGGGCGAAGACCTCCGCCAGCAGGTAGGACTCACCGAATGGTTTCGACGCGACCACGACCGGCGGCGGAGCGTCGGCGCGCGAGTCCTGGGCCCGCGCCATCCGGCAGGAAATCGGCAGCACACTCAACACGGCGAGCAGCAGTAGGCGCGGACGTGTCATCAGTTCGCACCACCAGTCAACGCCGCATGCGCCGCGCGGGCGCGGTCAAAGAGCGCCTGCACATATGGAGTCGCCGGTGCGCGATGGAGGTCGGCGACGCGCCCTGCCTGTTCCACTCGACCGTTTCGCATAACCACGACCTGGTCCGCAAGCCGCGCCGCCTCGGCCAGGTCGTGCGTCACGAGGAGCGCCGTGAATCGCAGCTCGGTGCGCGCATGCTCGAACGCCTCGTGCGCTTCGCCGCGGGATATCGCGTCGAGCGCGCCGAACGGTTCATCGAGCAGGACAACCTGTTGCCGCGCTGCGAAGGCGCGAGCGAGAGCGACGCGCTGCCGCTGTCCGCCGGAGAGTTCCGCCGGAAGGCGGTTTCCAAAGCGATCCGGGTCGAGTCCGACGCGACGCAACGCCTCGTCGGCTGTTTCATCGGGTGACGGCATGGCCGACAGGCGCGGCACGAGGGCGACGTTCCGGCGCACTGTCCAATGCGGAAGCAGGCCACCCTGCTGCGGCACGTAACCGAGTCGTCGTCGCAGCAATTCCGGGTCCTCCGCGCGGACGTTCGAGCCACCGATCGTGACGGTTCCGCGCTCAGGCTCCACCAGCCGGTTGAAGGAGCGAAGCAGCGTCGTCTTTCCCGACCCGCTCTCTCCGACCAGCGCGGTCACCGTGCCGGCTGGCACCACCAACGACACCCCGTTGAGCGCGAGGTGATCACCGTATGAGTGAAACAGACCTTCGGCTGCCAGGTCGAGCGACATTGGCTGAGTGCGGGGCATCCCTGGAAAAATGGTGCGAACGTGCGCCTCGCAACCAGTTCGTTGCTCAATGTGCTTGCCTGGCTTGCCACAGCCACGCGGCCCTGTTCGAATACGGCGTCCCAATCCACAGCGAGGCGGCATGTCCGACACTTTCATCACCCCCCAGGCGCTGCTCTCGCAGTGGCAGGGTCACCGAGGACTTACGCGGCGCGTCATCCAGGCCTTTCCCGACGAGCACCTGTTCACGTACTCGGTGGCAGGCATGCGCCCGTTCGGCGCCCTGGCGATGGAGATGGTTGGCATGGCCGTCCCGATGGTGCGCGGCGTCATCACGGGAAAGTGGGACAATGTGTCGCACGACGTGAAATCACGAGACGAACTCTTCAGCAAGTGGGACGAGACTACCGAGGAGCTCAATCGACTTTGGCCGCAGATTCCGGCGTCGAAGTTCGCCGAGACGATTACCGCCTTCGGGATGTTCACGGACGCGACGCACAACCTCATCCTGTACGTGATCGACAACGAGATCCATCATCGCGGACAGGGTTACGTCTACCTGAGGACGCTTGGGATCACGCCACCGCCGTTCTACGAACGGTAAGGAGTTACGGGGGCGGCAGCGACTGGCGATCCACTTTCATTCCTGCTTCTTCGAGCAGGCACACGTACACGCGCATGGGCGGAAGTCCAGCCGCGCTCCGCCGAGCCGCCATCCCTCCGGGATCCTCGACCGGCGCGAACCGGAAGCGTCCGTCTGGCCCGAGTGCGAACTGGCTGCCAAAGCGCTGCGACTTTCCCTGGTGGACCAGCACTCGATATGTCGTGTCCATGACGCGCGCGCCAAGCTCGCGCGCACGACGGCAGCCCAGATGGCGATGACAGCGCTTCTCGCGTAATTCACGTGCCGCAACCTCAGACTGCTACGGGCACCGGACTGGGACCGCGCTGGGGATTCCACGTGTGCCGCTCGGAGCGCACGTGTTTCGCCCAGGAGTACAGCGCATCATACAGCACCATCCCGTGCGCCAACTGCTCCTGGTCATCGGCGAAGTTGCGGCTCAGTCCCAGCGAAATCGCCAACAGCCCGGCGGCCTGCGGGGCAAGCTCGAGGTGCTCGGTGTCAGCGCCACGAACGATGACAGCGATTTCGTGAAGCGCCGGATCGTCGATCGCGTACTTTTTCAGGATCGCGTCGAAGCTGCAGAGCTGGCCGTCGTGGCTGAGCTCCACACCCTCGACGTCGAAAGGAATCGCGTTCAGCTGCGCAGCCGTCGCGATGACCTGATCGGCCGGCACGAATCTGAACTCCGATTCGTTATCGATGAACCGCTTGATCAGCCAGGGACAGGCGATCCGGTCGATCTTGGGACGGGCGCGGGTGATCCATCGCATGTGGACTCCTGTGAGAGAACTCCAGTACTAGCATGCAGCAATCAATGACCAGCGAAAAGCCCTCTGTGATGCACCGACGCAATAACGCCACACCCAACTGTCGCGTTCGGCCCACCAGGGGCCAATCGCCCTCCTGACCGCTGTCGTACCTGTAGTGATAGCTGCCGAAGCCCACCATGCTCGTGCCCCACATCGCCGGCTTCTCGCCGGTGACGTCCTGCATGATCCCGGACACCGCGTACGCATCCCGGCGCCTTATCCCATCGGTCACCGAATCGAGAAAGGCCTTGACGCTCGAATCGTTCCGCTGGGTCTTCAATTGGTTTGCCATTCCGGTCCCCCGCCTGTTCGGCCCGCCAGCAGTACTCGCGATGATGAAATCAGCCGCGTTTCTTCGTTGTGGCCTTTGCCTTGCCGGCCGTGCTCATGGCGTGCTCCGGGTCGCGCTTCATCGACTTGATGAACTTGGCCCGACGGAATCGAACCGCCGACCAGTCCTCGTCGATCGCCACCATCCGCACCCCCTCGAAGCCCGCTGTACCAAGGCTGTCCCACCCGGTGTCTCGATTGATGGTGGACGTGTAGCGCTTCGACGATCCCTTCGGATACGCGAACCACACCACCGCGTCCCCCTTCGCACGTTCGGCGATTCCCTTCACGGCGGCGTCGACCTCCGGCGGCGTCATGACGAACGCGATCGAGAACTGAATCTCGTTGACGCCCTGCAGCGAGCGCAGGACAGTCACTCCCTTCAGCCGTGCCAGCTCCGGTTCGAATGTCTTTGGAGCATTCATCACCACGATCTCACGCTGATCCTTCAACTGGAGTTTCTCGAACACTCCTTTCATGATTCTTCTTTTGTTGTGACCCGAGCAGGACCGTGTGTTGCAGGAACGAGTCGTGGCGCACCGCGGCCGCCAGCATCCACGCCGCCACATCAGCGCGACGGATCGTCGACGTGAGGCCATAGCGATCGACGGGACGCGCACGCCCGATGGGCGCTCCATTCATCAGGGTCACGGGCCGCACGGCAAGCCAGTCGAGGGAGCTGGCGGCAAGCCTGGCTTCCATGCCAGCGAGATCGCGATAGACAACCGCCACATTCCCTGCTTCGACGAGCTGCTGAACCGGCCACGTCAGGCGCGCAAAACTGTCGGCCACGCCCCCGGCACTGATGACGATCAGTCGCCTGACATTCTGGTTTTCCATGGCGCGCGTCAGCGACGATGCCAACCTGGTCGTCAGATCAGGTGGCGAGAGAAGTCTCGCAAACGGACTCTTCCCCGCACGGCGAAGTCCGACGCACGACACCACCGCATCGTGCCCCGCCACGACGCCTTCCAGGAACGCCGGATCGGTGATGTCGCCTCGTACGAGGCTCACGCCAGGCATCCCACCAAACTGACTCGAGGCTCGCAGGACAGCCGTGACCGCGTGACCCTCGCTGGCAGCAAGAGTCACCACCCACCTTCCGACTCCACCCGATGCACCAAGCACGACGAGTCTCACGCGGACAAATCTTGAGTCCGTCTCGTGTGAGACAAGGGTGACGCGTTAGCCCGTCCACTACGGGTTGCCGGCCCGACGTCCGGGCCTCGAGAACTCACGGCATTCAGGAACCCAGCGCCTTCACGCCCTGGAGAACCACTCCCATCATGATGCCCCACTGCCAGAGGCAGCACAGTGCGGCAAGGGGGACGACGAAAAACGGCCAATGGCGATTTCGATAGATGACCCAGCTCGCCACGGCCACTTGCAGGATCAACAGAGCGGGGATCTTCATGCCGAACGCACTGACCAGAATTCCCGCAGCGTTTCCCCACCACACGAGGACGAATCCCAGCACGATTGGCGTGAGCAACCATAGCGGAGACCCGGCGGCGTCCACTGCGCCGACTCGCGCCGACGCGATCCATCGTGGAGCGCCGAACGCCGCCGCGGACAGTCCAAGCGTGCCGGCGATGAGCAGGACTCCGCCCGTCGTCGTCGAGAGAAAGTCGAACAGTCCGCTCATCATGGCCGCCGATTACGATGCGCTCGACTACCCGTGCCCGCCATCCCCGAGGGGCGCTTTCATCAGCGGGCCCGCTTGAAGAACTGAACGGCGCGTTCGTGCTTCTCAGCAGCCGCGCGTGACTTGAACGTCCCGAGGTTCCGCCGACGACCGGTTCGTGGATTCTTCTTCCGCGAATAGAGGCGGTAGCGTCCGTCAGCGAGCTTCCGGATCATTGATCAGAGTACCCAGGCAGTCCCGGCCTGGCCCAGGCTACTTCTGTGCCGTGCCGGGGAGCAGTGCTTCGGTGTTGAGCATGCGCGGGCCATTCTCATCGCACACGCTGTACTTCACGAACCGGGTGTTGGTCTGGCCTGCCCAACCCCGCTCGCCTTCATCCTCCGGGTACATCGCCACGCCCGCGAACTCGCCCCGCACGTTCAGGATGTAGAACAGGATGTTGAAGTTCGGATCGCCGTTCTCTTTCCGGAGGCGCTTCTCGATCGTGTTGGCGCGAATTCGCTGAAGCGCGGCCATGCCCGCATCCTTGGGATGCTTCCCCGCGCGCATGGCTTCAATAATGACGAACGAGGCAAGACTGAAGAGGTTCGCCTCGCCGCGACCGGTCGAGCCGGCAGCGCCGACATCGCCATCGACGTAGAGCCCGGCGCCGAGGATGGGCGAGTCGCCGACGCGTCCCGGGATCTTGAAGGCGCGCCCGCTCGTGGATGTGACCCCGCAGATCTCACCCGACGCATTGACGCCGCTGCAATGAATCGTTCCGTGCATGTGCGTCGAGTAGACGAACGGGGCGTCGGTCGCCTTACCACCCTCTTCTGGCGGGCGCCGGGTCGGGTCCGGGAAGTTGGCGGAGTCGGTCTTGCGCTTCCAATCGAGCCAGGCCTTCCGAGAGGCCTCGGTGTTCAGGTCCGCTTCGATCGTGAACCCGGCGTTCCGCGCGAAGTTCTGTGCACCCTGTCCAACCAGGAGATGATTGTCGGTCAACTCCATCACGGCGCGAGCCACCAGCGAGGGTGTCCGGACACCTTCGAGCGCCGCGACCCCGCCGGCGCGCTTCTTCGGGCCGTGCATGCAGGAGGCATCGAGCTGCACCACGCCGTCGGCATTGGGCAGCCCACCATATCCAACGTACTGCTCGGCTGGATCGAGCTCGTCGATGTTGACGCCCGCAATCAGCGCATCCAGCACGTCGGTCCCGCGCGTCATCATCTCCCAGGCGAGCTCGATGCAGGTCTGGCTCCCGCCATTCCGGAAGTAGTTGCCGTTGGAGGATGCGACCACCACCGGCTTCGCCGCGCGCTGGCGGATTGTGGTGGCCGCGGCCGGTCGCGGAAACGCGGCATCGACAGCGGTCAGCGCGCCCAGTGCCGTCGCGGAAGCCAGAAAGTCGCGTCTCTGCATGTTCGTTCCCACGTGATTCTCCGTGCCTCGGTAGTGGATCGCGCCGCCCGGAAGCCGAACCTGTCCGTACGATGAAGCTCGGCGGCCCGAGGCGCTACCCCGGGCATTGGAAACCAGAGCGGGCTGCCATCCGATCCTCCGGATGACAGCCCGCCGCGTTACTGGTGAAGCTCGTTAGGGCGCCTGCAGCCGGAACGCAATGTTGATGATCGAGCCGACTATCGGCGCCGTCGTGATGTTCGATCCGAACATGATCACCTGGCTGTCGACCAGCGGAGCCCCTGGGGCCCATTGCGCCAGGAAACCGGGCAGCGTCGGTCCGGTGAGCGCGTAGTTCGTGCCGAAGTTGTTCGCCGTCAGCCATGCCCGCGTAGCCGAGATGGTATACAGCGTGTTCTCACCGTTACCGGTGAATGAAGCCTCGATTAAGCTGGAGGCCGTCTGATACTCACTCGGCGTCTGGCCAGCGACGGACCACGTCGGCACCGGAGCTCCATTGACCGGAGTCACGGTGAAGGGTGGCACGGCCGCGTTCAGCGCAAAGTTCCCCGAGGCTGGTGGGGCGGAACCGATGTACCGTGTGGACAACCGGAAGTCGATGTTGTTGCCGACCAAATCGGTGTTCGAGAGAGAGAAAGACATCAGGTCTGTCCCGAGCCGGTCTCCGGGTGACAGGAAGAGCATGTTCCCGTTGCCCGTCTCGCTCAGCAGTGATCCAATCGGGAACCCTATGATCTGGCCGCGCGATCCTTCCAGGTTCTGACTGAACTGGAAGAACGAGCCTGCGTTCCCTCCAGTAACCGTGAAGGGGAACGTTGTGAACGCGGTCGCGCCCACACGGTTTATCGCGACAGCGCCGCCAGGCGTCGCTTCGTTACGGCCGATGCGGTACGCTCCCCAGTTGTGGGTGAGGTCAGGGAACGACGGCGACGGTCCGAAGATCGCCAGCCAGTCGTACGAGCCCGCCTCAACCATGACGTCGTAAGACGTGGTCTGCGGAACAAGAGCGGTCCCGAAGCCGCCGTAGCCGAGCATGCCCTCCTCTGCCCCGCCCTGACCGGACACGTTGAACGTCTTCGACACCAAAGTCGGCGTCGTCACGTCGCATGTTTCCTGGAATCCCGAGAGCTCCGAGGTCAGGGCAAACAGGACGAATGTGTCGAAGAACGGCGTCGTCAACGCGACGTTCTGGCTGGTCAGCCGCAGCTGCGCGGCGTGGGCCTTGTCGCGTGTCTCCCTGGTAAAGGTCCTCAATACCGACCGCTGC
>DATCJA010000068.1:0-3373 GCA_036507475.1 Vicinamibacterales bacterium
TTCGTTCCGCATAGCTGCGGTGTAACGAGCCGGGCAGGCAGCCCGTCGCGAGCGCGAGCAACCAGCGATGTCAAACTTCGAACCATGCGCATTCGCCAGATCGACTACTCGACCGCGCCCGCAGCCACCCGGCGCGCACACGACGACCACCTCCGCATCGCCCGCATCACCAACATGAAACGCACGCTGCTGCGTTCCGTGCCGGCATTCGATGCGCTCATGACCTGGTATACCCTCCGCGATGCCACCATCCCGATACTCGGCGAACGCCTGACGACTATTTTCGCCCACGCCATCTCCGCCGAAACCGATTGCCTCATCTGCAGCACGTTTTTCCGCCGGATCCTGATCGAGGCCGGCGAGGATCCCGACCACCTGGCGCTCGACGCCCGCGAGCAAGCCGTCGTGGCCTTCGCGCGCCGACTCGGCCAGTCCCCCTTTACCGTCCCCGACGAGACCTTTGCTCCGATGCGGGATCTCTTCGACGAAGAAGCGATCGTGACGATCACGGCCTTCGGCGCCCTCATGGTCGCCACCAACGTCGTCAACAACGCGCTCGAGATCCCGCTCGACGAGTACCTCGAACCCTACCGCCGCGAGGAACGCTGACGTGGGTCGCTTCGACGGACAGGTCGTCCTGGTCACCGGCGCCGCGCACGGACAGGGCCGTGCGACAGCGCTCGCCTTTGCGCGCGAAGGCGCCCGCATCGCCGCACTTGATATAGCGCGACCGCTCTCCTATCCGGGGTACGCATTAGGCTCCGCGACCGACCTCGAGCAGCTCGCCGCCGACGTTCAGGCCGCGGGAAGCGAGGCTCGCACCTTTGCCGCCGACGTCCGGGATGATACGGCCGTCACCGCTGCCGTGGCCGAAACGATCGAGCGCTTCGGCCGCATCGACGTCCTGTTCAACAATGCCGGCATCTGCGCCTACGGACTCGCCCACGAGCTCACCGAAGAGGCGTGGGACACGATGCTCGACATCAATGTGAAAGGCGCCTGGCTCGTCGCGCGCCGCGTCATTCCGGTCATGATCGGCCAGCGCTCTGGGGTCATCATCAACAACTCGTCCATCGCCGGCCTTCGCGGCATGGCGCGCCTGAGTCACTACGCGGCGTCCAAATGGGCGCTGACCGGTCTCACGAAATCATGGGCCATCGAGCTCGCGCCACACGGCATCCGTGTCAACTCCATCCACCCGACCGGGGTCAACACACCCATGAACGACGGTCTCGCGTCGCTCGAGGGTCTGAGCCCGCGCGAGGTCGCCGAGCGTTCGGCCGGCAACCTGCTGCCGGTGCCATGGGTGGAACCCGAGGACGTCGCCGCGGCCGTCCTCTTCCTGGCGTCCGGAGAGTCCCGCTATGTCACCGGGATCCAGTATGTCATCGACGCGGGCCTTCTCAGTCGTTAGGGGACCGCTCAGGGCCATCTGTCTAGGTCGTCACGACGCAGCCCGCAGGTGACTGGGCGGTGGTGGCTCGCGCGGGCTGTCTGCCCGGCTCATTACACCGCAGCCTTGTGGAGTTGCGTCGGTTTTGGAAGCTGCGCTGTGATTCGCCTTGGCAGCCACGCGCGCTCGCTGTGCAGCGCTAATAGCCAGCTGAACGCGGCGTACCCCGATCACGATCCTAAGTCAGTGGATGGTAAGACCTCTCCTAATTTGGGAGAGCCTGACGGCTAAATGCTCCGTTGTGCAATTTGCCTTTCAGTTCGTATGCTCGTTGCACGCGTCCTACGAATTGCCAGAAGGCGAGCGAGCGGGATCTGCCCAAGGCGAATCACGATGTAGCTATCTCAACCGACGCCTTTCCACAATGCTGCATCGTAATGAGCCGAGGCAGATCACCCGAGCGAGCCCGGAACTTTCTCAACCGACGACTTTCCGGTCGATATTCGCCAGGAAATCGAGCACCGCCTGTATCAGCTCCTGTCCATCGAACAACGCCTCATCATTGTGGTCCGCGCCCGCGACGACCACGAGGCGCTTCTCCGCTGCGAGCGCCGCGTACAGGCGCCTGCTTTGCTCCGTCGGAATGATGCTGTCGCGATCGCCCGCAATCACGAGCGTAGGACACGACACGCTTCCCGCGCGCTCGAGCGATGGATAGCGATCCCGCAGCAACCAGCGCACCGGAAGAAACGGGTAGTGATGTCGACCGATGTCCGTCAGTGAGGTAAAGGGCGATCGTAGAACGAGCGCGAAGGGTGGCGTTTCGGTCGCCAATCGCAGCGCCAGCGCGGCGCCGAGTGATTCGCCAAAGAACACGACGCGACCAGGGTCGACGTCGGCGCGGGTTGTGACGTAGAGCCAAGCGGCACGCGCATCCTGCGCGAGACCGTCCTCCGACGGGCGTCCCGTGTTATCACCGTAGCCCCGGTAGTCGAACAGCAGCGTTGCCACGCCATGTCTGGAGAGTGCGGCAGCCAGCGTAGCGCGCATACCGCGATGGCCTGCGTTGCCGTTGAACACGATCACGGTGAATCGCGCTGGTGTCGATGCGGCCGGTACGAACCAGCCGTGGAGCGTCACGCCGTCGTGCGTCGTGAACGTCACGTCCTCCGCACGCGGCAAGCCGAGGCTCGCGGCCGGCGGCACGTTGCCGAACGGAAGGTAGATCATCCGTCGCTGGCCCACCCAGAGCAGCGCCAGCGCGAGCACCGCACCGAGAAGGATAGAGACCGAGATTCCTCGCATTGTGGGTTCCGACGCCACGGAGCTGGCCAGACTCGACGGGCTCGCGAGCGAGCGGCGGCTGGATTCAGTCGAGTGCTTCGGCGAAGAACCGGGGCAGGTCGATTACGAGGGCCGGCACCCGTTGGTCCGGTTGCCAGGTGATCGTGGCGGAAAGGACCCCGGGACCGTCGTCGTCAGGCGTCCAGCGCTCGATCACGCGTCCGTCGGGGTCGACGATCCAGTACTCGGGGACGCGTTCGTCCTTGAGGATGGCGCGTTTCCTTGTCCGGACGGCGCGGGCTGTGGCCGGCGACAGGACCTCGGCGGAGAGCAGGAGGCGTCCGACGTCGCGGAATGTACGAGGGCGAACTCCTGGTGTCGGCGGGATAACGAACACATCCGGCTGAAGCAGCCTGCCTGTCGAGAATTCGATGTCGGCCGGTGCGATGAAGACCTCGCCCAGCTGATGAGCCAGAACGTACGTCCTCAAGACGCTGTACAGCGCGCCGACTACGCGCTGATGATCGAAACTCGGTGCGGGGCTCACGAACAGTTCCCCGTCCAGTACCTCGTAGCGATTCCCGTCGTCGGGGAGCGCGCGCGCCATTTCGGCGGTCCAGTCGGTGTGCTGTGCGGGCATGCCCATAGCGTACGCTCGGCTCGGCGTGAACGGCAAGCGAACATACGCCGAGGATG
>DATCJA010000069.1:0-19443 GCA_036507475.1 Vicinamibacterales bacterium
CCGATGACCAAATCTGTTCGGCTCGAAGAGGAGGGCTGCTCCGAGTCCGTACAGCCATTCGATATGAACGAGGAGAAAAAGAAAACGCCGCACCAAAACCACAGGACGGTGCGGCGTCGAGAACAGGTGAACTGCTGCCGGGGTAACACCCGGGAAACGGCTGTTATGTGCGAGGTGCCTCCTCGATAACCCATGGGCAATAGTTCTGTGGCTTCCGAGTGGTGGCTGCCTTCTTGATAACGGTAATCTTCATGAGTGTACTCCGTTTCCGGTGAATGGCCGATTGTCAGTTATGCGATTGCTGCCGCGGTGCGTCCCGCCAGGCCGACGACGGCCGACTCGAATGCACCCTTGTGACATGACGGCTGATACATGTCACTAAGCTCGGTGTGCGCGGCAACGGAGCAGCCGCCGCCGCACACGGGAATGAACGAACAGTCGCCACACTCCTCTTTCTTGGGACTCAGGCGCTCGAATCGATCGGCGGCCGCCTGCCGCCAGGCCTCCTGCCGCCCGTCGATGTGACCGGTCGATTCGGATTTCGACCCGGTGAAGCCGGGACAGGCATACAGCGATCCATCGGGTCCAATCGTGTGCGCGTGGCGCCGGTGAATCTCGCAGGGACCCATGTGAACGCCGTCGGGTGTCGGGAACCCGCGCTTCCGGGTCTCGCTGCGAAGGAACGCCATCTTCTCGTCGACGAAGTGGCACGAATCACATACGCTCGAGCCCTTGGGGGAACCCGCGCCCGCGCTCGTCATGCACGTCCCGTTCAGCGGCTTGCCGTTGCCGCCGACGACGGTGAGCGGGATGACGCCTTTGGGCGTCGAATCAGGCGCCTTGATGATCGGCTTGAAGTTGATCTTGACGATCTTGTCTGCAAATTCCTGCTCGCGCAGGAAGTCGAGCAGCGCCGGATAGGTATCGACGGTCGACTCGTCGAAGTTGCCGCCGATGGTGATCGGAACCTTGTGCGCCACGCGGCGGACGTTCTCGACGATCTTGTCGAACGTCCCCTGCCGGCCGCGAAGCGGGCGCATGCGATTGTGCGCCTCGCGATCGCCGTCCAGCGTGATCTTGACGCCATACAAGCCACAGGGCACGAGGCGATCGACGACTTCCGGAGTGAGGAGCAGGCCGTTGGTGATCAGGCTGACACCCGGCTGGACGGCTCGCTCCGTGCACAGCTCGTGACACCGCTCCGCAAGGTAATACGCGACGGGCAAGTTCAGCAGCGGCTCACCGCCAAAAAGCGTGAGCACGAACTTCTGCGGACGCAGCGTGTCCATGCGCTCTTCAATCCAGGCGACGACCTCGCGCGCTGTTTCGAGCGACATCTTCTCCGCGAACTTGTTGTAGTCGCCGTGATCGCCCTGGAAGCAGTAATCGCACGCAAAGTTGCACTGCAGCGTCGTGAGGACGGTGACGCGGAGCTGCTCGGTATCTTCGCGAAGCGTGTCGAAGTACTGGTCGAGCGATCCGTTTTCCCCGTCGCGACTCTCCACGACGAAGCCGTTTTCCAGCAGCGTCTCGATCGTGTCGCCCTCCTCGGCGTCGAACTGGGATTGACCTTGCGAGATGCGGTCGAGCAGCCCGGCGACATCCGGCGAGACCAGCAGCTGCGCATCCGAAAAGGTGTTCATCAGGAACACCTCGTTTCGGTCGGGCAGCGGCACCTGAACGTTGAATCTCGAGGCCTGCATAGTTCTCACAGCTCCGCCAAGAGACACGTTCACCGTGAACTCAGCGGATTCGCGTTACCTGTTGCGTGATTTGATTCGCCGCACGGAGAGCGCAACCTGCGGCTCGGCATCCGTATGAGCAATGGCTGTGCCGGCCAAGCCGTTGCACAACTTGATTACTGAGTTGCGCGGATTTATTACTGCAGTTGCACGGAGATGCGGAGAGACGGCAAGCGACTCGCATCGAACCGCACGCTCACCCGTACGGTCAACGGATTGCCGCCAGATTGAAAAGGATTTCGCCCCGGCCCGACAGACCCGAAGTTCACGTAGCTTTTTCGGTCGAAATCATCGCGCTTGCCGAGCGGCCAACTTCTTGACCGGCTGGTACAGGTGTTTGTCCGATCCGGTCAGTTGCCCCGGACCTTGCGGGTGAGGTCTCGAATGTCCAGCCGGTCGATCTTGAATTTCAGGGTGCTGAGCGGGATTCCCAGCGCCCGGGCCGTCGCCGTGATGTTCCACCTGTTCTTTTCGAGCGCCCGGATGATGAAGGTACGCTCGAACGTCGTGACCGCTCGTTCCAGGAGGTTTTCCGCCGCCCCTCCCTGAGTGTCGAGCTGTGCCACATGGAGCTCAATCGGCAGGTCCTCGTCGGTGATCCACGTCTTGTCCGACACCGCCACCAGCCGCTCGATGAGGTTTTCCACCTCCCTGATGTTACCGGGCCACCAATGGGAGCTCAGGATGCGGATCGTAGAGTCAGCAATCCCCTCCAGGTTCTTGCGGAACTTCACGTTGTACCGTCGCAGGAAGAAGTGGACCAGGTCGGGGAGGTCCTCGATGCGATCCCGGAGGGGCGGCATCCGCAGCGGGATGACATTCAGCCGGTAATACAGGTCCTCCCGGAACGTCCCTTCCTTGACAGCCTTTTCCAGGTTGGTGTTGGTGGCTGCAATCAGCCGGAAGTCCGTTTTGATTGGGTGCGTCCCGCCAACCCGCTCGATTTCGCCCTCCTGGATGGCGCGAAGCAGTTTCGCCTGAAGCTCGTAGCGAAGGTCCCCAACCTCGTCGAGGAACAACGTCCCGCCGCTTGCGAGCTCGAATTTGCCAAGCTGCTGGCGGATGGCGCCGGTGAACGCGCCCTTTTCGTGGCCGAAGAGGGTGCTCTCGACCAGTTCCTTGGGAATCGCGGCCAGGTTCACCGCCACGAACGGCGCCTCGGGGGTGCCTGATTCGCGGTGGATCATACGCGCAAGAAGCTCTTTTCCCGTTCCGCTCTCACCGAGAATCAGCACCGTCGCCGAAAGCTTCGCCACCTTTCGCGCCGTCTCCATCACGTCGCGTGTGGCCCGGCTCGGTCCGACGACGAACTCGCGGTCGACTTGCTCGGCCACCTCGGCGCGCAGCCGTATGAGGTGGCGGTTGAGGTCCTGGCGCTCGCTGGCGTTCGCGACGAGCGTGCGCATCCCTTCGAGGTCGAAATCCTTCGAGATGTAGTGATAGGCGCCGTGGCGCATTGCCTCGATTGCGGCGTCGAGCTCCTTGATGGCCGAAATGACGATCACCTCTACATAGGGATAGTTCTCCTTCGCGATTCTGAGCACCTCGAAGCCGCTGATGCCGGGAAGGCGGACGTCGAGCAGCATCAGGTCGACGTCTTCTTTCTCCATGAGCTGCAGCGCCGACTCACCGGTCGCCGCACGTAGCACACGATAGTCACGCTTGAGAGCCGCGGTGAGCGTATCGCGCATTCCCTCGTCATCGTCCACCACGAGAATGGTCTTTCCGCGTTCAGACATGCTGGCGTCGGAGTATAACGCGGCTCCTTGACACTCCCGAATGGCGTTCGATAAGGTCGGGTGAGGTCCGTCGTTGCCTCCAACGTCGTATGACATTGTCGTAATTGGCGCCGGGACGGGTGGTTACGTCGCCGCCATTCGCGCTTCTCAACTGGGCAAGAAGGTAGCTGTCGTCGAGAAGCAGAAGTCGCTCGGTGGGACGTGTCTCATCTGGGGATGCATTCCAACCAAGGCGCTGCTGGAGCACGCCCACGCGTTCAAGACGATCCAGAACGCGAAAGAGTGGGGCATCACGATTCCGACGGGCACGCCCGCCGTCGACATGCGGCAGGTGCACGCGCGCAAGGACAAAATCGTGACCGGCCTCACGAGAGGAATCGAGTTTCTCTTCAAGAAGAACAGGATTGACTGGATCAGGGGCACGGCGCGCCTTGCTGGACACGGCAAGGTCGATGTGCTCGATGGCGACAGGCAAACACTGCAGGCTGCGGACATTGTCATTGCCACCGGCTCAGCGCCTCGCACCGTTCCTGGAATCGAGTGCGACGGCAGGCGGATTATCACCAGTGACGAGGCGATACACCTGGGCCAAGTGCCGAAGTCGCTCGTCGTTCTGGGGGGCGGCGCCGTCGGCGTCGAGTTCGCCTCGATCTATCGCAGGTTCGGCAGCGAGGTCACAGTCGTTGAGCTGCTGCCCCGCATTGTCGCTTCGGAGGACGAGAGCATTTCGGCGGAGCTCGAGAAGTCGTTCCGTAAGCAGGGCATCAACGTGTTCACGGGGACACGCGTCACAGTGGCCACGGCGACGCACAAGGGCGTGGAGATCCAGGCATCGACATCAGACGGCAGGACGCACGCGCTGACCGCCGATATTCTTCTCGTCGCGACGGGACGAAGTCCGGTCACCACAGGACTCGGCGCGGAAGAAGCCGGCATTCGAATGGACAACGGCTACATCACAGTGGACTCGATGTACCGGACGTCGGTGCCGAACGTTTCTGCCATCGGCGACGTCATCGCGCTCGACGGCATAGCTCATCCGCAGCTCGCGCATGTGTCGTCTGCTGAGGCCGTCGTAGTCGCGGAACGCCTGGCTGGGAAGGACGTACAACCGCTGAACTACGATCACGTCCCGAGCTGCACGTATTGCGATCCAGAGATCGGAAGCGTCGGGCTGACGGAGGCCGAGGCGAAAGCCAGAGGCTACGACGTTCGCGTCGGCTCGTTTCCGTACGGGGTGCTGGGCCGGGCGAAAATGGCGGGAGAAACCGAAGGGTTCGTGAAAATCGTCGCTGACACGCGGTACGATGAAGTGTTGGGCGTTCACATGATTGGATCGCGATCCACCGAGCTCGTTGCCGAAGCTGTCCTGGCACTCCGCCTCGAATGCACCGTCGAAGAGCTCATCAAGACGATCCACGCGCATCCGACCTTCTCGGAGGCTGTCGGCGAAGCCGCGCACGCCACTCACGGCGCGGCGATACACCTGTAGAGGCTTTCGGCTTTAGGCTTTGGACTTTGGGCCTGAAGCCCCCGAGCCCAGGGCCAAGAGCCGAGAGCCTAGAGCCGAGAGAAGACTGAGAGACCGAGACCCAATATGCCAACTCCGATCGTCATGCCCCAGATGGGGGAGTCGATTGCGGAAGGGACGATCGTCCGCTGGATCAAGAAGGTAGGTGACTCGGTCGACCGCGACGAGCCACTGTTCGAGATCACGACCGACAAGGTCGACGCAGAGATTCCTGCGCCGACGGCCGGAGTACTGATCGAAATCAAGGTCAAGGAAGGCGAGACGGTCGCGGTCAACACCGTCGTCGGCACCATCGGACAGCCCGGGGAAGAGCCGGAGCCTCCGCCCGAGCACAAACCCCCGGAGTCGATCCATGCGGGTGCGGCGGCTGCGGCCGCGTCCACACAGCAGCAGGGCGACGGACAACCTCCTGTTGTCTCCGCCAAATCCTCCACCCCGGAGCCGCCCGACACGCAACGCCCGCGCAAATCCTCGCCGTTGGTTCGACGCATTGCCCGCGACAACAATCTGGACATCGCGGCAATTCAGGGGTCGGGCATCGGCGGTCGTGTCACCAAGCACGACATCCTCACCTATCTGGACAGGGCTCAGGGCTCAGGGCTCAGGGCTCAGGCAACCCAGGCACGGACCGAATCCCGGATCCCGGATCCCGGATCCCGGATTCCGGAACCGCCGACAACCGACCGCGTCGAGATACAGCCGCTCTCGCCGATGCGAAAGAAGATCGCCGAGCGGATGGTCTTCAGCCGCCGCACGTCGGCGCACGTCCATTCGGTGTTCAACGTCGACTTTTCACACGTCGACCGAATTCGGCGCGAGAACAAAGAGGAGTACGTGCGACTGGGTGCCCGGCTTACGTACATGGCGTTCATTGCCAAAGCCGTGATCGACGCCATCAGACGGCACCCAGTCATCAACGCCTCACTCGAAGGCGACAACGTCATCTACAAGAAGGACGTGAACCTTGGCATTGCCGTCGCGCTGGAGAGCGGATTGATCGTCCCGGTAATCAACAGCGCCGATGAAAAGAACCTTCTCGGCTTGAGCCGCGCCATAGCGGACGTCGCCGATCGCGCACGGTCCAAACAGTTGAAGCCGGAGGAGGTGCACGGCGGCACGTTCACGATTACCAACCCCGGACAATTCGGCGCGCAGTTCGGGCTGCCGATCATCAATCAGCCGGAGGTCGCGATTCTGGGCGTCGGCACGATCGAACGACGACCGGTCGTCGTAGACGACGCAATCGCGATTCGCACCATGGCCTATCTGACGCTTGGCTACGACCATCGTCTCGTCGATGGCGCCGTAGCGGATCAGTTCATGTCGGACGTCAAGAAGCAGCTCGAGCACTTCGACATCGATCAGGTCTAGGACATTGACGAATCTACGGATTTACGAATTGACGAATTGCACGGGACGAAATACGCACACCGAAAATTCGTAAACGTGGGTCTCATGCGTGAGTTGGAAGTTCGTCGGCTCGGCGTCGTTCCCTACGGCGAGGCGCTGGAACTGCAGCGCGCGCTCGTCGAGGAGCGCCGCGACGATCGCGTGCCCGACGTGCTGTTGTTGCTGCAACATCCGCCGGTCATCACTCTTGGCGTCCGTGGCGACGGCGGGCGCTCCCACATCGTCGCCGGGCGCGATCGTCTGGCAGCGCTGGGCGTCGAGGTGTCGGAAACCGGTCGCGGAGGCGACGTCACCTATCACGGACCAGGGCAGGCCGTCGGCTATCCCATCGTCGATCTGCGCCCGGACCGCTGCGACGTCCACCGCTACGTGCGGGACATCGAGGAAGTGATGATTCGGACGTGCGCTGATTACGGCGTACGGGCGGGACGAATCGAGGGTCTGACGGGGGCATGGGTCGGCGCAGACAAGATTGGCGCCATAGGAATCCGCATCTCACGCTGGATCACGAGCCACGGCTTCGCATTCAACGTGACCACCGACCTCGATTATTTCGACTTGATCGTTCCGTGCGGCATTTCCAATCGCGGTGTGACGTCGCTCCAGCGCCTTCTCGGCCGCGAGGTCGCCGTTGCCGAGGTGGACGAGGCGCTCGTCCACCACTTCGAGTCGGTATTCGAGCGTACCGCGAGTGCGGTGTTTATGAGTGCGTAGTGTCCGGCTTCAGCCGGACCAGCGCGGTGGTGCCACGAATCCGTGGGTCCGGCTGACCGGACACTACGTCCTTGGGGAGGGGCGCTATACACGCGGTGGAGACACTCGCGTAAGCACCGCGTCCGCGACGCCCCGGCCGGCCACGGCCGCAACCTCGATCCGCGCGTTCTGCCACGTGACCGTGTCGCCGCCGACGGCCGGACGCCCGAGCAGCGTCAATACCAGCCCGCTGATGGTGGTCACCTTCGGGTGCTGCAGGCTGCATCCCAGCGCCTCGCCCGCCTCCTGCAGGCGAACGGTTCCGCGGGCACGAATGCTGCCCGGCGCCAGGCGCACGATCGACATCGGGCCGTGCGTCTCTTCGATGTCGCCGACAACCTCTTCGAACAGGTCCTCAATCGTTACCAGGCCTGCAGTTCCGCCGTGTTGATCCATGACGACCGCCATTTGGGCCCGATATCGCCGCATTGCGGCCAGCACTTCATCGAGCGGCATCGGCCCCGGTACGTACGGCAGCGGACGCGCGTCGAGCGCGGTCACAGGCCCGTTCGCGACGAGGTGCCGCAGAACCTGCTTGATATGAAGACTCCCGATGATGTTGTCCAGGTCACCGCTGTACACCGGATAACGCGTGTGGACGTTGCTCTGCACGATGGCTTGCAGCTCGTCACGCGTTGCGCCGGCCGCGATTCCGGTCAACATGACGCGCGGCACCATCACCTCGCCGGCGGTGAGGTCGCCGAATTCAAAGAGCTCGCGCAGAATCTCCCCCGACTCGCCCCTCAGCAGGCCGCCTTCCTGGCTCTCTTCGATGATGTACTGCAGCTCCTCGGTGGTGTGATAGCGCTCGGCAGCGACAGATTCCCGTCGTACACCGAGAAGACGAAGCAAGCCGTTGCCGACGGCATTGAGGGCAACGATCACGGGCAGTAGCGCCAGCTGGAGCATCTCGATCAGCGGCGTTACGTACAGCACCGTGCGCTCGGCGCGCTGAAGCGCCAGCGCCTTCGGCACCATTTCACCGATCACGATGTGTAGATACGTCAGCAGACCCACCGCGATCACGCTCGCCATTGCATGAGCGGCAATCCATCGGCTGGCGTCGAGCGCCTCGAGCCGAACCGCAATCCACTGGGCGATCACGTGCTCCCCGTACATGCCGAGCCCAAGGCTCGCGACGGAAATGCCCACCTGGGTCGTGGCGATATAGCGGTCCTGCCTCCTTGGATCTGCCAGGATGTGCGCGACTCGCCGTGCGAGTCGGCTGCCTTGTCCGGCCTGGTGTTCGATGCTGGCCCGAGGCGCACCAACGATAGCGAACTCAGCGGCCACGAAGAGACCGTTGGCTGCTACGAGCAGCAGGATGATTGCGAGGGCGACGACGATCGCGGTCACTCCTCTGCCTCCGTCATCACGGGCGTCACGCGGCTGGCGAGCAGCGTCTCGACGGCGCGCTCTGCCACCCGCTCGACTTCGAGCTCGTACTCGCCAACAGTCACGCGATCGCCGGGCCCCGGCAGCCGGCCGAGCGCAGCGGTCACCAGCCCGCCAACGGTCGATGCGTCGGTTGCCCAGGAGGTATTCAGCACCGCGGCTGCATCGTCAACCGCCATCCCGCCCGCGATGCGGACGCGTCCATCGGCAAGGGTCTCGGCTGCCGGCTCGCCGGTCTTGAACTCGTCGCCGATGTTGCCGAGCAGCTCCGACAGGACGTCCTCGAGCGTGAGCAGCCCGGCGGTCCCGCCGAATTCGTCGACGACAAGCGCCTGATGGGATCTCCGCTCGCGCAGCTCGCGCAACACTCGGTCGATAGTGACGCTCTCGTGAACGCTCGCAATCGGACGGGCGAGGCTGCTCAAGGTGGTTGCCGGTTCGCCGCTGACGCGCCAGCGCACGAGGTCCTTCGTGTGCAGCATGCCGATGACGTTGTCGATCGATCCCCGGTAGACAGGCAGCCGCGAGAAGGGGCTCTGCGCGGCGATTGCCGTCACCTCGCTGAGGGGCGTGTCGATGTCGATGGCGGCAATCTTTCGGCGCGGCACCATCAACTGCTTCGCTTGCTTGAGGTTCAGCCGGAGCGCGCGCTGAAGCCGCCGGTGCTCGTCCGGCTCGAGCAGACCGCCGTCGCGGCTCTCGGCAATCAGCAGCTCGATTTCCTCAGGTGAATGAAGATGCCTGTGCGTCTGCGCCGGCGCTCTGACGAGCCGCAGCAGCAGGAGACCTGTGCCGTTGAGCCACGTGATGAACGGGCGGTAAATCCACACCGAGGGCACCATCGGCACCAGGGTGTAGAGAGCTGATTGGGTCGGGTACTGGAGCGCGAGCGACTTCGGCACCAGCTCCGCGAATATCACCTGGCCGGCCGTCAGCACCAACAGCACGACGACCGCTGACGTCGATTGAGCCGTGACGTCCTCCAGGCCGCCCATCTGGACGAACAACGGGGTCAACCAGACGGCGATCGTGCGCTGAGCGTAGGCGCCCAGAACTAGACTGGAGAGCGTGATACCGATCTGGCACGCCGCGATATATCGATCGAGCTCTGCAGGCGACTCGATCCGTGGCAGCAGCCAGGCCGCCAGAGGATTGCCATCGTCTGCGAGCTGCTGGATTCGGCTGCGGCGGACGCTCACGGCCGAGAATTCGGCCGCGACATACACGGCGTTGATGAGGATCAGCGCTGCGACGATGAAAATGGCCGAAGCGATCACGTGATCGGTCCGCTTGGCGTCAACGGCCGGCGAATTGAGGCTTGTCGCTGCGCGCCGCGAGACGAGCGGCCAGCTCGAGGGCGAGGGTCGCAACGCGCGCAGTCCCGGCTGCGTCGATGCGCGGCCAGTCGTCGCCCGGCGCATGATAGTCGTCGTGAAAACCGGTGAAGAAATGAAGCGATGGCACGCGTCTGTCGAGGAACGAAGAATCATCGCTGCGCCCCGCGCCGGGGCCGCCGGGGCGGACATCGATGCCGGCGACTTTTGCTGCGGCGTCGACGTCGTCGCGGATGGACACTGCGGTGGTCAGGCCTCCGACTTCAACCCGGCCGCGCGCCCGGCCAACCATGTCGAGATTCAGCATCGCAACGGTGTCGGCCAATGGAATCGAAGGGTGATTCGTGTAGTGCACGGAACCCAGCAGTCCTCGTTCTTCGCCCGCAAATGCGATAAAGACCAGCGACCGGGGAAACCGTGACGGATTAGCCGCAGCGGCCCGGGCGATTTCAATCAGCGCCGCGACGCCCGACGCGTTGTCGTCGGCGCCGTTGTGGATTTCTCCGGTTCGCTCGGGTGTGCTCGAGAACCGTCCGCCGAGTCCGACGTGGTCGTAGTGGCCGCCCAGGACGACAGCCTCGTCGCCTTTTGCGTTATCCGCGCCGGGCAGCATCCCAACCACATTGCGGACGGTCCGAACGTTGGCGAATAGCGCCTGCGTATAGTCGATCGTCACACCCGCCAGCAGTCGCGACTGCGGAACCAGATCGCGCTCGATCATGGCTGCCAGGCCATCGAGGTCCAGCTCTTTCAGGAGCGGTGCGACATCATCGCGGCGCACTCGAAGCACCGGTATCCCGACGTCCTCCGCGTCCGAGGCGAACAGGAATGCGCGATAGTTGGCCTCGTCCGTTCGATGCGACGGATCCGAGACGACAAGGAGCGCCACCGCGCCGCGGCTGTGCGCCGCAAGCGCCTTGGCCGACAGCGTCGTTTCGCGGAGCGGGCGGGTGCCGTTGAGCCGGCTGTCGGCGCGCCGTTCCTGAGGCTCATGAGAAAAAATGAGGACGGCTTTTCCTTTTACATCGAGTCGTTCGTAGTCGTCGTAGTTGAACGCAGGAGCGGAAATGCCGTATCCGGCAAAGACGACAGGAAGGTCTCTCAAACTGGTTCGCGATTCGCTCGGGGTGGCGGCAAGAGGGAAGTACGATTCGCCGAGCGAAAGGCGTGCCGACTCTGCACGCGCCTTTACAACCAAGGCGTTGTCGTCGCCGATCCTCAGGCCTGCCGCCAGCTCGAGCGGCTGAAACCAGTCGCCATTCTGCCCGGCCGGCCGAAGTCCTGCCCGATTGAATTCGGTCTGAATGTAATCCGCGGCGCGTTCCAGTCCCGCTCCGCCGTTCGCTCGTCCTTCGAGCTGGTCCGCCGCGAGGAACTTGATGTGATCGAGGATCCGATCGGGATCGATCGGTGACGTCGCCGCAGACTGCCTGGCGAGGGCTCCCGCGCCCAGACTGGCAGCCGCGAGGAGCGCTGCAAGGGGCGCAGAAAGGAGGAGTCGTCGCATCCGGTTCGATCCTAACCTAGCGAGGCTGCGCCTCGGACTACCCAGCATGTGGCTCCGCCTCGCTAGGGACAGTATCTGCTTGCCCGCACTCCGTGCGGGCGAGACGTCTTGAAGGGCTGGCCAAAACTTGACTCATTTGGTGCGGATTCTGGCCCTTCAAGACGTCCAGTCGCCAAGCGCGACTTGAAGCTGAACGCGCTCACGCGTGGTGAGCTCCGGCACGCGCGTCTGGACGATGCCACGGGAAGCCAGTCGGGCGGGCACGACCCCGGGGCGGTTTCGCACGCCAAACTCGCCTCCGAGCTGGATGAGCACGCTGAAGGATTGACGCGAGCACGACAGCAGCGCTCCGGCAATTCGCGCCGCTGCCGCGCCGAGGCAATAAGGTCCAGGCGGCCACAGATGCGGCATGCGCGCCTGGACGCGGTTCAGCGCAACCTGCGACAACACGGCCTGCAGAGGATAGCCCCCGATCGACGCCTCGGTCCATGGAACCACGAACCCCGATTGTGGAGCGCCGAGCACCGTCAGCATCACCTCGCGCGGCGAACAGCCAGCTTCCATTGCAACGATGGCGACGACCGACGACGCCAGGGCCTCAGGCGCAGAGCCAATCAGCCGGCGACGATCGATTCCTGCTTCGGTGGCGGCAAGCGCGATGAGCCCAGCCTGCGATGCTCCGGCGAACACAATCGGCGCGCCGCTCAGGTATCCAGCAACCCGTTTCATCATCGCCAGCCCCTCGTCGCCAGACCACTCGGTGCCGTCGGCGCCGAAGCGATCCGCAACGACGCACACGTCGCACCCGGTTACACCGCTCAGGTCGTCGGTTCCCTCGAGCCGCGTGTGAAAGCCGGAGACAGCACCAGATTGTCGAATGTCGAGCGCCTTTCCCTGCGCCGCCAAAGCAGCCGCGTCGATGAGAAGCAGTCGGCCGACGCAATCGGACGCAGCGAGCGCGTGCGCGGTTGCGCCGCCAAGATGACCTGCGCCGACGATCGCGATGGTGGACATGGCGAAGATCGTCGTTCACACGTCGCGCGAACGACACGTGTATTGTATAGAGGTGACGTCATGATCAGCGGTAAAGTCGCAATCGTCACCGGTGGGTCGCGCGGTATCGGATACGCGATTGCGCGTGCGCTGGTACAGGGCGGGGCGAAGGTCGCGATCACGGCCACGTCGGACGACACGCTGCGGAAAGCGGCAGGCGAGCTCGCGTCTTCTGCAACCGGGGACGCCGTGCTGCCGATCAAAGCTGACGTACGACATCGCGCCGAAGTCGAAACCGCGGTCGAAACCGCGGTCCGTCATTTTGGGGGCATCGACGTGCTCGTGAACAACGCCGGTGTCGGTGTCTTTCGTTCCGTCGCAGACATGTCCGTCGAGGACTGGCACAAGATCATCGACACCAACCTCACCGGAGTCTTTTATTGCAGTCAGGCGGCGCTCCCGCATCTGCGCGCGCGCGGCGGGGGATGGATCATCAATATCAGCAGCCTTTCCGGGAAGCACCCGTTTGCGGACGCGGCCGCATACTGCGCGTCGAAGGCGGCGTTGAACGCGTTCAGCGAAGCGTTGATGCAGGAAGTACGGCACGAAGGCATCCGGGTCGCGTACGTCATGCCTGGTTCGGTCCGCACCGAGTTCAGCGGGCGGTCGGTCGGCAACGACGATTGGAAGATCGCGCCCGACGATGTAGCGCGCGTCGTCACCGATCTTCTTTCCTATCCATCACGGAGCCTGCCGAGCTCGGTCGAGATACGCTCCTCGCGGCCACCGAAGAAGGGGTAATGAACGCGATTGCCCATTACAACCTGCTGGAGCTGTTAGAACCTGCTGGGCCCGGTGAATTGTATCGGGCGCGCGATACCCGGCTCGGACGCACCGTGACGGTCCGTCTGCTGCCGCCCGATTTTTCCCCCGATCCTCACGAACGGGCGGCGTTGATCCAGAGGGCTCGCGCGCTCGCGCCGCTGTCGCACCCGAATGTGACGGCCCTCTTCGACGTCGGCGAGCACGAAGGGCGGCTCTATCTCGTCTTCGAATTTCTCAGAGGCCAGTCACTTCGCGCTGAAATGGCGGGACGGATGATGAACGTGCGCCGCGCCCTGGAGCTGGCCGTGCAGATTGCCGATGCCGTGGCTGATGCTCACTCGGCCGGGTTCGTTCATGGTGGCTTGAGTCCAGACTCCATCGTGGTCACCTCCAAGGGCCACGCCAAGATTCCGGCTCTCGAGCTGGCCAGCCGCGGCGGCTTCGATCCGGACGCCGCCAGCATCCGGCTCCACGACTACGATTCCCCTGAAGAGGCGAGCGGTCAGGAGGCAGATGGACGGTCGGACATCTACTCCGTGGGGGCTGTTCTCTATGAAATGCTGACGACGCGGAGGCCGCTGCACCGCGGCGCCGCCGCGCCGAGCGCGGCGAACCGTCACGTGCCGCGCGAGGTCGATGACCTCGTCTTGAAAGCGGTGGCTCCAAACCCGGCCTCCCGGCATCAGAGCGCCGCATCGCTGGCCGGAGAACTGAGAACCGTCGCCGCAATGCTCGATGCGCGCGAAGGCAGCGGGGACGAGGACGAGCACGTGCCGCAGCCTCACGCGCACATCGGCCGCGCGCTGACCATCGCCTTCGTCATTCTCCTTGGTCTTGGCCTGCTGGTGTGGTGGGCGGCATAGTCAGGATCTGACCCAATCGATCGGAAAAGGCGGATCGCGCGAGGACTTCGTCGATTCCCGCCGCGCGCGCGGCGGCGATCACGTCCGTGTGGACGTGCGATACGTACCCGAGCGTTCGAATCTGGCGCAGGGTGCGATCCGATTTCATCGCCGCAATCACCTCGAGGGGACGGAGCTTTGTGCCGTTCAGGTCGAGGATCACGAGCGAAGGCTGCTTTTCCCTGATCCGCGGCAACACCATGTCCGGGTTGCGCTCGAAGAACGTCTCCGCCCCGAGGGCTTTCGCCGCGGTTGAGATCTTGATTGAAAAGATCAGATCGTCGACGACACAAAGGACCATGCAGTACCTTGTAGCATGATTCTCGAAGTACGCGCAGTGGCGCCGTTCTACAAGAATGGGTTTGTCGTTGGCTGCGAGCGGACGAAGGACGCGATCATGATCGATCCCGGCGACGAAGCCGACGCGCTCGTCGACGCTGTGCGCCGCCACGCGCTCGCTGTCAAGTACATCCTGCTCACTCACGCGCATGTGGATCACATCACTGGCGTTGGGCTGGCGAAATCTGCGTGCGGCGCACCGGTGTACCTCCACAAGGATGACTTGCCGTTCTACGACCGTGCGGTTCAGCAGGGGCAGATGTTCGGCCTGGCGGTTGAGCAGCCGCCATCCGTCGATGGATTCTACGATCTGTCATTGATTCAGTTTGGCGACTATGACGTTCAGGTGCACCACACTCCCGGGCACTGTCCCGGTGGGGTGTGTCTGGATGTACGACGTCAGGGGGAAGGGGCAAGGGGGAAGTGGGAAGGGGGAAGGGGGAAGGGGGAAGGAACGCACCTGTTTGTGGGTGACACGCTGTTTGCCGGCTCCATCGGCCGCACCGACCTGCCGGGCGGCAACTACGACGTGCTGATGCGGTCGATCACGAAAGTCCTGTTTCCGCTGGGTGACGAGGCGATCGTTCATCCGGGGCATGGGCCCGACACCACGATCGGACGCGAACGGAAAACCAATCCGTTCGTTCTCGAATATCTGGCGTCGAAAGCGTGAGGACCGCAACGAGCCGGGGACATTTGGAGAGCGGGAGGGTGAAAGAGAAGACGCGGAAGCGGAAGGCCGTGAAGAAACGCTAGGGTGGTGCCTGTTCGTCTTTTCGCCGAACAGGCCACTCAGCATTGCAGACGGTGCAATGCCACTCTAGAACCACGTTCTGGCCCCTGATCGTCTGTTGGAGCTTTATGGTTCCTGTTGCCCCACAGCGAACGCAGGATGTGGGCACGCGAAATCTAACGGGTGTTTCCGCCATCCTTGCTGGAATGGCAGCAAGATGCGGACCACATAGCCCTCTATTCCTGATCGCGAAGCGCAACAAGCTCAACGCGTCCAACGCCGAGGCGGTCGCCTGACACAAGACGCGCCGTCTCGATTCGGCGGCCGTTGATGAAAGTGCCGTTGGTGCTGTCCAGATCACGCACTTCGAGGCTCCCGTCAGGCAGCACCGTCAGCCGGCAGTGCACCCGCGACACGAGAGGGGCATCCACGATGAAATCGGCGCCTGTCGCGCGACCGATGGTGCGGATGCTGCCAGGCATCAGGCGGAACGTTTTTTCTGGTTTGCCTTCGTCCATCGTTCGCAAAATCCACATAGTCGGGGTTCCAGACACCTTTGACCTTTGACTCTTGCTTACGCGTTTCTCGTTAGTACGCCAGCAAGAGTCGAGAGGCGTGCTCGATCGCTTCTTCCGACGGGAGAAAGTATTCCTCGAGCGGGGGAGAGTACGGCACGGGCGTGTCGAGCGCCCCGAGAATCCGCACCGGCGCATCGAGCGACTCGAACGCTTCTTCCTGAATGATAGCGGCAAGGCTCTCGCCGATGCCGCCCGTTCGCGAGTCCTCGTGGACGATGAGTATCCTGCCGCAGTGGCGAGCAACCGTCAGCACGGCGTGCCTGTCGAGCGGGGAGAGCGTACGCAGATCGAGCACGCTGGTCTCGACACCATCAGCGGCCAGACGATCCGCCACCCGCATCGCGACGTGCACGTACGCGCCGTAGGACAAGATGGCGAGATCGTCACCGCGTCGGCGGAGCGCAGCCTTGCCGAGAGGCATTGGTGCCGGCGGTTCGGCAGGCAGCGATTGCCTGATCGCCGGATCGCGATAGAGCGCGATGTGCTCGTAATAGAGGACCGGATCCGGGTCCGCGACGGCCGCCGCGATGAGCGCCCGTGCATCCTGCGGCGTCGAAGGGACGACGATCTTGAGGCCTGGTGTGCGGTAAAACCACGGCTCCGTGTTCTGGCTGTGGTACGGGCCCGCATGCCGCCGCCCCCCCCAAGGCATCCGCACGACCATCGGGACCGATCCACCCCACCGGTACCGGATCTTGGCGGCGTTGTTCACGAGCTGATTGAAGCCGGTGGCGACGAAATCGTTGAACTGCATCTCGCCGATCGGCCGAAGCCCGGCAAGCGCGGCGCCTACGCACACGCCTAGCACACCAGCCTCTCCGAGCGGCGAGTTCACGATGCGATTGCCGAACCGTTCCAGCAGCGGGCGGAGCATCAGGAATGCATTACCGTAGCGACCGCCAACGTCCTCACCGTAGATGAACACACGCGGATCCGATGCCAGCGCGTCTCCAATACCCTGCCTGACCGCCTCGAGAAATGTCGTCCCGTCTGCCGAATAGGGGAGCCCTTCATCAAGTGGAGGAAGCGCTGGCGCGAGATCGACATGGAGACGCTCCGTCGGCTCGAGCGGCTCCAGCCTGCGCCGTGGCTGTTCCGCGGCGAAAACGCCAAGCGCCGCGGTCTCAGGTTCCGGCCACGCAGCACCGATGATGGCCTGGGCTTCGGCTTCGACCAGGTTTTCCGTCTCGTCTTTCAGCCGATCGACGTCAGCGGCGGTGAGAACGCGCTCGTCCTCGAGCCGTCGCGCGTATGAGGAGATTGGGTCTCTTTTCTTCCAGAAGTCGTACCGATCGGGATCGGCATACGCGTGCGGCTGGGCGAGCTCCGCGTAACTCCAGCCAATCGGCGGTTCCTTCCCCAGATAGAGCATGTCGTCGTGATGCGCATGACCGCACATTCGCATGCACACGAGCTCGATGAGCGTCGGGCCATCGCCGCCGCGGGCGCGATCGGCCGCCCATGCAAACGCCGCGGCAATCGCTTCCGGGTCGGTGCCGTCGATGGTCAGCCCGGGAACGCCGTAGCCGACGGCCTTGTCCGCAAACGCGCGCACGGCGGACTGCTCGGCAAGTGGCGTCGAAAGAGCCGTCTGATTGTTTTCGATGCAGAACACGGCCGGCAGCCGTCGTGCGGCGCAAAGATTGATCGCCTCGTGCCATTCACCGAGCGATGAGCCCCCTTCGCCGATGAACGATACCGCTACGCGTCCAGAACGCTGTCGCGCAAACGCCATCGCCATTCCCGCGATGGTCAGCGTGCTGATCGACAGAGGGGCGGCGGCCGGCAGAATGCCCCACTCGAGGTCGCCAATATGCAGGTCCTTCCCTTCCATCGGGGGGCCCTGCTTTCCCATCTGTGCGTTCAGCACCATTCGAATCGTGGGGGGCTCCGGCCGCATGGCCAGGGCGACGCCAACATCGCGGATGATCGGGCCGACGACGTCGCCCTGCCATCCTTGTGCTGAATCGTGGTACGGAGTGCCGCGACGCAGACGCAGCGCGGCGGCGTAGATGGCTTCCTGCCCGAGCGACCGGAAGCCCTTTCCTTGAAACGGGACGTCCTTGTACCGCACGTCGGCCGCAAGAAAGAACTGCTTCAGACGGTTGTCGACCGCGCGCGTCAGAATCATCCCGCGAAGCATCTCGAGTCGTTCGTCTGACGTGAAGGACGCACGAATCGCCTCGCGCGCGAGAAAGCCGTCGCACGCATCGATCAACTCGCGGCATGCGGAATGAGCACGATGCACTGCGCTGACACCAGGCGTTGTCTCGTCGATGTCGCCGAGGTCGATGGCGTCCAGCACACGCTTCAATTCCCTGCGGAAGCCGACTCGAAATGACTCGATGTGCGACGCGTCGCCGTCGGCGAGCCGGTCGGCGCCGCACGCACCAAGCACCTCCCGAACGATGGTGAGCGCAAACGGGAAGCGCTCGAGAACAAAAGCGGCAAGACCGGTGGCAACGCCCGCGGTGGCGTGGGCGGGAGAATGCATCTGGGCCATGGTAACTCTCGGAATGCCAGCGCAGGCTGAAGCCTGCGCGCTACACGCGGCGACCGCAAGGCGCACCACCGCACCTGTAGAGCGCACGCTTCAGCGTGCGACGTCAGGCGGGCTGTGCTGTCAAGGCCGACGTGACCGCCTTGGTCATGTCGGCCGTGGTCGCGCGGCCGCCAAGGTCGGGCGTCTTCACGCGTTCGTCGCCGATGACCCCTTCGATTGCGCGAAGGATGCTGTCGTGTGCCGCCCGCTCGCCCAGATGGTCGAGCATCATGGCTCCCGCCCAGATCGCCGCGATGGGGTTCGCCACGCCCTTGCCGGCGATATCCGGCGCGGATCCGTGAATCGGCTCGAACATCGACGGCGCGGTGCGATCCGGATTGATGTTTCCGCTCGGTCCGACGCCGAGGCTGCCGGAGATAGCCGATCCGATGTCGGTGAGAATGTCGCCGAACAGATTGGACGCGACGATGACATCGAGCGACTGCGGATGCGTGATCATGCGCGCGGCAAGGGCGTCCACGTGGTACTTGCGCAGGGTGACGTCGGGAAACTCCTTGGCGACCTCGGCCACCACCTCGTCCCACATCACCAGCGCATGGTGAAGGGCATTTGATTTGGTGGCGCTGGCAAGAAGCTTCCGCGGACGCGACCTGGCCAATGTGAACGCGTAGCGCGCGATCCGCTCGACCCCACGTCGCGTGAAGATGCTTGTCTGTTCGGCCAGTTCGTCTGCGGTTCCCACGTGGAGCCGTCCCCCAATTCCGCAGTACTCGCCTTCGGAGTTCTCGCGAACGCAGACCATGTTGATGTCGGCAGCGCCGCGGCCGGCGAGGGGCGAGGTAATGCCAGGGAGCAGCCGCATGGGCCGCAGGTTTACGTACTGCCTGAGGCGTTGCCGCAGCGGGAGGATCAGCTCACGAGCCGAAATGTGATCGGCCACGCGCGGGTCGCCGATTGCGCCGAGATAGATGGCATCGAACTTGAGAACCTGATCGATCGCGTCCACGTCGAGCATGCGACCGTTACGGAGGTAGAACTCCGATCCCCAGGGAAGCTCGGTGAACTCGCAGCGAAACCCGCCCTGCGCTGCGGCCGTCTTCAACACGTCCATTCCAGCAGGAATCACTTCCTGGCCGATGCCGTCTCCGGCAATCACTGC
>DATCJA010000070.1:0-18058 GCA_036507475.1 Vicinamibacterales bacterium
AGCAGCGATTCGAGCGTGCTCATCATGTGCCGGTCGCGTACGTTCCATGACTCTGCGCTCCCACGGAACATGGCGCGGTAGTACACCTCGCCGTTCCGCACCACGCGTGCGTTCTGTTCGGCAACGAAGTAATCGTCCGCCGCGATGCGGCCGTCTCGCGTTGCGTAGTCCGCCGCACGCCTGCGGAGCTCGACGAGTTGGGCGATCACCTCGTCCTCGCATGACTGGGACAGCCCGAAGCTTGTGGCATATCCGTAGGCCTGCACGTCCTCGCCGAACACGTCGAAGCAGCCGTACCGCCGCCGGGCTCGATGAGCCGCCTCCGGATCGACCTTCTGCAGGTATTGCAGGACGCAGTCGATGGATCGGTGCAGGCTGTACAAGTCCAACCCGTAGAAGCCGGTGCGCGCCCGCTCCGGCCGGCCCGCGTTCCAGTCCCGCAGCCACCGGAGGAAGTCAACGACAACCCGATTGCGCCACATCCACCGCGGGAAGCGCATGAAGTCGGAGAGCGCCTCGTGGGCCGACGCGTCGGATCCCACCAGACGGACCCATCGGTTTGCCCGGTACGCGTCCGGCCAGTCTGCTTCGACGGCGACCAGATTGAAGCCGCGGTTGCTAATAAGGGCCCTGGTGATGTCGGCGCGTACGCGATAGAACTCGTGCGTGCCGTGCGACGCCTCGCCGATCAACACGAGTTTCGCGTCTCCGACGACGTCGAGCAGCCGCTCGACGTCTCCGTCGATATCAAGCTGCAGTGCCCGACGGCGGACGACATCGATTGCGTGGTCGGTCATGATCGACTTTCGACTCCCGAGCCGGCGCCAGACTCCTGTAGGCGACCGGGACCCCGCCACGCGGCAAGCCCAGGACGAGCACATCGTCGCGGCCCGCGTAGGCCCGCAGCCGCTCCGCGAGCACACTTCCGGCAGAACGTCCATTCGCGAAACGAAGCTCCTGCATGGTCTCGTCGAGCATGGTGAGGTTATCCAACCAGGATCGTGCAATCCGGGTGCCTCCATTACCGCGCGCGGCAATACCCCAACCGGGGTCGACCCGGTGCGCGCTCTGCGAAAGAGCGCGCACCTATCACGGGATATCTCCCAGTGTCCGGCCGATCCATCGTCGAAACCTGAATCCGGTGTGGCTCAACGGGGTTTCCTGCCTGGTACCCCGCTTGCCTTTTAGTGATCTGATAGGAGGCCCATATACGCGGGCAACGCGGCCCCCCCCACCGCGCACGGTTCTCGCGGTGGGGGGGCGAGCGGCGCGACACCACGCCATTCTGGCGGGATCCCCATCGCCCCCGCGCCATGAGGTGCCGTCAAGGAGGAGCGCCATGACCGTCGGAGAAATCTGCAACCGCAATGTCGTCGTCGCGCCTAAGACCCAAGGAATTGTCGACGCCGCGAAACGCATGCGCGCGTCTCACGTCGGCGACCTTGTCGTCGTCGAGAACCGGGGCAACGAGCACGTTCCGATCGGCATCGTCACCGACCGGGACATCGTCATCAGTGTGGTCGCGGGGGATCCCGATCACATCAACTACCTGCTCGTCAGCGACGTGATGAGCGACGACCTCGTGACGGCGAGAGAGCCTGAAAGCGTTGAGGCGGCGCTCAGGAAGATGGAGGAGCACGGCGTCCGCCGGCTGCCAATCGTCGACGGGGATGGTGTCCTCGTGGGCATCCTTACGTTGGACGACGTGCTGCAGTACCTCACAGCGCAACAAAACGAGCTGGTCGCCCTCGTCGCCCAGGAGCAGCGGCGCGAACGCCAGTTCCGGGTCTAACGAGACAGGCCTGTGATCGCGTACTTCTCCATGGAGATCGGCATCGAGCCGACGATGCCGACTTATGCTGGCGGGCTTGGCGTCCTGGCAGGTGACATGGTGCGGGCCGCAGCCGATCTCAACCTCCCTCTCGTTGCGATCACGCTCGTGCACCGGAAAGGGTACTTCCGCCAGCGGCTGGATCGCGCAGGGCATCAGCGAGAGGAGCCGATGGAGTGGGCCGTCGAGCAGCAGCTCGAGCCATTACCGGCGCGCATCACGGTTGACATCTCAGGGTGTCGGGTGGCGGTGCGTGCATGGCGGCGTACCGTGACAAGCACGAACGGAGGCAGCGTCCCCGTCTACTTCCTTGATACGAACGTTGCCGAGAACACGCAGGACGATCGGGCACTGACGGATCTCCTGTACGGCGGAGATGCCGCGTACCGGCTGGCGCAGGAGGTCGTGCTCGGCATCGGCGGGGTGCGCATGCTGCGGGCGCTCGGGTACGACCACATTCAGCGGTTCCATCTCAACGAAGGCCATTCGGCGTTGCTCGTCCTGGAGTTGGTCGCCGAGCGCCTCCGCGCATCAGGACGCCCGACAGCCGGGCCCGAAGACGTGGAGAGTGTGCGTGAGCTCTGCGTTTTCACGACGCATACGCCTGTGCCGGCGGCCCACGACCAGTTTTCAACCGATCTCGTCGAGCGCGTGCTCGGCCCCGCGCCCATGCGCGAGATGAAGCATCTCTGTTGCTACGGCGGCGCGCTGAACCTGACCTACCTTGCGCTCAACTTCAGCCATTACGTCAACGGTGTCACGATGCGACACGGTGAAGTCTCGCGCCAGATGTTTGGCGGGTACGCCATCGACGCGATCACCAACGGTGTCCACGCGGCCACATGGGTGTCCGCGCCGTTCGCCTCGCTCTTCGACCGCCACATTCCGAGCTGGCGGAGGGACAACTTCAGCCTGCGCTACGCGCTGGGCATTCCCCGCCACGAAGTCTGGGATGCGCATGTGGCCGCGAAGCTGCGGCTGATCGAGCTGGTGAACCGCGAGCAGTCGCCTCCCTTCGACCCGTCGGTCCTGACCATCGGGTTCGCCCGCCGCGCGTCGGCGTACAAGCGTGCGGATCTGCTCGTGTCGGATCCCGATCGCCTGCACGCGGTGGCCGCTGCCGCCGGACGCCTGCAAATCGTGTACGCAGGCAAGGCCCACCCCCGTGATGAAGAGGGGAAGCGCGTCATCGAGCGCGTGTTCCACGCGCGTGACAGGCTGAGGAACGAGATCGCGATCGCCTATCTCGAAGACTACGACATGGCCATGGCGCGCCTTGTCACGGCCGGCGCAGACGTCTGGCTCAACACCCCTCATCCACCCCTCGAGGCGTCGGGCACGAGCGGCATGAAAGCGGCGCTGAACGGTGTGCCGAGCCTCAGCGTGCTGGACGGGTGGTGGCTCGAAGGGCATATCGAGGGCGTGACTGGCTGGGCGATTGGCGAGGATGGCCAGCGTGAGCTCGAGCAGCAGGTTGAGAGCGCGGCACACGTCACGGCGCTGTACGACAAACTCGAGCGCACTGTGCTGCCGCTCTTTTATCGAAGCCGCAATGAATTCATCAACGTGATGCGGCATGCGATTGGCTTGAACGGATCGTTCTTTACGGCACAGCGCATGCTCCAGGAGTACGTACTGAAGGCATACAATCCCGAGCCCGACCGCGAGCATGCGGCTGGCCAGGGCATCGTTTCACAGAGGCCAGAGCCGGTCGCCTGCCCGGAATGACGTGGGACGCCACGGCATTCCGGTCCCCTTGGGTGCCATTACTGCGAACGGATCACGGGTGGAGGGGCGGGGGAGCGAGGCTGATTTCTTTTCGACTTGCCATGGAGTACCTCCTGGTTGTGTTGGCTGGACCTGCTGTTACGAGGTTGCAGGGGCGTATCACCGGACTCCACTCAATGCCTGTGCCCGCGGGACGGTATGTAGAGATGCCGGTCCGACGGTTGGAAAGGGGGGGCGAGCGTACCTCGGCGATGTCGAAAGACTCTCCTTGAAACCCGGGGAAATTCCCTACTGCGATCGGAGAATTTCGCGATCCTCGAGGGTGGCGGTCACGCAATTGGCCAACGTCGAGGCTCTTGTCTGGAACCGGACTTGCGTTGACGTGAGACGGAGCACGAAAGCCATGTCCGTTCACGCGTCGGTGTGGTTGCATTCCCGCGGAATCGCTGACGACGGCTTGTGGCGAAGAATGCGAGCGATCGGTCGATGGATTCGCAGGGCGGCCTGCGCGTTGCGCGGGCATGACATGTGGCTGCGCAGGGAGCACGACCGCATCTTTCTCGAGTGTCTTGGGTGCGGGCATCAGACCCCGGGATGGCACATCGCTGTTCGTCGAGCGAACCGGGTCGCGCCGCGCGGCACAACCCGCGTCGTTCCCATGAACGCACACCGGGTGACGCGCGGTACTACCAGTCGATGCGCTTAGCCGCGGATTTCACCTTCTTGCGGCGCGAACCCTTTCGCCTCCGCTGAAGCTACAGCGGACTGCTGCGGTACTCTGGCATCGCTATTGCCCATCGGGGTCGTCATTGGAGGACCGCCGTGTACGTCAACGATCTCGATGTTCCTGTCGGCAAGATTAGCGAGGCGGCGCAGCGCGTCATCGACCGCGCGATCGAGGCGTCGCGCCGCTACCCGCATGTGTTGGTGACGAGCGAGCATCTGTTGCTGGCGTTCGCCCAAGTGGAATGGAGCCTGTTCACCGACGTCATGCGGGACGTCGAACTCAATCCTCACACGATCTACCAGGCGATCGAATCTGAGTTACGGACGATTCCGGCCTCCGACGGCAACGACGTGCGCCTTGCACCGGCTGCCAAGCTCGTCTGCAAGCTGGCCCTCCATCGCGCCAGCCGCGCAGGCCGCCAGGCGATCGAGGCCACCGACCTGTTCATGACACTCCTGGAAGACAGCCGCGGGGCAACGGCGTCGATCTTTCGTCAGCACGGCGTCGATCCTGAGGTGATCGCGCTCCGACTGGACGGCCACCTACGCGATCTGGCACTGCGCGACGAGCAGCTCAAGAAGCGGTTCGAGCTGCCACCGACGCTCAAGCACTTCGCCACAAATCTCAACATGCTCGCGCGGCAGGACAAACTGCCCCCGGTCTTCGGACGAGACCGCGAGATCCAGCAGGTACTCGAAATCCTCTGCCATCGCGAGCGGTCCAACTCCGTCATGCTGCTCGGGGAACCCGGTGTCGGAAAGACAGCGATCGTCGAAGGCCTGGCGCGCCGGCTCGAGTGTGCGCCAGAGACGGTCCCTGTGCGGCTCCGCGACTGCCAGATTGTCGGTCTGCAGATGAACGCCGTCGTTGCTGGGACGATGCTGCGGGGAATGTTCGAAGAACGGCTTCAGAACGTGATCCATGAGATCAAGGAACGACCGAACCTGATCCTGTTCGTCGACGAGGCACACACGATGGTCGGCGCGGGATCGGCGCTTGGTGCTCCGTCGGATGCCGCCAATATCTTCAAGTCGGTACTGGCTCGCGGCGAAGTCCGGGTGATTGGCGCAACTACGCTGGGCGAGTACAAGCAACACATTCAGGAAGACGAAGCACTGGCACGGCGCTTCCGATGCGTCGACGTCATAGAGCCCTCGATCGAGGAGACCCGACACATTCTCTACAGCCTACGGCCGCGCCTCGAACGGAATTACACGGTGCGAATCCCTGACGAAGCGATCGAGACGGCGCTTGACCTCTCTCCTCGCTACATGCGGCATCTGCACCTGCCCGACAAGGTCGTCGGCTGGCTCGACACCGCGGCCGTACGCGCCGAGATGGATACCCGATGGGAAGTCACCAAGAACGACATCGTGTCGGTGATCTCGCGCGCGGCAAGCATTCCAGAGGACATGGTGGCTCGCGATGTAACCGATCGCTTTGCCAATCTCGAGAGCCGGCTGCAACGGCGGGTCGTTGGCCAGCGCGACGCGATCGGCGCAGTGGCTCGCCGCCTCGTGTTGAATAAGGGTCCGCTCAAAGACGGCTTCGACAGGCCGGACGGTGTACTGCTGTTCCTCGGACCCACCGGCGTCGGGAAGACAGAACTGGCGAAGGCACTCGCGGAAGTGCTGTTCGGCGATGCCAAGAAGATGGTGCGCGTCGATATGTCCGAGTACCAGGACGGCGCAGTGGCGGTCGACAAGCTCATTGGCATGCCGAGAGGTATCGTCGGCAGTCAGCGGGGCGGCGTCCTCACCAATCAGTTGAGCGACAACCCATGCACGGTGGTCCTGTTCGACGAAGTCGAGAAGGCGAGCCCCAGCGTGCTGAACCTGTTCCTGCAAGCCTTCGATGAAGGCTGGCTCACCGACGGGCGAGGCAAGCGGGTATATCTGAGCGATTCAATCGTGATCATGACGTCCAACGTCGGGTCGGAGTATTTCCGCAAGCTCACGAGTCCGCTCGGGTTCTTGTCTCGCCAGGCCGGCGTGGACCAGGTGCAAGGCGATATCAGACGCGAGATGGAGCGACGCTTCGCACCGGAATTCCTGAACCGCATCGACCAGGTCGTCCTGTTCAACCCGTTGACCGCTACCGACGTTCGCGAGATTGCGGAGCAGTATTTGGATGGCATCGCGCGCACGCTGGCCTCATCCGGCAAGAGCATGCAGATCGACGAAGATGCGCTGACGACAATCGTGACACAAGGCCACAGTCCAGCGTTCGGCGCGCGGTTCCTCAAGCGGATGATCGACGAGCGTATCAAGATGCCGATCAGCCTGCGCTGGCGCGAAGGGTCACATTTCCACATCCGCCTCCAGGACGCCGAAGTTGTCGTCGAGCCGGCGGCGGCAGAGAGCATTGAGATGCAGACACTGAGTTGCGTTGCGTAGGCACCGACGACCGCGAAGGCCATGCTCGAGGCTGCTCTCGCCGCCGAAATCGAGACCATCGAGCGCCACGTTACACGGCGTGCGCAGGCACAGGCGGCCGGTGAGCACGGCTTGGCCCATCGAGTTCGACACCCTCATTGCGGACGAATCCAGTCACCGCGACGAATTGCGCTTGATGCTGGCGCGATGGCCCTAGGGGCCGCGAGGCGATCCGCTCCAGTGTTCTTCTTATGAGAAAGTCCGCTGAAGCCGGAGTCCCTCCAAAAGACTCATGATCGGTCGGCCGTCATTTCGACACGACGCGGCTGCGGTGACGAATCTTCGCGGAGACTTGAGCGTGCGGACGACTACCTCGATCCTTCAGCACGCATCGCTTGGCGGCTGCGACTGGGCGTTCCGCTCCGCGACCGATCAGTTCGAGTAGATCGAGGGCCGTCACGATCCCTTTCAGCTTCCCTCGTTCCAGCACCGGGAGGCAGTCGACGACGTGGCCGCGCATCAGATTGGCCGCCTCGCGGACCGTGGTGTCCGGTGCAGCCGTGACGACCTTCTCGGTCATCAGATCAGCGACGAGGCGTCCATTCCGGACGGGATCGCCGTGCTTTCCACCGAGGTCCTTGTCCGATAGCACGCCGACTACACCGCCGTCACCGGTGACCACCAAATGGCGGACGCGGTACAAGCGCATCTTTTCCCAGGCTGCGCTTGCCGGCTCGTCGAGACCCACGGTTCGCGCCGGCGTACTCATCAGTTCAGCTATTCGCATGATGCCCCCCACTCCTACGCCTCAGCGGCAGGACCACTCCTTCACTTGCATGGACTGAAGATAGTCGACCAGCCTGAGAAGACGAACGTCGATCCGTGAATCGAAAGGGTTCAGTTCTCGGAACAGCGGTCCCCAAACCGGCATCTCGCTCGACCCATGTGCGGCGGGCCTGCGGCCGATGCCAGTAAGGAATGCGGTGACGTCTGCTTGTGGGAACCGACCGCCTCTGCGCTTCGCGCGTGTCGTGAGATCGGGAGGGGCAGCTTTCAGCGCGGGCACGACCGGGCCATCGCCCTTGCCGATGCGACCGTGGCACGGCGCGCAGTAGAACGTGTATGTGTCTCGTCCAGACTCGATGGTCTCAGACGGCGCACGGTCTTCGGGGCGTTGGCCGGCGGCTGCGCATGTGGCGCCGACGATGAAGAGACACGCGGCTGCGAGACTCGTTTTCACGGTACTACGTGCCCTCTCTGAGCACAAGACTGGCGAGCGGATGCGGCCAGATTCCCATCCGAGTCCGACACAGCAGAGGCGACGCACAAAGCCTGCCGTCGCATTCGCCGACATCTTCCTGCGGGCCACGCCGCCACATGCCCGCGCTAACAGCGGAGGCAGGGAAAAATCACCGGCCCTCCGGAAGTTTTCGTCGCTCTAACCGTGCCTGCCGCCGGACGGTCAGGACCGGGCAGGCAGGCAGAGGAGCCGCTGATGCCGCGCTGGCATCGGGGCTGCATCGGAATGAACGCAGCCAATGAGTCGATCCGCGCATGAAATCGTTTTGGATCTCGAACCGGCGGTGACAACTGAGGATGGCCGTTCGTATCGCGCCAGCCTCGTCGCCCGTGCCGCCGCCGACGGGCATTGGAATGCCTGGCTCGAGTTCGTCGCCATGGACTCGCAGGACGTGTTGCGAACCGACATCGAGACGCACCAAGCCACGGAGGCGGACTTGCACCACTGGGCCACGACGCTTGGTGACGTCTACCTGCGCGGCGCGATGGGCCGAGCGCTCGTGTCTCCAGCGGAGACCGTGGCGCATCGCTGGGCGGTCGCTCACGCGGCCGGCTCGACACACGGCGTGGCAGACGTGCTCGATCCGTTCGAGCTGTTCGCGCTCGGCGAGCATGTACTGCGGCGCGAGCTGCTGCTGTTCAGACGCGCGACGCTCCTCGCCCTCATCATCAACCACGACCTGAATCCCAGGGCACTTGATGTGTCGAAATTCACGAAACCGCAACTGGTGACGTTCATCGTGACCGCGGTCGAAGTCCGGCAGGCCCGCACCACCAACGCATACCGACGGCAACACCGGCGGAACCATCGCGCCAGCTAGGAGAGAACGCCATGTGGCCCTCGCAACGAAGCGCAGGGGTTTTTGTGATCGGGAGCGGCCAGAGCTTCCGCGCATGGTCTTTCTGCAAATGCCGACACTCGGCGGCGGTGGTGGCGGTGGCGGCAAGCGCCAATCAGCACCGCCGCCGCGCGCACGAGTCAAAGGGCGCGATCCTATGAACATGCCGGTTGCCACGCCGGCTATGGCCTCTCCGCAACCGAAGGACGTTTCGCGTCCGCCTGAGGATCTTCTGCTGGATACCGTGCCTCTTGCATCGGGCACGGCGCTTCTCTCTGGGCTGCCTGAGGCGCTGCCCTCACCCGACGTATCGGGAGGCCTCGGGCTCGGCGGAGGCGTCGGAGAGGGAACGGGTACCGGCAGCGGACCGGGATCCGGTGCGGGTCTGGGAGCGGGATCGAGCCGAGGATTTGGCGGCGGCGCATACCGCCTCGGCAGCGGCGTGGTCCCTCCAACGCTGCTGAAGCAGGTCAGGCCGAACTACACAACCGAAGCCCTTCGGCTCAGGATTCAGGGGACGGTGATCCTCGAAGTCGTCGTGGGATGCGACGGCATTCCTCTTACGATTCGAATCACGCGTTCACTCGACCCAGGGGGGCTCCATGAGGAAGCGATCGCGGCCGTTCGGGGGGTGGCGGTTTACGCCCGGTCGTGTCGCAGACGTGCCAGCCGACGTCCTGGTAACGATCCAGTTGGACTTTCGAGTCCAGTGACGTGGGGTTGTGACCTTCACGAGTATCGCGTCACCCAGCAACTTGCTGCCGCGGTGAGCTTTCTGGAGTAAAAGTTGGAGGCGCCGTCCGGATTTGAACCGGAGATGGAGGTTGCAGATTCCGTTGGGTTCTCTATCTTGACTCCGTGAGTGGGATCGCCGGCTCGCCGGAATTCCCGTCGGCGCGCAGGCGCGCCTGCTCGATCTGCCTCGCAGACCGACGCGTTGTCGACCGCGCCGTCCCCCGTCAGCAGCGCCGCACAGTCGATGGCGCCAATCCGCGTCGGCGACCGCTCGTCCGGCATTGAACCGAGCTAGAGCCGCACACGAAGGCACTCCAAGGGACGACCCCGCACCAATTACCGGACGTCTTCAAGCGGAACGCCACGACCCTCGCGAATCGCGGCACGCGCCTCTGCGACCCGACGCAGAAACTCCGGGTGATGCTCCAGTCGGTAGTCGAACCAATCGTCTTCGGACGCAAATCCGATGAGCACACCCGCGGGTCGCCCGTGACGCGTAATCACGATCTCTTCCTCCACCGCGGGTCGGAGGTACTTCGAGAGATCATCCTTCACCTCCGCGAGGGCCACCGCTCTCGGGGTCGTCTTCGGCCGGTGTCCCTTGCTCGTCGAGCCACGCGTGGGCCTCGGCTTTCGTGACGATCGCGAGGACTTGGACTTGCGTTTCTGTAACGTCACAAAACACCCTGATGTCATCAACGCGCAGCCGGTACTCCGGTTGGCTCAACCCGCGAAGCCGTTTGATGCGGCTCTTGCTCACCTTCGTCGGCTCGTGCGCGAGATGCCGCCGGATGGCCTCCCTGACTCCCGTGCGCACCGGCGTAGGGAATGCCTTCAATGCGGCTGCCGCTTCGGGAGCCAGAACGATTCTCGAAAGCCATTCTGGCCAGATTATAGCCAGAATACAAGGCGCGCCATCGGCTCGGCGCTCGGCGTGCGAGGCCTTGGGCCCGGACAGCCTCCTAGGGTGACATCCCACAACGAACTTCGGGCCAGGACACCACTCCCAAATCGATCCGAGATCGGGCATTGCAATCGCGGCGGTCAGCGGAGTCTCTCGGATGGCAGCTCGGCGTACGCGGTGCTTCCAGCCGCCGACCGGCGATGTAATCATCCGCGATCGCCGCACGCTCCTCGGCCTCGTCGTCAACCCGGACTTGTGGTTGGGGGAGGCATCTATGGCAGGCCGCATGGAGGTCTGGGCGGCGCTCGAACCAGTCGTCGAGGCGCTGTCACGCCTGTCGGCGCCCGCGCCATCCTGGCTCGCACGTGTCGATCTCTGCAACGCCTTCTACCTGTACGAGCAGTGGCTGGACCGTGAGCTCGTGCCCACGTGCGCGTACTTCGCCACCCCGAGATGCCTCTCGAACAGGCTCAACGGGGGGCGGCCATCAAGTTGATTTAGCGAGGCCGGTCCGCGAAGCTATGTCAGTAGGGCCCAATGGGAACGCTCCCGTCTCGAAAGACCACGAAGCGGATTCGCAAGCGTGCGCCGCGAACGCCCTCGCCGAGCGCGGAGCCCTACACCCCGCGTCGGCTCGCTCAGTTCTTCCTCGAGAACGCTGTCGACGCAGCTGACTACGCTGCCGCCCGCCGAGAAGTCCGAAAGTTGGGCCTCGATCCCGATCAGATCCCGCACGAACCGCCGTCGCGCGCGTGAGCGATCGAGTCTTCCTCGACGCGAACATCCTCCTGGCGGCCGCGTGGCGCGCGGACAGCGGCTTGACAACGCTCCGGAATGTCCCGGACGCCCGACTGCGAGCGAAAGCGCATTTCAGTCGCGCCCGGCGGGATGCGTCGGAGTCTGAGCGGCCTCATGGAGGCGCATGTGAATCGCTGACCTTCACGACGATTCGGGTTGACCGCATGGCTGCCATCTGGCATGATTATTATGCCATATGACATGGAGGCCCACAGTGCTTACAGAATCCCCTGAAGCCTCATCCGCTCCGGCACGGGCCGAAACCTGGAGACCTGAGCAATGAGCAAAACACGAAACGTGAAAGACCTGATGAACCCGGACATCATGACGGTGGCCGATGACATGACGACCGATGCCCTGGCTCGATACCTTATCGAGCGGGAAATCTCCGGGGCACCGGTTGTGGACAGCCAGGGACACCTCATCGGCGTGGTCTCGATGACTGACATCGGCCGCAATGTGGCTGAACCTTCTGATGTCGAATCGTCGCGAAGCTCGGGGTTCTATCGCGACATCGCCGCGGACCTCACACTGGAAGACCTTGGGCAGCGATACGTCGAGGAACGGGCGTTCACTGTGCGAGATGTCATGACGCCGGTCATCCACCAGGTGCCGGTGACGGCCTCCGTAGCGGAGGCGGCACGGCTGATGATCGATCAGCACATTCACCGGTTGGTCGTGACGCAAGGGAAGGAGCCGGTGGGCATCATCACGAGTTTGGACTTATTGAAGATGGTCGCCGATCAGCCCTGAAGAAGCCGGGTACAAGTACAGTCATCCAGACGTGCTTACGCGCTGTTCTTGATGCGCATCACGTCCAGAATGCTTTTGGCAGTTTGCCGATCAAGGCCGAGATCGGCAGCGAGCCCTCTGAGAAATCGCCCTTCCAAACGTTCCATCCTGCCGTCGACCAGCACGAGATCCGCGGCCACGGCGAAGGCGGCCCGTCGAAGCCGTGTCGGGATCTTTCGTGCACCAGCCTCTTTGACCGACGAAGCGCCGTCCTTCTCGACGAGCGTCCGCATTCGCTCTATTTTGCGGCCGACAGCCTCGCCGGACCGGTGTCGGAACCGTCGCATGGACCAGATAATGTTATGCGCCCGCGCCGCTTCTTCCGCGGACACGTGCCCACTGGCATCCATTGCGGCGATCAGGAGCGCAATGAACGCGTCGTCAGCGTCAAGTTTGTCCACGCCAACTGGGCGACGTCTAGGCGATCGAGGCACGACTGTCATCTTCCGTCATCTCGCCAGCAACAGTTACGTCCGCGCCACTGGCGATTCGAACCCCGGGGGTTTGACCGCCAGTACCGAACCGCGGAGGCGCTGCAGAACCCGTTCGGCTGTGTTCCCGATCACGAGCCCGGCAATGCCAGTTCTTGCAACAGTGCCCATCACGACCACATCGGTCCCGTGCGACTCCACGAATCGCGCGATCGCATCCTCGGGTTCCGCCTGCACTAACTCCACAGCGACGTCAGTCAGCCGATCTTTGAATGGTGCCACGAAACCGGAGAGTGCCTCGTCCTCAGTCCGACGCGCCGCCTCGATGAATTCCGTGAACTCGTCTGGTGACATCCGCGATCTGAGGAGGCTTGCACCGTACGCCGTCCAAGCTTGCAACAGCGTCAGCTCCGCGTCGCCGAACGCTCTCAGCATCAGCGCCCAGTCGAGGATTGTCCCGTTCAGCTCCTGTTCAGCCGCATCGCTGGGATTGGCGTGAATCGCCGCAAGGATCCGCCATCGACCGGGCCGCGAGCCACGCCGGCCAATCAACCAGACCGGGCACGGGCACTGCCGGAGCAGTTCCATGTCGATCGCGCCGAACGGCCTCGGGCGGAGGGGCGTTACCGTTACGTGTGCGGCTTGACATCGACATCGGTACTGGCACATTATTCAAATATACATTTGAACACTTGAACAATCCGATGAAACCCTCGACCTCCCGCTTCAAGGCCGCGATTTACGAGCAGATCGCCCGGATCGGTCACGCCACGGCGAGCCCCGGCCGGCTCGAGCTGCTCGACCTGCTCTCGCAGGGCCCCCGCACCGTCGAGGCCCTTGCCACCGAACTGGGCCACAGCGTCGCGAACACCTCGCATCACCTCCAGGTGCTCCGACGGGCGCGGCTGGTCGAGGCCGAGAAGGCGGGTCTCTACGTGACGTACCGCCTCGCCGACACGGCGGTGAGCACGTTCTTCCTCGCGCTGCGGCGCCTCGCCGAGGCTCGGTTGGCGGAGGTCGAGCAGGTTACGCGGCAGTACCTGGACGCACGTGGCGCTTTGGAGTCCGTGAGTCGAGACGAACTGCTTCACCGCGTGCGGAGCGGCGACGTGACGATCCTCGATGTGCGCCCTCGGGAGGAGTATCGGGCGGGGCACATTCCCGGTGCCCTCTCGGTGCCGCTGTCCGAGGTCAAGAAACGACTCGCCGAGCTGCCGAAGGACCGCGAGATTGTGGCGTATTGCCGCGGACCCTACTGCGTCATGGCGATCGAGGCGGTTGCGCTGCTGCGCAAGCGAGGGTTCCAGGCGCACCGGATGGAAGAGGGCGTCGCCGACTGGCGTGCTCGCGGATGGCGCGTGGACACCTGCGTCGAGGCACGTGCGGAGGGCCAACGATGAGTGCTCGGACGTCCGGTAGGGCGGCGCCGCTCGTGACCCTCGGGTTGCGCGAAAACCTCGCGCAGTTCTCACTGCTCGTCGTCGTCAACGCCTTCGTCGGCGCGATGGTGGGGATGGAGCGGAGCATTCTGCCGGCCATCGCCGAACACGACTTTCAGCTCGCAGCCCGCACGGCTGTGCTGTCGTTCATCGTCGTGTTCGGCGTGACCAAGGCGCTCACCAACTACCTGGCCGGACGCCTCGCCGATCGATTCGGCCGCAAACATGTGCTCGTCGGCGGTTGGCTCGTCGCCGCGCCGGTGCCGTTCCTCCTCATGTGGGCTCCAAACTGGAACTGGGTCCTGTTCGCGAATCTGCTGCTGGGCGTGAGCCAGGGTCTGACGTGGTCCACCACCGTCATCATGAAGATCGATCTCGTCGGCGCGAAGCGCCGCGGGCTCGCGATGGGGCTGAATGAATTCTCCGGGTATGTCGCGGTCGCGGCGAGCGCCCTCGCGACAGGCTGGATTGCCGCTCAGTACGGACTGCGTCCGCAGCCGTTCTATCTGGGTGTGGCGTTCGTCGCGCTCGGCCTCGGGCTATCGGCGATTCTGGTGCGCGAGACGAAACATCATGTGTCGCACGAATCAGCACTCGATGGCGAGTCGACGCGAGACGGCCTGCCAATGCCGCGTGAGGTGTTCTGGCGCACGACGCTCCTGGACCGAAATCTCTCGAGCGCCAGCCAGGCGGGCCTTGTCAACAACCTGAACGACGGGATGGCCTGGGGGCTGTTTCCCCTCTTCTTCGCAGCCGCCGGGATGCGTCTTGAACAAATCGCGCTGCTCGCCGCGATCTATCCCGGCACCTGGGGCTTCGTGCAACTCGTCACGGGCGCGCTGTCGGACCGCGTCGGACGCAAGGGGCTGATCGTGTCCGGCATGTGGGTCCAAGCGCTCGGGATCGCCACGATCACCGTGGGCCAGGGCCTCGGAGTGTTCGCGGCCGGTGCTGTCATGCTGGGGATCGGGACCGCCATGGTCTATCCGACGCTGCTCGCCGCGATCGGTGACGTGGCTCGTCCCTCGTGGCGCGCGTCAGCGGTCGGCGTGTATCGACTCTGGCGTGATCTGGGTTACGCGATTGGGGCGCTGCTTGCGGGCGTGACCGCGGATCTGTTCGGTCTCCATGCCGCCATGTGGCTCATCGCGGCGGTCACCTTCGCGTCGGGGCTCATCGCGGCGCTTCGCATGACAGAGACACTGAAGGGGGCAATACCGGTGGTGGCCGTCGGATCGGAATCGAAGCCCGTGTATACGACGAGGCACGCCTGAACGATGTCGACCCTCGCCATCGCGTGGAGCTGCGGAGTAGTTCGATGTTGCGCGGATTTTTCCACGATCGATTGTGATGTTTCGGCCCTTGTGCAAGGCCCGATTGACTGACACCGCGCGACAGGCGGCTGACCGTCGAATCGACACACGCTCTGGCATCGAATCTGCCAGTCCATGACGGATGGCGCGAATGGGCCACGACGGGCGAGGCATGACGAAAGGCGGCCCGCCGGCATGATGTGACACGCGCCCGGACATAACCCATGGCGAAGACACTCTTCATCCTGAACGATCCTCCCTACGGCACGGAGCGCAATTACAACGCCCTGCGGCTCGCCGGATCCCTCGCCAAGCGCGAGAGTGAGCAGGTCAAGGTGTTTCTCATTGGCGACGCGGCGAGCGCCGGCAAGGCGGGGCAGAAAGTGCCGCAGGGTTATTACAACGTCGACGTGATGCTGCGCAACGTGGCCAAGCGCGGAGGCGAGATTGGCGTCTGCGGGACGTGCATGGACGCACGCGGCGTCACCGATGCCGAACTGTCCGACGCCGTCCACCGTAGCTCGCTCGACCAGTTCACGGATTGGACGCAGTGGGCGGACAAGGTGTTGGTGTTTTGAAGCGCCTCGTGAGCGCGCACGAGCGCGCGGTGGCGACGGCACCGTGAGAGGACGACACATGCTCCGACGGCTTCCAGAATGGGCGGTCGCGTGGCCGAAGCTGACGGTTGTGTTGGCGATCGCCGTGACGATGGTGTTTGCCGCCTGGCTGCCGCGCATGCGCACGGATACCGATCCGAAGAACATGCTGCCGGTGACCTCCGACGTGCGCGTCTTCAATCGACAGGTCGAGCAGTGGTTCGGCCTGCACGAGGACATGATCGTCGTCGGGATCGTGCGAGACGCGGGGCTGTTCGACCGGGCGGCGCTCGAAGCGGTGAGCCGTCTGACCGATCGCATCGTGCGCCTGCCAGGCGTCGTCGCCGCCGACGTGACCAGCGTCACCACCGCGGACAACGTGGTCGCGGAGGCCGGTACGCTCAGCGTCCAGCCACTCCTGCCGGCGATTCCGGCTACCCCTCACGATCTTGAGGCCTTCCGACATGCGGTGATCGACAACCCGATGGTGGTCGACCGGCTCGTCTCGGCCGACGGCCGGGCCACCGCCATCTACGTGCCGCTCGAGCAAGGCGCCAACGGCAAAGAGGTGGCGGACCGTATTCGGACGCTGATCGGCGAAGAACGCGGCGATCTGCGCTTTTACGTGGCTGGTGACCCGGTCGCTCGCGACACGTTCGGCTCGGAAATGTTTCGCCAGATGGCGCTCTTTGCGCCGATGGCCGGGCTGCTGATGCTCGTGGCCCTGTACGCCATGTTCCGCAGCCTGGCGCTGGCCTTCACGATTGTCGGCGTCGCGATGATGGCGACGCTGTGGAGCATGGGGCTGCTCGTCGCGATCGGGCAACCGGTGCACATCATGAGCTCGATGATGCCGGTCTTCCTGATGGCGATTGCCACCGACAGCATTCACATCTTCAACGAGTTCTACTTCCGACTCCGCGAGGTGGGAGACCGCCGGCGGGCCGTCCTCGAGACCATCGACGCCGTGGGAGCGCCGGTGCGGTACACAGCGCTGGCCACTGCGGCCGGGTTTGGCGTCCTCGTGATCGGGGGCATCGTGCCGGTCCGCGTCTTTGGCCTGTTCACGGCCTTCGGCACGCTGGTGATCCGGCTCATGAGCTTCAGCTTCATTCCTGCCGTCATGATGCTCGTGCGCGAGGACCGACTGCGCCGCGCCAGCCGACACGAATCCCTGGACGCGGGCGCCTCGCGCTGGCTCACGGAGGTCGGCCGGGTGAGCGTGAGCCACCCGCGTGCGGTCGCCGTGAGCGGCCTCGTGTTGCTCGCGATCGCGCTCGTGGGCCTCCCACAGATCCGCATCAACAACAACATGGTGCGCTGGTTCAAGCCGGCCAGCGACGTGCGGGTGGCGGACGCCGTCATCAACGACCAGCTTGGGGGCTCGTCGCTGCTGTACGTGGTCGCTTCGGGTTCGGGTGAGGACGCCCTCAAGGATCCGGAGGCGCTCCGCTACCTGGAAGCGGTGCAACGTGATCTCGAGCAGGAAAGCGTTATCGGGAAGACCACCTCTGTCGTTGATCTCGTCAAGCGCGTCAACCGCGTGATGCTCGATGATCGACCCGAGCAGGAACGGGTTCCGGACACCAAGGCGGCAGTCGGCCAGTACCTCTTCTTGTTTGGGATGGCCGCCAAGCCCGCCACCCTGAACACCCTGATCACCGGGTCCGCGGAGCGTGCCAACCTGTGGGTGCAGCTCAAGACATGGGACGCCGGCGCGGTCGATCAAGTCCTGACTCGCCTCCAGGCCTACCAGAGTGCGCATCCACCGCCAGGGCTGCGCTTCGAGCCTGCGGGGATCGCCTACTTCAATCTGGTCTGGAATCGCGAGGTGCTGCGCGACATGATCCGGACGTTTGGCGCGGCCCTCGCGGTCGTGCTCGTCATCCTGACGGTCTCGTTCCGCTCGTGGCGTTGGGGGCTCGTCAGCTTCGTCCCCCTCGGCCTCACTATTCTGCTGATTTATGGCGCGCTCGGGTATGTCGGAAAAGATTTCGACATGCCGGTCTCCGTCCTCTCGGCCCTCTCGTTGGGCATGGCCGTGGACTTTGCCATCCACTTCATTCGCCGCTACCGGCAACGGCTCGTCGACGACCCCGACACGAGCCGTGCGCTGCTGTGGACCGTCGCGCGACCCGGCAAGGGCATCGTGCGCAACGCCCTGCTCTTTTCGCTCGCGTTTGCCGTGATGCTGTTCTCGAGCCTCACGCCGTACATCACCGTGGGCGCGTTCATCATGGCCATGATGCTG
>DATCJA010000071.1:0-19877 GCA_036507475.1 Vicinamibacterales bacterium
GCAGCAGGGCACGAATCGCCGGCGGCGTGCGTGGCGGCAGGAGCTGGCAATCGGGCTCCCGCGACATGACGTGGGCAATCGTGTCGGCCACACTCTCGCCGTCGAACGCGCGCCGACCCGTCAGCATCTCGAACAGCACACACCCGAACGCCCAGATATCGCTCCGCTTGTCGACCTCGCTCCCCCGCGCCTGCTCCGGGCTCATGTAGGCGGCGGTGCCGAGCGCGACGCCCGTGACCGTTGACAACGCTGTCGGGGCGCCCACGTCGTCAGCGGCGCAGATCTTCGCCACTCCGAAATCCAGCACCTTCACCGTGCCATCGCGCCGCAACCCGATGTTCGATGGCTTCAGATCGCGATGGATGATCCGGTGTTCGTGCGCGGCTTCGAGGGCCTTGCCGATCTGCGTGGCGATCCTCAGGGCCTCATCGAGCGGCAGCGGTCCCTGTGCGATTCGATCGGCGAGCGTCAACCCCTCGACGAGCTCGAGCACCAGCGCATGCACCGTGGCTCCCGCGCTCGGCGGCTCGGCTCCCTCGACAACCGCCGCCCCTCGCTGCAGCCCGTAGATGACGGCGATGTTCGGGTGGTTCAGCGAGGCGAGGACCTGCGCTTCCCGCGCGAACCGTGCGAGGCGGTCGGGATCGGCGGCGAAGGCGTCGGGAAGAATCTTGAGCGCGACGTCCCGATGGAGCGTCGTGTCGTGCGCGCGGTAGACCTCCCCCATGCCGCCCGCGCCAATCAACCGGTCGATGCGATATGAACCGACCATTGCGCCGGACTCGAGCCGCCGCATGCGAGAGGTGGAAAGATTTACCGGGCTCTCCCCAAACTGCCCGGCCTCGGCCTGCGCCACCAGCATCGCGTCGACTTCGTCGCGGAGGGCGCGGTCACCGCCGCAGGCGTGATCCAGGTACTGCGCGCGGGTCGCCGTGTCATGCGACCGCGCCGTATGGAACACCTCGGTCACCTGCCGCCAGCGCTCAGGCGTCATGCCGTCGCTCGCCCCTCAGCTCCTTCAACAGCCACGCTCGCGCCGCCTGCCAGTCCCGTTCGGCAGTCGCCATCGAGATCCCGACGGCCTCACCCGCCTCTTCGAGTGATAGACCCCCGAAGAATCGGAGCTCGGCGAGCAGACACTTCCGGGGATCGAACGCCGCCAGTCGCGTGAGCGCTGCGTCGAGATCGAGCACGTCGACGTCGACCGGCGGCGTCGCCCTCACCGCCTCGTCGAGGGTGACCCGTGCCCATTGCCCCGATCGCTTCGCCATGCGATGCGCGCGGGCGTGATCGACCAGGATGCGCCGCATCATCTGACACGCGACCCCGAAGAACTGCCCGCGGTTCTGCCACACGATCCGTCGCTGATCGACCAGCCGCAGATAGGCCTCGTGCACGAGGGCCGTCGGCTGCAGCGTGTGCCCGCGGCGTTCGCCGCGCAGCTGCCCAGCCGCCCGTCGGCGCAGCTCCTGATACACGACCGTCATGAGCTGGTCGCGGGCGGTGGGATCGCCCGCACTCCAGGCATGCAGCAGCGCCGTCACGTCGTGCGTGGTTGCGCTCACTGGCCTCAGAAATACGCGCCATCTTGGCGCTTCGACCGTACGCCGTCAAGGCCATGAGCAAGGTTCCCCTCGCTTGTCGCGTCACGGGCAGAGGCACCATTCAGCCACTGCCGTGATGGGCCTCCAGAAAGCAGGAGGCCATGTGCTGCTACCGAGTTCTCGCCTGCGCCCTTGTGTCCGCTCTGTTGGCGGGGCACGCCAGTGCCCAAACACCAAAGGTCTTCGGATTCCGGAACATCGAAACGTTAGTCGCCGTGCGGCTCGCGGTCGAGGGCGCCGCTGCCCGTCTTGCTCGGCCCGGCTGCCAGGACGTCTTCGCCGACTTTGCCGACGAATCCGGCCAGCGTCTCTCGGCCAAGCTGGTGGCAAGCGAGCAGAGTCCGGCCGATGCCTTCGTCCTGTTGCGGTTCTTCGACGACCGCGGGGCCCCGCAATGCCGGAGTCGTCAAACGCTGGCGTTCACAGAGACCGGCTCTTCGTTCATTCGCGTGTGCGGAGAGGAGTTCAGACTTGCGTTTCAACAGAATCGCACGGCGACCGAGATCATCGTGATTCACGAGTTCCTGCATGCGCTTGGACTCGGAGAGAATCCACCCACCAGCCATGCAATCACGGAACGGGTCACTGTCCGATGCGGTGACTGACACGTGCAAACCAGAACCCAGAACCGAACCTGAACACGAACCGAGAAGTGAGAACCCAGAAGGGTGAACGACAGTTCGCCATGCCTGAGTCAGTGAGTCCTGGTCTAACTGCCCCCCTGAAAACTGATCCACGCGCTTCGCCCAGGTTCAGGGTCCCACATCGTATAGGAGAGATGACTGTCGATGCCTTCGAGCAAGTCACGCACTTCTGGCATCACGCCAGCAAGCCTCAACCGGATGCCGCGTTTCTTCAGCTCGGCCGCCCACCACTCGATCGCGCGCACGCCGGTGAACCGCAATTCGTGCGCGTGTGAAAGGTCGACGATGACGAGACGCACCCCCGGGGGGAGGTGGCGTTCCACGTCCTCGAGGAGGGGCTCGACCGCGGCGTAGTGGACGGCGCCCGATACTTCCAGCACGACCACCGACGGATTCTGTCCTGCGTCAACGGGCACGAGTCGGTCATCCTTGAACGTCAGCGCACGAACCCTCGGCGCGCTCGTCCGGGCCAGGTGGATGACAAGGCCCAAGCCGGCGCCGACGAACACGGCCCACGCCAGCGGCAACACCAGGGCGCTCGCCGCTGTGATGGCCACCAGCAGGCGGCTCACTGCAGACGCTCTCCACACGCGACCGAGCGTGGACTGTCTAACCATTGCCGCAGCGGTGATGAGCAGGACCCCCGCCAACGTCGACTGGGGAATGTAGGCAATCACGCGCGACGCGAACAGCAGGATGGGCAGCGTCAGGAGCGCGGCCAGCGCGCCGCTGGCGCGGCTGTGCGGATGGGCGAACCGCAAGAGCGCCGAGCGCGTCAGGCTGGCCGACGCCGGAAAGGCGGCCGTAAACGCGCCCGCCACATTTGCCAGCCCTTGCGCCACGATTTCGCGAGGTACGTGCGGCCGTGATTCGTCCGCACGGACGCTGACCAGCAGCTCGAGCGTGCCGAGGACCACGAGCGCAGCCGACGGCACCAGGAGGCTGGCAATCACCGACGGACGCAGATCGGGCAGCGCACCGGGAGGCCATCCAAGGGGCACACCAGTCCGATCGCCGACCAGCGGCAATCCGACGCTGGTGTCCACCCCCACGGCCCACGCCATCAATGCGGCACCCACCACCACTATCAACGCGGTCGGTAGACGCCGCCATCTGCGTTGACCGAGTCCCACCGCAGCCACGGATAACAGCGTGACAGCGACGGCGACAGCCGACGGACGCGAGCCTGCTGCCAGCAGCTCCGCCAGGCCTTGGTACTCCGCCCACAGGCCTACGCCATTGACGGGCGGGAGACCGAGCGCTTCATCAAGCTGCATGATGCCGATGAGAACGCCGACGCCGACCGTGAAACCGGCCAGGACGGATTCGGGGATGAATCGAAAGAAGACGGCGCCCCCGCTGAATGCGAAGACAATGCGGAGTATCCCGCACAGCAGCGTCAATGTGGCGAGCCGGCCGAGACCGGCAGGCTCCAGGAGTCCATTGGGACCCAGAAACGGCACCAGAGCGCCAAGGATCAGCAACCCCGTGGTGTTCGTCGGGCCCGTGATCACATAGCGACTTCGGCTGGCGATCGCCGCAACGAGCCCGGGCACGACGGCGGTCGCCAGTCCATACGCTGGTGGAAGTCCCGACATCGTCGCGTAGGCCAGGCACTGAGGAACCCCTACCAGGGCTACAGTGGCGCCTGCGAGCAGGTCCGCACGAAGATCGCTCGTTTTCACAGATTGGGGTTTGATTCTATCGAACCGCGGCGCTGAGTTCGGGCGGCGGTGCCGCCTACCACCTACCGGCTACCACCTACCAGCTACCACTAGAATTGACCGATCTTCCGCCGGTTGACCATAATGGCGCTCCTCCGCCGTCAAGGGATTTGGAGATTCCGTTTCAGAGGAGCAGTGTCGTGAACGCGTCGAACGGCCGGTTACTCGGCTTTCTTATCAGCACGCTTGCCAGAATCGCTGCCGCGGTTCTCGTGGGGATTGTGTCGGTTGACCTCGATGCCCAGGCACAGGTGCCCGCTCCGCTGGTCATCGACGGCGGCACGCTCATCGATGGCAACGGCGGAACGCCGGTCACCGATGCCGTGGTCGTCATCCAAGGCGATCGAATCACCAGCGTCTCGCGTAGAGGGCAGGCCACGATTCCCGCCAACGCGCAAGTGATTCGCGCGGATGGGAAGTTCATTCTGCCGGGCCTCTGGGACTCGCAGGTCAGCTACAACTGGTACTACGGCGAGGTAATGCTGAACTACGGCATCACGTCGACGGTCGACGTAGGGATTGCAGGCGAGATTGGCGCGCCCCACCGCGACGGCGTGCACAAAGGGCTGGTGCGCGGACCGCGTCCTTTTACTGGATTGTCCAGATTCACCACCGAGCCGGTTGGCGGCACCGGCCTCGAAACCCCTGGCACGCCGGGCCGGACGCCGAAGACGGGTCAAGAGGCGCGTGAGCTCATCCGCACGTGGGTGGAACTGGGTGCGGACATGATTCAGTTCGCCGAAGGCGGCCTGCCGATGGAAATCTACAAGGCCGGCGCGGACGAGGCGCGTCGGCTCGGCAAGCCGACGTTCATGCGGGCGTACGGCCCGATTCTCGGACCGCGAGAAGCGGCGATGCTGGGAACGCGCAACCTGCCGCACTCGGCGGGCATCGGCCGCACCGTCGCGCGCATGCCGGTGACGAGCGAAGACGATCCGCGAAACGAAGCGGACCTGTATTCCGAAATGGACGAGGCGAAGGCCAAAGATCTCATCCAGCTCCTCGTCAAACAGAACGTGGCCCTCACACCGACGTTCAGGGCCACCTACGGTGGATTCCAGCGAGACTGGGACAAGTTCGCGCTGGAAGATCGGCGGTTCTTCGAGACAGCGGATCCCGCCCTGTTGTCCTACTACCCGCCCGAAAGGACAGAGACGGCGTTAGCTATCTACCGTGGGCGGCCTGGCGGCACCGGCGCCGTGCGCGAGCGGAGACTGCAGGGATACCGGAACGCGTTGCGCTTCCACAAGATGTTCGCCGACGCGGGCGGACATGTCGTGCCAGGCGCGAATACGAACCCGACGCGCGTGCCGGGCAACAGCCTGATCCACGAGATGCTGATTTTTGTCGAAGCCGGCATCACGCCAATGCAGATCATCCAGGGCGCCACGAAGTGGTCTGCTGAGATGATCGACCGCGGCAAGGACCTGGGCACGATCGAAGCGGGCAAGCTGGCGGACATCGTCATCGTCAACGCGGATCCGCTGCAGAATATCGAGAACCTGCGGCAGGTGGACACGGTGATCTTCGGCGGCAGGCGCGTGCAGCTCGGATACAGCGCCGGGTACAACCCCGTGTTCAAGCGCGAATCCGAGCTGAACGCACCCGTCGACGCGCTGCTCTGGGTGAACGCGTTCAAGCCGGTGGCCTTTGGCGGCAGCGGCGGCCGCTTCAGCGGCAATCGTCCCGTCGGTCCCGGCCAGCCGCTCCCCAATCCTGTTGAGTCGCCCCAGCCGGCAATCGAGTCGATCAGTCCGTTGATGGTGACCGAGGGAAGCGCGTTGGCGACGGTGACGCTCAAGGGGTTCAACTTCGTTCGACGTTCGCAAGTGTTGTTCAAGGGTGTTCCGGTCCCCTTCAAGACCGTGAGCGGATCCGAGCTGCAGGTCACGATCGACGGGCGCCTGCTCCGCGAACCCGGCTGGCACGAGATGGTTGTTCGAAATCCATGGCCTCTCCACCCGGAAATCGGGCTGCAGTGGGGCAACGGCACGTCCAACAAAGCACACCTCATCGTGAAATTCCGCGACTAAGGAGTTTGCGTATGCCACGGATCAGCGCTCGTCATTTGCGACACATCGGCAGTATGGCCGCCGTTGCGGTCCTCCTCCTCATTCCGGGCTACTTGCGTGCACAGGCTCCGACGTTGAACAAGGAGGTGCCCCCGATGCTGCCGCTGAAGCAGGTGGCGTACATCAAGGCGTCGAACGCGGAGGCGTACGACCATTTCGCGTGCGGGGGCGGAAATCAGGGCCATACGGGAAACTCGATCGCGCTGAGCGGCGACGGGAACACGATGGCCGTTGGCGCGCCGTTCGAGAGTGGCGGCGCCGCGGGCGTCAACGGGAACCAGAACGATAACTCCGTGTATGCGTCGGGAGCGGTCTACGTGTACGTCCGTCAGGGCGATTCCTGGACGCAGCAGACGTACGTCAAGGCCTCGAACCCCGGGCAGAGCGATCATTTCGGGTCGTCGGTCGCGCTGAGCCGCGACGGCAATACGATGGCGGTCGCCGCGCACTGGGAAGCGAGCGGCGCCACAGACGTCAACGGCAACCAGAACGACAACTCGATCCCGCAGGCCGGTGCCGTCTACGTTTTCACTCGCACCGGCACGACCTGGACGCAGCAGGCGTACATCAAGGCGTCGAACACGGGAAAGCCCGGCGAAGGCGAGCTCGTGGGCGACGGCGACCAGTTCGGCTTCTCGCTCGCGCTGAGCGGCGACGGCAGCACGCTGGCGGTCGGCGCCATCAGCGAAGATAGCGCGGCGCAGCAGATCAACGGCAACCAGAGCGACGACTCGGCGCAGTCTGCCGGCGCGGTGTATGTATACACGCGGACGGGGAGTACGTGGGCGCAGCAGGCCTACGTCAAGAACTCGAACGCGGAGGCCGGGGATGCCTTGGGGTTTTCGGTGGCGCTCAGCTTCGACGGCAACACGCTGGCCGCCGCCGCTTTCGATGAGGACGGGGCGGGCAGGGGGATCAATCCACCTAACGACAATCGATCCCCCAATTCCGGGGCGCTCTACGTCTTCACGCGCCAGAACGGGACGTGGAGCCAGCAGGCGTACATCAAAGGCTCCAAGGGCGAGACGAGCGACGGGTTCGGCTTTGCCACTGCCATCAGCGACGATGGGAATACCATCGCGGTCGGCTCCGGCGACGAGGCCTGCCTGACGCCGGGCATCGATCCTCCGGGCTGCACCGACGACGCACCGCCCCTGCGAGGCGCGAACATCTGGGTCGGCGCAGCATACGTGTTCGTTCGGAACGGCACCACGTGGTCAGAGCAGACGTTCATCAAGGCGCCCAACGCACGGCCGTACAACTCGTTCGGGGTAAGGCTCGCGCTGAGCGGCGACGGCAATACGCTTGCCGTATCTGCCTACCTCGAGGACAACGCAGGCCGTGGAATCCGTCCGCCGATGGTCCAGCAATTCCTCATCCAGGCCATTCTGAACGGATGGCGGGAGCATCGGAACGAGGCGGAGGAATCGGGTGCGGTGTATGTCTACACGCGCAGCGGCAGCACGTGGACGGCTGGCGCGTGGGTCAAAGGCGCCAACACAGATGCGGGCGACGAATTCGGCAGCGCGGTGGCGCTCAACGGCGATGGCCGGATGATGGTCGTCGGCGCCCACGGCGAGGACAGCGCCGCGACGGGGATCAACGGCAATCAGGCCGACAACTCGGGAGCTGATTCCGGCGCGGCGTATGTGTTTGTTCGTTGAGGTTAAGGATGAACCACCCTGACGGTGGCGTCTGAGGTACGATTCACCGCTGCGTCAATGCGCAGTCTGTCGTATCCCGCATTCCTCAGGAGTCATTCCATGCGTTCAGCCGCCATGCTCCTCTCGGCATGCGCCCTTTCAGCCGTTGTCGCCTACGGGCAGATCCGAACGACGAAGGCATTGGACATCTACGTAATCGATGTCGAAGGCGGTAATGCCCAACTCTACGTGACGCCGTCTGGCGAGTCGATTCTCATCGACTCGGGCAACGGAGGCGCAGGCGCTGCGCGTGACGCCGATCGGATTCTGGCTGCGGTCAAGGACGCGGGTCTGGCGCGGATCGATCGCGTGATCACGACCCACTACCACGGCGATCATGTCGGAGGCCTCCCCGAGCTGGCGACGCGCATCCCCTTTCAGGAGTTCATCGACCACGGACCCAACGTCCAGCCAGGCGGCCAGATCGACGCGGTCATGCAGCAGTATGCGGCCCTCCACGCCAAGGCGAAGCACAGGGTCGTCAAGGCTGGCGACAGGATCGACGTCAAGGATCTGAACTGGCGCATCGTCGCAGCCGGTGGGCAGGTCATCTCGACGCCGCTCTCAGGTGCAGGCGCACCGAATCCGCACTGCGCCAGCTTCACACGGCATGACGTGAATCCCGTCTCGGGCCAGCCGGTCGGCAAAACCGAAGACGAACAGTCGGTCGGGAGCCATGTGACGTTTGGGAGGTTCCGGGCCCTGTACCTGGGCGATTTCACCTGGAACCAGGAATTCGCCCTCAACTGTCCGGTCAACCGCATCGGGCCGGTCGATCTGTTCGTCGCGTCACGTCACGGGCAACCAAGCTCGAACTCGCAAGCGCTCGTGCACGCCATTCGGCCGCGCGTCACCATCATCAACAACGGCACGCGCAAGGGCGGACAACCGGACGCAATGAAGATACTGCTCAACTCGCCCGGCCTCCAGGACCTGTGGCAGATCCACTTTTCGTTGCTGGGCGGTCAGGAGTATACGGTCCCTGGAATGTTCATCGCCAACGCGTACGATGAGCAGCAGCCTGCCATGCCGGTGGCGCCGATGACGCTGCCTCAGGGTACCCAGGCCCCACCGCCGCCCCAACACAACGGGCCTGCGTACTGGATCAAAGTGTCGGCACAAATGGACGGCACGTTCACGGTAACGAACGGCCGGAACGGTTTCAGCAAGACGTACCAAGCGGTGACCGGTACCAACTGAGCGAGCGTCCTTGACACCTCTCGAACACAGCCCTAACATCCGCCCTACTCGCAACCGGCTGCCAAAACTGCGCTAATAGGTACTTGTGAAGGGCCGCGTGAGGAGGGAACATGCGCCGCATCCGAAGCAGGACCCCAACTGTTCTAGCAAGCTGCGGGTGGCTCGTGCTGGCACTCACGACGATGGCCTCCGCCCAGGTCACGTCACGGCACCGAAAGTCGAGAACGTGCCTATCCCGCCGAACGTCGATCCTTTCAGTTTGTCATTCGACGACTTCAAGAAGTATTCCTCGCCGAGGAACTTCGAGCTGCTGGGTCAGAGTTATTTCAAGGTTCCCGAGCGGACTGATTGGGCGAAAGGGCTCGGCCGGCCCGGTGGCGAGACCGGCTCTGGATTCAACACCGTGCGCGTCTACGACGGCATCGCGTATCTGGCCGCCTACAACTCGCCGCCGACGATGTTCGAGGTCCTGATCTTCTTTGGCGGAGGCGGTGGGAGCAGGGAGGTCGAGGTCAACGGTTCTGGCGTGAGCCTCGAGATTGGTGTTTGTTTGCGCGCCCACTCTTCGAGCCCGGGTGCGCCAAGGCCGGCCACAGGCGGCGCACGGCAAGCCGGCCCTTCAGCTCGTGACTGACTGACGGCCGCACTGTACAGCTCGAACGCGCAAAGGCCGCGTGGAAGCGCTGCTGGAAAACATCGGCGCCGACGGGGCCGTGAACACGCCGCGGCCTCAAACGGGCGTGGTCAGCGTCGCCCCCTTTTTCGCGAAGATCATCGCAAGCAGCCGCGCGGGCTTCGTCTGGCTGCCGTTTTTCGAGACTTCATGCGTCGCGCCGGGTTGTTCGTAAAACATCTGGCCGGCGGTGTACGTCTTTTCCTCGCCCTGTTCCGAAATCTTTGCGATAACGGTGCCCTCGAGAACGTAGACGAGCACGAAGCCGGAGTGGCGATGCGGCGCGCCGACGCGTCCCGGTGCGTAGTCGACGTAGTTGACCGTCACTTCCCAATCATCCAGCGTCAAATTCGGGTATCCGCTCTTGGTATGCCCTGCCGGGATTCAGTAGCTGAAGAGGTAGACGGCGCCGGAATCGGTCACCGAGTTGTCGTTCCCGTCGCCGTTCGCACTCCTGGCGCCGCCGTCTTCGGAGCGCGCGCCCACGGCCAGCGTGCCATTTCTACTGAGCGCGACGCCGCTACCGAACTCGTCGAATGCTTCAGTGTTCGAGCCCTTCACGTATGACTGAAACGTCCAGGTGGCACCGGCCCGAGTGAAAAGGTACAAGGCGCCTGCTTCGCCCGCGGAATTGTCATCCTGCCTCCCATTGATGCCCTTGGCGGCGCCGTCTTCGTTGGGAGCGGACACCGCCAGCGTGTTCCCGTCACCACTCAACGCCAGGCGCACACCAAACCAGTCCTCGATCCCAGAATTCGAAGCCTTGAACGACGCCTGCTGGGACCACGTGGTGCCCGAACGGATGAACACGTAGGCTGCGCCGACCGAGATATCGTCAAGCGTGCCGATCCTTCCCGAATGGCCCGTTTCGACCGCGTTGATGCCTGTCGTCAGGCTGTCTTCATCGGGCGCTCCGGCCGCCACCGTGTTGCCGTCATCGCTGATTGCAACCCACGACCCGAGTGAGTCGGCTCTGTCTTGGGTTGACGCCTTCAGATAGGCCTGCCGCGACCATGACGTGCCACTTCGTGTGAAGACAAAGACGGCGCCTGTTCCAGGCGCGTTGTTGTCCTCCGGCCCGTTGATGACGTTGGAAGAGCCGGCTTCGTCGTATGCTCCGACCGCCAAGGTGTTGCCATCGGCACTGAGTCCAACGGAGTAGCCAAAGAGGTCATTGGCATCGGCCCCGTTGGGACTGGACGACTTGACGTAGGCCTGCTGCGACCAGCGGCTGCCGGTGCGAGCGAACACGTACACGGCTCCGGCGCTGCTGGCCGTGTTGTCCGCCTGGTTGCCGTTGATTCTTGCATCCGCGCTGTCTTCGCTGATGGCCCCTGCCGCCAGCGTGTTGCCGTCGTCACTGAGAGCCAGGGAGAACCCGAACTGGTCGCCTTCCTCCGCTTCGCCTGTGTTCGATGCTTTGAGGTAGGCCTGCTGGGACCAGACGGCGCCCGTACGCGCAAACACGTATACCGCACCGGATTGTTCCAACGAATTGTCGGCCTGGTCGCCGTTGACTCCGATTGCCCGGCTGTCCTCGAAGTATGCCGACACAGCCAGAGTGTTGCCGTCTGCACTGAGGGCGACCAGGCTTCCAAACTGGTCGTTGATGCCGGGATTCGAGGCTTTCAAATAGGCCTGCTGCACCCAGCGATCGCCCGCACGCGCGAAGACATATACGGCGCCTGAGCTGAAAGCGGACGCATCCGCCTGATTGCTGTTGATGCCGGCGGCCGCGCTGCTTTCTGCCCGCGCGCCTACGGCCAGTGTGTTGCCATCGCCACTCAGAGCCACCGCATCGCCGAATTGGGCCCGTTCGCTCGGGTTGGAGGCTTTGATGTGGCCAACCTGCTTCAACGGAAACGTGGACGATGGATGGACGATGGGCCCTGGAATGGGAGCGGGAGTCTGGGGTCCTTGTCTCGAACGCTGCGACTGCGCCCCGGTGTCCGTGGTCATGCCGGTCACTACCACGGATACCGCGAAGGCAAGAAAAAGGAGGCGGATGATCATGATAGACGCGAATCAATTGTAGTCGGGAGAGGTCCTCGACCGGCCCGGCACGCATCGCCGTGAGAATTCTCGCGGCCGCACTCGAAGGATCGAAGGACCGCGAGGTATCGCGTTGATCGGACGGATCGCGCCGGTATAATCACAGGTCGTTGCGCAGGCCGTGGCGTCAACGGGAATCAGGCCGACAACTCAAGGGCTGATTCCGGTGCGGCGTATGTGTTCGTGCGTTAGCGACAAATGACCCGTCGTTCACACTTCTCGGTTCTCGGTTCTCTGTTCGTGTTCCCGCCTTCGCGCGAAGCGCTTCGGCGAGGCCTCGCCGGAGCCTTGGCGGAGGCGGGCAGGTTCGGTTCCGTGTTCGGGGTTCGCGGGTTCACGGTTCGCGCGGCCGTCGTCGCGCTGCTCTTCATCCCCGAAGGACGTGTGTTCTCACAGGGTCAGGCGCGGACCTCGGCGCCGATGCTGCCCCTGAAGCAGATCGCGTACATCAAGGCCTCGAACGCGGAAGCCTACGATCACTTTGCGTGCGGCGGCAGCAACCAGGGACACAGCGGCAACTCCGTCGCCATCAGCGGCGATGGCGGCACGATGGCGGTCGGAGCGCCGTACGAAAGCGGCGGCGCAAAGGGCGTGAACGGTAATCAAAACGACAACTCCGCCTACGCGTCGGGCGCAGTCTACGTCTTCGTACGGCAGGGCGACGCGTGGGTCCAGCAGACGTACGTCAAGGCCTCGAACACGGAGCAGAGCGATCACTTCGGCGCGTCGGTGGCGCTGAGCCGCGACGGCAACTCGATGGCGGTAACCGCGCATTGGGAGTCGAGCGCGGCAACCGGTGTCGACGGAAACCAGAACGACAACTCGATTCGGCAGGCCGGCGCCGTCTACGTCTTCGCACGCACCGGCACTACGTGGACTCAGCAGGCCTACATCAAGGCGTCCAATACCGGGAGGGCCGGCGAAGGTGATGTGCCCGGCGACGGCGATCAGTTCGGCTACTCGGTGGCGCTGAGCGGCGACGGCAGCACCATGGCAGTGGGCGCGATCTCGGAGGACAGCGCCGCGCAGGACATCAATCCGCCTGCGCGTGGCTTCGGCGCGACAGGCGGCGACCAGCGAGACGACTCGCAGCAGTCTTCTGGTGCCGTGTATGTGTACACACGGACGGCGGGCACGTGGTCTCAGCAGGCGTACATCAAGGGCTCGCACCTGGAGACGGGTGACATGTTCGGGTTTGCCGTCGCGCTCAGTTTCGACGGCGACACGCTTGCGGCCAGTGCGTTCGACGAGCGCGGTTCCGCGCGCGTCATCAACGGTCCGCACGACAACCGCGCGAACGGGTCCGGCGCGCTCTACGTCTTCGCGAGGCGGCAGGGCGGCTGGAGCCAGGAGGCCTACATCAAAGGCTCCAGGACCGAGGCGACCGACCAGCTCGGCTACTCCGTGGCGATCAGCGACGACGGGAATACGATTGCGTCGGGGGCGGGCGATGAGGATTGCCTGACACCCGGAATCAATCCGCCCGGCTGCGAGAACGATTCGCCCCCTCTTGGCGCGGCGAACATCTGGGTCGGCGCCGCGTACGTCTTCGTGCGAACCGGGAGCACGTGGACGGAGCAGGCGTTCATCAAGGCGAACAACGCGCGGCCGTACAACTCGTTCGGCGTGAAGCTCGCGCTGAGCGGCGATGGCAACACGCTGGCCGTGGCGTCGTATGTAGAGGACAACGGCGGACGCGGCGTTCGCCCACCCGACCTGCAGCCGTTTCTCGTTGTCGATTATCTGGATCCGTGGCGGGGGCGCCAGAATCAGGCGGAGGAATCCGGCGCGGTCTATTTCTTTACGCGCGCCGGGACCACGTGGACCGCGCGCGCCTACGTGAAAGGATCCAACACCGACGCGGGTGACGAGTTCGGCAGCGCCGTCGCGCTGAGCGGTGACGGCAGAATCATGGCGGTCGGCGCGCACAACGAGGACAGCGCCGCCAGAGGGATGACTCCGCCTTCGCCTGACGGCTTCGGCGGGACAAGCGGCGCGCAGGCCGACAATTCGGCGGATGATTCCGGCGCGGTATATGTGTTCGCGTATTGACCTTGGAACCACGAAAGCACGAAGGTCGCTAAGATCGCACAGAGCCAATTGTTTTCTTGGCCTTCGCGATCTTCGTGGCCTTCGTGGTTAATGTCCACCAACTACCAACTACCAACCACCAACTAGCCAAATGCCTACCCATTTCATCGTTCACGACAAGGCCGACACCGTCGGCGTTGCCGTTGTAGAGGATATCCAGCCGAACAAGGAGCTCACCGGTTGGATTATGGAAACCGACGAAACCATCCGCGTCCGAGCGCTCGACGCCGTGCCGCTCGGCCACAAGATCGCGCTCGCGGACATCAAGAGCGGCGATACCGTGCTGAAGTACGGCTATGACGTGGGCCGTGCCGTGGCCGACATCCCGAAGGGCCGGCACGTGCACGTGCACAATCTCAAAACAAAAAGGTGGTGACGTGGGACGCTTCGACTTCTTTGGGTATCGGCGCGAAAACGGCCGCGTGGGCATTCGCAATCACGTGGTCATTCTGCCCCTGGACGACCTCTCGAATGCGGCATCCGAAGCCGTGGCGCACAACATCAAAGGTGCGATGGCGCTTCCCCACGCGTACGGCCGGCTGCAGTTCGGTGAGGATCTCGATCTGTTCTTCCGCACGCTCATCGGCATGGGATCGAATCCGAACGTTGCCGCATGTGTGGTCATTGGAATCGAGCCCGCCTGGACCGGTCGCGTCGTAGAGGGGATCGCCAAGACCGGAAAACCTGTCGCCGGATTTTCCATCGAGGAGAACGGCGACATCACGACAGTGGCCAATGCCTCGCGCAAGGCGCGGGAGCTCATGCAGTGGGCGTCGGAGCACAAGCGCGAGACGTGCTCGATCGAGGACCTCTTCATCTCGACCAAGTGCGGAGAGAGCGACACGACGTCCGGGCTCGCCTCCTGCCCGACCGTCGGCAATCTGATCGACAAGCTCGATCCTCTCGGCGTCACGACCTGCTTTGGTGAAACCTCGGAGCTGACGGGTGCCGAGATGGTGTGTGCCGGCCGGGCAGCCACTCCCGAGGTGAGCGCAAAATTCATGCAGGCATTCAACGCGTATCAGGCAGTCATCAACCGTCACAAAACGAGTGACCTGTCCGACTCGCAGCCGACGAAAGGCAACCTCGCCGGCGGGCTCACCACCATCGAGGAAAAGGCCTTCGGGAACCTGCAGAAGATCGGCAGGAAGACAAAGTACATCGAGGTGCTCAAACCTGCCGAGGCGCCGTCGAAAGGTCCGGGGCTGTATTACATGGACACCTCGTCGGCCGCGGCGGAGTGCATCACGCTTCAGGCGGCCGCCGGGTTCGTCGTTCACCTCTTCCCGACGGGGCAGGGCAACGTCATCGGCAACCCGATCGAGCCGGTCATCAAGCTCACCGCGAACCCAAGGACGGCTCGGACGATGGTGGAGCACATCGACCTCGACGTCTCGGGCATTCTCCGCCGGGACATGACGCTCGATCAGGCGGGCGACCAGCTCATCGACATGGTCGTCCGCACGTGCAACGGGCGGCTGACCTGCGCCGAGGTGATGGGCCATCGCGAGTTCGTGCTGACCAAGCTGTATCAGTCGGCGTGATGCCAGCCCATACGGGCCACGGAGACTCGGAGACACGGAGTCAATCCTTGGACGTAGCGCGTGGGCATTGTAGGACGCAGGCTTCAGCCTGCGCGTCGACCTGATGTAGAGCGCAGGCTTCAGCCTGCGCGCGGACTGAGGATGTAGATGCGACAAAAAGTCACAATCGTCGGCGGCGGCGGGGCTGTTGGAGCGACTGCCGCGCAGCGAATCATCGATCGCGGGCTGGCGGACGTCGTGCTCGCAGACGTGCTGGAAGGGATCCCGGCCGGGCGGGCACTCGACATGCTCGAGTCGACACCGATCATCCGGTCGGATGTGAACGCGCTCGGTTTCACGTCCAAGGACGGCGACTACCGTGAGACCGCGAAGAGCGACATCATCGTCATTACCGCCGGCTTCCCGCGCAAGCCTGGCATGAGCCGGAGCGATCTCCTTCAGGGCAACTACGAGATCATCAAGGCCGTCGTCGTACCGGTCGTCAAGCACTCGCCCGACGCCATTCTCATCGTGGTGACGAACCCGCTCGACGCCATGGCGCACGCGGCGTTCAAGCTGAGCGGCTTTCCGAAGCACCGCGTGATTGGCATGGCAGGCGTGCTCGATTCGGGCCGCATGAGCACCTTCGTGGCGCAGGAACTCGGCGTCTCGGTGGCCAACGTGCACTCACTCGTGCTGGGGGGCCACGGCGACACGATGGTGCCGCTGCCGCGCTACACGACGGTCGCGAGCATCCCGCTGCCCGAACTGCTGTCGAAGGAACGCATCGATGCGATCAACCAGCGCACGCGAGACGGCGGCATCGAAATCGTCAACTTGATGAAGACCGGCGGCGCGTACTACGCCCCCTCGGCTGCGGTGGTCGAGATGGTGGAAGCCATCCTCAGGGATCAGAAGAAGATTCTCCCCTGCGCCGTGTACCTCGAGGGCGAGTACGGCCTGAACGACATATTCATGGGGGTCCCGGTCAAGCTTGGCGCGCGCGGCGTCGAGCAGATCATCGAGCTCAAGCTGACCCCTGAGGAGAAGGCCGCCCTGCACAAGTCGGCCAGCGCCGTGCGGGAGCTCATCGGCGTGCTGGGGCTCTAGGCTGTGGACTGTTTCCTCAACCCGCCGTACGTGGGCCGGGTGCCGCGAGCGTGACACATGCAACGCGAGCGGACCCGGCGACCCTGAATACAGGTAAACACAGAGATCGCACCACCCTTCACCTGATAGCCGGGCCTGCGCTCTTTGCCGCGCTGGTGCTTCTCGGCGGCGGCGCGATGGCCTATCCGGTGCGCTGTGCGCTTGGCCTTCTGCTGTGGATGGCGTGGTGGTGGGTGACGACGCCGGTGGATCTGGCGGTGACGGGGTTTCTGCCGCTCGCCGTCGCGGCGCTGTTCAACTTCGTTCCAGTCCCGCAGGTGCTGGCGGCGTATGCGCAGGACCTCATCATCCTCCTGCTCGGCGCCAACCTGCTGACCACCGCGTGGGCGCGCTGGGGCATCGACCGGCGCATCGCGCTCGCGTCGCTCGTCGTCATGGGCACGAACACCCAGCGTCAGATCATGACGTGGTTCGTGCTCGCGCTGGTTCTCAGCGCGTTCCTGCCGAACACGATCGTTGCGGCAGCCCTGTGTCCCATCGTGCTCGCCATGCTGCGCTTCGTCGGCATCGAGGATCTGTGGAAGAGCCGCCTTGGCACGGCGATGATGATCGCCGTCGCGTGGGGCACAAGCGTGGGCGGCTTTGCCTCACCGCTCGGGGGCGCGCCGAATCTCCTATCGATCCAGTTCATCCAGGATTCGATCACGCATCGGGAGTTCCTGTTCGTGACGTGGGTCACGCGCTTTCTGCCGATGACGATCGGACTGGTGATCGTCTCGATCGTCTTCATGCGGTTCGCGTTCAAGCCCGAGATGCAGGAGATCGAGGGCTCGCGGACGTTCTTTCTGGACCGAATCCGCGCGCTCGGTCCCATGTCGACCCAGGAGGCGTGGGGGCTTTCGCTGTTCCTGGTTGCCACTGCGCTCGCGTTTGGACGGCCACTCTACGCCTCGGTGCTGCCGGCGCTCGCACCGGCGTACGCGTTTCTCGCCTGCGGGCTGCTGTGCTTCGTGATTCGGAAGGACCGCGAGCCGCTCATCCGCTGGAACTACGCGCAGACGAACATGATGTGGGGACTCTTCTATCTCTTTGCGGGGGGAACGGCTCTTGGGGCCATTCTCGAGCAATCGGGCGCGGCCGCATTCGTCGCTGGGCTGATGACGCCTTATGCCAGCGGTGGCGGTTTCATGGCCGTCGCCATGTTTTCGGTGCTCACGATCGTCGTCACGCAAATCACCAGCAACACAGCGGCGATCGCAATCGTCGTCCCGATTGTGATCAGCACCTTCCAGGGTCTCGGGATCAACCCGATTCCGTACGTCTATCTCGTCTCGGCGCTCGGCAACTGCGGATTCGCGCTGCCCTCGTCGGCGGGCGGCCCCGCGGTGGCGGCCGGCTACGGCATCAACCTGCAGACGATGTTCTGGAAGGGATTGGGACTGTCGCTGCTGGCACTCGTGACTTTGTTGGCGATCGGGTACGTGTGCATCGCCTACTGGCCGGGGTTCGCGGAGGCCTGAAGACCTCCGAGGTTCCGCTCAGGTTCGCGGCCCCCCGCGGGTTGACATCATGATGCTTCACCGATAGCATCATGGTGTGCGCACGACCATTACGCTCGACGACGATGTGGCTGTGAAGCTGCGATCGCTGTCACGCCGAACCGGGCGGGCCTTTCGCGACGTTGTCAATGACGTTCTGCGACGGGGGCTGGCGCGTCCGCCTGCCACGGCTGCCCGCACGCCATTTCGCGTCGTCGCGCGCGACCTCGGCGCGCTGCGTCCAGGTTTGAACCTCGACAACATCGCGGAGCTCGTCGAGCGCGTCGAAGGTCCCCTCGCGCGATGATGCTCATTGACGCCAACCTGCTCCTGTACGCGTACAACCCTCGGTCCAAGGAGCACGAAGCCAGCAAGCGCTGGCTCGAGGCCGCCTTGTCGGGGTCTGCGCTCGTCCGGTTTGCCTGGTTGTCCCTCTGGGCATTCCTGCGCATCTCGACGAGCGCCCGTGTGTTCGAGCATCCGTTGAGCATGACCGAGGCGGAAACAGCGGTCGCGGCGTGGCTGGCGCAGCCGGTCGCCGGCATCCTCGAGCCGGGCGAGCGGCACTGGGATCTCCTCTGCGCTCTGTCTCGAGATGGGCAGACGGTCGGCCCTCTGGTCATGGATGCGGTACTGGCGGCGATTGCTATCGAGCATGGCGCGACTCTGTATACGACGGATCGCGATTTCGCACGATTTGACGGGCTGAAGTGGGAGAACCCGCTCGCGCTGGTCTGATCATGTCATCCGGAGGCCTTCAGGCCTCCGGGGGTTGCGGTAGCCGGGGGCCTTTAGGCCTCCGGGGCCGGATGTAATATGGCGACGACATGAGGAGATATGCGGCGGTTTTCGCGCTGTCGGTGGCGATCGGAACGGTAGCCCTCGTCGGCCAGACGCCGACGCCGAACCCGCTGCCGTGGGCGTACGGATATCTGACACCCGGACCGGATCCGCTGCCGCCACCCTGTCTTGCCGACACCAAACCGTACGAGTGCTCGCGGCCGGGCCGGCCCTGGGAAGCCGACCCGACACTCCTGCGCCTTAGGGGAAGCGACCGCACGTTCACGATCACCCAGATCCAGGCGCACTACGATCCGGCCGATTGGTATCCCCGGGAACACCCGTCGCCGGTGCCCGACATCGTGCAGCACGGCCGCGAGAGCGACCGGCTTCGCGCGTGCGCCCACTGCCATTACCACAACGGCCAGGGCAAGCCCGAAAACGGACACGTGACGGGACTTCCCGTCAACTACTTCGTGCAGCAACTGGCGCTCTTCAGGAGCGGCGGCCGCATGAGCGCCGATCCGCGGAAGGCCAACCACGCCGAGATGGCTCAGATTGCCAGGCTCCTCAGCGATGCCGAGATGAGAGCCGCCGCGCAGTACTACTCCGCGATCGCGTGGAAGCCGTGGGTCAAGGTTGTCGAAAGCGAAACCGCGCCGAAAACGCGTCAGTCGGCTGCGGGGCTATTCATTCCTCTTGGCGAGGAGACCGAGCCGCTCGGCCAGCGGTTCATCGAGGTGCCTGAATTCCCCGATCGCACCGAGCGCCTCCGCGACCCGAAAGCAGGATTCGTCGCGTACGTTCCGGCTGGCAGCGTCGCGAAGGGCAAGACGCTGGTCACGACCGGGGGCGGCAAGACCGTCCAGTGCGGTGCATGCCACGGCGCAACGATGCAGGGCGCCGGCGACGTGCCGCCAATCGCAGACCGCACCGTCAGCTACGCCGTACGACAGTTGTACAACTACCAGCAGGGCACGCGACAGAGTCAGGTGATGCAGCCGGTGGTGTCGAAGCTGAGTCCGGACGAGATCATCGCAATCGCCGCGTATCTCGCCTCGCTGTAAAACTCCGCCGCCGGGTCCGCTTCGTATCATCGCGGACACTACAGACGTGGGGCGGGTGCCGCGCCAGCGGACCCGCCGTGTACGTGGGGCGGGTGC
>DATCJA010000072.1:0-17741 GCA_036507475.1 Vicinamibacterales bacterium
ACGCGGCCGCCGACAACAGCCACGCGAAACACGTCGCCTGCCGCATAGGGCGTATCGCCGCCAGCGTAGACGCCGTTTTCGAGGACATCCGCCCAGCCCGCGCCGTTGAATCGAAACGCGAAGTCGATATCCGCGAAGCCAGTGCCCTGGTTTCCGCGACTCAGGCCCGCAAGCCAGAACGTGTTGGTCTCGCCGACGGTGAACGCCGCGTACCCGTCGCCCGCGGTGAGCTCCTGTTGAGACGTGGCGCCGGCATCGTCGACGCCGTCCCATCCACTGGTTTTCTGAAGCACCGTCCCGGTGACGGTCGCATTGACGATGTTCGTCCAGACGACGCTCTGCTCTTCGGCATCGGTATCGCGGGACGGCAGAAGTGGGATGAAGACCGCCACCAGGATGATCGTCAGCCGACTTCTTTTGGGCATGTCGGCGCAAAGAGCACGAACGGTGCCACGGCATGATCGACAGAATGCGCTCAAACCAACAGGTAATGCCCGAGTTGCCGTCGTGGACCGTTACAGCGGAGGCGGCAGGTACACGGCTCGACAAGTTTCTCGCCGGCCGCGAGCGTCTTGGATCGCGAAGCCGGGTGAGCGACGCGCTCGCGAAGGGGAAGGTATTCGTGAATGGATCGGAGGCGACCACATCTGACGCCGGTTCCCGGTTGCGCGGCGGGGATGTTGTTAGAGTCTGGATTGACAGGCCGGGAAGCGCACACCGCCGTCGGACGTCGATTGCACACAGCGAGCTCGAGATCCTGTACGAGGACGATCAGCTGATTGTCGTGAACAAGCCTGCGGGGCTGCTCGCGGTGCCGCTTCCGGAGCGGGGCGAGACGCGGTCGGCCTACAGCCACATCGCCGAGCATCTGCGCCCGCGCGGCAAGCGGAAGCCGCTCGTGGTGCACCGGATCGATCGCGACACCTCGGGCCTCGTCATGTTCGCCAAGAACGTTCGCGCCCAGGAGCATCTGAAGGATCAGTTCCAGCGGCGCGACCCCGAGCGGTTGTACCTCGCCGTGGTGCACGGACATCCACGGCCGTCGCCGGGGACGTGGCGCGATGACCTTGCGTGGGATGCCGCAGCGCTCGTCCAGAAGCGCGCACATCCACGCGACCCGAAGAAGAAGGAGGCCATCAGCCACTACCGTGTGCTCGAGGCACTTGGTGACGCCTCGCTCATCGAAATACGGCTGGAGACTGGCAAGCGCAATCAGATACGCGTCCAGGCAGCGCTTCACGGCCACGTGCTGGTCGGGGAGCGCCTCTACGCGCCGCGCTCGGTCGCCGTTTCTTCTATCGCATTCCACCGCCAGGCGCTGCACGCGTTCCGGCTGTCGTTCGACCATCCGGTCTCGGGCCGGCGGGTGACCGTTGAAGCCCCGCTCCCCCCCGATTTCAAGGAACTGCTCGCCCGCTTACGACATGGCTAGCGACTTCCAAAATCGAGTCTCAAGGCCCGTAGGGCGGGCCTTTACGGCCTGCCTAGCGCGGCGTAAAGCTGCGCCCTGCGTGAGTTTGAACCGCGCCACAGGGCATGCGCCGCAAACAGATCAGCTGCCGTTGACCGCGCATCGCTCAGGAGCCAATTGGCAGCTCCGGGGGTATACTTTACGGAGTCTGCTGGAAGCGACGCCCTCCGCCTTACACCGCATCAGATTCGTGACTACCTCGACTCTCTTGCGTCAGTGATGCCGAGCACCCCGCTCGGGCCAAGTTTCCGGTCATGCATCCCGCGAGATGCCGGAGGCAAGAGATGAGTGCCAAGTTGTACGTCGGAAACCTTCCCTACGAAACCAGTGAAGCCGATCTCGAAGGTTTGTTTGCCCAGTCTGGCGCAGTCGCATCGGTCAACGTGGTGCGCGATCGCGAAACCGGCCGCCCGCGCGGGTTCGCGTTCGTTGAGATGGCCAGCGAGGCCGACGCCAAGAACGCCATCGCGCAACTGAACGAGCGTTCTTTCGGCGGGCGCAAGCTGATGGTCAACGAGGCGCGTCCGCAGGTGCCGCGCGGCGGCGGTGGCGGCGGCTTCCGCGGCGGCGACAACCGCGGTGGCGGTGGCGGGCGGGGACGCCGGTCGGAACCGCGCTGGTAAGCGCGAGTCTGCATCGGCAGGCCGTGAGTCGCGAGAGCGACAGATCAAAAGGAGAGAGCTGTGGCAGTGTATTCAGTAGGCGACCGCGTGTCGCAGGCGCAGTATGGCGATGGAACCCTGACCGTTGTGAATGAATATCACACGGTTATCGACTTCGATGGCCATGGGTCCCGCGTGTTCTCGAGTCGACTCGTCCAGCTCGAACGATCTTCGACGCTGGCGCCGCCGAAACCAACCAAACCACGCCGCCGCGCACCCCGCCGTGTTGTGAACACGTGACGGTTCGCGTCCCTCTGGACACATTCACGGCGGCGGGGCCAAAATAATCTGTCTCAACGCTCTGGCGGGCACCATGGAGGCGCTATGACTTTGAGACCCCTTGCGGGGTTGCTTGCCTGCGGTCTCCTCTGGGGAGGAGTCACGGTCGGCGCACACCACGCGGTGCAGGCGCAGTTCGACGTCAACGCTCCTGCCGTGACGCTGGTAGGCACCCTCAAGAAGACAGAGTGGATCAACCCGCACGCGAAACTGCACATCACCGTGAAGAACGAAAAGACAGGGCAGATGGAAGACTGGGAGCTGCAGATGGCGGCTGCGGCGCAGCTTCGCAGGAATGGGTTCCCGTTGTCCGTCCGCGGCGGCGTCAAGCCGGGCGACCCGATCACCGCGACCGCGTTCGCGGCGCGCGACGGCTCCACGACCGGGCTTCTCAGATCGATCAAGTTCCCTGACGGCCGCACGTTTACGCGCGGCGTCTACGGCGAGGCGGATCTCGAGAAGTAGAACCTTCGACGTTCCGGAGGCATCACGATGCAGTCACGGTCGCGACGTTGGCCCTACGACTTGAGCGTGTCCCTTGTCCTCGCAGGTGTCCTCGCCATGTCGGCGCTCGCCGGCGTCGACCTGGCGGCGCAGCAGTCCGGCGGCGCCGCTGCGGCGCCGACCCCGCGCCTGCCCGACGGCAAGCCCGACTTCAACGGCATGTGGGCCGGCGGTCGCGGCGGTGGCGCCGGCTTCGGTGCGGAGAACCCCGCCGACAACGACAACGTCGTGGCGCTCTTGCGCGCGCGCGCGCCCGAGCTCGACAAGTCGGCGCCGGCCGGCACCGACGCGAATTACGCCCATGCGATCGTGAATTTCGAGCGCGACAGCGGCCTGTCGCAGCGCTCGGTTCGCAACCGTCCGATGTACAAGCCGGAACACTGGACCGAGATCAACGAACTGGACAAGGACGGCAACGCGCTGGATCCGGCGTTCAAGTGTCTGCCGCAAGGCGTGCCGCGCATGGGCCCGCCCAACAAGATCGTGCACACGCCCAAAGAGATGATCTTCCTGTATGGGCTGCGCATGACCCGAGTCATTCCGATCGACGGCCGTCCGATCCCGCCGGTTGCGGAGTGGATTGGTCTGTGGAACGGCGTCTCGCGCGGGCGCTGGGAAGGCGACGAGCTCGTCATCGAGACGGTCGACTTCAACGACGAGACATGGCTCGGATGGCCGGGGTGGTTTCACTCGATCGACATGAAGGTGACCGAGCGGATGCGTCGTGAAGGCAGCACGCTCAGGTGGCAGGCGACGGTGGACGATCCGATGCTGCTGCAGCCCTGGGTGATGAATCCGCGCACGCTCCAGCTGAACGCGAATGCGAACGCCGAGATCGAAGAAGATCTTCCCTGCTTCGAGAAAGATCTGCAGCACATGGTGACGAAGGAGAGGGGCTGACGGCTAGCTGGTAGGTGGTAGGCGGTAGGCGGTAGGCAGGGGAGGGGCATCGTCGTCATCGTTGAGTAACTCCCGACGCCGGAAGTGGCCGCTGTGGGCGGCCGTGGCTCTTGCCCTGATCTGGGTGCCTTCTCTGGACCGCGGCTTCTGCGAAGACGATTTCCTCCTCGTTCCGATCACGTTCTCCCAATTTCTCGCCAATCCACTCTGGGGCGCCGGAACATCACCTCCAGTACGGGAAGGGCTCCCACCGTACAGAGGCGAAGGGCGTCCCGTTTCGACGTTGACATTTGTCCTCCTCCCCGCCCAGGCGCACCTTCAGCACGTCGTCAGCCTGTTGGTGTACCTGCTATGCCTCTGGTTGATGTGGCGCGTGTGTCAGCGGCTGGATCTTGCGCCATGGCCGACGTTTCTGGCGCTCTCATCGTTCTTTCATCCTGCATTTCTCTGGAACGTCACCTGGATTGCCCACCGATACGACCTGCTCGTGATTGCGTTTCTCCTGCTCGCGATACTGGAGACGCGCGTGCCCGTCAAGGTTGCCCTGATTGGACTCGGCAGCGGGGCGAAGCCGCCGCTCTTCTTTCAGAACCTCGTGTTTGCGTATCAATTCGCGCGCGGGCGTCGACGTGTTGCGAGTGCGGTGACGCTGCTCTGGATGGTCGTCTTTGGCGTTGGCATCTATGTGACGCGTTACACAGAGGAATCTGCCGTCGCCGATTCTCTGTACAGCCTTCCCTCGATCGTGTCGATTCCACATCGATAGAGACGAAAACAAGCTCAGTCTCCTCGATGTCGTGGAGCAAATCACGCTCCTCGAACCAATAACCGAGCCTGGCGTGATGCCACTTCAGGTCCACTTGGTTACGTTGTGGCGTCGAGAGAATCTCGCCCAAGCAGTAAAGACAACTGCGCGAGTTCGAGTCCTTGCACCGCCCCAGAGTGAGCAGGTTGGCAAGACGCACGAATATGTGGTCGATCTCACGAAGTACCTGCGGCTGCGGCAGCGCGTCGTTTTTCGAACGATTCCGGTGCGTGCCGAGGGTACGTACGAGTTTGTCATCGAATACATGGACACTCCCGAAGAGTGGCGGGAGGCAGCGCGCGTCCCGTTGGATCTCGTCGTGAAAGTGCCGGCCGCGACGACTGACGCAACAGCAGAACCCACCACGACGCACTGAGGCAACCCAACGTTAGCTATCCGTTAGCTTTTTCACTCGCCAAAAGAGAAAGGAGGCCAGAAAACCGGCCTCTCTGATGTCTTGGTGCGGAAGCGGGGACTCGAACCCCGATGGCCTTGCGGCCACTAGCTCCTGAGGCTAGCGCGTCTGCCAATTCCGCCACTTCCGCAGGTGGTGAACAATCGCGCGCGCAGGAACGCTCATTGTACCACTCGGATGCGGCCGCTCCTGAGCCGGGCTGATGCTATCCGCGAGGCTAGTCCGTCCTTCAGTTGTGCGTAGCGCGATGGCGCCGAAAAGATCCTTGGTCCGGCTAAAGCCGGACACTACGTACTCACTGAAGCCGGACACTACGTACTCGCGCGCTGGACTGCCGCCGGCTTGCGGGACTCCCCAGCGCTGACGAGTGCCGCAATCACGAGGTCCCCGCTCACGTTGACCGCCGTTCTGCACATGTCGAGGAAGCGGTCGACGCCCAGGATCAGTGCCATGCCCTCGGCAGGAATGCCGACCGACTGCGCCACGATCATCACCATCGGCAGCGAGCCGCCGGGCACCCCCGCTGTGCCGACGCCCGCGAGAATCGACATCACCATCACACGAATCTGCTGGCCCACGCTCAAATCCAGGCCGTACGCCTGCGCCAGAAACAGCACGGTGACGCCTTCGAAGAGCGCCGTGCCGTTCTGATTCGCCGTCGATCCCACAGTCAGCACGAAGCGCGAGATCTGCGGCGGCAGGCGCAGCTTGTTTTCCGCCACGTCGAGCGAGAGCGGAAGTGTCGCGTTGGACGAGGCCGTTGAAAACGCGTACAGGTACACCTCCCGGCACGTGCGGAAGAACTCGCCTGGCGCGCGGTGTGCCACCGTCCGGAGAAGGGCGGCATAGACGACGAACTGCTGGATGAGCAGGCCGGCAACGACGGTCGCCACGTAGTAGAGCAGCGATGCGATGATGCCGGTGCCAAAGGTGAATGCGGTGTTGAAGACGATCGCGAACACGGCAACCGGCGCGAGCAGCATGGCAAAGTGGACGATGCGCATGCATGCGTCGAAGATCTGCTCGAAGACACGCACGAGCACCACGTCGTTCTCGCCCTCGCGCGTGGGCAGACGGCTGACGGCGATGCCGAAGATGACGGCAAACACCATGAAGGGCAGCATCTCGCCATCGAGCGCCCTTACCGCCGATTCGAGCGGATTGCGCGGGATGAGCTCGATGAGAACGTCGCTCAATGGCTGCGCGGCCGCCGCATTCGCTTCGATGGCCTCCACGCCCGGTAGTGCGTCTCCCGCGCCGGCGAGCTGCAGCCCTCGTCCCGGCTGGAGCACGTTGACGAGCGCGACGCCGATGGCCACCGAGGCAGCACTGAGGACGACGGTGAAGGCGAGCGTGCGGCCGGCGACTCCAGACAGATCGTGACCGCGGCCCAGTTGATATACGCCAACCACGAGTGCCGAGAAGACCATCGGCACGACGATCATGAAGATCGAGCGCAGGAAAATCTGGCCGACGGGCCGAAGCACGTGCGTGTTGAATGCTACGAGGCCCGGGACGTCCGCGTACGGATGAAGCGCTGCGCCAAGCGTGATGCCAAGGAGGAGCGCAATGGCCAGCTTGTTGTGGAGTTTCACGCAGGGATGATAGCAGCCAGGTCCGAGTCACACCGGCCTGCGAGCTTCGGGCCAGAGCGCGACCGCATCGGGTGTGAGACGCCGTACCGAGCGAAGGAGCCTCGCCACGGCATGGAGCCGTCCCGTCTGCTTCTCGCTCCACGCAAGACCGAACTGACGCCGGAGGTCGTCGGGGAGCAACCCGACGGTGATGAGCCGGTTTGCCCATGCGGCTGGGGCGACCAGACGTCCAAAGGGCGGCGACACGACCAACGTGCATAGCTCGCGCGCCTGCGCGCTCGCCACGATCGCACCCGATCCGTACATCCGCGCCATGTACGCGGCGTTGTCGGCCTGCGTACGAGGCACCTCGTGAGCGCGCGCGCCAAGGTCGATGGCGATTGCCGCCGCCTCGGCGCAATACGCGTCGCGCTCGTCAGATGTCAACGGCTGCACCACCAACTCGTACACCAGCGGAATCGACTCGAGTAACGTGGCGTGGACCCAGAGAACGAGCTCGGGGTCTTCGGCGGAGTAGGGCGTGCCTACGGGAAAAATGCCAGCCCCCTGAGGCAGCCGACCGTGCACGCGCCGGTGAATGGCGCGAATGCCGTCGAGCGCCGCCCGCCGTGCAGGCTCGTCGCCGAACACGAGCGCCAGCATTGCGCGGATCGTGTGATGCAGTCTGAAGATCGCCGAGACTCCACCGGAGCGAAAGGAGCTGTGCTCTGCAACGCCTGCGGCGACGAGCGGGTGCGCGAGCTGCAACAGGATGGCGCGCGACCAGCCGAGCATGACGCTGCGCTCGGCATTGACACGTCGGGAGACGAGGTCGTGCATCGGGGAACCCCGGAGGCCTGAAGGCCTCCGGCTACCGGTGGGAAGGCCAACAGGTGGGAAGGCCAACCGGTAGGAAGGCCGCGGGACTGCCGTGCTTATTCGACGATCGTGATCTGCGACGCCTGGACCTCGAATGGCTTGAACTCGCCGGTGCGGCCGTGCGGGTCCTTCGCGGTAATCGTGTAGCGAACCACGCCGAGCGGCGCGTCCTCGGGGACGATCCACTTCGCCACCCAGAACTCCCGTTCCGGTTCCTTGACGGTCTGCCGATCGCGCATCGGGAGATCGATCGTCCTGCCGCCATAGGTCAGGTGCACGACGAGCTGCGTCGCCTTGTCGCGTGTTCCCGTGCCCGGGTTGATCGCAGTGGCGCGGAACCCAACCGGCTCACCGCGCTTGTACCGGTTGCTCATCGTGCAGTTGAGCGGCTTGCCGGGCCCGAAGAAGTACACGAGATCTCCGTACACGGTGAGCTGGCCGCCGGCGTTCTGTCCCGCAAGCGACGCGGTGGCCAGGGCCGCCACGAGACCAGCGGCAACGGAATACGCGCTGAGCTTCTTCACGGGTCCTCCCTCTACTTCAGCGATGTCGTCGACGCGACGTTGGGTCTGGCGAACCTCGAGTCGTCTATCTTGACGTTCGGGCGTATTTCCTTCAGCTTGATGAACGACTGGCCGTTTGTCCAAGTCGTCGTCCAGGTGAAGGGCATCTTCACGCCGGCCACGTCGCGGTAATCAGAATAATCGATCTGGACCGGGACCGGGCCGGCTGCCGTTTCCGTCCACCTGACCAGGCGGACGAGCAGTCCCGACTCGTCGAAATGCAGGTTCACGGGAGACTCGCCCTCGTTGATTCCCCGGGCCACCTCCACTTCCTTGCCGTCGATGTTGGCGTAGCCCACCTGCCACTGTGCGAACGCCTTGGCAAGCGCTGCGGGGAACAGGCTCATTGTGTCGATGCGCGATCCGCGCAAGCTCCACCCGGTGAACTGAATGAGCGGGATCGGCGTATCGGGGTGATATCGCCAGGCATTGGCGCCGCTATAGACCCAGAGGAGGTCGTTGGCGCCCGTTTCGGCCGTCATCGCGCGCTGGTCGGGCGCGCGTGCGACGACCTCGAACGGCACTTCCGTGTCGCTGGTCTCAAACCCGAGGTAGGTCCCGGTCGCCGAGAAGCTGGTCAGTGCTGCGAGGCGCTGGGCGCCTCCAACGGCCTGGATGTACCGGGCGAGGATCTTCTCCGCAGGTGGCGCCGCCACATCAGGAAAGAACTTGAACGACGAGGGGTCATTGACGAGCTCGCTGTACTGCAGCCTGAGGCTGGGCGATCGTTCCGGCTGCGGATCGCCATTGTGACACGTGAAGCAGGTGACACGCTGCTGACCGCCGAAGTACATCCTGTTCAGGTTGTTCATCATCACGACCATCTGTCGCGCGCGCAGGATTCGCGGGGTCGGCAGCGCGAACGCTTTCGGGTCGGCCGTGATTCGGCCGTCATGGCAGCCGACGCAATCGAGAAGCAGCGCGGAGGCAAACATGCCCATGGTGTCGTTGAACCGGTCGACGGGAATGCCCTTGAGCACCTGCACGTCCAGATAGACGTTCTCTGCCATTGGCGGCTGCTGCGGCGCGGCGGCCTGGCTGGCTGACAGCACAGCGCCCACCAGGCACACGGACATCGACGCGATGGCACCGCCAATCAGGTGTCTCCCTCTGAACGTCATGTTTCCTCTCGCGGTGGTGCTGAATGGTGAAGGTTTTCGGGAATGCGCAGCGTGGCCGCCGCCACGCCGCGCACGTCGTTCGAAGCGGCGTGTGAGCTTAGCCGCGCTCCCGCGTGACGATGTGGGCGCTGTCCCGGCTCTCGCACGGTAGGTCCTCGACCAGCAGCGCCTTTGGATTCGGGTTCAGGTTTCTCCTCACGGGATTCATCGTCCAAGGCTCCATCAGCACCTCAGGATCGTGCACCGTCGCCTGCCACGTGAGCGTATTCCCTTGGCGCGTCAACCGCTCCACCACACGCATGTTGTTGGTGTGGAAGTAGCCGGGCCAGGCGAGCCAGGTCTCGTCCGTGAACCCGACGCTGTCGATGACGAGCGTGTCGCCTTCCCACTTGCCGATGGAGTCGCCGTAATAGAGGAGATCCTGTGACCTGATGGGGTCGTGGTCGCGCCCATCAATCGGAATCACGCGGAACGTATTGTGGCTGGCGTACAGAAAGATCAGTTCGGTCGGCGTCTGGACGATTTTGCCCGGCGCGCCCATGCGCGGCAGCCCTGCGGGATAGCACTTGATCTCCGGGTCCTTGAAGTTGCCGTTCACGTCGAGATCCTCGACCCTTGCCCAGTGCTCGGGCTTGTACCGCGGCAGGTTGGGATTCATGCGCTGCCTGACGCCGCTGTCGCGCTCGAAATTGATGGCGGGCTTGCACTCCTGGCCCGGGTGGCAGGGGCGCCCGCGGCTGAGCACCGTAATGTTGCCCGACTCGTCGGGTTTGAGATCTCCGCCGCCAGTGCCGACCCACATCCCGCTGAAGTCGACCTTGCCATCCGCCGTCCGCGGCGTCGCCACGTTCCCGTTGCTCGCGGGCTGCTGCGTCGTCGCGTCTGCGGTCGTGAGCCACAGCGTGGCCGCGACGACCGCGGCGATGCTCGTGCTGGTGCGAATACGTCGAAGCATCATGGCTCTCGTCCTTTTCGATGCGTCAGTTGTTGAGCGGGTCGGTCGGATCCTCGTGGAACAAGGTAATGACCTTGCCGTCGGGCCCCTTCATCGTCCGCACGCGGCCGACGTTGGCGCCATTCTTTGCGGGCGCGAAGGTCACCTCGTACGGCTGGCCAATCTGGAAGATTCGCACGAGGCCGGCGGCGCGCAGCGCCTGAGGGCCCGCACCCGACATCTCCCACGTCACTTTCGTGCCGTCCGCCTTGGTCTCCTCGAAGAACCAGCGGCAGTGTGGATTGATCATGGCGAACCGCGTCATGACGCCGGTAAAGCCTTTCGTCTGGCCCATTTCGTACTCTGCCTGAATGGCGTGATGCGCGACGGCCGGCGGAGCCGTCGACAGCGCCAGCACCACCGCGGCCAATACGCTACAAGCTGTCCATGGTTTCATTGTCTGCCTCCGCTCGCTTCCACGGTCCGGCTGAAGCCGGATCCTACTTCCAGGTCCGGCTGAAGCCGGACACTACGTACCCTCTGTACTCTCTTATTTCACGTTTTCAGGCACGGGCATGATGACGTATGGATTGTACGTGTTCGTGTTGACCGTCGTCAGCTCCAATGACATATCGCCCAGCTTTCGCGTGATCCGGCGCGGTTGCATGATGTCCGCCTGGTAGTCTTCCCAGTTCCAATCGCCGTATTCTGCATATGTCGTATCGCTGACCACCCCACCGGTCGTTTCTACGCGCGCGATGTAGGTGCCGACGAGTGTTTTGAGGGCTGCTGGATCCGGTACGAGAAGGTTGCTGTCTCTCCGCAAAGTGGCGTTGACAGTGACATCATCGGCCGGCGCAGGCAACGGGAACGACAGCACCATTGCTCCACCCGCGTTCTTGACCGTCGCCTTTGCGCCGGCCATCGTCGCCGCCTTCACGATGCCCATCGGCGTCGTCCACAGCTGGACGAGCCGTTCCTTCACCTTGTCGCGCGCCGCCGTCGCGTTCTTTCCGCGGTCGGCTTCGTTCCACGCGGAGGAGCCGGAGACGACTTCAATCACGCGCTGGGCCTGACCCCCGGGCGGCTGCCGACGAAGATCGACACGCATGCCCGGCACGCTGAAGTTGATGCTCATCCGGTATTCCGGCACGTCGAAACGCTGACCGCCGACGGTCATGGTGCCTTTGGCCCAGTGCTCCAGTGTGAGGATGGACTCCTCCTGCTGAAGGCCGCGCAGCATGCCCATCGAATTGGCCAGCTCGAACACGAGGCCTTTCACGTCGGACGCACTGGCTGGTGGAGCGGTGCGCTGTTGCGCGCGCATGGAGACGGTGAGGGCGCCCACGCTGAGGACGCCCGCGAGGACGAGTGCAGTTGTTCGCATATATACCGACTACGAATCGCGAGATTAGCCTAACGCGGGCGGGGTGTAAAGAGAGCGAGCCCAGTGAACGGGCCCGCGTGATGGAGCCCGTCAACGCCACGCGCAGGTGAGCTGACGATGCCGACGGGAGGTGGTCAGGCGCGGTTGGTAACGGGCGCTACTGTGTGTTCGTCCGCGGCGCCGATGTGAGCCGAGAACCTGCCCATGAAAAAAGCGCTCAAGACGAGGTAGACGGTGATGATTCCGAGCCAGAGCTCGACGCGGCTGAGTGGCTCGCTCTCGTAGGTCAGCGCTTTGGCTAACGCTTTTCGCACGACGTCGTCTGGAGCAATTCACACGCCGCGTCAACACGCGAGAATCCTCGAAAACTCGCAGCCTAGGCACAGGGTCTCGCGTGGCTGCTGGGGGCATCGGGACTTTAGTCGCCGTCGCACCGGACAACGACAGGCTTGGTAACTGGGTCGGCCTCGGCGGACGTCGAGTTTCAAGGCCGAGATTGGTGAGGCCGGCTCGATCAGGGGGGATTCGCGGCAGTTCCCCCGTGGTGCCTCCCCATGGTGTCACAACGTATGGTATACATAGGGTATGACGAAGACCACGGTGTATCTCCCGCCTGAGCTCAAGCGGGCGTTGACGCGACTCGCCCAGCAGCGCCGGTGCAGCGAGGCGGAGCTGCTCCGTGAGGCGGTGTCGCGACTCGCAGGGGAAGCTGAAGCGCCAATTCCCAAACTCCCACTGTTCCGTTCGAAGGGGCCATCAATCGCCGAGGACGTCGATCGCGCGCTGGAGGGCTTCGGCCTTCGGTGATCGTACTGGATACGGGCGGGCTCTACGCCGCGCTCGACGCCAACGAAGCGCTGCACGGTCGTGCAGTCGCGGCACTCGTCGCTGCGACGCCTCCGCGCGTCGTCTCACCCTTTGTGCTCGCAGAGCTGGACTATCTGATTGCCAGCCGAGTCGGTCACCAGGCGCAAATGGCACTCATCGACGAGGTCGCGCGTGGCGCCTATCAGCTCGAATTGTTCTCTTCCGAGGATGTAGGCCACGCCAAGCGAATCATGGAGCGGTACGCCGACCTTCGCATTGGATTGGCGGACGCGTCGGTCGTCGTTCTGGCGAACCGCCACAGAACGTTGGAGCTCTTGTGCACGGACGAGCGCCACTTCCGGGTGCTCCGAGGCACCGGCGGCAAGCCGTTTCGGCTGCGTCCGTTCGACGCTTGAGCCGGCTAAGAACGCGTAATGCAACAGTCAAAATGCAAAATGCAAATGATGCGTTTTGCCGTCGACTGGGTGTTTGCATCTTGAATTGGCATCCTGAATCACACGTCTCTGTTTAGAGCAAGATCAGGGACCGCCGAGCGCCGTGCTCAGACTAGCGAAATGGCCGCCTCTAGGGATGACGACGAGGCGCGCGCCGGCGATGGCGCCGGGCGAGCAACTCGGCTGCCTCGCGTTGGCAGAGATCCAGCTGCTCTAGCCCAAGTTCGTCACGAAAACGGCCAAGCGTCGGCAAATGCTAGGAATTCTGATCACGATGCCACGAAGTCTCCACTACATTCGGCGTTCCATTCGAGATGGGTGGGAATGGTGATCTCCAGCTGATCGAGGAGCTGCTGCTGTTCTGGGGTGGGCTGCGTCACACGACGGAGCCGGATCTCTCGACCGTCGGTCGTCGGTAGGACAATGTCCGCGCTCTGGAGCGTAGCGAGGTGCGCCAGGGCTTGCGCCGGCGTGAGGCCGGTGCCGCGGTGGCGCAGCAGATGTTTCAACGTGACCCAGAGCGCGTACCCGAGAAACGCGACGAGGAGATGCGCCTTCACGCGTCGCTCGAGCTGATGGAATACTGGACGGACGGCCAACTCACTTTTCAAGGCGCGAAAGGCGGCCTCCGCTTCGGTCAACTGGATGTACTTCGTCCACAGCTCTTCGACCGTCTGCCCCTGGAGATTCGTGCGCAGCAGATAGGCGCCCTCCCGCGCGTCGCGCCAGGCGCGCCGGTCTTCGATCAGCGTCCAGTGAAGCCGCAGGTGGCCCTCTTCTTCGCGCACCGCCATCTCGTAGAGATCGGCCACGCTGGCGTACGAGGCTTGCAGCCGCCCCAGGACGCGCTCGATCTTTGCGCGGTCTTTCAGCCGCCCAGTCGCGACCCGGTGCGCCAGTCCGCGCAAACGGTCTTCCAGGCGCGTCGAGAACCGGCGCCGAATGGCCAGTTCTTTCTCGCGCCGTGCGGTCGATCGGCACAGCACGTAGGTTTCGGTACCGCCCGGGATGGGCACGAGTTGCGCGTCGACCTCGTCGCGGACCTGCGTCCAGGCGCCCTCCAGCAGCGCCTGCTCGACGTGGCGCAAGGTCGACCGGCGCGTCCCCACGAGATACTGCCCGCCCCGGCGCCGAATGGCCGCGAGATTGGCGTCGCTGACGATGCCGCGGTCAAAGACCCACACGCGCCGCGCCTGCCCGTACTTGCGCTCCACCATCCGCATCACGGTTTCAAGCGTCGTCACATCAGCGCGGTTGCCATCAAACGTTTCGTAGCTCAGGGGGAAGCCGTCGATATTGACGATCACGGCCAGGACGACTTGCAGGCAATCCGGCCGATGATCGCGGCTATACCCACGGTGCATCATCGGATTCTTCGGCGCGGCGCCCTCGACGTAACTGCTGGTGAGGTCGTACAGCAAGACGTCGAACTCCGCTGCGAACAACTCGCCGTAGCGCGCCGTGAGATGGCGCTCAAGCGCGGTCTTGTGCGGCAGCAGGTGATCGAGCGTGCGATAGAGCCGACTGTCGTTGATCGTGCCCTCGGGCAGATGCAGCAGGTCGTCGAGCGCCGTCGTCGGATACCAGCGCGCTTCAATCGCCAGCTCGCTCCCGGGCGCGCAGAGCCGATTGATCGCGAGGACCGCGGCGACGCGCGACCACGGGACATCGGCGGGCGCCTCGTCCATGCGAGCCGCGAAGAACTCGTCCAGCCGCAGCTGCTGCCAGAGCGCCAGCCCGAGCAGCGCGGGCCCCAGTTGCCGCGTCCGCTCCAACCGGACGCGCTGGACCAACACCTGGGCGACCTCCGCGTCATCAGGGGGCGGCGCGATGTCCGAGGGAAACAGTTTCAGCTGGTGGCGGTCGCCGGCGTCGTTGAAGACGTCGATCGTCTTCAGCCACCGCGCCTGCGCCGAATCATTCAGCTCGCCGAGATGACAGAGCGTCCGTTGGCGGGGGCCATCCGCCGTGCGCACGGTTTCGACCAGCGACCAGTAGGTGTGGCGCTTCCCATCCTTGTCGCGATGATTGGCGCGAAGGAACATCGGCGGCGATGGTCGCATGCGCGATCACCCACCGCAAGAGGGTAGGTCTACACTACATCGTGAATCGGACAACCTCGGATTGATAGCCAAGGACTTATGGCGACGAGCGACCACGAAATCGCCTCATCCGCCGTTTTCGTGACGAAGATCGGCTAGCGCCCCGAACAGATCAAGATGCACTTCTGGCGAGCCATAACTTTCCGGCCCCCGCCGCCGTTATTACGATTGAAACGCGCGGTTCCGATTGGCGCATACCATCGAAGACGACCGGCTTCTGATCGAGGCGGCACAGGCCGATTCGGCCCGATTTGTCGAGATTTGCGAGCGATACGTCGACCGAATCTATGCCTTCGTCAGTCGCCGCACGCAGGACCGCGCGACCGCTGAAGACATCACATCGCAGGTTTTCGAGCAGGCGCTGCGCACGATCCATCGCTTCGAGTGGCGCGGCGCACCACTGTCGGCCTGGCTGTTCCGGATCGCCTCGAACGCCCTGGTGGACCACTGGCGCGAGCGGGCTCGCGACACGCACGAGGCGTCGCCCGACGTGCCTGATTCGCGCGCACTCGAGGACATCGATCGACGGATTGCCCTGTATCAGCAGGTCGAGCAACTGCCGGACCTGCAGCGGGAAGTGATCCACATGCGTTTCATGCGAGGAGAAAAGCATTCGCGAGGTAGCGGCCGCGCTCGACCGCTCCGAAGGGGCCGTGAAGCAGCTCCAGCTCCGTGCGTTGGAGAACCTGCGAAAGATCATGAGTGGCCATGACTGAACGCGCTCTGACCGATCGCCTGGACGAGGCCATCGACGTGATCGTCGCGTGCGGCGATGCGACCGCTGCGCTGCGCGATCCCGAACTCGCCCCGCTGGCGCGTGTCGCCGCGGATTTGCGTCACTGCCCGAGCCCGGACTTCAAGGCGCTTCTCCGGGCGCAGCTTCAACGGAGAACACCGATGACAGCAGTGTTGACCGAGACAGGCATTCGCGAAGGATTCACGACGATCACTCCGTACATCCGCGTGCATGAGGCGGGGCTAGCTAGTGGATTTTCTCGTGCAGGTGTTCGACGCGCACGAAACGTTCAGCGGCCGCGGGGGCGGTGGGGGCATGCACCGCGAAGTGCGTGTCGGTGACTCGATGGTGATGATTGGCGAAGGCGTCGCCGGCGTGGGCGGTGTGATGCCCATCAGGCCGACGGAGTTTCACGTCTTCGTGAAAGACGCCGACGCCACGTTCAGGCGCGCGATTGCTGCGGGCGGAACGTCGCTCGGCGAACCCGCCGACCGTCCCTACGGTGAACGCTCGGGGTTCGTACGCGATCCGTTCGGCAACCACTGGTACATTTCCAGGCCGCTCGGTCCGGAGTCCGTCGCGGGGGCGCTTCGGACCGTCACGCCGTTCCTTCATGCAGACGGGGCCGCGGAGTACAACGAGTTTCTGCAACAGGCGCTCGGCGCGACCGAAGAGATGCGGCACGAGGAGGGGGGCACATTGCGTTATGCACGGCTGCGAATCGGCGACGGTGTCGTCGAACTCGGGGAGGGCGAGCCAATGCCTGGCTCGTTCCTTGTCTACGTCAGCGATCCGGATGCGCGGTACCAGCAGGCGCTCGCCGCGGGTGCTACGTCGGTCATGCCGCCGACCGAGCAGCCGTACGGCCGCATCGCCGGCGTGCAGGATTCTCGGGGCAACCAGTGGTTCTTCTCGCGGCCTGCGACGGCGAGCAGCTAGTGTTCCGACTGAGCGCGATGACTGGCGGAAGGCCTCAGGGCCCAGACGTCAGGAATCAGGGCTGGGCAAGGTCTGAGGCCGAAGGCTAAAGCCTGGAGCCTTGTTCAGCCTTGAGCCCTGCGTCAGCGATGTGACCTCGTGCGGACGCAACGCGAGGACGTCGTTCCGGTTTCCGGATACGAAGACATCGCGCCGCGTCGTCACTTCAGGCCGAGCTTCTTTCCCGCCGCCAGCAGTGCAAGCGATTCGCGAATACGTCTCTCACGGGTGTCCGCTCGTTTCGCCGTGTGAATCCAACCTACAAAATGCCTCCGGTATGTGGGTGCCAACGCCTGAAAGTGTCGCCAGGCTATGGGATCCGCCTTGAAGGCCTTGGCAACGTATGCCGGCAGATCGGGAATCCGTGGATGGGGCACGTAGCTGTTGCCAGTGGGTGCGGCAGCGAGGCCGGGCGCGGCGAGTAAGCCGGCTGCTTTGAGCTCCGCCCAGCGTTTGCGGTTGATGTCGGACCACTTACTTGTGGGCTTGCGTGGCGTGACTTTGATCGCGTAGCGGTCGTCATCGAGGCGTTTGATCAAGCTGTCGATCCAGCCGAAGCAGAGTGCCTCGCCCACGACGTCTTCATAGGGCATCGACTTCACGCCGGTGTGTTGCTTGTGCCTGACGAGCCAGATGCCCGGACTCGACGCGTGGTTCTTCGCCAACCAGGCGCGCCACCGGCTGCGTTTCCGCAGGTCCAATTTCGGAAGCTCTGCCACCATGGGGCGCGATCGAAGAGTGTCGCGACGAGAAGTGCTCCGGTGAGTGCTAGAAGCCGGTGGGCTTCACCTCCGGCCGCGTGTAGGACCAGTGGCTATGGATGATTTTCCAGGTGCCGCTGATGCGGCCGTACACCTCTGTTGAATTCCACCGAGCGAGCACGCGCTCCTCGCCGTCCTTCAACTTTCCGTAGCTGACGAGATTGAACGTGAGCAAGGCGACGTCGCCATGCCGCTGCACCCCGGGATCGATCATGTCGTATCGTGGCTCCGTAAACGGGGGCGTCATCTTCCTGATCGGGGCCAGACGCGACTGCATGGCCTCGAGTCCGACGACGCGTCGCTCGGTCGTCACGTCGAAATACGTCACCTCCGGAGCGTAAAGCCCGAGATACCCGTCAGGGTCCAGCCTGATCCAGCGGTCGAGCGCCGAACGCTCGAGCGCGACGA
>DATCJA010000073.1:0-2445 GCA_036507475.1 Vicinamibacterales bacterium
CCGGATCCGCAAGCCACGACTAGACTGACTGCAACCAAGCGCACCAAGCCGGACCCCATGCGCAGATGATACGTGAGGGGAACGCCTTGGACAAGCTCGATGGACGCCTTCGCTCGCTCGAGCCCGCCCTCGAGGCGGACAAGGCGGATTGGCTCCTCTTCATCGACGCCGACGTGCAACGAACGGAGGTAGCGTCCTCGCGCGCGGCACCGAACCGTCCCGCCCGCTCTTTTCGGAAAACCTTCTGAATTCTCCATCCGCTCTCCATGCCGGCAGGGCGCAACGGGCCGCACCGATCCCCGATCACCTCTCCGGTACCCCCAGACGGCCGGTCTCCATCCTCCCCTTCACCACGATCCGCGAACACGCGCCGCCCCAGAGCCGCAGCATCTTCCGCGATTCTCATCCCACTCTCCAGCCTTCTAAATTTCGGAGCCACGGGTTCGAGTGGCTCCAGATAGCGCGGGTGACGGGATTCGAAATTCTGACCTCTGGTTTAGGGCCCGCGAATCGGAAAGTCGGCGGATCACCGGCGGTCTTTGCGCGGCTTGACCACGTAGTTCCAATCGCCGTGGAAGGTGTCGCGCTCGATTCTGAGCTCGCGAAGCTCCTTCGCGGAGACCTTCTTGCCGATGGGATACTTGCGACGATCGAGGCGGGCGCGCACGACGAGGCCGCCGCGGTTGGTCGTGTTCCCGATGAGACTGACGACAGTTTCGTACGACCGCAGTGGTCGGCCGCGCCAGTTGACCGAGATGAACGAGAACAGGCGATGCTCGACCTTGTTCCACTTGCTCGTTCCAGGCGGGAAATGGCTGACGTGGATGGCGAGGTTGAGCGTGTCGGCGATGCGCTGGAGCTGGTGCTTCCAGACGTGGGAACGGTAGCTGTTGCTGCCGCCCGCGTCGGCGGTGATGAACAGCTGGCGCGCGTTGGGGTAGCGCTGCTTGCCGACTTGGTTCCACCAGGCTTCGATCGAGGTGACCGCGAACACCGGCGTATCGTGGTCGACGCCCACGCTCACGAAGCCGTCGTTGGCTGCGACATCGTAGACACCGTACGGGATCGCCTTGCCGACGGCGTCACCAGGAAAGTCATGGACATCCACCAACTCGGGCTCACCCTGCGGCTGCCACTCCTGGCCTCCGTTCTTGAAGTTGCCGACGAGCTCCTTCTTCTTGGTGTCCACGGAAATCACCGGAATGCCGCGCTCGACGCAATCCTTTGCCTTTTCGTTGATGTGCTCGAACTGCGCGTTGCGGTCCGGGTGCTGCGCGCCCTCGACCGACTTGTTGGGTGCTTGAAGGCTGTAGCCATGCTCGCGCAGCAGCTTGGCGACGGTCTTGTCGCTGATCCGAATCGCCTGTTGCGCAAACAGCTCCGCGGCCAGCACGTGCGTACTCTTGCAAGTCCAGCGTAACGGCGACCCCGGATCCCCTCGTGTGAGCGGATCAACGAGCCTTTCGAGCGCAGGCCACACTTCAGGATGCGTGGCCTCGTACGGTCGTTTCCCGGTGCTGCGCCGAACCCTAATCACATCATCAGGTCGCGCTCCGGCGCGCGCCTCGTCGCGTCCCTTGCGCACCGTGCTGATTGCCATGCCCGTCGCCCGGGCTACGGCGACCACGCCGCCGTAGCCGATCGCGGCCGCCTCAGCGCCCGCCCAGAGTCGTCGCGCTCGCTCATTCATGGTCGCATTCAGTAAGCGCCACTTCTCGCGAATCGACTTCTCCGCGTCCACCCCGAACGTAGATCATCTCGGCGCGATCCTGTCGATCCCAAATCGTCCCGCGCCCGCAGATCGGACGGCCGATCGATCGAATTTGTCATTCGCGGGGCCTAAGTCGCTCGGCGACCGGCTTCCGTCAGTAGTTCCCGTCGCAGATCGACCCGTTGCCCTCGGCCGTCTCCTGGACGCCGTTGCCGCAGCAGTAGCGCTTCGAGGGAGGGCCCGACTGGACGCCCGGGCAGTCGGCCGCGCAGTTGGTGCAGTTTTCGCCGGCCGCGCAGGTACCGTTGCCGCAAGCGGGTACACCGGTCGCGGTCAAGGAAAGGTGGTCGACGTAGAGCTCGACGCCCGGTGCCGGGCCTTCCGTGAAGAGGCTCAGCCCGCTCAAGGTTCCGGTCACGTCGAGCGTGAAGGTTCCGTTCGTTTCCGACCAAGCGGTGTCCGTGGCCGTGCCCATCGCAAACGTGTGGTAGTTCGTGCCCGTTGCATCCGTTTGCTTGATGGTGAGCGCGGTCGGTTCGCTCGAGCTGTTCGAGAGCAAGAACCATGCGGAGATGTCATACGTGCCTCCGTCGACCATCTTGCCCAAGAGGTTCTGCTCGATACCCATGTACGATTCGCTGCGGTTGCCGACGAAGCAGCTCCACTGCCCGCTCGCCGACTGCTCGTAGGTGACGAGGATCGACGCACCGGCGAAGCCGACCCAGCCGTCGGGA
>DATCJA010000074.1:0-73761 GCA_036507475.1 Vicinamibacterales bacterium
CTCGCAGCGGGCGCTGCAAGGCCCGTCATGAGAAGAACGAGCGCCAGAGCGGACGAATAGATGCGGCTCATATCGTGAGTTCCTCGAAGTCGCTTGCCGACTTCTAGCAGGACGAGGAGCAAAATGCGGACCGTCGATTCTTGATGGGAGGTGAACGTGCGCCTCGATGACGCTGCAGGTTAGCGCAGGCGCTCTGCGATCGCGATCAAGAGTCGAACCAGCATCACGATGGGCGCACCCAGCAGAAGAATTGCGAACGGGAGCGCAATCACGATGAGGACCAACAGTACGGCGTCCTCGAGCAACGTGCTGACTTTCACCACGTCGATGTCCCTCGCCTATCCTCGACCAAGAGCGGCTGGGCGCGCGTATCGGCTGGCGCGTCAACAAGGTCGCCGCTCATGACATCGGCGACGGTGAGCAGGGCCAGTCGCTCCGGCCAATCAATCAGCGCCAGCGCAGTATCGCGGTCGGTGATGATGCCAACGGGTGGCCATCCGGCTCGTTAACCACCACGAGATCGCCGACGTGGTGAGAGTCTTCATCAGCCTGGCAGCCTCGACCACTGAGGCGCCAGGTGTCGTAGCAACGACTTCGCGGTTGCAGACCTCTCCAACCGTCATGGTGCACCCCTTCTTGCAAGGACCCTGCTAGGAACATGGGCCGGACGTGGACCCGCATGGCGCGGCCGAATCGCTTGTCATACCGCGTGTGGCGCAGGTGTGCTGTAGGAGTGATGTGCCTGCTGGGGATGGCCTTCATCCTAGCCGGAACACTGTCCGGCAGCGACCTCAGGGACGACCCGTTCGCATTTCTTCAGCCGTGGGTAGCGGTATCGCCTGGAGATCTCGAGCGCGTAGACGCGGGCGAGGTCATCGTACGGACCCTTCCTGGCAAGAACAGCCAATTGGCGGTGTTCGGGGTCGCGCGCTTGCACGCGCCTCCCGACAGGCTCGTGGCCTGGACGCACGCCATCGCCGACCTGAGGCGAAGTCCGTTCGTCCTCTCCGTTGGGAGGTTCTCAGATCCTCCGGTGCTGGAAGATCTCGAGGGCTTGCGCCTCGATGATCGAGATCTCAATGCAATTCGCGAGTGTCGGCCCGGCGACTGCGCACTGAAGTTGGGGGTACACGAGATCGATTCGCTGCAGCGCACGGTGGAGGAGGCGGGCGCTGATTGGCAGGAGGCGCTTCAGGTCGAGTTTCGCCGCGTGCTCCTGGCGCGCGTCAATGCGTATCGCTCGAAGGGGTTGGCCGGCGTCCCGCCCTACGTCAACGGAGGGAGCGCTGTGCATCCTGAGGAGGTGTTCGCGGCGGTCATGGCGAACTCTCCTTATTTGCCGCGCCATCTCCCGGATCTGGCGGCACAGCTCGAGGCGTATCCCCAGACGCAGAGTCCGCAGGTAGAGTCGTTCTTCTACTGGTCCAAGGATGTGTACAACGCGGCGAAGCCTGTTGTCACCGTCACGCACGTGAACATCTTTCGCTCGGAGGATGGCGCACCCGCACCTGCGGTAGTCGTCGCGGGAAAACAGATCTTCGCCAGTCACTACATGAACGGCGCGCTGGGGCTCACGATGGTGCTAGGGGGCACGTCGGACGATGCGGGCTATCTCGTGTACCTCAATCGTTCACAGCTCGATCTGTTCGGCGGAATCTTCGGCTTCCTCAAGCGATCGGTTCTCGAAGGTCGAATCCGCCGCGACACCCCGAAGATCCTGCGTGGATTGCGCGACAGGCTCGAGAGTGGTGAGCCGCATGGCGGGCGCTGACTCGAACACGAGCTACGCCGAACAATTTGTGGCCGAAGAGAAAAGTTTCGGAACTTGCCGCGGCCGGGTGAGCCGACCCCAACGAGGCCACCAGGCGTGGCGCGGTCCTTGCGGTGAGGCGGCGGGCGCACGGTCGCACGACGCGGTGGTGATGACGGGCTCGACTAGGAGTGATGCTATGAGTTTCAAAAATCGCGATGAAGCCGCCACGATCCTCACCAAACGGCTTAGCGCCTATAAGGGCCAGAATCCCCTCGTGCTGGGCGTGCCGCGCGGCGCGGTTCCGATGGCTCGGATCATGGCTGACGCTCTGGGAGGCGAGCTCGATGTCGTGCTCGTGCGCAAGCTGCGGGCGCCCGGCCAGCCCGAGCTGGCCATAGGCGCCGTCGATGAAGCCGGGGACGTGCTGAAGGGTCCGTATTTCCATATCGCTGACGAAAACTATGTCCGAGAAGAAATCCGCACACAACAAGAAATCCTACGCGCGCGCCGCGAGATGTATACGCGGGCACAGAAGGCCATCGACCCTGCCGGGCGCATCGTCATCATTGTCGATGACGGGATTGCGACCGGGTCGTCCATGTTGGCGGCGATTCGCTCGGTGCGGGCCCGGAAGCCGCGGAAGATCATCGTCGCGATTGGCGTGGCGCCCGATCAGTCACTCGAGCGGATGAGGGCCGAAGCCGACGAGGTGGTGTGCCTCGAGACGCCGTTCGACTTCTATGCGGTCGGTCAGTTCTTTGCGGATTTCTCCGAGGTGACCGACGAGATGGTCGTCGCGGCGCTGTCGCGCCCGGTGCATGCATAGCGGCCATGCGCCTGCAGGCTCTCGGGCGCGACGCGGCGCTTGCCGCCGAAGCGGTCCGCGACGCGGTTCGTTTCATGCGGGGGGTCCAAGACGACACGAGCACAGGCACGCTGACGAAAACCGACGCGTCGCCGGTGACAGTCGCGGACTTCGCCGTGCAGGCATTTCTAGTATCCCGCCTCGCGCACACTTTCCCCGGAGATCCGATCGTGGCAGAGGAGGATTCGACCGCGCTGCGCGTTGCAGATGCCGATCCGCTGCGCCGCCGCGTGGTTGAGCGCGTGAGGCAGATGCTCGCACCCCACCGCGCAGGCCCGGGTGGAGGTGTGCGCGGTGGGGACCCGGCTCTGCCGGATCTCGAGCCCGAGACCGAGCAGGTGCTGGCATGGATCGATCGGGGAAGTGGCGCGTCCGGCCGTCGGTTTTGGACGCTCGATCCCATCGATGGCACCAAAGGACTGCTGCGCGGAGGTCAATACGTGATCGCGTTGGCCATGGTGATTGACGGGCGCGTGCAGGTCGCGGCTCTAGGATGTCCGCGGTTGTCAATGACCACCGGCCCCGCCTCGCCGTCTGTCCCCGCCGACTCCCCGGCACATGCCGTGATGATGGCTCTTGAGGAAGATGCCGAAGGCGGTGTGGCCGTCGCCGTTCGCGATCAGGGCGCATGGTGGATGTCTCTCCGCGGCGACAGTCTGATGCGCCTGTCTGTGTCGACTGAGACCAATCCGACGCGGGCGCGGGCGCTGCATTCGTACGAGCCGGGCCACGGCGATATCGCTTACGTGCATCGCACGCTTCAGAACCTCGGGACCTACACGCCGCCGATCTTGATGGACAGTCAGGCGAAGCATGTGCTGTTGGCGGCCGGCGCGGCCGAGCTGCTGCTGCGGTTTCCCACCGACCCGGCTTATCACGAGGCTATTTGGGATCAGGCGGCCGGCTCCCTGCTCGTCGAGGAGGCGGGTGGACGCGTCACTGACACTGAGGGCCGCTCTCTCGATTTCACGACGGGACGTCGGCTACTGCGAAATACCGGACTGGTCGCCTCCAACGGTCTCCTCCATGACGCCGTGCTCGACATGATTGGGCAGCGGAGCCTCCGGTAGATCGATCCCCCGGGCCAGGTGCTCCAACGAGCGCCACGGTGGCTGCGCGTCGAACCCGTACTGGCCGACGATCAACAGCGGTGTGCCACGTTCGAGGACCTGACCTCGTTTTCCAAGCGTCCACCCGTCGCCCCACTCGTAGATCCAGATCGCGTCGCGCTCCAACAGGCGGACACAGGCGTGGGAGGCAGGATAGCCGGGCAGCGTGTAGCTGTGCAGCGCAAAGCCCCGCACGTTGTCGAAATTGAAGTACCACTCCATATACCACTGCGGGTTGACCGAGCTGTGCCGCCCGCGTGAGCGCCAGTTCAGATGAAACAATCCGCTCGGCGTCGGGTACGCGCGGCGCCCGGAGCTGACCGGCCCCCACCGAAGGAGTCGCCCCTGCTCATAGGCCGCGAACGCCTGCGCCGCTTGATCAACGAGGAGTAGCTTCGAAAGACGGGACTCGGCGGGATACGAAAGCGGAAAAGGGCTGTAATGCAGCTCGTCGTCGTACCAGACCGATGGAACAACCAGGTAGTCCAGTCTGCCAAGGTGCGCAGCGTCCGCCCGATTGAGCTTCTCGAGAATTGCAAGCTGCGAGGCCGTGAACCGCGAGCCGAGATTGCGTCCCGTGTCAGCGAGCTGTTCGACGCGGTACTGGACTGCAGTGCCCGGTCGATGCTCCGCCTGTGCGATGGGGTGTGCTTGAACGGGCACTAGACCGATTGCCGAAAGGACAACGAATGCGCGCAATTGTGCAGATGACACGAGCGTCTCTCTCGAACGACCCGTCCCATGCCTTGGAGTGAACTGATGCAAGGCGATGCGCAATAAACGAGCCGACCATTACGAGGGACATCGCACATCCAAGTGCACGCGCAGCCGAAGGCCCAAGAGCTGCATGCGGTTCTATCGCCGCGAGGACACTCGGCCGGCAAGAGCGAGGGCTATATGGCGCGTATGAAGGGCAGCATCAAGCGACTCGTGACAGAGAAAGGGTTTGGGTTCATCGCCGCTGAAGGCGGCGTTGAATATTTCTTCCATCGCTCCGCATGCACCAACGGCACGTTCGATCAATTGCGAGAAGGTCAATCGGTGAGCTTCGACGTGGGTCAGGGCCCGAAAGGGCCTCGGGCGGAGAACGTCAGAACTGAATGAGTTCTCTCCTACGGCGCGCCACTCGTAACGCAGATTCTTTGAACCCTTGGCGCTGCTGAGTCGGCAAATTTTCTGTACAGGTGTCAAGAATTCCGCAACCGCAATCAGCTTGGCGATTCGACCCATCGAGAAACAGATCGCAAGGCGCCTGTTTCGTCTTGGTCGCGAAAGGAATGCGTGTTGCTGACTGCCCTTGCTCTTTGAGCGAGGGGCAAACAAGGAGCGCGAAAGATCGGGATTGACCCGGAACGCACACCAGACCGTGAGGACAACCATGGGCAAGACCGCAACCGCGCGTGGAACCGTGGGCAGAACGATCGAGGCAGTTGAGATTCCGGTTGGAGCCACCACCCTGAACGCAGACTTGCGTGTGCCTCCCAACGCAAAGGGACTGGTCATCTTCGCGCACGGGAGCGGCAGCAGCCGGTTCAGCACGAGGAATCGCCAAGTCGCCGAGTTCCTTGGCGAGCAGGGGTTCGCGACGCTGCTGCTCGACCTGCTCACGTCGGACGAGGAGGCGATCGATGTCCAAACCGCGGAATACCGATTCGACATCGCGCGCCTTGGACCCCGCGTGAGCGCTGCCGCCGACTGGGCGGCAGCGCGCGCGGACCTCGGGGCGCTGCGCATCGGGTGCTTCGGGGCGAGCACCGGCGCTGCCGCGGCGTTGATCGCGGCAGCCGAACGGCCGGCAACGATCGCAGCCGTGGTGTCGCGCGGAGGCCGTCCCGATCTGGCCGGTGACGCGCTCCAGCGCGTCGAAGCGGCGACATTGCTCATCGTGGGTGGCCACGACGAGCCGGTGATTGACCTGAATCGTGAGGCCATGCGCCAGATGCACGCGCACGTGGAGCTCGAGATCGTGCCCGGCGCCACGCATCTATTTGAGGAGCCTGGCACGCTCGAGCAGGTGTCAGGTCTGGCCGCCGGGTGGTTCGCACGCTACCTCAGCGGCGGGACATCAGGCCCGCGCGTCGGGAAGCGTGGATGAAATGGAGGTAATCCCATGACTGACGGGGAACTGTTGGATTCGGTCGAGGATGCCCTCGACTGGGAACCGAGCATCGATGTGAGTGACGTGGACGTTAGGGTTGACGGAGGCGTCGTGACCTTGCGCGGCGACGTGGGTACGTATGCGGAGAGGCGAGCCACCGAGCAAGTCGTGTTGGGCGTGTACGGCGTCAGGGGCGTGGCGAACGATCTGACCGTTCGGCTCACTCGTACACTCGAACGCACCGATACCGACATCGCACAGGCGGCCGTGAACACGCTGAGGTGGAACACCCAGGTTCCAAGTGATCGAGTCTCCGTGGCCGTGAGCGACGGGTGGGTCACGCTACGGGGCATGGTCGACTGGCAATACCAGCGTGATGCGGCCGAAGGGGCGGTCCGGACTCTCGCCGGCGTGCGCGGCATCACGAATGAAATCTCCGTTGGACCACGCGTCCAGCCGGCGGACGTGCAGACGAGGATTGAAGCCGCGCTCAGGCGGAGCGCGGAGATCGACGCGCGCCGCATCAACGTGAGCATCTCCGACGGTCGTGTCAGGCTGACCGGGAACGTGCACTCGTGGGCCGAACGCGATGAGGCCAGGCGCGCGGCATGGGCGGCCCCCGGCGTGACGGGCGTTGAAGACCAGATGGCAGTTGTCCCATAGGTTGTGGAATCCGTCTCAGGCGGATCCCGATGCGATTCACTCGTAAGGAGGAGTTCCATGGCACCCAGAAAAGAAACTGAGCTTGTTCCGAGCCGCCTCATCCGTGATCCGTTTGCGTTGATGCGGGAGATGACATCCGAGTTCGACCGGACGTTCGGCGAATCCGCGCGGCCATTCTTCCGCTGGCCCTCATTGCGCAGGCGAGCCATCTCGGAGATCGGCTGGTACCCGGAGATCGATGTGTTCGAGAAGGACAACCGTCTCGTCACGAAGATCGATCTGCCCGGAATGAAGAAAGAGGACGTCAAGGTGGAAGTGACCGATGGCCAGCTCGCCATCTCCGGCGAGCGGAAGCGCGAGGCAGAGGAGAAGGGCGAGGAGTTCTATCGGTGCGAGCGGGAATACGGCAGCTTCTACCGCGCCGTGCCGCTGCCGGAAGGCGCCAAGATCGAGGACGTCAAGGCCACGTTCACAGATGGCGTGCTCGAGGTGAGCGTGCCGCTGCCGGCGCGGCCAGAAGCGAAAGTGCGAAAGGTCGAAGTTCAGGAGGTTGCGAAGGCCACCAAGACAGCGGCATAGCCAGCACACGCGACTGTCTCGCGGTGTTACGTATTCCGCGATCGTGGCGGTGTGCTGATCGGCGGGCGTCCGGGCATGCGCCCGCCGATCAGGCTGAAGGCTGAACCTGCTGACGATCCGCTGAGGGTTCGATGGGCCGCTCGCCCTCCTCGTACAGTTTGTCGATGACGGCTCGCCACCGCTCTTCGACCACACGGCGCTTCACTTTCATGGTGGGCGTGAGCTCGCCTCCCGAGACAGTGAATTCGGAGGGGATCAGCGCAAAGCGCTTGATCGTCTCAAAGGGCGCGAGGGTAGCATTGACCGCGTCCACAGCCTCCTGAAACAACGCGACGACCTCGGCGCGGGCCACAAGCGCTTCGCGTGTGCCGCCCGGACGGTTCAGGGCGGCGAGGCGGCTCTCGAGTGCGGGAAAGTCCGGCACGAGAAGCGCGGCGATGAACTTGCGGCGATCGCCAATCAGGACGGCCTCGGCGACGAGCAGGTGGCGCCTGAGCTCGTTCTCGATGGGTTGGGGCGCCACGTGCTTTCCAGCCGAAGTCAGGATGAGGTCCTTCTTTCGATCGGTGATCGTCAGGTAGCCCTCTCCGTCGAGGGTCCCGATGTCGCCAGTGTGAAGCCAGCCATCCGGCTCGAGGACGGCTCGCGTTGCCTCGGGCCTGTTGTAGTAGCCACGCATGATGTTCGGCCCGCGCGCGAGGACCTCACCGTCTTCAGCGATTCGCAGCTCAACGCCTGGAACCGCGGGGCCCACGGTGCCGAACTTGGGCCGGTCGAGCGGATTGACGGTCAGGACCGGTGACGCCTCGGTGAGTCCGTAGCCCTCGATGATCGTCAAGCCGATAGCGTCGAAGAACTCCGCAATCGTGCGCGGCAACGGCGCGCTACCGGAGACGAGCATCCGCAGTCGACCGCCGGTGGCCTCACGAATCTGGTGAAAGACGAGTGTGTCGGCCAGATGGTCCTGCAGCGCGAGGAGCGGGCCCACCGGCCGGCCGTGGCGCACGAGGGCAGAGCGCCGCAGGCCCACCGCAACGGCCCAACGAAAGATGGCCTGACGGATCGCCGACGCCTGCGCAGCCGTCTCGTGAATGCGGGCGTACAGCTTCTCGAAGACACGCGGCACCGCGGTCATCAGCGTCGGCCGTACCTTGACCATGTCTCGCGCCAGGGTCGCAGGCGATTCGGCAAAGGCGACGGTGGCGCCGGCGTACAGATACGTGTACACCACCATCCGCTCGAACGCGTGGCTGAGCGGGAGGAACGACAGCGCGACATCATCGGCCGTGACTCCCAGCACGTCGACTGCCGCCTCCACGTTGGACAGCAGGTTGTCGTGCGTGAGCATGACGCCCTTCGGCTCGCCGGCCGTCCCGGACGTGTAGATGATCGTCGCCAGCGCGTCGCGGTCAATGGCGGCAACTCGGTCCTCGAAGCGGCGCTTGTCGGCGGTATCGGTGGTGAGGCCCCGGTGACCGCGTGCGGCGACGTCGGCGAGGGTCACCACGCCCTCGGGCCATGACCGTCCGTCAGCGTCCATCACGAGGACCCTGGCGAGACTGGGGAGTTGCGCTCCTACGACGGCAATCTTCTCGACCTGCGCCCGATCGGAGACGACGGCCAGTGTCGCACCGCAGTCGTTCAGCAGGTAGCGCACCTGTGCAGGTGTGAGCGTAGGGTACACCGGCACCGTCACGCCGCCCGCAGCCAACACAGCCAGATCAGTGACGCACCATTCCGGCCGGCTCTCAGCGACCACCGCAACGCGATCACCGCCGGAGAGGCCGAGTCCCGTGAAGCCCAGACTCAGGTCTCGAACGCGCGCGAAGAGATCACGGCCGGACATCTCGACGAACGTGTCGCCACGGGTCTGGCGCAGGACGGGACGGTTCGGGAACCGCCCGGCGGCTTCAAGAGGGAGGTCGGCGAGCGTCTTGACGTGTGGGTTGATCACGTGAGCCACTCCGGGCTGGTGTCGCAGAGCGCGAGCTCGTGGGAGTACGTCGCGCGTCGTGCTCAGCCTTGGGCGCACCTGTTGGGACTGATGCATGTGTCACGGTGTCCTCCTTGTTCGTCGAGAGGTCCGACGAGGAGAAGCAAAACGCATGCGACTCATCAAAGGTCCGCAGTTGACGAGATCCTGGCGAGCCTTGACACGACACGTGCGGAAAATATCGCCGTGCGTGAGAAATACTGCGGGCAGCAGCTGCGATGCGCTGTGCGAGGCAGCGAGTGCATTCGGCGGCGAGTCACGTCGACGCGCGCCGAATGATGGCGCGGTCCTTGCGGCCAGGACGGGGAGTGCTGCATGGCAACTGACGATGTCCTCGTGATGTCCGAGGAGTCGCGATCTCGGGCTCGTGGCGCGGGAGAGAAGCTCGAGCGTGAACTGCGCAGGTGATCTCCAGGGAGGCCTGATCCGCGGGCATCCGACGAGGAGAAAGGCATGGGAGTTCCAATGACGGACACTGACACTGCCGCTGACCACCTACACACACCGACCGTCGAGTGTCCTGTGTGCCACTCGCATGGCGCGCAACTTCACCACGATATTCGCAGTTCCCTACGCTATGTCTGCGAGAGGTGCCTGCACGAGTGGCAAATCGAGCCCGCAGAGGAACCGCCCGAAGTGGACCCCACTATATCCACGGTGCCGCCGAAGGGAGGGAGCTAGGCGCTGCGCAAGCAACGCGAGGAATACCTGTGTCCCCTGACACGCTGATCGACTTTTTCGACGACCTTGCCAAGGCGCACGGGCTGTTTCTTGTCTACGACGATGGTTTCAGGACCCGAAGCTATTCGTACGAGGAGGTTGGCCGCGCGGCGCGCGGGTTCGCGGCGCGTCTCGCCGCCGCCGGTGTGCGCAAGGGCGACAAGGTCCTGTTCTGGAGCGAAAATCGCCCGGAGTGGGTTGTCGCGTTCTGGGGCTGTCTCCTCGGCGGCATTATCGTGGTGCCGATTGACTATCGCACATCGCCTGATTTTCTGGCGCGAATCAGCCGAACGGTTGCCGCCAAGCTGGCCCTGATCGGCGAGGACGTTCCGCCGTTGACGGCGACACTCAACGTCCCCATATGGAAACTGCACGAACTGGAGTGGCGCGATGGATCTCTGCCACCAGTCGCGGTCAGCCGGGATGATGTGGCGGAGATCATCTTCACCTCGGGCGCGACCGGCGACCCGAAAGGCGTGGTCATTACGCATCGCAACGTGCTGGCGAACATCGTGCCGGTCGAGCGCGAAGTGAAGAAGTATCGCGCGTGGGCCCGCCCGGTCTTCCCGCTGCGATTTCTGAATCTGCTGCCGCTCAGTCACATGTTCGGCCAGGCGATGGCGACGTTCATCCCGCCGATGCTGCCGGGCACCGTGATCTTCATGCGCGGCTACAACCCCGCGGACATCGTCACGCTGATCAAGCGCCGCCGGGTATCGGTGCTCGTGTCGGTACCGAAGATTCTCGATGTGCTGCGCACGCATGTGCTTCGCATCGCGTCCAATGCGGCCGCCGCGGGACCAAAGGTGCATTGGGTGTTCAGGTGGTGGCGGTATCGGCGTCTCCATCGCCTCTTCGGGGTCAAGTTCTGGAGCTTCGTCGTCGGTGCCGCGCCCCTCGACGCAGAGCTCGAGGCGTTCTGGTCGGCGCGCGGCTTCGCGGTGATTCAGGGGTACGGCCTGACGGAGACGGCCCCCATCGTCAGCGTCACGCACCCGTTCCACATCCAGGCAGGGTCCGTTGGCAAGACGATCGCCGGCGTGGACGTGATGATCGCACCCGATGGTGAGATCCTCGTACGCGGCGAGAACGTCACCAGCGGCTACTTTCAGGCCGAGGTCGAGACTGCCAAGGCGTTCGAAGGAGGTTGGTTCCACACGGGCGACATCGGCGAGATCGCGCCGGACGGCCGGCTCTTCATCCGGGGCCGCAAGAAGGAAGTCATCGTGACGCCCGAAGGGTTGAAGGTCTTTCCAGACGATGTTGAGCGCGTCGTAAATCAGATCTCAGGGGTGCGCGACTCGGCGGCTGTCGGCGTGGCCAGTGGACCGGAGGCCCTCGGCGAGCGCGTACACGCCGTGCTCGTGGTCGAGCCGGGTGTCGATCCCGACGCCGTGGCTCGCGACGCGAATGCTCGTCTCGAAAACCACCAGAAGATTCGGCGTGCACTGGTGTGGCCGCACGGGGCGTTGCCGCGCACGGAGGGGACGGGGAAGCTGAAGCGCGCGGCCATCCGTGAATGGGTCCGGACCGGCGCAGGGCCGATCGCCGCCGGACCTGCCACGGACAAGTTGTCGGAGCTCGTGGCGAGGTATGCGGGGCGCGGCGACCTGTCCTCGGCGACGACGATCGATGAACTCGGGCTCAGTTCACTCGAGCGGGTCGAGCTGATGGTCGCGCTCGAGGACGCGTTTCAGACGCGGCTGGACGAAAAGGCATTCTCTGGCGCGCATGACGTGGGACAGTTGCGCGCGCTCGTCGAGGAGACGGCACGCGGCGAAACGGAACCCGCGGAGGCGCTGGAGTTTCCTGCGTGGAACAGATCCTGGGCCGCGCGGGCGTTCCGCCGCATCAGTCTGCCTGGGTTCATGCTGCCGCTCACGCGCGTGTTCGCCTGGATCCGGGTCGAAGGGCGCGAGCATCTGGACGATCTTGAGGGACCGGTGATCTTCGCGTCCAACCACCAGAGCTTCATGGACACGCCGGTCATCATGGCAGTACTTCCGCGGCGCTGGCGGTACCGTCTGGCGCCGGCGATGGCCAAAGAGTTTTTCGCGGCGCACTTCTTCCCGGAGGAGCATGGGCGCATGCGTTGGTTCGCGACCAGCGTGGGGTACTACCTCGCTGCGCTCGTGTTCAACGCATTCCCGCTGCCGCAGCGCGAGGCCGGGGCGCGGCAGACGCTGCGCTACATGGGCGACCTGCTCGAGGGCCGGTTCTCCGTCTTGATCTTTCCTGAAGGACACCATACGGACACCGGCGAGATCGATCGGTTTCGCCCGGGCATCGGCATGATTGCCTCGCGGCTCGATGTGCCCGTCGTGCCCGTTCGGCTCGACGGGGTGGACCGGGTGCTGCATCGCACGTGGCACATGGCGCGGCCCGGACATGTCCGGGTGGTATTCGGCACGCCGATGCGGCTGAGGGGTGCGGACTACGACGCGCTCGCCAAACAGGTGGAAGACGCCGTGCGCGGCTTGTTGTTGTAAAAAGTTGGAAGCGGTCGCCTATGGCCGCCGAGTCGATGTGAGATTTTCCCCAAAATGTCGTGCGAAAACCCGCAGCGCCACCGGCGGCTCGGCCGTCCCTCGAACCTCTTAGTCCTCGGCGTAGTTGCCACATTCTGCCGGCCACATCTGTTTCTGAGCTCCGGGAACGACGCTTGCTCTCTTCTCAGCAGGCTCCCGGCCTGACGACGCGCGTCTGGACGGGCGCACTGGAGATTTGGAGCTCATGCCGGTCACACTCCCGGCGATTCCGGCGATGGATGCCTGCGCCGCGCTACGCGGCCGGGACCTGCTTTCGATCCGCGATCTCACGCGTGGGGAGCTCCTCGCGCTGATCGCGCTTGCTGCCGACCTCAAGCGACAGCCGGCGCGTTACGCAGGGCTGCTGAGGGGCAAGACGCTCGCCCTGATCTTCGAAAAGCCGTCGCTGAGGACGCGGGTCTCGTTCGATGTGGCGGCTCATGACCTGGGCGGACATGCCCTGTATCTCGCACCGCAGGAGATTGGCTTGGGCCAGCGCGAGGCGATCGGTGACGTCGCCCGGACGCTCGATCGGATGGTGCACGCGATCGCGGCCCGCACGTTCGCGCACGTGACGGTAGAAGGGCTGGCACAGGCGGCGTCGATTCCTGTGATCAACGCACTCAGCAACTTCAGCCATCCGTGTCAGGCGCTCGCCGACTACTTCACCATGCGCGAGGTGAAGGGCAGGTTGGACGGCCTGCATCTGGCGTTTGTTGGCGACGCGAACAACGTCGCCAACTCGCTGATCTTTGGCGCAGCGCTGCTTGGCGTGCGCATGACGATTGCCTCACCTCCGGGCTACGAGCCGCGCGCTGACGTCCTTCAATGGGCGCGGCGGCACGCCTCCGCGGCACAGGATGCGTGCCGGGTGACCTCCTCACCAGAAGATGCTGTGGACGGAGCCGACGTCGTGTACACGGACACCTGGATCAGCATGGGGCAAGAAGCCGAGGCGGATGAACGGCGGCGTGCGTTCGCTGGGTACCAGGTCACTGACGCGTTGCTGGATCGTGCCGCGCCGGATGCGATCTTCATGCACTGTCTTCCGGCCCATCGGGGCGAGGAAGTCGCCGCTGACGTGATCGAATCGCCCCGTTCGGTCGTGTTCAGGCAGGCCGAGAACCGCATGCACACGGAGAAGGCGTTGCTGCTCGCGCTGCTGGGATACGGGGAATAACGCATGCGACCGACCGTGCTGATCGCGATTGGCGGCAACTCACTGATTCGCGCCAGCGAGCCAGCCACGGTGGTCGCCCAGCGGCGTCACGTGGCGGAGACGTGTTGCGCCATCGCAGATGTCGCCGCCCGCGGCTGGCAGGTCGTGCTCACGCATGGAAACGGCCCGCAGGTGGGTGCCGCGCTGCTGCGGTCGGAGCGCGCCGCAGCAGAGGCCTACGAGCTCCCGTTGGACGTCTGTGTCGCAAGCACACAGGGGGAGATCGGGTTTCTGCTGCAGCAGGCGCTTCGCCAAGCATTGCTGAGGAGAGACCTGCGCCACACCGTTGTCACGGTGCTGGCCCAGGTCATCGTCGCGCCAGATGATCCGGCCTTCGCACACGCAAGCAAGCCGATCGGTCCCTTCTATTCGCGCACCGAGGCAGAGAGACGTCAGCGAGCTGGTTGGACGATGGTCGAGGAGCCACCGCACGGCTACCGTCGCGTCGTGCCATCGCCGGAGCCGCTCGAGATCATCGAGGAAGGCGTGATTCGCACGCTCGTCAACTCTGGTGCGATCGTGATCACCCTTGGCGGGGGCGGCATTCCCGTCGTCCGACGTGACCACGAGCTCGAGGGCGTCGAGGCGGTCGTCGACAAGGACCTCGCGTCCGCGCTCCTGGCGATTCGGCTGGGCGTCGACGTGTTGTTGATCTCAACCGACGTAGACGCCATTTGGCTGGATTTCGCCAGCTCGCGGGCTCGCGCGCTCACCGACGTGACGGCAGATGAATTGCGCGGCTATGCAGTAGCCGGCCAGTTTCCTCCAGGCACGATGGGTCCGAAGGTGGAGGCGGCGCTGCGATTTGTCGCCGCCGGCGGTCGCGAGGCGATTGTGACGTCGCCCGACCGACTGGTTGCGGCGCTCGAGGGACACGCCGGTACCCACGTCTTCGACCGCGTTCCAGCGGCCGGACACCAGCGTGGGCTCGTCTCAACCGGAGTCAGTCGTGCGTAGGACGAACTGAGGGGCATCATGATTGCCGAACGTTATGTCGAACTCGAAGACTTATACGGCGCGCACAACTACGACCCGCTCGACGTCGTGCTTGAACGCGGTGAGGGCGTCTGGGTCTGGGACGTTGAAGGCCACCGGTACCTCGATTGTCTGGCCGGGTATTCCGCCGTCAGCCAAGGACATTGCCATCCGCGCATTCTGAAGGCATGTACCGAGCAGGCTCGCCGCTTGACGCTCACGTCACGCGCCTTCAGGAACGACCAGCTCCCGCTCCTGTACGAGCAGCTCCACGAGCTGACCGGCATGGAGATGGCGCTCCTGATGAACTCCGGCGTCGAGGCCGTAGAGACGGCGCTGAAGGCCGCGCGCAAATGGGGCTACACGCGAAAAGGGATTCCTGCCGGCCAGGCGGAGGTCATCGTCTGCGCCAACAATTTCCATGGCCGCACTATTACCGCGGTCAGCTTCTCGACCGTTGACCAGTACCGTGAGGGCTTCGGCCCGTTCACGCCGGGGTTTCGCGTGATCCCGTTCGGCGATGCGGATGCACTGGCGGACGCCATCACGCCGAACACGTGCGCCTTCCTTGTGGAGCCGATCCAGGGGGAGGCTGGCGTCATCGTGCCACCCGACGGGTATCTTGCGAAGACGGCTGAACTGTGTCGGGAACACCACGTGCTGTTCATGGCGGACGAGATTCAATCGGGGTTGGGCCGAACCGGCGCGCTGTTCGCCTGCATGCACGAGGATGTCCGTCCCGATGTGTTGATCATTGGTAAGGCCCTCTCCGGAGGCTTTTATCCTGTGTCAGCGGTCTTGGCGTCACGCGACGTGCTGGGCGTGTTCACGCCGGGCGATCACGGCAGCACGTTCGGCGGCAATCCGCTCGCGTGCGCAGTTGCGCGGGCCGCGCTCAACGTCATCGTTGAGGAGAACCTGGTGGAGCGATCGGCGCGCCTGGGCTCGTACCTGCTCAACCGTCTGCGGTCGATTCCGACGTCGATCGTTCGTGACCTGCGCGGACGCGGACTGTGGATCGGCATCGAACTGGTCCGTGAGGCACGGCCGTTCTGCGAGGCTCTCAAAAGCCACGGCGTCCTGTGCAAGGAGACTCACGAACGCGTCATCCGGCTGTCGCCGCCGCTGGTCATTACCGGTGACGAGATCGATTGGGCAGTCGAGCGCATCGAGGACGTCCTCACGACCGCCGTGTGAGGGGCATGCCCATGGATCGCATCCGCACGCTGATACTGGGAGCCGCCGGCCGCGACTTTCACAACTTCAACGTCGTCTACCGGGACGACACGCGATACGAGGTGGTCGGGTTCACGGCGGCCCAGATCCCGAACATCGCGGATCGTCGATACCCTCCGGAGCTGGCCGGCCCACTCTACCCGCAGGGGGTCCCGATCTTTCGGGAGGACGAGCTGGCGGCGCTCGTCGAGCGGTTCGAAGTGCGACAAGTCGTCTTCTCTTACAGCGACGTGTCGTACCCCTACGTCATGCATCGCGCCGCGATCGCCCAAGCGGCCGGCGCGGACTTCGTGCTGCTCGGACCACGGGCGACGATGCTGGAGAGCCGCAAGCCGGTGATTGCCGTGTGCGCCGTTCGCACGGGTGCGGGTAAGAGTCAGACGACCCGCCGCATTGCCGGCCTGCTGCGCGATCGCGGCCTCAGGGTTGCGGTGGTTCGGCATCCGATGCCGTACGGCGATTTGGTCGCCCAGCGAGTCCAGCGATTCGCCACGCTGGACGACATGACGCGCCAGCACTGCACCATCGAGGAGATGGAAGAGTACGAGCCACACATCGTCAACGGCTCGGTCGTCTATGCCGGCGTCGACTACGCGGACATTCTCAACAAAGCCGAGGCGGAAGCAGACGTCATCCTGTGGGATGGCGGGAACAACGATCTGCCGTTCTATCGGCCCACGCTCCACATCGTCGTCGCCGATCCCCTGCGCCTGGGAAACGAGCTGACGTACCACCCCGGGGAAGCCAATCTGCGCATGGCCGACGTCGTCGTGATCAACAAGATCGACACGGCCGATTTAGCGGCAACCCAGCAGCTTCGGGATCACATTCGGACCGCCAATCCCGAGGCGATGATCGTCGAGGCCGCGTCGCCCGTGACCGCCGATCGCCCGAATGCCGTCACCGGGCGAAAGGTGCTGGTAGTCGAAGACGGGCCGACGGTGACTCATGGCGAGATGCGGTTCGGTGCCGGCACTGTGCTGGCGAAGAAATTCGGCGCCCGCGAGATCGTCGATCCGCGGCCGTTCGCGGTTGGGAGCATCGCCGATACGTACCAGACCTATCCCGACATCGGTCCGATCCTCCCCGCAATGGGCTACGGCGAAGATCAGGTGCGCGACCTCGAGGCCACCATCGAGCGCGTACCGTGCGAGGTTGTCGTCATTGGCACGCCCATCGATCTCAGCCGTCTCGTGAGGATCCGCCAGCCGGTGGTGCGGGTGCGGTACGACCTGGAAGAGATTGGCCGGCCCGATCTGGCTGACGCGATGCAGGGCGTGCTGGAACAACTGCGGCGCCAACGCGTCCACGCTGGCGGCTAACCAGCCAAGGAGCTGCCCCCTGATATCCCCAGCCGAGCGCATCGGCCGGTGAGCACAGTGTCTCTTGGCGCGCTTTGCGCCCCGAGCTTAGCTGGCAGCCCCTGGTCAAAGGGCGACGACGATCGGCCGCGAGTCTCACGCCTGGCACGTATTTCTGACCGCTGCCGATCGGCTACCTCGAGGGTATTGATTTAGAGCGCGGGATTGCGTGGCGGACCGCCGAGTCGCTCGCATTCCGTCACTTTCTGGGACTAGGCTCCGATGACGCACCGCCCGAGCACTCGACGATCTGGCGGGGGAGTGGGGTTGACGAGCCTGTCGGCTTGGCGGTGACATGTGCTGAACGTTCTTGAAGACTGGGTCAAGGACGCGCTCCTCGAAGTCCAAGAGTACGTCCGCTTGCAGATCGCCACTGTGCGCGGCGCGTTCTCGCGCCCGTACTACCTCTACGATGTCGTCGAGCAGTTCGATCAGATCGGGACTGGGTCGCTCACCGTCGTGGTGCTGACCGGGTTCTTTACTGGCGCCGTCGTGGCGCTACAGACCGGCATCACGCTCGATCAGTTCGGCGCACGGCCGTTCGTCGGCCGCTTGGTCAGCACGTCGATCATCAAGGAGGTCGGTCCCGTGTTCACGGGACTGATGCTGGCCGGGCGCGCCGGGGCGGGCATCGCCGCCGAGCTCGGCTCGATGGCCGTCACAGACCAGATCAACGCGCTCCGGGCGCTCGGCACCGATCCGGTGCGGAAGCTCGTGGTGCCGCGTGTGCTGGCTGGTTTCTTCATGGCGCCCGTGCTGACCGTGATCTACGACACGGTGGGCATTCTTGGCGGGTGGCTGGTCGCCGTGTACCAGCTTCGCGTGGCGTCGAGCCTCTACTGGATGTCGATTACCGACGCGTTGTACCTGCAGGATGCGTGGATGGGGCTGATCAAGCCGTTCTTCCTCGGCTACGTCATCGTGACGATTGGCTGCCATGTGGGCCTGCGCACGAAGGGCGGCACGCAAGGCGTCGGCCGCGCGGCGACCAGGGCGGTCGTGACGGCGTCCGTCGCGGTGATCGCCGTGGACTTCTTCCTCTCGCGTCTGTTGATTACGCTGCTGTATTGACGGCGGTCGATCCGAAACGATCCGTGGTCCTCGATCTCGTCTCGATTGACACGGCGGGCCATGTCAGTGGAACCAGCTGTGCAGGACGCGAATGTAGTTCGCCCGTTCGAAGGCGGCGGGATTGGTCGTCTTCTGTAGGCTCGAGAGGCCACGCATTTCGTCCACCGTGGACACCTCGTGCCGCTCCATCCACTGCTCGAGTCCGCGCTGCATCATCGACACATAGGTCGGGCCGTTGCGCAGCAACGCTGAGGTCACCTGCACCGCATCCGCGCCAGCGAGGATAGCCTTGATGCCGTCGTGTGGCACAGCCACGCCGCCGGTGACCGCAAGCGCAGGACGCACGCGGCCGTAGAGAATCGCGAGCCACCGCACGCGCAAAAGCAGCTCGTCGCTCGTGGACAGCTTCACGTGCGGCAGAGCAGTCATCGTCTCAATGTCAATATCCGGTTGATAGAAGCGATTGAACAGGACCAGTCCAGCGGCGCCTGCCTGATCCAGTTGCTGCGCCACATTGCCGAACGCCGCGAAGAAGGGCGAGAGCTTGACGGCAATGGGAATGGTGAGCACCTGCTTCAGTTCAGTGACGATGGCGCACAGCCGCCGCTCGACATCGGCGCCGGTCGTTTCGAGATCGGTCACGACCTCATACGGGTTCAGCTCGATCGCGTCGGCGCCCGCCTGCTCAATGATCCGGGCGAACGCGATCCACGACTCGGTCGACGCGCCATTGAGCGAGCCAATCACGGGTATCCGGACGGCTTGCTTCACCTGGCTGACGTGTTCTGCATAGTCGTCTGGGCCGAGCGGGTACTCGCTGGCGGCCGGAAAGCGTGCGAGCGCCTCGCGCAGTTCAGCGTCGGGAGCCAGGTGCGCTGCGGCATTCCCGTCCACGCCAGTGACCTGCTCGACGAACAGTGAGTGGAGCACTACTGCTGCCCAGCCCGCATCTTCGAGGTGCTTCACCGTGTCAAGGTAGTACCCGAACGGAGATGCCCCCGCAATGAACGGGTGGGGTAGTCGAAAGCCGAGATAGGAAGTATCTGTGTTCACCGTACTTCTCGGAGCGACTCCGGCAGGGTCGCGATGCGAGGGTCACTCGGGCCAGAACCGCCACCTGGGGGCCGTTCTTCGCGCTTCCGCTGCTGCCGTCCATTCGTCCGTTGGTTCCCAGAATTCGCAGAACGCACACTCCGAATCCACCAGCGGTCGGCGTATGCTCGGCTCTCGCACGCACACCCAGGGAGTCTCCGGTTGCTCGGACTCCGCAACGAACGAGAGGCGGAACCCACGCCGACTCCAGCGGCAATTCGCTGGCGTGTGTGCGGTGTTCAGACTTCCCGCCATAGGAACCTCCGCGAATGGTGCCTGCAACGAGAGGACCACCGGAGATCCTCCCAACGCGCGCAACCCTTCAGTCGCTGGTCCAGGTCACAGTATGCGCGGGGATTTTCCGCCAAGACGCCTCAAAAATCCCCTTCCACAACCTTCCCGCTGGGAGTTGGCCTGATCTGGATGTCCGCGTGACTTGTGGGCCATGGGGCACAGCTGTTGCGTTGGCGTGAATGCGAGTTCGTAGTGAGTGCGAGGGACGGAATGTGCCTGCGACCCTTGTCGAAAGAGTAGAACGGAAAGAGATCGCGCCGGCGGAGCGGCTGACGGCCGAGCAACTGTATCGCCAGTGTGATCCGGCAACGCTGGGGTTTCAGACCACCGGCGAGTTGTCCGACGGCGCGATCACACTGGGGCAGGACCGGGCCGTGTCGGCCATTGAGTTCGGCATCGGCATCCGCCACGACGGCTATAACCTCTTTGCTCTCGGACCGACTGGCGCCGGCAAGCATGCTGTCGTCCGGCAGTTTCTAGAGCAGCAAGCCGCGTCTGAGCCCAGCGGGTCCGACTGGTGCTACGTGCACAGCTTCGAGCACCCCCACCGGCCGCGCGCGATCTCGCTTCCCGCAGGACGCGGCAGCACGTTCCGCGTAGACATGGCGCGGCTGGTTGACGAGCTCCAAACAGCCGTGGAGGCGGCACTGGAGACCGACGAGTACCGCCAGCGCCACGCGCACATCGATCAAGAGTTCAATGAACGTCGTGAGGGTGCGCTGTCCGATCTCGGCAAACGGGCCGGCGAGCGTGGCGTCGCGCTCATCCATACGCCGGTGGGTTTTGGGCTCGTCCCCATGCACGACGGGCAGCCGCTCGATCCGGAGGCGTTTGGCAAGCTGCCGGACACCGAGCGGCAAGCCGTCAAGGCCGCGCTCGAAGAGTTCGAGGGAGAGCTGGAGAAGATCCTCCACCAGGTTCCACAGTGGCGCCGGGAGAGCCGCGAAAAGGAGCGGGCGCTGAAGCGTGCCGTGACCAGTGCCGCGGTTGACGCGCTGATCGACGACCTCGCGAAGACGTACGAGGGACAGCCCGCCGTTCAGGCTCACCTCGCAGCCGTGAAGGCCGACGTCATCGAGCATGCCGACGACTTCCGGCGGGGCAAGGAGGAGGAAGAGGGCGGATCACTCGAGGCCTTGATGGCGAAGTCAGGCCTTGTATCCCAGCCCCTGAGCCGCTACCAGGTCAACGTGCTCAACGGCCGCAGCGGCCTGCCCGGCGCGCCGGTCGTCTACGAAGACAAGCCGACGTTTCAGAATCTCGTGGGGCGCATCGAGCACGTGGCCCAGATGGGCACGCTCGTTACGCATTTCACGCTCATCAAGCCTGGGGCGTTGCACAGGGCCAATGGCGGCTATCTGATCCTGGATGCCCGCCGATTGCTGCTCGAGCCCTTCGCCTGGGAGGGGCTCAAACGGGCGCTGCGCGCGCGTGCGCTGCGCATCGAATCACTCGGCGAGGCACTGAGCCTGGTGAGCACGGTGTCGCTCGATCCCGAACCGATTCCGCTCAACCTCAAAGTGGTTCTGATTGGCGAACGCCTTCTCTACTACCTGCTCCACCAGCTCGATCCCGACTTCAGGGAATTGTTCAAGGTGACGGTTGACTTCGAGTCGACCATGGACCGTGCAACCGAGAACGACACGTTATACGCCCGACTGATTGGGACGCTCGCCCGAAAGGCCGCAGTACGGCCATTCAGCGCCGCTGGCGTGGCGCGCGTCCTGGAACATGGCGCCCGTGTGGTCGGTGACGCGGGTAAGCTCTGGCTCGCATTGGATCGCCTGACGGACTTGTTAAAGGAAGCCGATCACTGGGCTGGAGCCGCCGGACGCTCCGTCGTGGAGGCCGCCGACGTGCAGTGTGCGATCGACGCGTGGATCCATCGGTCCAGCCGGCCTCGGGAACGCCTCCAAGAAGAGATCGAGCGCGGAACGATTGCGATCGCGACAACCGGGGAGGTCGTCGGCCAGGTGAACGGACTGTCCGTTATCGAACTGGGGGGCTTCGCGTTCGCGCGCCCAAGCCGGATTACCGCCCGCGTGCGGCTGGGCAGCGGCACGGTGGTCGACATCGAACGTGAGGTCGAGCTTGGTGGTCCCATCCATTCGAAAGGCGTGCTGATCCTGTCAGGATTTCTTGCCGGCCGGTACGTCCCGGACCAGCCCCTGTCGTTGTCGGCCAGCATCGTCTTCGAGCAGAGCTACGGCGGGGTTGAAGGGGACAGTGCCTCGTCGGCGGAGCTCTTCGCACTGCTGTCGGCGCTCGCAGAGCTACCGATCAAGCAGTCCCTCGCCGTCACGGGGTCGGTGAACCAGCGAGGCGAGATCCAGGCGATTGGCGGCGTGAACGAAAAGATCGAAGGCTTCTTCGATGTGTGCAAGGCGAGAGGCTTGACCGGAAACGAGGGTGTGCTGATTCCGGCGGCGAATAAGCGCCACCTCATGCTGCGTGCCGACGTGATCGAGGCGGCCGCCGCCGGAACATTTCACATCTACGCGATGGACACGGTCGATCAGGGCCTGCAGGTCCTCACGGGAATGCCGGCAGGCAGCCGCGACGTCACCGGCCAGTTTCCATCGGGAACGGTCAATCATCTCGTTGAACAACGCCTGATCGCCCTCGCAGGGCAGGCGCGAGCGTTCAAGGTCTCCGCCGGAGAACCAGCCGCGGGCCCTGGTCTCCATAAACCGCAAACTCGCAGGACTTAAGGCGCCGTCCAGCGCGGGTGATTCCGCAATCCGCTGCGAACTTTTCCTGCGCCCACGTCGCGTGTGTCCTCCCGAGTGTTCCTCCGCGTCTATCTGCAGCGGCGTGGTCCGCTGATTATCGAGAGACGAGTAGGCCTGAAAGCTGCAACGAGGCAGGTCGCGGACGTATCGGGAGGAATTGTGTATCGCCTGTTGCTGCGAACTCTGTATGGTGACCGAGCCTACCCTGCATCCCTTGGCTGGCGCATTCGATCCGACGCCGACCACCCGCGGTCGCGCGCCGCGCGTGCTTCCGCAAGGCTTCGCGTGGCTTTCCACTGGACGCTGCGGCTGCCCCGATGGGCGTGGGCGGTTGCCCTTCTCGCGGTCTTCGCCAGTGTGGAACTGCGGACGTCGTGGGTGCAGTCGATGGTCCTCGCCCGCGCCGCCCGGCATCTCACTTATACGGTCGAATCCGGAACCAGTGCGTCAATCCGTTTCCCGACCAAGGGACCGTACGACATCCGTCTCGGTTATGCGAGAGAGCCTGAATTCGTGAAGAGGTTGGAGGCCCGCGGTTTTCAGGTCGAGACCCAGGCGCGCTGGTCGCCCGAATTAGTGAGGCTCGCCGACGTCGGAATCTTCCCCGTCTACCCTGTGAAGAATCAGGCTGGTCTGTCGGTTCTAGACCGGACCGGCCGCTCGATCTTCTTGTCGCGCCACCCGCGGTACGCGTATCGCGATTTTGGCGAAATCCCGCCGCTGGTGGTGCAGTCGTTGCTCTTCATCGAGAACCGCGAGCTCCTCCAGACCGATCGCCCGTTCCGCAACCCGGCGCTGGAGTACGACCGCCTCGCGAAGGCAGTGCTGGATGTTGGCCTGAATCAGCTCATGCCGCACCACGCGATAAGTGGGGGCAGCACGCTGGCGATTCAGCTCGAGAAGCTGCGTCACTCGCCGGGGGGCCGCACCGGCTCCGTCGCCGAAAAGGGGCGTCAGATCGTGTCCGCATCGCTGCGATCGTACCTCGACGGCGCGAACACGATGGACGCTCGCAAGCACCTCGTGACCGACTACCTCAACTCGGTGCCGCTCGGGGGCATCGCGGGCTATGGCGAGGTCATCGGGTTGGGCGATGGTCTTCAGGCCTGGTATGGCGTGGATGTTCAGGCGGTCAACAAAACGCTCATGATGGCCGGTCCCCACCCAGCGCCTGAGCGCCTGGCCCGCGTTCAGATTGCCGCAGCGTATCGGCAGGCGCTGAACCTCCTCGTCGCCGTGAAGAAACCATCGGTGTACCTGTCCGGCGATCATGACGCACTGGACGCGCGCACCAACGCCTACCTGCCCGCGCTTGCGTCCGCCGGGATCATTCCGGAGTGGCTGCGCGATGAGGCACTACGCGTGCGTCTCACGCCACGGGCGCGGGCGAATGCACCAGCGTCTGCGATGTTTGCGGAGCGGAAGGCCGTGGATGCCGTGCGCGCGGAGCTCGGCTCGCAACTGGGAGTGCCGAACTTGTACGACCTGGACCGGCTCGATCTCACCGTGCGGACGATGCTGGACGGCATGGTCAACGATGCCGTGACGCGTGCGCTGCAGCGCGTCGGCGACTGCAGCGAGGCCGCGCAGGCGGGTCTGGTGGCGTTCCGCCTCCTGAACGGACACGCGTGTGGGCACGTCGTGTACAGCTTCACGCTGTACGAGCGCGTTCCTGGCGGCAACGCGCTGCGCGTCCAGGCGGACAACTACGACCGGCCGTTGAATATCAACGAGGGCACGAAGCTGGAGCTGGGGTCGACGGCGAAGCTGCGGACGCTGGCAACGTACCTGGAGCTCGTCGAGGGACTCCACCGGCAGTACGCCCACCTGCCCGCCAGCGCACTGCGCTCCCTGCCCGTCCATCCGCGGGACCGGTTGACCCGCTGGGCGATTGCGTATCTCGTCGCGACGCAGGACCGAAGCCTGCCAGCGATGCTCGACGCCGCCATGAGCCGCTCGTATTCGGCCAGTCCGGACGAATCATTCTTCACCGGCGGCGGCCTGCATCGCTTCGAGAACTTCGATGCGAAGGACAACAGCCGCGTGACGACGGTTCGAGAAGCTTTTCAGCGGTCGATCAATCTCGTGTTCATTCGTCTCGTGCGCGACCTCGTCGACCACCTGACGTTCCGTCGAGGTGACATAGCCAGAATCCTGGAAGATGCGAATCACCCGGCGCGACGCGCCTATCTGGTCCGGTTCGCGGATTGGGAAGGGCGCGAGTTCCTGCGGAGGTTCTACAGGGGGCTCCACGGTGCGTCGGCTGACGAGACGCTCCGGAACGTAGCCCGGCGCGGTGCTCTCTCGTCGCGCATCCATCCTCTGGAAGTCTGGCTCTCCGGCTATCTCGCCGAGCATCCGGAGGCGGATCTCCGAGCAGTGTTCGAGGCGAGCGCCGATGCACGGCAAGACGCGTACGACTGGCTCTTCAAGACACCGAGCCGTTCCGCACAGGACAGAGCGATCGAGATCATGCTCGAAGTCGATGCGTTCGCTGAGATCCATGCGTCGTGGCGGCGTCATGGGTACCCGTTTGCCTCGCTGGTGCCGTCGTATGCAACGGCCATCGGCAGCTCGGGGGACAATCCGGCGGCACTCTCCACGCTGATGGGGATCATCGTGAACGATGGACTCCGATATCCCCCATTTCGGACCGATCAAGTGCACTTCGCGGCGGGAACGCCTTACGAGACGCACTTCACGCGGAAACCGATGGTCGGCGAACGTGTCCTCTCACCGGCCGTCGCGTCACTGTTGCGACACGACCTCGTGGGCGTCGTGGAACATGGAACCGGCAGGCGCCTGGCTGGTGGCGTGACACTGGCGAACGGTCAAACACTCGAGATCGGGGGCAAGACAGGGACTGGGGACAACCGGTTCGAAACCAGTAGGTCGTCACGCGTCATCAATCGCACGGCGGCGTTCACGTTCATCGTGGGCGACCGTTTCTTCGGGAGCATGGTCGCCTACGTACCGGGGGAGGCGGCAGCGGGGTACGAGTTCACCAGCGCGCTGCCTGTCCAGATGGTCAAGCACCTGCTGCCGGCATTTGAGCCGCTGCTCCGTCCCGTGGCATCGCCCGGCGCGGTGCGTGTGGGGGCGTTGCACGGGCTGGGATCGTCTGCGCGCCGCGAGAAGGAGGGGGTATGAACAAAGGTCTTGTCGCACTTGCCGGGCTCGGCCTGGGCGCCGGCATCATGTACCTGGCGGATCCCAACGAGGGCAGGCGCCGTCGCGCCCGCCTGCGTGAGGTGACCGTCCACTCCGGGCATATCATGAAAGCGATCGCGGGCATGACCTCGCGCGATGTCGAGCACCGCCTGAGCGGTCTCGCTGCCCGAACGCTCGCTCGGCTCATCGAAGAAGGGGTACCACCGGACGATGTGCTCGCAGCGCGCGTACGCGCACGACTCGGCCGCTTGGTCTCACATCCGGGCGCGATCGACCTCACAGCGGACAAGGGTACGGTGACGGTGAGCGGGCCGATCTTCGAAGCAGAGGTCGAGCAGCTTATGAAAGGCGTGGAAGCAATTCCTGGGGTCACCGCGATCGAGAATCGGCTGGAGCCGCACCGAGATGCCGGACACGTGTCGGCCCTGCAGGGGCCGGGACCGCGAGAAATGAGTCGGATGCCGGCGAGCTGGAGGGGATGGAGCCCAACAGCGCGCTTGATCGCGGGTCTCGCGGGTCTCGCACTGGTGGCACTCTCCTCGCCGAATCGACCGGTGCGAGGGGCCGCCACCGGCATCGCCGGCGTGGAACTGCTCGAACGGGCGTTGCTGGGCACACGCGCGCGGGCGTAAGACATCACGCGGTTAGACGCTCGACGCGGACCGCCGTTACCTTGTACTCAGGCGTGTCGACTGTGGCGTCACGGTGGGGGCCGCTCAATCCTCGACGCGGTCTCACCCCTCGCCGCGCAGCTTGTGGAGATAGTGGGATCGTGACTCGACCTCCGTCAGGCGGGCGCTGGCGTACAGTGACGCTTCCGCCAGCAGCTTTCTTGCGTCCTCGTCATCGCGCGCCAGCAGCGTCTCGAGATCCTGGCCGGCACCTGCGACATAGGCGCTGATCAATTGCCGCTCGAGTTCGGCCAGCGGCTCTTCAAGAGGCATCATCCCATTCACAGTCATCGCTTAACCTCGTTTCCCCGGAAGGCCCTTCGCGGTTTGATTTCGCCTCGGCATCACCAGCGGCGCTTCAGTGTTGACGCGAGCGCCGTCTGGTGCATGCCGTGTTCGACACGACGGCTGCAATTTTCAGTATGAAGCGTGACTGTTCTGCCGTTGCCAATATAGACTGACCCGGACGCCGACGGCGTCGCGCGAGATCACCGGTAAAATAAGTGTCCGCTTCTCCGCGTCGGGATAGACGATCGTCGTCCTGTGCATGAGCGCCCCCGCGGCAAGTCCGAGGCCCGCGCCAAAGGCGCCGGCCAGGATCGGGCGTCCGCGCATTCTTCCCGTCTCGGACCCGTGCATGCGGTTGCTGCGCCAGTGGCCGCACCCGCGCCGGCCCCGATAAGCACAGCCATGCGGAGTGGCTGGTGGCGCACGGCGACCTGGCGAACGGTCTCCCGCCTGAAATGCTTCTCGCCGGCGTCGGTGTGGACCGTGATCTCATCTGCCGTCAGGCGCGTCAGGCGACCGGTGGTCCTGACCCCCGACTGGTCCGTCTCACCCCAAAGATCCGAGTCGTGGGGTTAAGGACGAATGCACTGCCCGCGCCAACGAACCGGCGCGTCCGCTTCGCGCCAATGCTCGCCGCCGAGTGACACGCAGTTAACTTCCGCGAGAGTCATTTCGAACCAGGCAAAATTTCCACATGCCTCCGGAAATTCCCCACATCGATACACGGACACAGTGTCACGTAGGTCGCAATCACCTTCCGGCACGAAAGGGTTGTCGCCCGGCGGCATGCCCGTTGCTCACATCATGTCGTCGCGCACCATGTCGGATGCCATGCGAGAACAGCCAGGGCCTCCAGACGCCCGGCGCCCGAAGCGACCCGTTCCAGGGCCGACGTCCGTCGCGCTCACACTCCTCTACATAGTCGGGCCGCTCCTCTTTGTATTTGTGCTGTCGACGCTCACGACCGGTGTCACCGCGCGCTCGGTGTCGTACACCGAGTTCAAGCAGATGGTGCGCGGGGGCAAAGTTGAGGAGGTCGTCATCAGCCAGGACCGCATCCGAGGCGCCCTCAAGGAGTCGAAGGAGGCGTTTACGACCGTGCGCGTCGAGGATCCGGGTCTGCTCGGCGAGCTCGAAGAGCGCGGCATTACGGTCAACGGGGAACTCGCCAGCAACTGGTGGAGCTCAATTGTCGGGTGGTTGCTCCCCTTCGTGCTGCTTATGCTCTTTTGGAACTTCATGCTGAGGCGAGCGACGCCCGGGCAAGGCGTGATGGCGTTCGGCCAGAGCCGCGCGAAGATCTACGCCGAAGACGACGTCAAAGTGAGCTTCGGTGATGTGGCCGGAATCGACGAGGCGGTGGAGGAGTTGCGCGAGATTGTCGACTTCTTGCGGAATCCAAAAAAGTACACAGCCCTCGGCGGGCGGATCCCGAAAGGCGTGCTGCTGCTCGGCCCCCCGGGCACCGGCAAGACGCTGCTGGCCCGTGCCGTGGCGGGTGAGGCCCACGTGCCATTTTTCAGTCTGAGCGGCTCCGAGTTCGTCGAAATGTTCGTCGGCGTCGGTGCCGCCCGCGTCCGGGACCTGTTCGCGCAGGCAGAATCGCGGGCGCCATGCATCATCTTCATCGACGAGCTGGACGCGCTTGGCAAGACGCGCGTCGCGTCGCCGCTCGGCACCCACGAGGAGCGTGAGCAGACGTTGAACCAGCTCCTCGCCGAGATGGACGGCTTCGATCCGCGCAAGGGCATCATCGTCATGTCGGCCACGAACCGGCCAGAAGTGCTCGATCCCGCGCTGTTGCGACCGGGACGGTTCGACAGACGAGTGGTGGTCGACCGTCCAGACGTGCAGGGCCGCGAAGCCATCCTCCGCCTCCACGCCCGTGCTGTAAAGCTGGCCTCCGACGTGGACTTGAAGGTCGTGGCGGCACGGACCACCGGGTTCTCGGGTGCGGATCTCGCGAATCTCGTCAACGAGGCCACGCTCCTGGCGGCGCGGAAAGAACGGCCCGCGGTGTTGATGGGGGACTTCGAAGAGGCGATCGACCGCGTGCTTGCGGGATTGAAGCGCAAGCGTGTGATGACCCCACGGGAGCGCGAAACCGTCGCTTGCCACGAAGCCGGACACGCCGTCGTCGCATCCGTTTTACCGGGGGTCGATCCGGTTCACAAGATTTCCATCGTGCAGCGCGGGTACGAAGCACTCGGTCACACGCTGCAGCTCCCGGAGGAGGAACGCTACCTGCGCACCCGCCGCGAGCTGTTGCATCAACTCGCCGTATGGCTGGGGGGCCGCGCGGCCGAGGAGCTGGTGTTCCAGGAGCTCTCAACCGGCGGCCAGAACGATCTCCTGCGCGCGACCGAGATGGCGCGGGCCATGGTTACACAGTATGGGATGAGCGACGCGCTGGGCCCCGTTGCGCTCGACCGTCCGGGTCGCGCGCCCTTCTTACAGGTGCCCGGCGTGGAGTCGATGACCGAAGCGCTTGCGGAGGAGACGGCGCGGGAGATCGATGTCGAGGTCAAACGGCTGATGACGGACGCCTATGATCAGGCAGTCAGGGTGCTACGCGAGCATCGCGCCGGTTTGGATGCGGTCATGCGCCGGCTGCTGGAGCGCGAGGTCGTCGAGGGCGCCGACGTGCGGAGCTTGGTGAAGAGTGCGGCAGCCAGCGGCCCGCGCGCGGCGTGAGACGACCAGACGTCATGGCTCCCGACAGACTGCCACACGACATCCCGCCGACGCTCGTCGTTGACGGATCACCGCAATGATCGCACTGGCTCCAGGAAATCTGAGGGTCCCGAAGTGGACCCGCCCCGTGTACCTGGTGGCGGCCGGGACCACGGACTTTCGCAAGCGCTATCCGGAGAAACGGCTCGAGGAACTGTGCATGATGGCCTTCCGGATGCTGCTTGAGGAAAACGATCTGAAACGCGACCCACTTGAGACCAAAGGACTCATCAACTTCGCCTGCTACGGGGAGTTCGCCGACCACTTCCAGGATCAGCTCCTCTGCGAAGCCAAGGTCCACGATTACCTCGGGCTCGATCTCCTGCCGAACGTGGGCATCAAGACCGGTGGCGCGACCGGGGGCTCCGCCATGCTTATGGGGGCCACCACGGTCGCGAGCGGGATGAGCGACTGCACGTTGGTCCTTGGTTGGGAGCGCATGGACGAGGTCCGCACGTGGACCGGCAATTATTACATCGCGACGGCTGCGTGTAAGGACTTCGAAACGCGCCTCGCCCGCAACTACGCCAGCTATTACGCGCCGATGGCCCGGCGTTTCCAGGAGATGTACCGCGTGGACGATCGCGTGCGCGCCGAGATCGCCGTCAAGAATCGCCGCTATGCCTGCTTCTCGCCGTTCTCGCAGCAACCTGGCCGGCACACGATCGAGGACGTGCTGAATGGCGAAATCGTCTCCGATCCGCTCCGGTTCCTGGAATGCTGTGCGATGAGCGTGGGAGCGGCCGGTGCGCTCCTTTGTTCGGAAGATCTCGCGTATCGCCTGACCGACACGCCGGTGCGGCTCTACATCGCCGGCGGCTCGCATACCTTACGGACCGGCGACCGGCGCCCCATGCGCATTCCTCTCCTTCCTCACGAGACGGAGGAGGGGTACGCGTGGCTGTACGACGAGATGGCCAAGCAGGATGGCCGCTGGCCTGGTTTCGAGAGCTTCGGCGCCACGCGGTTCGCGGCCTATATGGTCTACCGCATGGCGGGCATCAACGCGCCCATCGAGGATCTCGACCTTGTGGAAACGCACGATGCCTTCACAATCTCGGACCTCCAGACCTACGGCGACGTCGGTCTCACCCTCTACGGTCGCGAGCAAGAGTTTGTGACCTCCGGCGACTGCTATCTCCACAACCCGCGCACCGGCAAGCCGGGCAAGTGCCCTGCGAACCTCTCGGGTGGATTGCTGGGAACGATGCATGCGGTGGGTGCCACGGGCATCTTCCAGTGCGGCGAGGTGCTCTGGCAGCTCCAGGGGAAGTACGACACGTTCCACGGCGATCCCAAGGTGTGGGAGCAGTACGGGAAGACAAAGCCGGCCGACTGGCAGAGCCTGCAGGTCAAGGACGCCCGACGCGGTCTCGCGATCTCGCACGCAGGAGTCGGAAGCCACGTCACCTGCGCGGTGCTCGAGAAGGCCTGGTAGGAGGCGTCTGATGACCGACGGCAATGTGGCAGCGATGGAACCCTCGACGATCAGTATCGTGGGCGACGCCTGGATCCTGCACGTGCCTCGGTTTGGCGAAGAGGGGACGCACTATCACACCTACGGCCTGCTCACGCCCTACTTCAAAGGGTTGGCGGAAGGGCGGCTGCTGGCAACCCGATGCATCAGCCCGGCATGCCCCATCAGCAAAGGGAATGGCCAGCTCTGGCTGCCGCCTCGGGCCGACTGTCCCGACTGCCACAAACCAGCCAAGGGCCTGCCCTTGATATCCCGCTGGGGATGCCCTTGGCTGGTTGGCAGCGTCTTCAGGGCGCGCTTCGCGCGCCTAGGACCGCTATACGGATTCACAACGAGTACAAAATTCGCGTTTGGAGCCGTATAGCGGTCCAATGGTGTGGAAACAAATCGAGAATCCTAGGGGCCACATCTATACGTACACGTACGTCGAACGAGGCGGAACGGGTCTCGAGATTCCGTGTCCCTACTATCAGATTGACGTCAAGATCGAGGGGGTGTGCACCATCGTGAAGAGCTACCTCGATGGACCAGGGCCGATCAGGATCGGCGACAAGGTCAGGGCGCATTTCAGGACTGGACCTGCAGCAACCCACACGTGCCTCGACCTCTACTGGGCATTGGAGTGAGCCCGCATGAGCGAGGTGGCGTTTCGCTTTTACGCCCAATTGAATGACTTTCTGCCACCTCGTCAGCGGGGCCGGCGCTTCACTCACTCTGTCGCCGGGACTTCCTCTATCAAGGACACGGTCGAAGCGCTCGGCGTCCCGCATCCGGAGATCGATCTCGTGCTGGTCAACGGCGCCGCCGTGGATTTCACATACCGGCTCCACAGCGGCGACCGCGTGTCCGTCTATCCCGTCTTCCGGTCGCTCGATCTTGCCGGGGTGCGCCGAGTGGGTGCCGATCCGCCAGAGCCGATCCGGTTCGTGGTGGATGGCCACCTGGGAAAGCTCGCGTCGTTCCTCCGTCTGGCGGGATTCGACGCGATGGTGCTAGATGATGATGCGGCAGTGGGTACCGCGGCCGCTCGCGACGGTCGCGTGGCGCTCACAAGGGACCGGGACTTGCTCAAGCGGAATGCGATTCGGTACGGCCGCTACGTCAGAAGCACCGACCCCGAGGCGCAGTTGGCAGAAGTGTTTGAACGGTTCGACCTCGCCGAACGCGTGGAGCCGTTCACGCGCTGTCTGCGCTGCAACCAGCTCGTTAGATCCATTGCGAAGGCGGATCTGGCGGATCGCGTGCCGCCTCGGAGCCGCGCCCGTTTCGAACACTTCGTGGTGTGCCCGGCCTGCAATCGCGTGTATTGGCGCGGTTCTCACTACGAGCGTCTCCGTTGCGTATTGGAGCGCGCGATCCGGAGCGCGTCGAGTCAGCTCTGATCGGGGGGGGTTAGCCCTTGCGAATCGTGAGCACTGGACACGTGGCCTGGCGCACGACGTGCTGCGTCGTCGATCCGAAGACCATCACATCGGCCGCGCCGCGTCCCTGCACGCCCATCACGATGAGGTCGGCCTGCTGTTCGGCGGCTACGCGCAGAATCTCGCGATACGGCTTACCGGTTGCGAGCAGCGTCTCGACGGTGCAGTACGCCCGAACCGTGTCGGGCACGGCCGCTTTGAGACGCTCGAGGCTGCAGGCCTCGCACCGGCTGCGATAGTCCGCCACGCTCAGGCGCCTGTCGGCAATTACCGTCTCGTACATCTCTGGTGCTTCAACTTCCAGGTCGTACGCCATCACATGCAGCACTGTAAGACGTGCGTCGGCTTCCTGCGCGAGCGACAGCGCGTAGTTCAGCGCGTGCATAGACGAGTCCGAAAAGTCGACGGGGCAGAGGATCCGCTTGAAAACCACGGGCGTGGCCGGAACGGCATTCGGGGCGTGCGCCGGCACCGTCAGCACAGGGCAACTGGCCTTACGCAGCACCTTCTCGGTGACGGACCCGAGAACAAGCCGGTCGAAACCGGATCGCCCGTGCGTCCCGATGACCAGCAGGTCGGCGTGCATTGCCTGCTCAAGGATCTCCGTCGCAACGCTCCCCTCTCGGATCACGATCTCGATCGGGACATCGGCAAGGTCCGCGGCCTCCGCAAAGCGTCCTATTTCTCCCGTGAGCCGCTCGCGGTCCGCCGGCGTCAGAACCGCGGACTCGAAGATCGGAGATCCAGGAACGTATGCGGCGACTGGGGCAACGGAGCACACGTGCAGCACAGTGATCGTCGATTCGTACCATCGCGCGATCGCCACAGCATGGTCCAACGCACGGCGCGAGTAGTCCGAGAAGTCGATGGCGCAGAGGATTGTCTTGATCTCGATCATTGGCACGTCTTCTCAGGAGGTCTCGTCGAGCGTGTCGAGAGCCGGAGTCAACCGCTCCGCGTCACCACTGCTCCCATTCAGAACATGTCAGCAGGCGCTGGAGATGTCGCGGGTGTGGCCGATGCGCTATGAAGCCATTACGACACGCGCGTCGGCTTCAAGGTGTGCTTTCGCGGGACGCGGACGAGGGATGTCTCTTCCTTCTATCAGACGCGCATACGCACCGTCCGACTTGACACACAGGAACTTCGCCTCCACGAGCGCGTCAAGCACTACCTTGCAGAGCATCCGCTCGATGCCGCACAGCCGCTGCGCCTGTCCGAGGGTCAGTCGCAAGCCGGGCATTTCCAGATACTCACCCCGGATACGTGTGAGCAATGCGTTGTGGGGCATGGCAACCTCTTTCAATCTCGTCACTCGGTGGGTGGCCTCAAGGTGCCTCGCAGTTGGCGTTCCGCCTGCAACCAATCATCAACATCGTGTCCGTGTTGGCCACCTCGCAGGCAGTACCGTTCAAACGCGAGCCGCGCGATGTCACTGTGCGCCACCGTTGCCGACTGTGTCGCCGGCGCTCGCACTGAACGGTCCGCAGCGGTCGTGCGCTGATCACTCGCTCGCTTTCCTGATTTCGCCATCACGGACCCTCACGGTTTAGACAGATTCCGCCACTCGGACGCCGTTGAGCCGCATCGGTGCTGGCATACGTACCTCCGCGGAAAGTAGACGCGTCGAAACGTCAAGCATAGAAAGAGCGGAGTCACATCAGCTATACGGTGGATTCCGTATGTCTTGGGCCTGACCGACGCGGGCGTGGTCCTTTGCGACCGTTGTGGACGTCTTGTGACGTGGCTTTCACGCTTCGATGATGCGGTTCCGGATCGCGTACCGCACGAGCTCACTCATCGAATGCAAATTGAGCTTGGCCATGATGTGCGTCCGGTGTGTCTCCGCGGTCTTGGTGGTCATCCCAAGCGCCACTCCAATCTCCTTGTTGGTCTTGCCCTCGGTGAGGAGCTGCAATACCTCGCGCTCGCGCGGCGAGAGACGTCCGGACCCACGTCTCGCGGCGGCTGCGCGGCCTGGTCCCGATCGGCGAGCCGCAACGACGTGCACACGTTCGCTGATGAATTCCTTGTGCCGGAGCAGCGCGCGGATGGCCTCGACCAGCTTCCGTCCAGCGTCCGCTTTCAACAGGTACCCGTGCGCGCCCGCGTCGAGTACCTCCGTGACGACCTGATCGGACTCGTGCACGGTCAAGATGAGAATCTTTGCCGGCACGGCGCGCCGAAGCTGCCGCGTGGCCTCCAAGCCGTTCAGCTGCGGCATGCTGATATCCAGAACCACGACGTCTGGCCGGAGGTCGATGGCCTTGGCCACGGCTTCGCGTCCCGTGCTCGCTTCGCCGCACACGACCCACCCAGGGTGTCCTTCCAGCACTGTTCGCACGCCCTGCCGCACGACTTCGTGGTCATCGGCGATGAGGATGCGGACAGGCGTCATGGCTTGCCCGTGTTCGACGGCACGTTGACGCGAACCGTCGTTCCCGTGTCCGTGAATTCAACATCAAAGATCCCACCCAATTGACGGATGCGCTCCCGCATCCCCTGGATGCCCACGCCCAGCGTCCCGGGGGGGAGCGTGCCGTTCTGCGATGTCAGACGGTCACCAAGCCCATGTCCCTGATCTTGGATTTCGAGCACGACCGCGTCGGCTGTGCTCATCAGACGGATCGAGGCGGTCGCGGTCGACGCGTGACGATGGACGTTCGTGAGACTCTCCTGCACGACGCGGAAGAGCGCGGTCTCGATCGGCCCTGACAATCGTCCGATTTCGCTCAGATCCAGGACCACATGAATGCCGCTGCGTTTCGTGAAGCCCTCCGCATACCATCGCATCGCCGACAACAATCCCACCTCATCGAGCAAGGGTGGGTGCAGCAGATACGCGAACGTTCGCACCTGTTGAGCACATTGCTCAGCCAGGGATCGGCTCTCCGCGAGCGCCCGGCGCGACCGGGCGTCGAGCGCCTTCTTGGCCTCCCCCACGATGTCGAGATTCATCGTGAGCGCGGCGAGGCACTGCGCGGTCGAGTCGTGCAGGTCGAGCGCGAGACGCCGCCGTTCCTCATCCTGCAAGGTCAGCAACCGGCTGGACAGCTCCCGATACTCCTCTTCGCGCCGTCCGGCCTCCTCCGCCATCGTGTGGGCCTGCGCGGCAGCGGCGGCTAACCGTTCATTGGCGTCCCGCAGCTGCCGCATGAGATCGTCAAGTTCCGCCCTGGCCCGCGCCGCCTCCGCGTGGGCCTCGTCTGACCGGTTCTGCGCGTGCACCGCCGCGACGATCAGCCGCTCATTCGTTTCCCGCAGCTGACCCATCAACCGCTCGACGTCGGTGCTGGTCCGCGCCTGGACCTCTCGACCGCGAAGCGCTTCTTCTTCCACGGCCACTTGCTGATTGCGTGTGGCACGCAAGTTCCCCGGCGGCTTCCTAACGCCGTCACGCGAGACCTTCTTTGAACGCCGCGCGTGTGAAGATGTCATGCCTCACGACCTTGGCGGCCTGGTGTCCGGCCGACGCGGCGCCCGCCGAGTGCCGGGCGAGGACACGTGAGGGGTTCCGGTGAGGAGTCCTTGATAGTCCCCGACCCGTTCACCGACGACGATGCCGTCGGCGGTGATCTCAAACAATCGCAGGTCTTTACTGTGGTCACTCGCGCGGACTTTCACGACAGCCATCATGCGTTGCAACTGGCCTTTGAGCTCGAGGTACCGCTGCAGGATGATCGCGTCGGTCAGAAACGCCGTGCCGTGCGGACTGAATCGGAGATCTGTGTAGCTGTCTTCCAATTCGGCCGTCATCATCACCGTGAGCCCCATGCCGGTTAGGGCAGCGACCAAGCGGTACTGCGACTCGCGGAAATCCTCACGAAAGGTGGGGGCGAGCGCGAGCTCGAATCCGGACAGCGAATCGATCACGACGCGCCGGGCCTTGAGCCGATGAATCGCGTCAGTCAACTCGTACAGCGTCTCACCGATCGAGAGATCCAGCGGGCGCATGTGGATGATGCCCACTTGGCCCTCGCGAACGGCCTGGTTAAGGCGGCTGGTGCTCGCCTGCGCGTATTCGTTCGGGCGCTTTTCGAACACCGCAATGACGCCCGGTTCGCCGCAACGGGCACCTTCGTTGATGAACTGCGTGGCGAGGACGGTCTTGCCTGATCCCGACGGTCCGGCGATGATGACCGAATATCCGGAGGGAATGCCGCCGCCCAGCATCTCGTCGAGACGCGGCACTCCGACGGACAGCCGTGACGGCTGGCGCGCCGCCGTGGGCGCGCCGCCGACCGGTGACGTCTCCGGCGGCCCGAAGATGAGTCGTGGAAAGATCTGAATGCCGCGCTCAGTGATCCGGAAGGTATGCAGGCCGGGAATGGGCGCCTGGCCCCGCATCTTCATCACCTGCATCTTGCGCACCATTGAATTGCGATCGATGCTCTGGTACAGCCACACGAGGCCGTCCGCGACCGTGAAGATCGGATGGTGTTCGGTCTCGGCCGGCTGAAACTCGCCGACAAGAAATGTCGTGGCTTGCCAGCCGGTTAACCGCATGCCTAGATCCTGGACGAACTGCTGCAGGTCGAGCCGCCCGTTCTGCTGTTGTGCCGCCGGGATGAGCGAGCGAAACGAATCCACGATCACGATGGCGGGCGACGCGGTTTCCACTTCCTGTACAATGCGCTTCAAGACTTCGTCTAACCCGCCGTCTCGTGCCTCCTGCCCCAGGTTGACGAACCGCACCGACTCGTTCACGTTCGCCAGGTCGAAGAATTCGAACTGCTGTTGATACCGCAGCATTTTGAGCGGGGGTTCGCCGAGCACCGTAAAGAAGAGGGCTGTCCGCTCGGGCCGCGCTGACGCGAACATGATCTGCTGCACCAGGGTGGTCTTGCCGGCTCCCGGCGTACCGGCAATGAGATTGAACGAGAACTCGGGTACGCCGCCGCCAAGGACGGCATCGAGTCCAGGAACGCCCGTCGCCAGGCGACGGATGGGAACCTTGTCGGTCATCTGTTGGTCTCCTCGGCGGTGTCGCCAGCGAAGTCGTCGGGCCACGCCTCGCGCAGGAGACGGGTCGTCAAGCTCTCTCCGATGAACGAGGCCAATACATCACCGACCGTGGTGAGCACGGCGACCGCAGCCGCAGAGGCCACAGCGGGCTGTTGATGCTCGAGGGACTGCTGCAGGCGCACATATGGACCGTCACCCTGGTTGGACCCACGGGCCGGCGCGAGCGATGGAAAGTCCCGCTGCACGAGGTGCAAGCTGCGAGCATAGATCGCGGCGACACCGGCGTCGCCGATAAGTGGCGTCAACTGGCGGGCGAAGTGTTCACACAAGCGGTCGGACGCCGCGGCAATAGCTGGCGCGTCGGCGGCCGTGCCAGCCTCTCGCGCCAGCATTCGCCGGAATATTCCCTGCCGCGTGTTGTCGCTCGTCATCGCCTGAAGCGCGCGACTGTGAGTGCGAAATATCTCCATGGCTGCGGATCTTTCCCCGCGATAGGCTCCAATATGGCGGCCGATGCATTCAGACGCAGCAAGTGCACTGCCATCGATGGCGAATATCCCGCAGTCAGCGCAGGACTGCTTCACAGTTAATGCACACGGGGGGGGCAACGACCGGCTGATGCGATTCAGCGGCCTCCAGATAGTTGCCTGGTGACGCGCTGAATCAATCCGAGACCTGGGAATTCTCGGAGCGGGATCGCTGTGCACTCAGAGACGTGGCATCAGACTCGCGTGATCCTCGTTCTGCGCCACATCCGGGCCCGGCGACGGAAGAATTAACCTGAACTCGCTTCCCCGTCCTCGTCCTTCACTGCGCACGTCGATCGTGCCGCCATGAGCCCGCGCGATCTCGCGCGCCACGGCAAGTCCAAGACCGAATCCGTCTGGATGGCCACACTCGCCCTGCGCAAAGGCGCCGAAGATCGCTCGCAGCTCCGGAGGTCGCAATCCGCTGCCAGTGTCGCGCACGGCGACGAGGACGTGGTCCTCATGCGATGTGACTCGCACGACAATCTGGCCATCCGGCGGTGTATACCGCACGGCGTTCGTGATCAGATTCCACAGGATCTCCTGCAGTCGCACGCCGTCCCCGTCAACCCAGACGGGCCACTCGGGCATGACCGTTGTGGCCCTGAGGTGGTGTTCCGCAAACGCCACTTCATTGGCATCGAGCACCTCGGCGACCACTCGGCGGATATCGATTCGGTCGAGCCGCAGCACCGCGTGGGACCGATGGTTGCGCACGTCGTCGAGGAGACGATTGAGGAGCGCCTGCAAGTAGACAGCCTGGCGCTCGAGAATGGTGCAAGCCCGGTCGACGGCCGCCTGGCTGTCGGACGTGCGCACCAGACGCGCTGCGGCGACAATGGCGGTGAGCGGTTGGGAAAGCTCGTGAGCGACGCAGGCCAACCCGGTGTCGGAATGGTCAATCGTGCGGCCCATCGGCACCTCTCGCGACATGGACGACCGCCAGCGGCATGGCCGGGGTCTCGTCTTTCGCATCGCAACGCCCCTGTGCCGCCGCTCGGCAGCGAACGGCCGACACGTACGACCGGCCCCCATCGCGAGAGATCCACACGTCGACGTGCCGACGCTCTGCGAAACGACGTACGAGCGCGAGCGCCTCGTCACGGGTCGCCCACGAAATCCCTGCGGGCTGCGAGGCCAGTCCCACCTCCCAGTGACCGTTTGTGTAGATGATGACAACGTCATCCTCTTGCGGAACCGCGGCATCGGCGCGAATGGGTTTGGCTGGCATAGTGTTGCTCCTGACTGTTACGGGGAACCACGCCAGCGTACGCCGCACGTGCGTTAGCAACCATTCGGTAGATTCTGTATGCAATGTCAGCTGCGTTCTTCTTAGTTGGCCAATTGATCCAGAACGTCCATGTGGTTGCACACAATTTGTGAAGAGCACATTCCCCTTGGCACGCTTGTCGCGCGATACACGCGGCCGTCGTGTGGGCGCTCGAGAGCGCGCGATGCGTCAGTGAGGCATTGCGGATCAATATGTGACTTACGCGAACGCTGCCGCGCACGCTCGCGTCGTTAGAATGTGTGCAGGCATGAGTGTCATGCGTATCTGGATCGCGAAAGCCCCCGGCGTCTGCGAGCCGCTACGAACTGTCCGTCGTTGTGACGGTACAGGAGGACCTGCTCAGGTTCGCTCCGGTAAGGGCCGCGTGATCGGCGGCGCAGCGCCGGTCAAGATCGCGTTGAATCAAATTGAGGTTAGCCACCGCACCAAAGAGCCCAATCAAGCAGCGGGCACGAGCAGGACCGGGCACGCCGCTTCGCATGCCACGGCGTGCGCGACTGAACCGATCGCGGCGGCGGCCGCGGTGGGACTTCCGTGACCGTCTCTCCCCATGACGATGAGTGTGATCGCGTGTTCCCTGGCGTACGCAAGGATCTCGTCCGCCGGTTTACCCACACGAGTCACCAGCTTGGCGCAGTACTTCCGGCGTTCGTCGGGTGTCAGCCGTTGTTCCAGATGTGCGCTGGCGTCCTGCCGCATCCGTTCGAGTAGGGCCGTGAGCTCTCCGTGCGGAGCGGCCGGCGCCCAGGGGAGCGAAAAGGGGTTCTGCACGACGCACAGCAGATGGAGGGATCCCTCGAAGCACGCTGCCAGCATGCGGGCCTGCTCGAGCGCTCGTGTCGAGGCCTCGCCAAGATCGATCCCGACCAGGATGCTTTTCATGCTGAACCTGCTTATGCGACTTGTACGTACGCGGACGCCGATTCGCTGGCGGCCTCGTGCTCATGGGCCAGTTCCACTACGACCTCGTTTCCGTGGACGCAGACGCGAAAGTGCGAGCCCTCACGCCAGCGAGCGCTGATTGGCAGCTTGATTCGTTCGTCGATCACCCGCTTGAGGAACCGCGCCCCGAATGCCAGGCTGTGGCCCTGCGTCACGATCAGCTCCAGCGCGTCATCGTCGATCCGAATCGTCTTTCCCGACTTCGCGAGGGTGAGCCCCACGTGCTCGAGATAGTGCTTCGCAATTTCACGCGCCTCGTCGTGCGTCAGGGGGGAGAAGAGCACCACCTCGTCGATTCGGTTCAGAAATTCCGGCGGGAACCGCCGCTCCAACTCGCGCCTGACCTCGCCCTGCACCTGCTCGACGCCGACCCCGCGCGACAGAAAGCCCAGCGGACTAGTCAGTTTCCGGAAGTGCTCGGAGCCGAGGTTCGAGGTCATGATGACGATCGCATCGCTCAGATACACGCGCTTGCCACGGCCGTCGGTGAGCCACCCTTCGTCAAACGCCTGGAGGAACAGGTTGAGCACGTTGGGGCTGGCCTTCTCGACCTCGTCGAGGAGGACGACGCTGTACGGGTTGTCTTTCAGTTGGTTCGTGATGATGCCGCCACGCTGGCTGCCCACGATGCCTCGCGGCATGCCGATCAGCTTGTCCACCGCCACCGAGCCGTCTTGGTACTCCGACATGTCGATCCGGATCATCTTCTTCTCATCGCCGAAGAGGAACTCGGCTACGGCCTTCGCCAGCTCCGTCTTGCCGACGCCGGTCGGCCCGAGGAACAGGAGCACCCCGTCCGGACGATCGAAGCCGTCCTTGAGCGGACCCTTATTGAGCACGAGCCGCCGCGCTATCGCCGTGATCGCCTTGTGCTGGCCGATCAGTCGGCGTTGCAGCCGCGCTTCGATGTCGTTGAAGCGATCCGTCACGTCACGGAACACCATATCATCGGGGATCTGCGCCGCGTGCGCGATGACGGAGACGACGTTGTCGCGTGTGACTTCCCAACGGCGATCCATCTCCGCACGGACGGCGGCTGTGTCGAGCCAGCCGATCACCTTGTCGGGCAGATGGAGGTGCCGCATGTAGCGCGGCGACATTTCGAGTGCCGTTTCGATCGCGTCGTCGAGGAGCCGCACCGAGTAGTTCCGCTCGAGCCGCGGCCTTAGCTTGTACAGGATGTCGCGGGTTTCCTCGACGGTCGGCTCCGGCACGTACACCGATCGAAAGCGCCGTGCGAGCGCCTCGTCCTCCTGGATGTGCTCCTTGTACTCGCTGAGCGTGGTCGCCGCGATCATGCGCACCTCCCCGCGGGCGAGCACCGACTTCAGGATGTTGGCGGCGTCCGACGGCGCGCCGAGGGCGGACCCCGCGCCTACCATCGTGTGCGCCTCGTCAACGAACAGAATCAGGTTCGGGCGCTGCTTGACCTCGGCAATGACGTTGTGGAGGCGATCCTCGAACATGCCACGGAGCATCGTGCCCGCAACGAGCGTGTTCATCTGCAGGCCAACAACCTGGCAGTCGCGCAGCCGGACGGGAACTGTCTCGGGCTCGAACTCGAGACGTCGCGCCAGCCCTTCGACGATGGCGGTTTTGCCGACGCCAGGCTCGCCGAGCAACATGATGGAGTTCGCACGCTCGCGATGACAGAGGATCTCGAGCACCTGCTGGATCTCGTGGTGTCGTCCAAAGACCGGTGGTAGCTTGTCCTGCCGCGCCAGCATGTTGAGATTCGTGGCGAACTGCTTCAGATACGGCGGCAGCTCGAAGCGCTTTTTCAGGTGTTCGTCGCGCAGCTCGCGCTCGCGCATACGGGTGTTCAGTGCTGTCACAACCGCATCCGAGTCCACGCCGTGGCGACACAGGATCGAAACGGCGACCCCTTGTGTCTCTTCGAATAGCGCCACGAACAGGTCGGCGGCGTCGAGGGCCTGCCGTCCCGCGCGTGTCGCGCTGTGAAGCGCCAATCGACACACCAGTTTCGTCGTGGGCGCCATGCGCACGTCGCCGCCTGTCAACGATTCCGCCGACCGGAGGTGGTCGTCGATCTCTCGAAGCAACTCATGAGGGTTCACGTCGACGCGCCGCATGACCTCCGCGAACAGTTCCCATTCGACGAGCGCGCATGCCAGGAGCAGGTGCTCACTGGTCAGCAGCGCGTGCCCGCGACGGCGCGATTCCTCGCTCGCGCGGTCGATGATGCGCCGTGCGGGCTCGCTGAGTTTGTTCTGCGGGATGTCAAGGTCTTCAACGTACACGCTTGCCTCCGCTGTGTGCCGCCCACTCGAGCAAGATCCGCACCAGCGGTTGTCATGACAGCACTCGTTCTTGCGCTCGAGAGCCGGGAGACGACCGCTGGGCAGAGCTTCCGCGCCTTGCGGACGACCCGGCTACGGGACGACGGTGATGCGGTCCTCCACCTGCCTCACGCCGGGCGCCGCCCACGCGGCGCGTTCGGCCTCCTGACGTTCAGCCCACGATCGCACATTGCCCGTGAGGATGATGTTCCCGTCGGACGCCGTCACGTTGACGCGGCGCGCATCGATTTCGGCGCTACGCTTGAATGCGGCTTCGATCTTGGCTTGGACGTCGCCGGCCTGGACGTGCGGCTTGAGCGTGATGTTGTTGCGTACGCCCTTCACGCCCGTCAGGTCGCGCACGGTCCGCGCGGCGTTATCTCGTTGGTACTGCCAATCGACCGTGCCCGTCAGCGTGATCCATCCGTCGCTGACGGTCAGGTTGACCTTGTCCGCCGGAACCGTCGTGTTCCACTTCAAGGCGGAGACAGCGGCCTGCGCGATCTCCGTGTCGGTGCGCTCGTAGCGGCTAATCAGCCGGACGTTGATGTCGTTGGCGACAGCCTTGACACCGTACACACGCAAAGCCACACGTTCGGCGGCGGATTTCTCCGCGTACGAGGGGACGTCCCCCCGCAGCGTGACGATGCCGTTGTCCACCGAGATGCCAATGTCGGTCGATTCGATGCTGGGCTCCCAGTCCAAGGCGTTCTGGACGTTCTGTTGTAGTTCCCGATCAGTCATACTGTGACCTCCCTGACGTGCTTGATGTGTGATCGCTGCCGGCGGGCGGTGTCGCCCACGACAACCAGCCTCCAGGTCCTGCTTTGCAGCCCCATAATCCAGATGCGTGCCAGCTTCGCGCCTACGGATACAGCGTGAACGGGCCTCCTCACGTGAACTGCTTGTCGAAAAGGCGGGCGCGCACGAAACATTTCCAATTCATCGCAAAATTTCCCCAGGCGGGCGCCGACCGCATTGGACGAGCTGCCACGCCCCGGACGTCAGTGTCAGCGGCGCGCGGTCGAAGGGGCCGTGGGTCCGGCCAACGCCACGAACTCCCGCTCGGACATGATGGGCACACCGGTGGCCCGGGCTTGGCGGAGCTTTGATCCCGTTGCAGATCCCGTGACCACCAGATTGGTGTGCCGAGTCACGGTGCGCGCCGCATGTCCGCCGAGCTCCTCAACGAGCCGCTCCGCGCGATCGCGTGTCATCCCCTCGAGCGCACCGGTGAAGACGACGGTCTTGCCGGCCAACGGCCCCGGCCGCCGCCCTCGCATGGGGAGCACCGTCAGGCCATGGCGCTGCAGGGCCTTGAGAACCGCGCGCGTACTGGGCGTCCGGAAGAACGTGGCAACCTGTTCGGCGGCGGCTCGGCCGACGCCAGACGCGGTGGCAAGCTGCTCGACGTTCGCCTTTCGAACGGCTTCGAGTGTGTGGAATCGTTCCGCGAGGTGCCGCGCCGTTGTGGTCCCAACGTCGGGAATGCCGAGGCCGGTCAGCAGTCGTGTGAGATCGACCCGTCGTGCCGCGTCAATCGCGGCCGCAAGGTGAACAGCGGAGACGGCGCCGAATCGGTCGAGCTTGCGCAAATCCGCGTCGGCGAGGACAAAGAGGTCGGCTACCGAGCGAATGAGGCCGGCATTCACCAGCGCCTCCACGGTGGCCGGACCGAGTCCATGGATGTCGAGCGCATCACGTGAGGCGAAATGCTGGATAGCGCGTACGAGCTGGGCACGGCAGGCAAAGCTATTGGGGCAGCGTAGCCTCGGGCCGTCGCGCACGACTGCGGCCCCGCAGACCGGACACCTGCGCGGCGGTACGATGGCTTTTCGACCGCGGACGGCTCCTTCCGCCCGGCCCGGCACCTCGGGGATCACGTCGCCGGCTCGGACGACGTGCACGGTGTCGCCGATACGCAGGTCCTTGCGCGTCAGCTCGCGCCAATTGTGAAGCGTCGCCCGTGTGACGGTCACCCCGCCAATCTGCACAGGACGCAAGACAGCTACAGGCGTCAGCACACCAGTGCGCCCGACTTGGACCTCCACTCCTTGCAGCGTCGTTGTCTCCAGAGCGGGAGCGAATTTGAACGCCAGTGCCCAGCGAGGATGGCGCGCCGTGGCACCCAGTCGATCGCGCGCGGCGAGATCGTCGAGTTTGATGACGATGCCATCGATCTCGTACTCGAGGGAGCGGCGAGCCGTATCCAGTCGCTCGCAGTACCCGAAGACCTCGTCCATTGTGCTGCCGATCCGATGGTGTGGGCTCATCCGCAGTCCCCAGGCGCGCATCCATGACGCCAAGTCGGACGCGTGAATCACCTTTGGTGCTCCGTGCATCGCGAGAACGTCGTAGAAGTAGACGTCCAATGTCCGCTGTGCCGTGATTTTGGGATCGAGCTGCCGGACGGAGCCGGCCGCCGCGTTTCTGGGATTCGCGAAGAGCGGCTGGCCTGTGCGCTGCAATCGCTCATTCAGCGCCGCGAACTCGGCTCGCCGCATCAGGACTTCGCCACGGACGGCCAAAAGTCGCGGCGGCGCAACGGCGGCGTCTCGCAGCCGCAGCGGCACGGCGCGGATGGCCCGCACGTTGGCCGTGACCTCTTCGCCACGCTCGCCATCGCCCCGCGTGGAGGCCGACACGAACTGTCCGTCCTCGTAGACGACCTCGATCGAGAGACCATCGAATTTCGGCTCCAGCACGTACCGCACATCCGCGCCGGCTGCCGAGCGCATGCGGGTATCGAACCGGCGCACGACCTCTGGGTCGGTGGTCGACTCGAGACTCAGCATCGCAGCGTAGTGCCGGACGGTCGAAAAGCCTTCGCGAATCCCACCAGCGACCCGCTGTGTTGGCGAGTCGGGTGTGACGAGTTCCGGGAATTGCTCTTCGAGACGCCGAAGGTCGGCGACGAGGGCGTCGTACTCGGCGTCACTGATTGCCGGCCGGTCCAGGACGTAATACAGGTAGTCGTGGCGCCGAATCTTGTCGCGCAACTGCCGGACGCGCGTTCGAGTCTCGGCGAGGCGGGACGGCCTGGGCTGCGATCGGTGTCCGGCAGAGGCGAGCGCCACGGCGACTCCAGCGGTCAGCGTCGCCAGGCGGCGCGCAGCTCCGCAAGCGGCAGCGTGTTGAGCACGTGGCGGGCCTCGCACCAGGCGCGCCGTGCCTGGTCAACACCGTACCGCATGTAGTTCAGTTCTTCGACGCGGTGCGCGTCGGTGCTGATCACAAGTCGCACGCCGGCCTCATGCGCCGCCCGCGCCTGCACCTCGTCCAGGTCGAGCCGCTCCGGCTGTGCATTGATTTCGAGCGCCACCCCGTGGTCGGCCGCGGCGTTGATGATCTCGTCGAAGTCGAGTGGATAGGGTTCGCGGCGTCCGATGAGTCGTCCCGTGGGATGCGCGAGGATCTGCACGTGCCGATGCCGGAGCGCGCGGATGATCCGTTTCGTCATGGCGCTCCGCGACAGGTTGAACTTCGAGTGTACGGCCGCGATGACGATGTCCAGCTCCGCGAGCGTGGCGTCATCGAGATCCAACGTGCCATCGTCCAGGATGTCCACCTCGGCGCCTTTGAGGATCGTGATGTCGCTGAAGCGCTTCTGCAGGCGGGCGATCTCCTTGAACTGGCGGTGGAACTGGCCGCGCGTGAGGCCGCCTGCCACGCGCACGGCCTTCGTATGGTCGGTGATCGCGACATATTCGTACCGGCATGTGTGCGCCGCCTCGATCATCTCGGCCAGGTCGTTCGCTCCGTCCGTGTACGTGGTGTGGACCTGCAGATCCCCGCGGATGTCCGACAACTCGATGAGCGTCGGGAGTGCTCTCTTCTGCGCTGCCTCGATTTCGCCGCGTGCCTCGCGCAGTTCAGGAGGAATCCATGGGAGCCTCACTGCGCGGAAGACCTCCTCTTCGGTGCGTCCGCCAATCCGGCGGGTCCCCCTGAACACGCCGTACTCGTTGATCTTGAGACCGCCCTTGAGCGCGCGCGCCCGGACGGCGATGTTGTGCGCCTTCGAGCCGGTGAAGTAGTAAAGGGCGGAGCCGAACGACGCTGCCGGGACCACGCGCAGATCGACCTGTAGCCCACAGTCAAGGGTCACCGAGCTTCGCGTCGGCCCTTGGGCTTGCACCTGCTTGACGCGCGGGTACTCGACGAATCGTTTCACGGCCGTGCGCGGATGAGAGGAGACGATCAGAATGTCGATGTCACCCACGGTCTCTTTGCGGCGGCGATAGCTACCGGCGACCTCGATTTGCTTCACCGCCGGGCTGTGCTTGAGGTGCGCCAGGAGCGGCTGCAGATAGGCGTCCGCTTCGGCCAGACGCCAGCGTCCCGCATGGCCGCGGAGGTCGGCAATCCCCTGGAGGATCTTGCGCGCCGTCGTCTCCTTGATCCCTCGCAGCTCACCGAGCCGCCCGCTCTTCGCCGCGGCTTCGAGGGCATCCAGGGTCTCGATCCCAAGTGTGTCGTAGATCAGCTTTGCGCGCCTCGGACCAAGGCCCGGGATGCGAAGCATCTCGACGAGCCCCTCGGGTGTCTTCGCGGTGAGCTCCTGAAGGAGGGGAAGCGTGCCGGTCTCGAGGATCGTGCCGATTTTCTCAGCGAGGTCGCTGCCGATGCCGGGGAGCTCGTCCAACCGTTGCTCGCTGGCCAGCGATGCAGCAGGAACGGCCAGTGTTTGGATCGTTCGCGCCGCCGTGCGGTAGGCGCGGACACGGAATGGATTCTCGCCCTGGATCTCGAGGAGGTCGCCAATCTCATCGAAGATGCGGGCGATGTCGATATTCTCGACGGCGTGCCTCGGGTGCGCTGGTGTACGCGCAGATGTGCGAGCCGTGGCCGCGTGGCGCATCGAGAGTGCCTCCCTGACAAGGCGCGAGGGAGCAATGCCGCTGCCACGCCCGGTGCAGGTCGGGTCGCGTAGCGACCCGACAAGCCAGTGCTGGCCTGGCGGTCCGCTTTGGCGGACCGCCCCCGCGCATGAATAGGAGGGGAGGAGGATTGCGCTGGGAAAAAGCTCGCACGGACCACGAATTCTTCCAGCGCATTCGGCCCTGAGTTAGGGGGGCGTGACGTAATGATGTTTCCCGAGCACCCTGACGGTGCTGGCTTGCGGCCCCTTGTCCCCTGACTCCTCAACAAACGCGACCTCAGATCCCACGGTAAGGCGCGCCAGACCTTCATCGAGCACGCTCGTGCGATGAAAGTAGACCCGGCGGCCGTCAGTAGTTTCGATGAACCCGTGATCATCACCGAGCTCCACCACCCGCCCATGGTCGGGAGCCTCGTGCGTCTTCACGTCGGCACGCTGGCGTCGCGCGGAATCCTGCAGCCGGCGGCGGGCGGCGTCGAACGCCTCGCGGACAGCCACCTCGGCGTACTTGTGCACCGCCTCGATGTCGTCGTCCTTGTGATGGGCCTCTCCTTCCACATCTTTGAGCGTGGCGTGCAGCGTCGGCTCGTGGCTCACCACGACGTCCTCGCCGGGCAACGACAGCTCGACGCGGACCCGGATGTGCTGCCCGTGCTCTCGATGCCGATGCGGGGTTTCGACCAGGACACGGCACCCAACGATGTCGGGGTAGAAGGTCTCGAGCCAGGCCGCGCGGGCACGGATCGTCTCCTCGAGTGCCTCGAGCGGCTGCATGTTGCGGAACGTAACTTGTACTGGCCTGATCATGACTCCTCCTCGCGTGGCTCTGTGGGGACCTCGCGTTCCAGCTCTTCGAGCCACGCGTCAGCGTGCCCATCGCTCGGCGCCCGCCAGTCGCTCCGTGGCGAGAGCGAGCCGCCCGATCCGACCTTCGGTGCATTGGGCAGTGCCGATCGCTTGAATTGACTCGTCTCGAAGAACCGGCGGAGAAAGACCGCAAGCCACCGTGTGATCTCAGCGCGGTTGTACTCGTGCCGCTCGGCTTCGGCCAGCCCGTCCGGCCACACGCCCGAGAGGCGGTTGCCCCACGCGTGCTCGGCCAGGAACACGACGCGACTGGGCCGATATCCGAATCGGCTCACGTGGTAGAGAAAGAAGTCGTGCAGTGCGAACGGCCCCAGGATTGCCTCCGTCGCCTGACTTGGCGCGGCTGCGCGCTCTTCTCCAGGGATGAGCTCCGGCGAGATTGCAGTGTCGGTGATTGACTGGAGCACTGCGCTGACAGCCTCGTCGAACTGACGACTGCGGATCGCCCACCGGACGAGATGTGTGACGAGCGTCTTGGGCACCGAGGCGTTGACGCTGTAGTGCGACATCTGATCGCCGACGCCGTACGTGCACCACCCCAGCGCCAGCTCGGTGAGATCGCTGGTGCCCACCACGAGTGCGCCGTGCTGGTTCGCGAGACGGAACAGGTGTGACGTCCGCTCGCCGGCTTGCACGTTCTCGAACGTGACGTCATAGACCGACTGCCCCGTGGCGTAGGGATGCTCGATGTCCTTCAGCATCCGCAGGCACGACGGGCGGATGTCAATCTCGTCGGCCGTCACGCCGAGTGCGCGCATGAGCGCGTTTGCATTCGTTCGGGTTCTCTCGCTCGTCGCAAAGCCTGGCATCGAAAACCCCAGCACGTTGGTGCGGGGCAGCCCGAGGCGATCCATGGCGCGCGCGGTCACGATCAGCGCGTGCGCGGAATCGAGGCCGCCCGACACGCCCATCACCGCCTTGGTAATGCCCGTGCTCGCCAGTCGTGAGGCGAGTCCCTGAATTTGGATGCTGAAGGCTTCGCGACACCGCTCATCTCGCGCGGCGGGGTCGCCCGGGACATACGGGAACCGCTCCACGTGACGGACGAGGGGGACCGGCGCGTCTGGCACCTCGAACGGCACCGGAACGCGGCGCACCGGCGGGATCCGCCCGCGCAGCTCCGCGATCGCGTCATTGAAGCTGGTCATCCGCACGCGCTCCTGAACGAGCCGTTCGAGATCGATGTCGGCCAGGATCATTTGGTCTGCGGTCGCGAAACGCTCCGTCTCGGCCAGCCGCTCACCGTTCTCGTAGACCATTCCGTGACCGTCCCATGCCAGATCGGTGGTCGACTCGCCGGATCCCGCTGCGGCATAGAGGTAGGCGGCAATGCAGCGGCCGGACTGCGACGCGCAGAGTATGCGCCGGTAGTCCGACTTGCCAATCGTGACGTTGCTGGCCGACAGATTCGTCAGAACCGTCGCGCCGGCGAGCGCCGCGTAGGTGCTTGGCGGTACTGGCACCCAGAGGTCCTCGCAGATTTCTACGTGAAGAGCGCAATCCGGAATCGATGTGACGTCGTAGACGATGTCGCTCCCGAAAGGCACCATCGCGCCGAGCAGCGTGACCTCGCGAGACGCCGCGTACGTGCCGGGCGTGAACTGCCGCCGTTCGTAGAACTCGCGGTAGTTCGGCAGATACGTCTTCGGTGTAATCCCGAGAATCCTGCCGCGGTGGATCGCGACAGCGCAGTTGAACAGCTTTCGCTCGAGCCTGAGTGGCGCGCCGGCGATCAGCACGGGGGCAAGGGCACGGCTGGCTTCGACGAGTCGGCCAAGGGCCGATCGCGTTGCCTCCAGCACTGCATCCTGATGAAACAGGTCCTCATTCGAGTAGCCGGAGAGACCAAGCTCGGGAAAGAGTGCGACGGCGGCGTGTGCCTGATCCGCCCGCTTCGCCAGATCCAGGGTCCGGACCGCGTTCTCGTGCGGGTTGCCGAGGCGGACGGCAGGAATGCACACGGCGACCCGCACGAAACCGTGGCGATAAATCGAGTTGAACGGTAGCCCCATGTGAAGCCGAGCGTATCTTTGGTCCCTGTGCCCGCGAACCTATGGAGTCCTTGCCGGAGCAAGCGGCGCCGTGATCCGCAACAACCCGTTCTTGTACTCCGCCCGCCTGCGGATGATCAAGAACGCAACGTCGTACAGCACGTCGATGCACGACAGCTCGTCGTTGAATTCAATGCAATCGAACAGGACCGGTTGATCACCTGTCAGGAATATGTTCCCGAGGTGCAGGTCCCCGTGGCACTCGCGGACCCAGCCCGCCGCCCGGCGGGCGTCGAGGAGATCGCCGCGCCGGTGTATCGCCTCCAGCGACGCATCGTGGAGGCGAGCGCGCGACGGTTGCGCGATGACATCTCCGGCGGCTGAGAATTCCGCGTCGTTGTCGTCGACCATCCATTGCATCGCGGATGCGCCGCCGTGATCGCGCCGCGCCGCGGCGACCGCGTGGAGCTTCGCCGCGGCAACGCCTACCGCCGTGGCGAGCCGGACACCCAGCTCGCCCCGTCGTGCGATGGCATCAAGGAGCTGGTCCTGGTCGAAGCGGCCCATTTCGACGAGCCATTCGATCGGCGTTCCAGTGCCGCCGATCGCCAACTCACCGGCTTCGGATCGTGTGACCGGCACGACGCGGCGATACAGATCGGGCGCGGTCCGACGGTTGAGGCGAACCTCCTTCTCGCAGAAGTCCCGCCGCCCCTCTAAAGTCGAGTAGTCAACGTAGGGGAAGTGCACCGCTCGCTTCAACTGAACGCACAATCCTTCGCCAGGAAGACTGCGCTGATATGCGTGTCGATGCGATCCACACGGCCGCACTCCGGGCCGTGCGCCGCTGGCGTCGCCAGGAACGCCATCACGTCGTGCTGGCTGATCTCCGGAGGAACCATCGGTCGAGCACCATATGTCGTGTGAACGACGGTGAACCCAGAAGCGTGCGTCCAATCGCCGTCGCGATTCACGGTTTCGCTCCTGAATCGGCGTACAGCTCCGCTCGTGTCCAGAAGTGCGGCCGTGATTCCAGCGGCGCGAACACGACCTGGAACAATTGCAGCCAGCCGGTCGCAAAGGCGGCTTCCGAACCCGCGAGGTACAGCTCCCATGCGCGACGAAACTGGTCGCCATACATCGCGCGTACCTGATTGTGTGCGGCTGTAAACCGCCGGCTCCAGTGCGACAGCGTCCGTGCGTAGTGAAGACGCAGGTTCTCCACATCAAGCACCGACATGCCGGCTGGCGTCAGGATGTCAGCCGTCGCCTCCGCCAGCGTCGGGGGATAGGCGCCGGGAAAGATGCGACGGCGGATCCAGGCGTTCAGCGGCCGTGCGGCATCGCGTCCGATGAAGTGGAGGAGGCCGCGGCCACCATCACGCCGCATAGTCCGCCGCAGCACCTCGGCGAGCGCGCCGAAGTGCCGAAGACCCACGTGCTCGAGCATCCCGACCGACACGAACACGTCAAAGCGGCCTGCCGCGTTCCGGTAATCATCCTCGACGAACTCGACCTGATCGTGCAGACCTTCCCGGATCGCGCGCTCGCGCGCGTACGCGATCTGTTCCCGCGAGATGTTGAACGCCGTGACGTGTACGCCATAACGGCGTGCCATGTGCAGCGCCAGCGCGCCCCAGCCACAGCCCGCCTCGACGACACGTTCTCCCGGCTGCAGCCGCAGCTTCCGGCAGACGAGGTCCATTTTCGCCCGCTGCGCCCGGTCGAGCGGCATCTCCGGGTCCGCGAAATACGCGCACGTGTACACGAGCTCGCTGTCCAGCCACTGCTCGTAGAAGGCGTTACCGAGATCGTAGTGATGGTGGACGTTCTGGCGCGCGCCGGTCAGGCTGTTGGGTGACGCGAGCTGAGCGGCGACACGTGCGAGCCAGGATGGGGCGGGTGCCGACAGGCGTGACAACGCCTCAACGACCGGTTCGAGGGGTCCACGGACCTCCAGACGGCCTGCCATGTATGCCTCCCCGAACCACAAGTCCGGGTTGACGACGAGGCCGAGGAGCGTGCGGCGGTCGCGGATGATCACATCGCCAATTGGCCGGCTCGAAGCGCCGTACGCCGAGCTGCCGTCCCAGAGCTCGAGGCGTACAGCGGCGGGTTCGATCCTTTGCTGTAGGCGTGCAGCGACCCATCGATCCAGAGACCTGACGTGAGGATGAGTGACTCTGCGTGACTTCAGCGACAAATGCCAGGCTGTGTCGGACGGGTTCGTGGCGCGAGCAGCATTCATAGGCATTGGCGCGGAAGATTCCGCGGGACTCGTGAAATCTTGCGACCCGGGCCGGCTTGGGTGGTTCAGCAATGCGGGCCGGCTTTTGTCGCTCACGGCGCGCCTTGGTCCAGCAATGGGCATTTGCTCCGGGCTTTCCGCCGCTGACCGCCGCGATTGCAATGCCCGATCCCGGATCGATTCGGGAGTGCTGCCCCTGGCGCGAAGTTCGCTATGGATGTCGCCGTGGTCGCCTATTCGGATGACGCGGAAGCACGCTTGGGCGTTGTCGACGGACGGATGCGCATGTCCGGCGTGATGTTGCGACCGCTGATTGCGCGTGGAGTCGCCGCCGACGAGGCGAAAGCACATGACCTAGTCGATAAGGCGCACCAGGCCTGCTTCGTCGCGAATTCTGTTGTAACGGCAGCGAACATCGAGCCGCGCTTTGCGTTCGCAGAAACCTCGGTTGCGAAGGGAGGGCAACGCCATGCGGCGCACGTACTCAATTGCCGCGCTGATCTGCATGCTCGCGGCGGCGGCGGTTAACGCGCAGTCGTCTGCAACAAAAACGGCCGCGGACGGCTTCCTCGCGACCGTTCGTATCAGTCGTCCAGTGATGGCCGCAGGCAAACCGTTACCCGCAGGCACGTACAGCATCAGGCTCACCGCCGACCATCCAACCCCGCTCGCCGGCCAGTTACCTGACGCGCAAGAGTGGGTGGAATTCATCGTCAATGGAACGGTAGTGGCGAGGGAAATCGCGGAGGTTCTAGATGACACCGACCTCACACCCGTTGGGGCATCGTCCTTTCCGGTACGAAGCGGCACTCGTGTAGAAGTGCTAAGAGGCGGCGAGTTCCTGCGAGTCTCAGTGAAAGGGGAGCGCAACCGATACTTGATTCACCTGCCTCTGATGCCCTAGTCGTCGTTACGGGGAGGGAACCGTTCAACGGGATAGCAAGAGCAGGTTCGCGCTGGGTTACGACAGTCGGATCGCCGATCAGGAGAGGCCGTGGCGGTTTCATCGATCACGATGGACAATAGTGATCCGGTGAGGTCCCCCCGCCCAATTCCACGTCACAGCGACGATTGCGAATGGGCCCCTCGAAAGCAGCCGTCCTGAGCTACTGCAGCAGAGAGCTGAGCGTCAGGCCGAGGTAGTACGGCCACAACACGATCGCGAGCACACCCTTCCAGAAGGTCAGGTGCAGAAAGCCGATGGAAAAGAGCCATCCTGCCAGCCAGAGAAGCCCGCCGACGCTGTGCTGCTCAATGCGTATTCGTTCCATGAGGACTCGCGTCAGGACACGCGGCGGCTTGCAACCGCTCTCTGAGCTGCCGCGTGTTCATGCGAATACTCAGCACAGGAAGTGCCACGAGCAGTCGTCCGCCTAATGAGGTGATGCAGTGTCGGCGGAGCTTATCGATCGCAGAAGGGTCGCAGAGAAATTCCCACTCCGGACGGAATTTTCCTGATCGAACTTGCTCGCGCACTCGGGCTTCTCTTCGAATGTCCGGCGTCTGGCGTGAGGCACGGTCTTAGAGAGCCGTCAGATGGAGAACGCGGCAGCGGTGCACCGAAGGACCCGTACCGGCGGGTGGCCGCTGGATTGCTCCTCGCGATGGTGGCGCGAACCGAAGAAAGGGCGCTCGAAAGGTTGACGAGACAATGGCCCATCTGGTGCGTTTACATGCGGCGGTGACGCTATTTGCGCTCAGCGCTGCTGTCGTTGCGGCGGTTCCGCAGGAGACGGAACAAGCTGAAGCGGCTGCCCTGCGCGCGTTTGATGAGCGCATCGGCGAGTACGCTGCGATTCATCGGCGACTCGAAGGTCCTTTGCCGCCCTTGAGGCCGTCCAGGAGCCTACGATCGGTCATCTTGAACAGGAAGTACCTGGCTTCAGCGATCAAGACGGCACGGCCCCATGCCCGTGAGGGTGACATCTTCACGCCCGCCGTCGCACCGCTCTTCCGCGGCGTCATCAATCAGACACTGCAAGGCCGGGATGCCGAAGCTATTGTGCGCGACCTCTTCGAGGAGCACCCGCCCATGCAGGCCTTCCATCCGCGTGTGTACGACCCTTATCCCGACTGGGCAACACACGAGATGCCGGTCATCCTGCTGCAGCGACTGCCGCCGCTGCCGGAGGACATCGAGTATCGCCTGATCGATCACGACCTCGTGCTCTGGGACATTCACGCAGACCTGATCGTTGACGTTCTGCGCGACGCCATTCCGCGCCCGACGACGTAAGCGTACTGTCGCAGGGAATGGTTCCCATGTCCTGCGAAAGATTTCCGGATCCAACGCATCACGCTGACTCCGAACGGATATGGCGAGGAGGGTACAACTCGGTGAAGACGACACGAGAGGAATTGACGCCGGTGAGCACCTGATCCGGCGTCTTGCTTGCTCTTCACCTCTGCTGCGAGCTGACAGTTAACCGACTCTGCCTTGGCGCTGGGAAAGAGGGGAGTTCCATATGAGGTCCGAACCCGCCACCCGAGCCAACGAGCGCTGGCAAGGCGCAGCTGGATCGACGACTGCACGACATTGCCTGGGGACTCCTGTTATTGATGACGGGTTTCATTTGGCTCGTTCCGAGCAGCCAAATCCCGGAAGGTGCATGGCTCCTGGGAGTCGCGGCCATCCTCCTCGGAGTGAACGTCGTCCGGTATCACAACCGCATCGGCGTGAACGGCCTTTCGCTCGGCCTCGGTCTGGTCGCATTGGTCGCAGCGCTAACCCGGATATGACGAGCGGATCTGCCACTCCTGGCGTCTGCTTCATCATCATCGGTGCGAGCCTGTTGGCGAAGCCGTTGCTGACGCGAGCCACGTAATCAGGCGCGTGAGAGGCCGACCCTCGATTTCGGAGACCAGTGATGAAGGTCTTGACGGTCTTTGCGCATCCTGGCTCGCGATCGTTCTGTCATGCCGTTCTCGAGCGATTCGATGCAGGAAAAGGTCGCGAATGCCGATGCTCTAGCGTTCATTGCGCCCGTGTACTTCGTAGGCTTTCCGGCGATTGTGAAAGGCTGGATTGAACGCGTCTTTACGCTCGGATTTGCGTTTGAGCTCACGCCGGACGCCTGGAAGGGAGACATTGGCGGCCGAGTGCCATTGCTCAAGCATGGCAAAGCGCTGATTATCGACAATCTTCGACGAACGCGCGTACCGTGCCGGATTTGGAGAGGCGATGAGAGTGCTCATTGACGAGTTCGCATTCCAGTACCCTGGCATCAAGACCGTCGAGCACGTGTACTTCTACGCCATCCACGGAGCAGACGAGGCCTCGAGGCGAGCGTATCTCGAACGGGCCTACGTCCTCGGGCTGGAGTTCTGATCTCAGATGCTGGAGTCCTTTCGCGAGTCTGGGCCAGTTGTTCAGGCACTGCTGGCTACGATTGGAACCTATCTGCTGACGGCGATCGGCACTCTGCCGGTCCTCGTCTTTCGATCCGTCCCTCGGCGTTTGATGGACGCCATGATGGGATTCGCCGCGGGCGTCATGGTGGCGGCATCATGCTGGTCGCTTCTCGTGCCGGCCATCGAGCAGGGAGGAGTCTTCGTCGCCGCGCTCGGTCTGCTCGCGGGCGGAGCATTCCTGTACGTCGCGGACCAAGCGTTGCCCCACCTCCACGCCGAGTTTCCAGACGAGGCCACGTCGGAAGGTCCCAAGGTGGCGTGGCATCGATCGGCGTTGTTGATGTTCGCCATGACACTTCACAACTTTCCGGAAGGGATGGCAGTTGGCGTCAGCTTTGGCGGTCTCGACGTGGGCTCGGCGGTTGCCTTGGCCATCGGGATCGGGCTGCAGAACGTTCCAGAAGGCCTGGCCATCGCGCTCCCGCTGCGGCGTGGTGGCATGAGCCGCGGTCGTGCTTTCTTCTGGGGACAACTGTCGGCGGCAATCGAGCCGATAGCCGGCGTCCTCGGTGCGGCTCTGGTACTGACATCTGCGGCGTTCCTGCCGTACGGCATGGCCGCCGCCGCCGGGGCAATGTTGTACGTCGTCGTCGAGGAGCTCATTCCAGAGACGGTTCGTTCGGGCACGATTGACGTCGCCACGCTCGGTTTCATCGTCGGGTTTGCCGTGATGATGACGCTTGATAATGCGCTGGGTTGATCCCGTCGTTGGCGATCGAGACGCGGGCGTTCGCGATCGTCTGATCACAGGCGTCCTCAATCGGACTCGATCCGGCACGATTCGTTTGAACGCCTGGCCCGTGGCTATCGCCACAGATGCTCCCATCAGTGCACGGCCGACGACAGCGATCGCGGTCGTCCGCGCAATCGACTCCCGAACGTCACCAAGACTGCCGGCAAGAAAGCTCCAGGGCATCCCGGCCGTCCATCCGATTGCGTTCGCCGCGATCCAGCGCCGCGCATCTCATGCGTGACGGCGAAGCACGAGCCATTGCGCGAATCCGAATGCTGCACCCGCGACGGCCCCGAACACGGCTGCTACAGCGAGGAAGACAGGAACCGGGGGGCTCCCACACCGAATTGGAGCCTGCAGCAGTCGGCTGCATGAGGGTCGATGGCAGCATACCGACGAGCCAGCCCGTTGCCGCAATAGCGATCGTTGCGCTGATCCAGTCTCGGGCGGGGAGCGTCTTGAACGCTCGTGTCAGCGCCAGCCACTGCAGGATGCCGAGGACCGTTCCTTCGAAGGCGCCGGCGAGCACCATGAGTGCGAGCATTCCGAGACGCGCCGCTAATGACACGGGCTCGGCTCCGAAGCAGGAATGCGAATCTGTCGACACTGCGGACTCACGGTTGGAGATTTGTTGCGGCCACGGGCTCTGGCCGGGCGGCTCGCTGATCGCGCGACCTCCGGTCCCTGGCACTGGATGGTAGTCTTCCCGTCAAGTAGACGCGGCATAACTGAGGCGGCCCTCGGTGTCATCGATGCCCCCGTAGTGGTCCTCGTGGTAGTGAGACGCGATGAACACGTCGATTTGCGTGACACCCGCTTGCTGCATGACATTGCGGATGCGCTGGCCGTGCCCGTTCTTGCCGCTGTCGATGGTCGGCGATGTACCCGCCTGCGATCGACCGTCTTGTCGCTCGTGTGCCGAATGCGGCGGCCCTGAAGGCCAGCATCCTTGCGCACCAGACGTCGGCGGAAGACACAGGCCGCGTGGCGCAGGCAGCCGCCGTCAAGGCGCTCGTCCTCTCGCACCTTGTGCCCCCAGATGATCCAGAGGTGGTCGACCAAATGTGGATCGAAGCTGCGCAATCTCATTTCCGCGGCCCCGTGATCATCGGCAGGGATTTGCTCGAAGTCTGAGGCACGCGACGACCCGTGAGCCGCTGCTCACGCGGCGCTTTCGACAAACCAGTTGCGGAAATCGTCCCGAACACCCAGCCAACTGACGCGTTCGCGCGTTTCAACTACGTTTTGAGCCGCTCAGTCGTCGGCTCTTACGCTGTCCTCAGCCGAGGTTCCGGAGAATCCAGTCGAGGACGTTCGATCCGTTCGGCTTCCGTTGGCGAGATGAACCACCGCTGCCTGGCTATGACTGGCGGTTCCGTGGTGTCCGCCTCACGCATGGGAGAAAGAAGCTGCTTGCCCTCTGCGACATACGCGCAATCCGCGCATCGCCACGTGTCGACAAATTCTGCTGCCCCGTACCGATCCCGGTGCCAGCCCGTGACCCGTTTGCCGCGCCGCGACAGGCAGCGCGGACATGCCCTGGGGAACAGCAGCAAGTACTCTTCTCTCGTCCGAGGGGCCGGTATGCCTCCGTCACGCTTACGAATGCGAGCGATGCTAATGAACGCAGCGGCCTCTCTCGCGACGAGTCCGAGACACATCAGGACGACGAGAGCGACTACGAGTTCAATCCACCAGACACCGTAGCTTGCCATGTACCTCCCTGCGCCACGCGTTGGTCCTGTCAGTGCCGCTCTTCCATCTCGATTCGCAACACGGTACTCTCGAATCGTGTTCACCCTATCCGCGACTTCTAGACCAACGTCGTCAAATCCCGTCTCAAAAGTATCTCCACGGCGCGGGAGGACTCGTTGGAATTGTGAGAACGGTAGCGGCCTCCAATCCCGTAGTGTCTCAATATTCGGCCGAGGGCATAACGGGCCTCACGCGGCCCGTTCGTAGAAGTTGAGGAGGCCGCCGAGCCGCGGACGCCGCTTGATCCGACCAACTGAATGTAGATCGCCCGATGGGCTCCAGTGGCCCATGCGGACTGGATCAGTCGTTTAACGCCATCGCGATTTGACCGACGAACAATGGGAGATCCGTGAGTCCTTCCGTCAGCGCCCAACCCGCCGAGCCGACGGCCGCGGACGTCCCTGGAAAACAGCAGCGCGGGCCTGTCGCCGTGGGTGCGCGCCGGGTCCGACAGGTAGTCGAGAAGCGTCTTGTCAGGGTACGACGCGACGGCTTCGCGACATCGACGTCGTAGTGCGCCAGCCACGGTTTCACAGGTCGATTTTACTCGTTCGAATCGTTGGGGCGTTCGCGCTCGTTGCGGTCTTTCGTTGCCGAGGGACGTGGCATAATTCGCGTCGGTCGCGGCCATCGGGCCAGGCGGGCGTCGGTGGCTACAGAATGTCCAACTTAAGAGAGGTTTCCCATGTATGTGAGACTGGCGGCGGCCGCGGCGGCCGCGATCCTTTCGGTTCCGGGTCTCGCGGGTGCGCAACTTCTGACGCACCGTGACGTGTCGGTCCGCATGGCCCTCACGATTGCGGAAACAGCGCTCGCCGAGTGCGGGGTGAATGCTTCGATCGCCGTAGTCGATCACGCGGGCCGCGTGCGCCTGCTTCTCCAGGGCGACCGATCGAGCCCTCACAACATGGAACTCGCCCGCCGCAAGGCCTATACCGCTCGCACTTTCCGACAGCCCTCTTCGGCGTGGGCCAAGCGCACCGAGACCACCAATCCCGGCCAGCGGATGCTTGCCGACGTGATTCCGCTCGGTGGCGGCATGCCCATCAATGTCGGCGAGGAAACGATCGGCGCCGTCGGGCTCAGCGGCGCGCCCGGAGGCCAGGAGAAGGAAGAGGCGTGTGCGAAGGCCGGCATCGCCAAGGTGGCCGAACAGCTCAAGTGAAGGCTGGCTCTATGAGCGCAGCCTCAACAGCAGAACTTTCTGCATGTGGAGCCGATTTTCGGCCTGATCGAACACGACCGACACGGGCGACTCGAAGACGTCGGCCGTGACCCCGGCGAGCGGTCCTCTGCGGTTGAGGTGGGTTGCTGTGATTGACTCGCCCGATTGCAGCGGCTGGTGTGATCTGCAACACTTCTTCGTCATCGTGAAAGGAGCCCGTATGCGTACAGTTCAGAGTCTCGTTGGTGCATTCGTGGTATCGCTGCTCGCCGTGAGCGCCGCGCCCGCCCAGCAGAACCAGATGAGCTTTTTTGCGACCAGTGTGGGTTCCGGAATGGGCGCGAACCTCGGTGGATTGGCGGGAGCGGATAAGCACTGTCAGACATTAGCGATGGCGGCCGGCGCCGGCAATCGCACCTGGCGTGCGTACCTGAGTACACAAGGCGCGGGTGCCGTGAACGCGCGGGACCGCATCGGCAAGGGACCATGGCGTAATGCGAAGGGGGTTGTCATCGCGCAAAGCGTCGACGATCTTCACGGCGCAAAGGCCAACCTCGCGAAGGAGACGATCCTGACGGAGAAGGGGCAACCGGTGAAGGGGAGAGGCGACACACCGAACGAGCACGATACGCTCACCGGATCCCAGATGAACGGGACCGCCTACACGGACAACATGGATCACACCTGCAATAACTGGACGAGCAGCAGCACCGGCAGCGCGCAATTGGGACACTCCGATCGTATGGGGCTATCCGACACGGTAGAGGCGCGATCGTGGAACAGCTCACACCCGAGCAAAGGCTGCAGCCAGCAGAACCTGGCGAGCACCGGCGGTGCGGGGTTGTTCTATTGTTTCGCGACCAACTAAAAGTACCTCCAGCGCGGCGATCATCGGAGCAGCTCAGTTTGATAATGGGGCCGGCATTGTCAAGACGTATGCGGTCTGCTCTGATGCGCCATGTCCCAGCCGTCGACCCGACCAACGGTCTACAAGGGTTATCGCTTCCCGCCAGCGATCATCAGTCATTGCGTGTGCCTCTACTACCGCTTCGGTGTGAGCCTGCGTGACGTCTCCGAGTTGATGCTGGCCCGAGGGATTGAAGTGTCTCATGAAGCCGTACGCCTCTGGACGCTGCGGTTCGGCACGGAATACGCCCGACGATTGAGGTGCACACGCGGGGGCCGTGCTCGAACATCTGGCACCTCGATGAACTCTGTCGGATGATCAATGTGGAGCGCGGCTGGCTGTGGCGGGCCGTCGATGACGGGGGCGAAGTGCTCGATATCTTGGTTCAATGCCGCCGAAGTGCACGCGCCGCGAAGCGCTTCTTTCGCAAACTCTTGAAGGGACTCCGGAGAGTGCCGTGCGCCATCGTGACCGATCGGCTGGCGACCTACGCGGCGGCGAAAGCCGTCGTGATGCCGACCGTCGCCATAATGTCCCAGAACTCGGCTGAGCATAGAGTGGAGTTCACTCCGCTCGCTCGTAAGAATTGAGCAGTCCGCCGAGACGACGATGGCGGCGGACGTGACCGCGGCCGTTGCCGGATCGCCGCGGCTGCAGCACGACGTTGCCGCATCCCTGGTGGGGCCGTTCGTGATGATAGTGGGCGACGAACTCCCGCATAGTCGTCCGAAAGTGGTGCTCGCCGAGGAGGACGACGCGATCGAGACACTCCTCCTTGATCGACCGGACAAATCGCTCTGCATGGGCATTGGCGAAACGGGCCCGAAGGGTCCGGTTTTCAGCGAGGAGGTAATTGACGGCGTCGGCCTCACGCTGTGCGAACCAGGCGGCGAGCAGGATCTGGAGCAGGCGCAGCGTCGTGATGTCGATCCCGCCGGCAGCATAGCGTAGATCGGCCCGCGATCCGGGCTCGACTCAGTTGTGGAACACTACGGGTGTGAGTTCCGTGCCGATGATGACGGGGCGGCCCCGTAGCGCGCAGTGCACGCGCGCTGCATGTACTCGCTGGCGAAGAACGATCCCAGTCCGAGTGCCAGCGCACCGACGGCCATAGTGGCCCACATCTTCCGTTGCGCGGTGCTCGGCCACAAGAGGAACGGCAGGACTGCAAACGTCACGATTGCGGCCGAGGCCAGCGCGGCAAAGGCCCATTGCTCCGCCGCCTCGGTTGCTTCCATCGCCGCGGGCAGAGGAGTGACGGCAGCCGCGATAGCGCGACCGCGTCGAGTCGCTGGAGGAGATCGCTGCGGACGACGGGAATGCGTCGCGTACGCCGATCGCGCGTTGCGCGAACTCTGTCGCCATCCGCCGCGTGGCCAGCCTTGGGTCTTAGCTTGCCTTCATGGCTTGGGCGGGTGGGGCCGGTGCGATCTTGAGGCGCGGCGCGCCTTTGGCGGTCTGTCGAGCGACGTCGATCAATCCGTTGAAGGTGGCGCCCTGGTGCATAACGACCGCGCTTGCGGTGAGTGTGCCCGAGACATCCGCCGTCGGGGTGAGCTCGATCCGCTCGGCGGCCGTGACGTTGCCCGCCAGCGTCCCCTGAATCGTGACCCGCGCGCCCTCGACGTCGGCGTCCACGGCGCCCTTCGGCGCGACGAGTACGGACCCTTCCTCCATTCGGATCTGGCCCTTCACGCGGCCATGGATCGTGATGTCCTCCTGGCTGGTGATTTCACCGGTGATCAGAAGAGATGCCCCAATAGTAGTCATCGTGTTAACTCGTCTGGAAGAACGTGTCGTGCCGTGCGTGGCTCTCCGTAAAGCTGTCGCCCTCCACGGTTGCAAGGATGACGCCCTGAGTTTCGGCTGGGGGCGGCGTGTTCTGCAGGGGTAGGTCGGTCGACTGAATCCAGGATTCAGCACCTCAAACGACCGCAGTCAACGCAATTCCGCGAAGCCCGACTCCGGCGCAGACGAAAGCGCTTCGTGCAGCTCACGCGGCGCTCGTCACGTCAATCTTGCGGATGTCATCGATCCTATACGCGACAAGCCGGCGACACGCAGACGTCTTGCCCGATCGCGACGTCGACGTCAGTCTTTCGGGTTCGTGGCAAAGACGGTCAGCTCGATCATGAACCCGCGGTCGTCCATTTCGAGCGCCGATCGGACGGCGTACGCAATGTCGTCGCCTTGCAGTTTCGTCGGGTTCTCCTTGTGCTGCGGGAGTCCGGCCGTCGCGTAGAAATCGGTGAGCACCTCGCTGGGATTTACGAGAATCACGCGGATGTTGTACTGCCGCAGCTCGGCGCGCCAGCACTCCGTCATCCCGCGCAGCGCAAACTTGCTGCCGTAATAGGCGGTGCCCTGTGCAGCGCCTCGAACGGCCGCAGTCGAACCGATGTTGATGATGTTGCCGCTCTTCCGCTCGATAAAATGCTTTGCAGCTTCACGCGCCATCAGCATGGCGCCCGTAACATTGGTCGCGAACACCTGTTCAAAGCTGCCGAGGTCCATCTCGACGAGCGGCTTAATCACGCCGACACCAGCGTTGTTCACCAGAATGTCGAGATGATCGAATATCTGAAACAGTTCTTTATAGCTCCGAAGGACGTCCGCCTCCTTTGCCACGTCCGCGTGGATCGGATGGGCGCCGATCGCCTTGCCGGCGGCGGCCAGCCGCTTTTCGTCGCGGCCCGTTATCGCGACCTTCGCGCCGGCCTCGGTCAATGTCTTCGCAATCGCGAGACCGATCCCGCTCGATCCTCCTGTGACTATCGCTGTGGCGCCCTTCAGATTCATGGTTCAGTCCCCGGATACTTTTGCGTTGGCGGTTTGTCCAGCGTCTGCTGCGCGTGCTCGGCCGCATGACAGATCAACCCGAGCACCATCAGACGGCAGGTTCGCGCGGTCTACCGCGCGGCGGCGCGCCCAGCGTCGCTCCAGCGTGGCTGCGAGTTGCCGGAGCGTATTCTGCGACACCTCGAGGCAGTGAGTCCTCCTAATTCATCCGTTGTCGTCAAGTACTTACCAACCAGGTGTTTACGTAGAGTCGAGCGCAGTGCCCGTCGTCGCTACCCGCGCGGTCCGAGGCGGCCTCCTCTAGCAGATGCAGGATCGACTGCTCCAGCCAGTGGCCGGAGCGATCGGTCCTTACGTTTACCTTCAGCATTGGCGGCAAGCTCTCGAGAATCGGCCCGCAAAGGAGCGGGTCACAGGTTAAGTACCCACACACGAACCGCGTCGTCGCCCCACCGTCGCCGGCGTGCATCGGCGAAAGGTCCCGTGTCGCGATCTTCCGGAATACTGGCAGCGCTCTCAACCTGGTTCGCTCCAGAGCCGCCGCTCAAGTAGTGCGGATCCCCGTGCGGAAACACCACGATGTCGCCTGGCGACAGCTCGACATCAGGCCCGCCTTCGACACATGCCCGCGCTGAGCCGTCCACGACGAAGTGATAGATCACGAAGTGCGGCGCGCCGGGCGCCAGCGCTGACGCCAGGGCGCGAGAGTGGGGCGTCGAGAGTCCCCACGGGGCTGAGAACTCCGCGCTGAAGAACATCGCCTCCTTCAACCGAACGCCGCTCAGGACCTCCGAGAACGCGTCCATCTTCCTCCGGACGCCCAGCAAGGTTTCGTGGCGCCTGCGCAAAGCATTCTAGCCCCGCCGGACTAACGGGCAAGAACTTCAACCGCGCGGGCATGGTCAGCCCGTAAGAGGGACCGCAGGATCGCTGGTGTCACCCCGCGTTGCACAGAGCACCGCCTTTACGAAGGAGCTGAGACGCCATGACCCGAATTCTGACACTGGCCTACTGCACCGTGAGCTACGCGAGCTTCGTGTTGACCTTCCTCTACGCCATCGGCTTCCTTGGCAACTTCGGCGTGCCGAAATCGCTGGACTCCGGCGCGACCGATCCCTGGCCGACCGCACTCGCGATCGACCTGGGGTTGCTGTCGCTCTTCGCGCTCCAGCACAGCATCATGGCGCGTCAGGGCTTCAAACGCCTGCTGACACACGTCGTACCGGCCGCTGCAGAGAGGAGCACCTACGTCCTCGCAAGCAGTCTGGCGCTCCTCCTGCTGTTCTCGCATTGGAGGCCTGTCGGCGGCGAGATCTGGAATGTCCAGAACGAGATCGGTCGCGCGCTGCTCTATGGCGGCTTTGCTTTCGGTTGGCTGCTGGTCTTGGTGACGACGTTCGTGATCAACCATTTCGACCTGTTCGGCCTGCGGCAGGTCTGGCTGCACTTTCGCGGTCAGCCGCAGAGACCGCTGCAGTTCGTGACCCCCATCCTCTACCGAATCGTGCGCCACCCGCTGTACGTCGGATGGTTGTGCACGTTCTGGAGCACGCCGACGATGACCGTGACGCATCTGCTGTTCGCGTTGGTGACCTCGGCGTATACGCGATCATCGGGTTGCCCTTCCTGTCGGGCCACGTCCTCGCGCTCCGGCGGTTCTCGGCGTCCCCAATTGGACCCGGCTACACCTCCGTGTGGCATCGGAATCCATCGGGGGGTGACGACGTTGCGTTCGACCTGGCCACCGAAATACCGCGCACACGACAGGTCTGGCGTCACCGTCGAATAGAACGTCCAGCAACCCACGCGATGTCGATTGGACTCCATGCGGTTCCGTGTCGTCGTCGGCACCGCCATTGAATGGCACGTCGCTCTCGGCACGTCACTCAGGACGCAGCTGCTCAACACCATCGCGGGAGTGATCGCCGATCGCGTGTGGCAGGTGCCCGCCGTCCTTCGCGTCATGGGCGTCGCCGCGAAGGCGACGCTGGGCACGGGTCGGCTGAATCTCACGGGACTGACTCCGAACGGGCATCGGTTCAACCACAACCCCCGGCGGTTGTGGTTGATCGAATCAAGCCACGCCGTCGTCGATGGCGTGAGTGTCGGTCCGACGGGACCCTTGGCCAACCAGGCGTCCGTTGGCGATCTCCTGCTTCCGCAAAGGGGCCTGTTCGCCGTTGCCCGCATGCGCCTCGAGCAACCCCCTCAATCGCGGGGCACGCGCGCAAGCCCTGCAGCCTCGCGCCGTGCCTCGGGGCAATTGCCGGTCTGCTGTCCGGGGACATCGTTGGACAAACGCCTGCTGCGGCGAGCGGCCCAGAAGGCGCAACGCGAGAGCGGCCGAGCCAGGAGGCAGGTAATTGACATGAGGGGCCACGCCGGACAGACACGCTCATTGCGATACGACGGCTGGGCGCTAGGTGATTTCGAGAGACGGGCAGAGACGACGCCGTAGTTCAGGTCTCGCCGTGGAGCGCCTGGCGGACGAAGCCGGGCTCTTGACTTGGGTTGTCGCTTGCCTCAGCGATGGATAGATAACGATCGTTCCAGTCGCCAAGGGTAGACCTGCTTTGTCATGTGAGCGGCGTGCCGGCTCTGGACTGAGCACCGGCCAGTGAGGCCGGGGATCACTCCAGGCGATAGGAAGGACCGGCTTATCGGACCATGATCATTCACCCGCATCGCGGCGTGCGTGCTCCAGATCGTTCGCCGCGCTTGGCAATGGCATCTGGCTGTACGGTGATCAAGTCCTCGTCAATTCTCTGCTCGATTGACAACTGCGAGACGGCCACCCATCATGCTTTTGGACTGAAGCTACGTCACGAGGTCCGGAGAACCTCTACCCGGTGCGGAGGAGACGCCTGCGGACGACGCATCGCAGCAGGTAAGTTCGTCGTTGTTCAGAATCCCATCAGCGCTGTGGCGTCACACATATCGGACTGGAACCACGCGTTATCGTGCGGGCGGATGGAGGCGTGTATCGAGCGCGAATCGCTTCTGAGTCTCCAGCTCGTATCGTCCGGCCGCGCGAGTGGGATTGAACAGCAGGTTCCAGCTCTCCTGGGTGACCGTACTTGGCATGACGACGAACAGATGCTGTTCGAGTAGCGCGCGTCCGAAGGCTTGCTGCCCGCGGCTCGGCGACCCTGGCCGCAGCCATCCCACATTGGGCACGTCCTCGGGTATCACGACATGCACGTCCGTGACCTCGAGGATGCGCGCACGCGTCAGGACATGGGGGGCGGTGTCGAGGACCGCGAAGCCCTTGTGGACCGCTACCTCCAATATGGCCGTCGCCGGATCGGCCGAGCAGTAGACGACGGGGTAGCCCACGGGATTCCAGCGTCCGCCCGCTTTCGCGGATCCAATCCCGCTGTCCCACGTCGAACCGTGGGGTTGGAGGTCCAGTCGCCAGGCCAGCGGCGACTCGGCCACCCACGGCAGGGGCATCATGTGTAGACGCCGTGCTCGATGCGCGTCAAGTACTCACTGACCAGGCGTGTCCCGGGATGCGTGCGCAGCAGGTCGATCGGCTTGCGGTGATCCAAGCCGATCGCCGGGCGGTCCAGCCACTGCTCGGCCTCGGCCTGCGAGCCAAACACGCGCGTGGCGTGCGCAAGCACTTCGGCGAAGCGCCAGAGGCGCTCGCTTTCATCGACCGGCAAGCGGGTCTTGGGCGCGGCCTTGCGTCGGGCGAACGACCGCTCGCTGACACCAATCGTGGCCAGCAGGACGTTTGAGGACAGGCTCAACACGGCCGCAAAGAGCTTGGCCATCGCCTCGGCCGGAATGCCGCGGAGAACCAACTCGTGTGCGTCCTCTTCGGTCGCCACCTGCCGATGCAGCACGCGTCGCCCGCCTAACAGCTCCGTCGCGAGCTGCACAGACGATCTCGCGGATGAGGCCTCGGGGGACTCTGTGAGCGCTGTGGGCATGGGGACCTCCAGTCAGATGGCGTAACAATTGTGCCAGATGGCATCCCGGCAGGTCAACTTCGTAGCCCGAACAGTCGACGCTTCTCCTCGAGGGATTCAGACTGCACGTGCCAGACGCCAGATAGATCGATGCTGAATGAGGGCGGACGCTGTGCTCGATCGATCGAGGCGTGCGTACTGTACGGACCGCGCCAGGCGACGAGCGGAGCGAGGAGCGCGCGGGATGGACACGCAGACCAATACGTACGGCTAAGATAAGCAGGCGCGGGAGGAGTTCGTATGAGCAGCGCGCTAACAAATACAACGTGCCGCCGCCTCGACATCCAGGGGTTTGAGCGCGTAGATGAGAGGGCGCTCGCGCAGGTCGCTCCCTGGCTACGGCTGGCCTTCGCTCTGTGCGCTGTCATGGCCGGCGTGGGCACCGCCATGGCCTCGCCGATGATTCTATTGCTGTTGGTGCCGATTGCATCTCTCGCAGCACTGTTCCCCGTACACCCGTTCGATCTGATCTACAACTACGGGATTCGCTTCGTGACCGGGACGTCGCCGCTCCCGCGGCGCGGCGCCCCGTCGCGTTTTGCGTGCGGCCTGGGGGCCGTATGGCTCGTCGCAACGCGTAGAGCAGGCCGCCCGCGACGAACAGCCTCAAACCTCGACGCTGTAACGCGGTCGTCACGTTCAGCGGCATCAGAAACGGCAGGACCGTCACCCCGATGCGCAGGGCATTCTCACTATCCAGCAGGAATGGCGGAATGTCGCGATTGAACGCGGAGGAGGAGAGGAGCGGGGGCAGGTGACCGGTGCGCGCGACATTCCACACGAGAATAGGCAACGTGAGCAGGCCACAACTCACCAAGTAACGAGTCCATGCTGTCTGGCCCATTGCGTCTCCGCTGTTACGCACACCTCGATCGCAGCTCCTCGGCGTTTTGGGCGTCGCGAAGGGTCGCGGGAGGTGGCGGTGTTCGGTATCGCGAACCTGCTCGCCTTCGCCATTGCACTCACAATCGCCTTGGCGTTGAAATCGCCATAAACCGGTCAGGGTGCATCCATCGACTACGTCGGACGTGCGCATCCTTCGTACATGAATGTCATCGGCTTCGGACCCTTCATGTAGCCCGTTTCAACCCGCTCGACATGCAGGCCTGACGCCTCAATGAGCTCGGGAATCGGACGGTTCAAGTGGCAGCCCCCGCCAACCCTCTTCCAGAGTGGCGTGAGGCGATCCTGCCAGCGCCTGACGCTTGCGTCCGGTGAGAGACCGTGTTCGACGAAGAGCAGGCGCCCGGATGGCTTGAGGACGCGCCGGACCTCCTCAAGCGCGCGGACCACATCAGGGATCGAGCAGAGGGTCCATGTCGTCACCACAGTATCGACGCTTTGTGGTTCGAGCGGAATCGCCTCCGCTGAACCCTCCAACAGCTCGACGGTGAACCGCGCTCCGTCTTTGGCCGCGTGGGCCATCGCCAGCAGCCTGGGCACAGGGTCGAGCCCAATCAACTGCGTCGTCGTGTCAGCGTAGAACGGAAGGTTGAGTCCGGAGCCGACGCCAATCTCGAGGACGCGCCCTTCCGCGGCTGAGAGCAGCCGCCGACGGTAAGAGGCAAAGGTCTCCTGACGCATCGATGCGTGTACGAGATACGGCAGGATGCGCTGCTGGTAGAAGCCCATTGTGTCCTGATTAACCGAATCTTTGAGGCGCGAAGCGGGACGAGGTCGTGCGGCGTTCCTCAGTTGATTTTCGGTCGTGGCGTAGCCATGGCGAACTTCCTTTGCTAGCGGCGTTTCTCTGCCGCGCGGAGCCGCCCCAATTCTCGAGCGGCGCCGCTGTGTCCTCGTCGTCTGAAGGTGCTTTCAGTCGGGTGGCACTCGTCGCGATCGAGTTCGCCTCGCGCGTGCCGCGTTTGAGGATCTGTTTTTGGCCTCGTCACCTCGCGTCGGAACTTCACGGGAGGCCCTGGCAACAGCCAGACGATCAGAACGGCGTCCCTAACCGCCCACTACGGCGCCAGCAAGTCATCGATCCATTGGAACCTCTGGCGCAGTCTCTACGGGCTCCCGGATATCGTCGGCCGCCGATTCGCGGGCCTCCTACCGTTCGAGGTCCTTGCGCATCAGTTCGTACTGTTCGCGCGTGATCTCGCCGGCCGCGTAACGCCGCTTGAGCGTGTCGAGCGGCGTGCTGTGCGACGGAGAACCACCACCGACTCCCATCGAGCGAACCAAGAGGACGATCCCCACGATCAGGGCGCCCCAGAACGTCAGCATCACCAAGCCACCGAGACCCATGCGCAGTCCCCACATCCATCCGTGCCCGGGCATCATGGTCGGCCCTACTGGGCCTTGGCCCGCTATGCCCGGGCCCATGACGCCACCCATCAATGCCGAAAAGCCCAGCGCCACAACCAGAAGGATGCCGAGCGCGACCAAGAGAGCTCGCGTTGTGCTGTCCATCCTCACTCCTCCCTGAACCTGTCGTATCACCGTCATCAACGATTCGAATCTCGAGGCCATAAGTAGCCGTCGTCTGCGCTCACGGAGGATGGCCCATCGGTCCACGTGTGGTCGACCGTTATAACTTGGTGTACAGCCAAGATTTTTCGAACAGTACCTTGCCGACGTGCCAGCGCCAGCTTGGCATCCGAAGTGTCACCTCGGGTTTGGGTTCCGCGTAGAAATTGCCGCCGCCCCAACCGGCCTTCCCGTCGCCGATCTCGATGAAGCACTCGCCGTACCCGTTGAAGCGCTGGGGCGTGCCCTGGCCCGTGATGGCGCGCGCAATGTTCTTCGCGACGATCTCGGCTTCGGCGTGCGCAAAGACACCCGCCTTCGGCAGGGGCTTGCCGAGCGTCAGGGGAATGGCGACGACGTCTCCGATCGCGTAGACACCAGGGAATCGCGTCTCGAGTGTGTGACGATCGACCGACACCCAGCCGCTCTCGGCGACGAGGCCGCTGTCCCGGACCACGCGCGGCGGGCGATGCGGCGGGACGTACGCCAGCAGATCGAATTCGGCAATCGCGCCGTTGGCGAACGTGAGTCGTCTGTTCGAATCGTCAACCGCCGTCACCTGGTGCTCGGGGTGGTATGAAATGCCCTTGGCCGCCAGCAACTGTTTCACCGCAGCCGATACCTCGGGACCGGCCACGCCCATGGGCGCAGGCTCCGCCGCATACACATCGATCTGCACGGCGCCCCGAAGACCGCGCTTGCGACAGAAGGCCTCGATGAGCATGGCCGCTTCATAGGGAGCGGCCGGGCACTTGTAGGCGGGCGCGGCGGTCAGCACGACGATGCGGCCGGCGCGCAGCGTGCGCAGCGCGTCCCGGAACGCTTCCGCGCCCGGCAACGTGTAGAAGTTGTGGCCTGCGTCCACCAGTCCGGGAATCGCTGCCGCGTTGAGCTCGGCGCCTAGCGACACGACGAGGTAATCGGCGTCCAGCCCCTCGCCACCGGCGAGCGTCACGCGACGTGCCGCCGGATCGATGTGTTCCACTTCGCCGATCCGGACCTCGATCCCCTTCCCTTCGAGCCGGCTGAGCGGTCGCCGAATGGAGGTCGCCTTCCGCTGGCCGACCATCAGCCAGAGGAGCGATGGGGCAAAGAGATGCTCCCGCTCCCGATCGATCAGCACGATGCGATGAGGCCGAGGGAGCCGGCGCCGGAGCTCGCGGGCCGCGACGACCCCGCCCACGCCCCCGCCGAGGATCACGATCGTCCGAGCCTGCGTCACATTCGCCTCCTCGCCCATTCGATCGGAACACCAGGGGCTTGTTCGGTCATCCTCTCGTCCCGGCCGTACGCTACTCGGCCAACCACGATCGCCTCCCCGACAGAGCTGCGCGTTCACGCTCGACAGGCGCACCGTCCCTCCGGCGCCAGTAATCCCTCTGGCTCCGGAATGGCAGCAGCAGATCGTTCCAAAGCCTGTTGTCCGCTCGGTCTGCGTAGCCCGGAACCCCGATGACGAGGTCCGATTGCGGAATGTTCAGTCCAAGGGTCCGGTGGAGCCTGTCCCACCAGGAGAAGACCACCGAGTAGTTGGAATTCGTTTCGTCACGCACCTGGGAGTGATGGATGCCGTGCATGCGGGGCGTGACGAGCATCAGGTTCAGCAGCCGCTCGATTCGGATTGGCAGGCGGACGTTGCTATGGTGAAACGCGGTGTTGGCCTGAAAGACGAGCTCGTAGATCGCAAACATCCACGCAGACAGGCCAATCGCGCTGACCTGCACCACCCGGAACCCAGCCGAGAGCGCCACCTCGCCGAAATGAAATCGGAACGCGGTCGAGACGTCCAGATCGGGGTCGATGTGATGCACGTTGTGAAATCGCCAGAGAAACGGAATCCGGTGGTTGGCCACGTGCCACCAATAAAACGTCAGGTCCATCAGGAGAAACGCCACGACGAACTGAGCGGCGACTGGCATCGGCACGATATGAAGCAGGCCAAAGGGCTTGTCTGTGGCCCACTGCACCACCGCGAGTGCGGTTGGGCGCACCAGCATCATGGCGACCGCGAATGTCAGTACCGACATACCAACATTCACGATCAGGCGACCCAGCAACGGTCGATTGCTCCGCCGCAGGGCCGCGCGCCGCTCGATCACAAACAGCAGCGCGACGAGAAGAACCAGTCCGATCGCAGAGGCTGTCTGATCCATCATGCGCGATCAGTTCCCATCAAAACTCGTAGCGGGCTACCAGAAACACGCCGCTGTTCTGCTCAAACTGGCCGAAGAATGTGTGACGCTCCTGCCCCCAAAAAACATTGACGCCGGTTTCGAGCCACAGCTCGTCGGTCACGTTGTAGCGGACCGACGGGTTCACGTAGGCATCGCGGTCGGTCGGGCTCCCCATGACGAACAGGTTCAAGCGCAGCGTCTGGTTCCGTCGCAGTTGCGTGATGCGGAGACTGGTAACTTGACGGAGTTGGTCGCGCGCCGGCAGGCCTGACGGCAGCGTCCGCAGGTAGGCGTCGTGCTGCCGCATGAGCTCTCCGTAGTACTGGAAGGCGAGCGTGAGATCCTCCTGCGGCTGAAACTGGTAGGCCGCGAGCCAGCGCGTCTGGGAGTTCTCCACGGTCGGGTCACGTCCTGACTCATCGTCACGGGAATCGTAGTAGCCGCCCTCCAGCGAGAACACGCCGGCTCGCAGCGGCCCCTGCAGGCTACCGCCGTAGGTATTGAGACGCGGATACGAAAACACCAGGCGTGTCGGCACCTCGTAATGCGGCTGGGGAGCGGGCATGCCGAAGAACCCCTTCGAGACGTAGCTCGCCACTTCATAGCGGCCGAGGCGCGCGTAGACGCGCCCGGCCAGTTGCATGTCGTCGAAGTCGGTGCCCGGCCGCTCCGTGACGCGGTCCGTGACTGACGGCATCGGGTCGAAGAAGAAGAGCCGATCGGGACCCGGCGCGCGGTCAGGGGCGAACACCGGGCTGATGATCGCTTCGGCACCAAGAGCGCCGGCATAGGCCCCCACCTTGGCGGCGTCGCTTCCGAACTTGAGATACTCCAGCGGCGCGCCGGTGAGGAACGCCACCCAGTCTTTCGGGAACACGTCGTTGATAAACACGAGATCGCCAAGCCCCCAGGTGACGACTTGCCGGCCGAGACGAGCCGCGATCCGTCGCCCGCCCACATCGACATAGGCCTCGCGGAGATCGACGCCCAGGTCATCACCGATCGTGTCGTGAAACAGATCCAGGCGGGCCAGCGCGCCCGCCCGTCCATCCGGCGCCGACAGCTCGAGTTTGAGCTGCACGCGCTCCTCGCCCCGCATGACATCGCAGGCCATTTCCGGTGGACAGTCCGCTCCCGTTGCCCGGAAGGTGGAGTTGACTTGCGCAAACCCGTGAACGCTCGCCTGCGCCTGCGCCGTGTGGGGCAACGCCAGTGTCAGCCCGAAGGCGAGTGCAAGAAGTCTCATTGATCGCAACGGGCCCTCACTGAATCCAGCGCCGCGGCGGTTCTCGCAGATAGCGCTCGGAGAAGATCTCGGCGTCGATCCCGACGTCGTAGGCCACGTCCGCAAACACGACGTCGGTGCGGTGGCCGGTCTTGACGTTCTTCATGGTGCGCTTCGTGATCGTGGGGTGGCCGCTGACGTCACGGACCTCCTCGGCGGTAAACACTTTGAAGAGCTCGCCCCGGACGTCGTAGTACTCCTCTTCGACGGGCAGCCACGTCGCCTTGTCGATCCACGCCACCTTCCGGCTGTACTCGGCCGCCCCTTGGGCCTGGCTCTCGACGACGTAGCAGGCCTTCCCACGCCGCTGTTCCTCGCCCCGCAGCGTGTGTCGGTCGGACTCGAGGTCGCGCCCAGAGACATGTTCATAGGTGAAGTCGGACCCAACGAAGCTCTGCGCGCTGTCACGCGCCGCGAGCCGGCGCACGAGATTCAGGGCCGGCATGAAGAGCCACCGGTCGTCGTCTCGTCGGGGATACTTAAGGACCAGGAACGTCATCCCGCGGACGTCGCCGGGCTGATGAAAGTAGATGAAATACTGCTGCTCACCGCCTGTCCCGGTGCGGCGTAACATCGTCAGGTCGCGGAGGCGTTTGTCTCCCCCGGCCGAGAGGAGCGTCATCGTCACGCGGGCCTTCATGTCTTTGCCGGGAGCGTAGAAGGCCTGCTGGACCCGGGCGACGATATCGTCGGCACCAGTGGGCGCCTGCGCGACCAGGCGACGGGGTCCTCCAGGAAGCGCGGGCCAGGTCAGCACGAGCCCGATGCAGAACAGTACCAGGCGAACTCGCATTAGGTCCTCCCATCTCCAGCCAAGGGGTTCACCGTGCCCGCGCGCGCAGGGGCGTGCTCGGCGGTGCGGTCACGCCGGGCAAAGAGCACGATGAACGCAGGCAGGTAGAACAACGTGAAGAATGCCGAGAGCAGCATCATGGCCATGATGAACGCGCCCACGGTGATGTACGGCGTGAGGCTCGAGAACAGCATCACGGCAAACGCGAGCGAAAAGAGCAGGGCGTTG
>DATCJA010000075.1:0-2146 GCA_036507475.1 Vicinamibacterales bacterium
GCTCCGCAAGACCGTCGACAGCATGGCGACGCCCTGTTCGGTGAACGCGAAGGGCAGGTACCTGATGTTCTGGCCGCGACCACGGATCCGCCTTGATGAAACAGACGCAATATCGGCAACTTCCGCGTTTAAGATCACAGATTGTGATCTTGAACGTTGCACCTCCTCCAACGTGAGCTGGAACATGAAGTCGTCCGTCCACGGCCTACCGCCTGGGCGGCAAGCAACCGCATTTGAAGGCAGACCGATAGTGCGCGATGTTCGGCCCCGGCATTCCACAACCTTGTCCCATGAGCCTGGGTTTCGCGCCTGTTTTTACGCGACGGGCGTGAGGGCGTGAAAAAGAGTGCGAATCGTTCTTGAAAAAGCGGCTCGGCGCGAGCATTGGTGTTCTTCTCATGGATACACAAACGCCCACGCCGAGCACCAAGAAGGTGCGACGAGATTCGCTTGGAGGCAAGCGCGGAGATGGCCACCTTCGCTTTTGTCGAATTCGCCGCGCGGACCCACGCAACGTGCACATCGGAAGCGCGGATCCCGGATTGACCGGTTACGGCGGTTTGGCCCAGTTCGGATCGTTCATCCGCGATGTGGGGGTCGATCAGGTATTCCGCGACGAATTCTGGCGCCTGAAGTCCGGTCACGCGGTTGTTTACCCGATGGAAGCGCAGATGCGCTTGCTCATGGATGCAACCGCGGTCGGCGAGCATCGGGTCTTCGGCGTCGAATCGCTGTCGGCCGACCCACTGTTTGTGCACCTGGCTGGCGGAGTCGTGCCCAGCCTCGACACGATCTACCGGGACTTGCGACGTTTCGACGAGCCCGCGATCACCGCGCTCGAAAAGATCCTGGCGACGCACGGCCTTCATCCTGTGCGCGCCAAACGGCGGCCGGTGGTCCACATGGACGTGGACACCACGGTCGAGCCCATCTTCGGCACGCACGAGGGTGCGCTGCCCGGATACAACCCCAGGTATCAAGGTCGCCCGAGCTACCACCCGATTTTGGCCCGCTGCGCGGAGACGGACACGGTCGTGGGCGCGAAGCTGCGGCCCGGCGATACCTCGTTCGGAGATGCCGATGCGCCGACGGTGGGGGCCTGGCTCGACCGCCTGCGCGAGGCCACCGGACCCAACACGCTGATCCGCGTGCGCATCGACGGGGCTGGGGATTGCACGGCCGTGATGCGCACGATCGACCGGAAAAAAGCGCATTTTCTGATCAAGGCGAGGACGACGGCAGATCTCTGCACCGCCATCCACCGCGTGCCGCGCGGCTGCTGGCAGACCGTCGACGTCGACGCCGATGGAAAGCCCACGCGCCAAGTCGCCGAGGTGGACTTCACGCGCGGCGAGTGGAACACGCGCGGACTCGTCGTGCGGGTGATCGCCGTTCGCTCGCTGGAACGCGACACCGGCAAGCAGCTGTACTTGTGGGAAGACGCCGAGTGGACCGCGCAGGCCTTCCTCACCAACGACATGGACAGCGCCGCCGATGACCTCGCCCACGGCTACGACGGCCGCGCCGGCATCGAGCCGCTCATCGCCGACCTCAAGGGCGCCTGGGGGATCGGCAAGGTCCCGTCCGCCGACTTCCAGGCCAATCACGCCGCACTCCTGCTCAAACTGCTCACCCACAATCTCTTGCGCCGCTACGTGCTCGCAGTGGCGCCAGCGCTTTCCGCCTGGCGCGCGCCGTGGATCCGCCGCGCGCTGCTCATCGTCCCTGGCCGCTTCGGCCGTCACGGTCGCTCCTCGTACTTGCGACTGGCCCCGCGTCCTCACCTGCTCAACTGACAAATGCGGAACGAAGTGGGTTGCGGCGGCGTTGGGGGTAAGGGGGCCGTGTATCTCAAACTCGAAATGCTCGTCCCAATCAACGCTTCCGAGTGCCATTTCACACCGCTACGCCGCTCCGAGATCCTCCAACCTCACGCCGGACCCGCCACATGCGAAATCGACGCTCAAGAATCTCAAGAAGGTATCCACCTTAAACGCTACATTTCTCGCGCTGTCATCCGAATTTCGGATTTCGCCCCGATCGCTGTACAGACGAAACAGACGATTGACGGATGTAATCTCAAAGTGACGCCCGAACATACGATACCAAATCTTGTCTGCGTTTTGTGCAACAGACGATTTCCGAT
>DATCJA010000076.1:0-2084 GCA_036507475.1 Vicinamibacterales bacterium
CCCGGCGTCTTTTCGACTTTCTGGGCGTTCTGGTCCTGCTCGTTGATCTGCTCGAAGTACCCGAGCTGGTTCAGGCGGCGCACGCTGTATTTCAGCGCCTCGGTGTTGAAGACCGACCCCTCGACCAGGCGCATCTCGCGCCGGATGACGTTGTCGCGCGTCGTCGTGTTCCCGACGAAGGTGATCCGGTTGACGAGGTACTGCTTGCCTTCCTGCAGCCGCATCGTCACGTCGACGGTGGGCGCCTGCCCGGCTTCCGGCACGGCCAGGAGCGCCTCGGGCACCGCCGCGTTTGCCGCGTCCGGGAAGGTCAGATCCGGAAAACCGGTGAACTCCATGTAGCCGCCGGCGCCGTAGATTTCGCGCGCCTTGATCAGGCCGTCGCGAACGTCCTTCTCGTTGTACCAGTCGCCGACCTTGACCTTGAAGAGCGGCGCCAGCGCCTCGCTCCTCACCACCGTGTTGCCATCGATGGAGAAGGACCCCACACGATGCCGCTGTCCTTCGGTGACCGGAATACGCAGCTGGATCCACCGCGTCTTCCCGTCTCTGGACGTCTCGAGGACCTTGATCTCGGGCTGCCCGATCTGCGCCTGCACGTAGCCTTCGTTGCGGTAGTACGCCTGGATGAGATCGGCGTCGGTCTCGAACTTCGCTTCCTGGTAGGTGCCGCCGCGGGTGATCCAGCCCCAGAAGGGGTTCGGCGCCTTGTTGTCCTTCATCTTGCGGCGCAGCGTGCCGTCGCTCTTCTCGACGTTGCCGAGGAACTCGACGTTCCGAATCTTGATCTTGGGGCCTTCAGTCACGTTGAACGTGACGTTCACCAGCTTGGGCCCCCCGGCGACCGCCGTCACGGTGTGCGTGACCTCGGCGTTGGTGAACCCCTTCTCCGCCATCATCTCGCGGAGGACGGTCTCGACCCGGCGGATCGTCCCGTTGTCGAGGAACGAGTCGAGGCGCAGCTCGATGGTGCGCGCGCGGAGCTGCTCATCCACCTTCGCGCGGTCGCCGATCGGCTTGATGCCTTCGTACGTGACGATCTTGACGCGCTCGCGCTCCTCCATGTTGTAGGTGATCAGCTTGCCGATCACGCCGTTGGAGAAGGTGTAGTCGGCCGTCTCGATGGAAAGATCGCTCAGAAAGCCCGTCGCCCACAGCCGCTTGTGGTCGGCGATCATCGTCTGCTCGGTCGTCTCGTCGTACGGCGTCCAGATGTTCTGCGACGGCTGGCTGGGCCGCTTCGCGAGCTCCATGTAAAACAGGTAGGTCTGCGGCTCGACGGTCGAGACATTGCCCTGCGTCGGGAAGCAGGGCGCGATGAAATAGATGACCGGGCCGGAGCCGGCCGGCGGCAGGTTGGCCGGCGGCGGCACGGCCGCGCCGCAGATCGTAGGCGTCTGTGAGGGGGTGGATGCCTGAGCGAACACGCTCGACGCAGACCCGCCCAGCAGGGCCGCGAAGGCCAGAATGCGCGCGGTGTACTTGGTCATGATTTCCAAGATCCTGTAGAAACGCCTTAGTTTACAGGATCTTAGACGCTGGGGGCCAGCTGATGGCCGGTTTTACGAGAGCCTGCGGCCCCCGGTGAGTTCGCCGGCCGGACGGTAGGACAGCTGCCCGCCTTCGAGAAAGACCTCGACCTCGCCGTCCCGCAGGTTGCCGCGGATCAGCTCTTCGGACAGGGGGTCCTCGACGTAGCGCTGGATGGCGCGGCGGAGCGGCCGGGCGCCGTACGAGCGGTCCTTGCACGTGACGTCGATGATCCAGTCGACGACGTCGGGCGCGAGGTGAATCTTCATCCGGCGGTCGGTCAGGTTCGCATTCAACTGCTCGACGAGCAGCGCCATGATCCGCCGCAGGTCGTCGTCGGTCAGCGCCTCGAAGACGATGATCTCGTCGATGCGGTTGATGAACTCGGGGTTGAAGGTGCGCTTCACCTCGCAGAGCACCATGTCGGTGACGTTCTTGTCGATCGCGCCCGCGTCGCTCGCCTGGAAGCCGAGCGACGCCTTCTTCTGGATGAAGCGCGCGCCGATGTTCGACGTCATGATGATGATCGTGTTCTTGAAGTTGACCCGGTTGCC
>DATCJA010000077.1:0-22766 GCA_036507475.1 Vicinamibacterales bacterium
TGCACGGGGAGGTGCCGCTCCAGGATCCGCGAGGCCTGCGCGTGCACGTGCGGCTGCTGTCGCGCACGATGGCGGAACGCAAGATCTCCAAAGAGCGGATCAAGGACAACGTGCTCGGTCAGGCCAATCGACCGTCACGCAGCGTCTACGTCTTCTTCCATCGGATTCCGCCGGTTGCCTTCGAGCACGCTCAGGACTACGTACGAGTGCTCGGTCTGGTCATGGCGCACGAAGTGGGGCACGTCCTGTTGCCCGGCGATAGTCATTCGGCGACTGGCATCATGAGCGTCAAGGCGGATGTGTGGTCGAAATCCGTAAGGTACTTCACGGCCGAGCAGGGCGCTGCCATCTGCTCGATGCTCGTCGAGGGCGCCCAGTCGAATCTCTCAGGCGTCGAGACCGCGCGCAGGGGGCGTTGAATCGACTCTCGATCGGTTTGTCGAGTGTGCGAGTTCTCGATCGATCGACACTCAAGTCCTCATTCGAGAATCATCAATCGGCAAGAGTCGGCAATCGACCAATCTGAAATCTGCAATGTGAAACGCCCAACCCCCAAACAGCTTGGGAGTTGGGAGTTGGTAATCGGGATCTGCTTGCGTTTACCGTTTCCGCCAAGTGCGCAGGCCGAGTGCCCCGCCAAGCGAGAGCAGCCCGAGCAGTCCAGCGAGCGCAATCGGACTCGCGGTGCGCGGCAGTTGTTCGCGGACGACCGGCGCCGGTTCCTGTTGCGCCTCCGGCTCCGGGGCAGCTGCTGGCGCCTCGGCCGGCGCTTCTGTCACCGGGGGTGCCGAGGGGTATGCCTCGACCGGTTGCGGCTCGGCTGCGATCGGAAGCTCCCGGAACGACTCGACGTTCACCTCGAACAGTTTCAGATCTCCTCCCGTCAGGTTCAACCCGCCGGTCGGCCTGGTCTCGACTGTTCCCGATGTGCCCACCACGGTCTCGGTGTCGGCATCCTTGAGCATGCCGCTGATCTCGATCCGGCGGCCCACGAACGGCGCGAGGTCATCCTCGGCATCACCGCTCAGTTCAAAGGCCCGACCGTTGCCCAACGTTGCGCAGTCGGCCTCGGACTGCGACAGTGCGCTGACCGAGCCCGCCCGTGCGTCGATCATCACGTACTCATCGCCCTGGCCCCAAAGGCCCCCATCGATATCGTGCTGACGACGGTAGTCCTTCTCACGTTGGATGCAACCGACGAGCGTAATGGGCGTGTCGTCCGAATGCTGCGACAAGCCCAAGGCGTCAGCCGGTGTAGCTTCGATTGTGTGCGCGAACGCGACCGCAGCGCATGACAGCAGAGCCGCGCCGATCACACTGTGCGCGTGGCGAATGCTCATGTAGCCCTCCCTTCAGGGAACTCTTCCACCTGAAAGACGTGCAAGGTGAGGGCCTGCGTGACGGCCGTCCGCGACGGCAAACGGTTGACGTCGCGGTCGAGGCGTGCCGATCGGTCGCACTCAGAATCTGAAGACGAGCGCTGCGCTGGCGCGGCCGAAATCGAGCTTGGTGTTCCCGAGCGGCACGCCGAGAACCTCGAGATCCTGGAACGCGTGAAAGTGCCGGAGGTCGCCGCGCACGCCGACGTGCTCGGCCAGGAAGATCATCAGGCCGCCGCCGATGTTCCAGCCGAAATGATTGTTATCGGGCTCGATCAGCGCCGCTGAGCTGAGGTCGATGTGGCTCTTGATCAGACCCAGGCCGGCGGTCCCATAAGGACGCACGGGCCCTATCTGCGGCCCGAGCAGCACGTCGCCCATGATGGTCAGCACGCTCGACGAGTAGCCCGGCCCCGTGCCGAAGAAGTCTCTGGCATACGAGATATCGAGCTCGAAGCCGAGGATCGAGCCCATCGTGCCAAGGCCGACGCCCACATTCAGCTTCTTCTCCTCACAGCCGGTGATGTCCGGGCACCCGGAATCACCGCCGAAGTCATAGCCGATGAGAGGGCTCACGAACCCCTGTGCGAGGGCGGACACGGGCAGTCCGAGCGTAAGAACGACACACGCGGTACAGAAAGCGATCGATCGGAGGCGAATCTGCATAGTGTGGCCGAATGCTGCAAGAGCAGCACCAGTCCGCCTCCACCTCCGATCTAGGCCTGAACTCATTTCACTTGATGATGACAAAACACCGACGTCGGGTCGCTACGCGACCCGACCCGGCCAGTGCTGGCTAGCGGTCCGCACTTGCGGACCGCCGAGGCACCGAGGCCAAATCATTAGCGTGTCTCGGTGTCTCGGTGTTCCGTATTCAGTATCAACACAACTGAACTCTGGGATCAGACTTACGGGACACCCTCAACGAATCGCCAGTCGCGTGACCGTCCTGTTTTCGCGGCCGCCCGAATCGCCGGCGAGCACAATCACCGTCAACGTGCCGCCCGGCCCGCCCACACACCCGAACGGAAACGAGAACGGAAATACTCGCGTGCCGAACGCGGGAATCGTCGTCGACCCGAAGCGGGCGTCAAGCTCCGGTCTGCCGAGTGTCCTCACTCCGGAGCGAATTTCAGCGAGATCAACGAACTGCATCTGCACACTGCTCAGGAACAGGTTCGACCGTCCGTCTCCGTGGAAGACAACGTTGAACGGCGCAAAGAAGGGTGGTTGAGTGGGACAGATCGCGTCTCGGGCGCGCTGCGCCTGGATGGTTGCCGGCTCAACCATGGCGCCGCGCGAAACGAAGGGAGCGGAAGAAAGGGGTGAAGGCCCGCTACCACCGTTGAACAGCCGCGTCGCCGAACCGTTGTCGTCACAGCCGAAGCTCGATAGCACACCGAAAATGAGAACTGGCGCCACCAAACGCGCGTGAAGGGTCCGCATACACATGTCCCTCCTGGTGACAGGTTTCGCAAGCCACGTCGTAAAGGCTCACCGTGGGTGGAACCGGCGTGCTGTTCTGCCGGTGCAGGCAGCATCATAGATCTTTCAATACCGTCTTTGCGCGTTACAGTAACGGGCGATGAGAGTCCTCGACGTTGGCTCACTCCTCGATGCGCAGGAGTGGAGCCGGTATCAGAAGCTCATAGTCGCCGCCACGGCGTTGACGATTGTCCTCGACGGCTTCGACAACCAGTTGATTGGCATTGCCGTCCTCCCGCTGATGGGGGAGTGGGATTTGCCGCGCGCCGCCTTTGCCCCGGTCCTGGCAAGTGGCATGGTCGGCATGATGGTGGGCGGCGCGATCGGCGGCTTCATCGGCGATCGTGTCGGCCGCCGCAAGGCTCTGCTCGCCAGCGTCGGGTCGTTTGGCGCGCTCACCGCGTTCACACCGATCGTCGACGATGTCTTTGCGTTGGGCGTGCTCCGGTTCTTCATCGGGCTTGGTCTGGGTGGCGCCATGCCGAACAGCGCCGCGCTCGTCTCCGAATACGTCCCGGCGCGGCGTCGACCTTTCGCCGTCACGCTCACCATCGTCTGCATCCCGATAGGCGGCACGCTTGCGGGGCTTGTGGGGGCGCAGATCCTGCCGCAATTGGGCTGGAGGGCGTTGTTCTTGGCCGGGGGACTGGTGCCGCTCGTGCTGGCCTTCGCATTGTGGAAGACACTGCCTGAATCGCCGCGATATCTCGCACGGCACCCGCAGCAATGGCCAGAGCTCACGCAGCTGCTGCGGCGGCTTCACTACGAGGTGCCTCCAGGCGCCTCGTTCGTAGACGCCACCGAAAAATCCATCACGCGAGTCTCTCCGCGCGAGCTTCTCAGGCCCGAGTTCCGGCGCGACACGCTGGCGCTCAGCGCATCGTTCTTCTTCTGCCTGCTGACGGTGTACGTCGGCGTCAACTGGGTGCCGTCGATGCTCGCTGGAGCCGGATTCGACGTCGGCGTGGCCAGCAACGGGCTGGCCGCGTTCAATCTCGGGGGAGTGGCCGGCGCGCTGATCGGCGCGGCGTTGATCCGCCGCGTCGGATCGAGGCCGGCGATGCTCGCCATGTCTACTGGGGCTGTCGCGGGCGCGGCGGCGTTGGCCGTCATGCCGCTGGCGCCGCAGTCAGCGTTCGTCGTGCTCGTCATGCTGGCGTGGACGGGCGGCTGGATCAACGGCGTTCAAGTGACGATGTATGCGCTCGCGGCGCACGTCTATCCAACCGGCATTCGCGCGACCGGTGTGGGCACAGCCGTGGCGCTTGGCCGGATGGGCGGCGTGCTGAGCCCGTATGCGGGGTCATGGGCGCTCGAGTCCGGCGGCGCGTCCCAGCTTTTCACGCTGCTTGCGGCAACGATGACTGTTGTGCTCGTAGCGTTGGCGTCGGTGCGGCATCACATTCCGCGGGCCGTGCCTCTTGTTGTCAGCCACGCGTCCACCACCATGTGAGCTTCGTCGTTGTGCGCCGACTCATAGGCTAAAATCGCGCCTTGGAGTGCCCATGACCATTGCAACGCAACGAATCCCCCCGGACAGAACTGACATTTCACGCTCCTTGATGCTGATCGACGGTCAGGCTGTCGAGGCGGCGGACGGACGCACGATCGACATCGAGAGTCCGGCCACTCGCACGGTCGTCGCACAGGTTCCCCGTGGCGGCGAGGCCGACGTCGAGCGTGCGGTGCGCGCGGCGGCGCGCGCCTTCGAGTCGTGGCGCCAGGTGCCGGCGCGCGAGCGCGGACGGCTGCTGCTGCGAATTGCCGATGCGATGGAGGCCGAAGTCGAATCAATCGCCCGCATCGTCGCGCTCGAAACGGGAAATGCCATTCGCACGCAGGCGCGTCCAGAGACGAAGGGTGCGGTTGACGTGTTCCGGTACTACGGAGGCGTCGCAAGCGAGGTGAAAGGCGAAACGGTCCCGCTTGGCGAGCACGTGCTCTGCTACACGCGCCGCGAGCCGATTGGTGTGGTTGGGGGGATCGTGCCGTGGAACGCTCCGGTCGTGCTCGGGACCTTGAAGATCGCGATGTCGATTGCCGCGGGCAACACCTTGGTGCTCAAAGCGGCCGAAGACGCACCACTCGGACTGCTGCGCGTTGCGCAGATCTGTGGCGAACATCTGCCTGCGGGCGTTTTGAACCTCGTTACGGGTTACGGCGAGGAGGCAGGCGCCGCGCTTGCGCATCACCCTGTCGTCCGGAAGCTGTCGTTCACTGGTTCGACGGAGGTGGGAAAGCTCATCATGCAGGCGGCGGCCGATCGAATCGTGCCGGTGTCGTTGGAACTGGGCGGGAAGAGCCCGGCTGTTGTGTTTGCCGATGCCAACGACGACCGAACGATCGACGGCGTCATTGCGGGGATGCGGTTTACCAGGCAGGGGCAGTCGTGCACCGCGGGGTCCCGGCTCTTTCTGCACCGAGAGATTTTCGATTCGTTCCTCGGCAAGCTTGCCGCGAAGCTCACGAAACTGAGAATCGGCGACCCGCTGGACGAAGCAACCGACATGGGCGCCATCATCAACCGCAAGCAGTTCGATCGCGTCTGCTCGTACATCGAAGATGGCCTGCGACAGCCGGACGTTCGTGTCGTGCTCGGTGGCATGCCGCCTGCCGAGGGACCGCTCGCGCAGGGCTACTTCGTCGAGCCCACCGTGTTTGCCGGTGTTCGCAACGAGTGGCGCATAGCACGCGAGGAGATCTTCGGCCCGGTGCTCGTTGCCATCCCGTGGGAAGACGAGGCCGATGCCGTGCGCATGGCCAACGACAGCCACTATGGTCTTGCGGCGTACGTGTGGACACGCGACGTGTCGAAGGCGCTGCGCACTGCTCACGCGATCGAGTCGGGGTGGGTGCAGGTGAATCAGGGACTGGGACAGTTTCCGGGCCAGTCGTACGGCGGATACAAGCAAAGCGGCATCGGCCGCGAGTACTCGCTCGAGGGCATGCTCGACAGCTACACGCAGCGCAAGTGCGTGACCGTTAATCTTTCGTAGACCGGGTCCTTTTGGACCCGGCTGCCTCGGCGGGTCCGGAAGGCCCGCCCTACGCGCCGAATTGGGAGGGACAATTGAAGAAGCGATTTGTCTGGCTCGCCATCCTTTGCGCAGGCTCTGTGGCGGCCTTCGCGGCCGGCCAGCAGCGCGTTCCCGAATCGCGCGCGATGGGCGGCAAGAAATCCGTGACCACGTTCTTCGTCGCGAGCAAGGGAACCGGAAGAGGCGGCGACCTCGGGGGGCTCGCGGGCGCCGACGCGCACTGCCAGGCGCTTGCAAAGGCCGAAGGGTCGGGTGACCACACGTGGCGCGCGTACCTGAGCATCCCGGCAACCACAACTCGGCCTGCGGTGAACGCCCGCGATCGGATTGGAAACGGTCCTTGGTACAACTCCGAGGGGACGCTCGTCGCCTCGAACCTGGAGGAACTACACCGCAACAACACGTTCAGCAAGGAAATCGCCGTGACCGAACGGCTCGATCAGGTGAACGGCGTCGGCGATGTGCCGAACGTACACGACATCCTCACCGGAGCGCAGTCCGACGGCACGGCGTTCGGGGCTGGGGACGATCTCACCTGTGGAAATTGGACATCGAGCGGAGCCGGCCGCGCCCAGGTCGGCCACCACGATCGCAAGGGCCAGGGGACGGGCGTCAGCTCATGGAATTCAGCGCACGCGTCGCGCGGCTGCAGTCAACAGGACCTCGCCAGCACCGGCGGCGCGGGTCTGTTCTACTGTTTCGCGATCGATTGACCGCTTCGACGGGCCACGGAGGCACAGAGACACGGAGTTAGGAGTTAAACGAAAAGCATTCCTCTGCGTCTCCGTGTCTCCGTCCTTCGGCTGTCGCTCAGGACGCCCGAGCAACGCCGAGGGGCGTGGCACGTGGAGGTGAAGATTGCATCAGGCAACCGCCGTTGTGGTCGCCGGTCGCTCCTCTTCCTCGAGTGTGGTCGTCTCTCGCACCGTAAGCACCGGGCACGGTGCCCTGCGAACAACCCTCTCGGCGACGCTTCCTACGAATGCGTGCGAAAACCCCGTCCGGCCATGCGTCCCCATCACGATGAGATCGAACCCGCCGCCGTGGGCATGTTCGACGATCGTGTGAGCGGGTTGGCCGGTCAGGACGTTGGTCTCGACGTCGACGCCTTGGCCGGCGACGACCGATTTCATGGCGGTCAGCCGCTTGTTGGCCTCGCCCAAGAGGCTTTCCAGCATTTGCGGGAGGCTCGGCACATAGATCTCCGATGTCCAGGCTCCAGACGCGAACGGGTTGTCCACGACATGCAATAGCTCCACTGACGCACCGAGCCGCGCCGCAAGCCTCGTGGCATACCGCAGCGCCCGATCCGAGTGCGAGCTGAAGTCCACCGGCACCAGGATGCGCGTGATTGCTTCAGCCATTAGTCTTCTCCCTCGTCCGTTATGCGGCTTCCGACGCAACGAGTCACAAAATTCGCGTTCGAGCCGCATAACGGACTACGCATCGACCGTGCCACGAACTGCTCAACATGGCACGGCGGCCGGCAGCGCGACCGGGTGTGCCGGGGGCTGCTTGACCAGGATTTTCGGAAGAGACGTGAGAAAGATTTCGCAGTGGTGTCCGACAACCTATATCCGACCGAACAGGTAGCCATTCGACCCGGTTTCCGCTAATATAGGACCAATCGGGTCGGAGTTATCGGCCATGCTTAGACTCTCGAAGAAAACTGACTACGGGCTGTTGGCGCTGCAGTATCTGGCCAACGAAGCGCCCGGTGGCGCGGCAAGCGCCCGCGCTATCGCGGAGCGCTACGACATCCCCGTCGAGTTACTCGCCAAGGTGCTTCAGCACCTCGCGCGGCTGGGATTCGTCGCCGCGCAGAAGGGCGCTCACGGGGGGTATCAGCTGGCGCGTCCGGCAGCGTCGATTTCTCTGGCCGACATCGTCGAGGCGATCGACGGTCCGCTCGCGATCACAGCCTGCGGGCGGAACGACGAGCAGTGCGATCAGTATGGGTCGTGCACGGTTCGCGACCCGTTGGGGCGTGTCAGGGATCGCATTCTCACCGTGTTGCAGACCATCACGCTGGCCGAGTTGGGTGAGGGCGACCGCAGGGTGCCGGTAACGGTCACCAGGGGAGGACCGGCCGGCATCGTTCCGGTCGGGGCGACATGATTCAGATCACGGAGAACGCAGCCAGGCAGATTCGCAAAATGCTCGAGAAGCGATCGCTCGGCGAGAGCGGGCTTCGTTTGGGCGTAAAGGCAGGGGGCTGCTCCGGCTTCGAATACGTGTTTGGCTGGGAGGCGACGCCGCGTCAGGACGATGCCGTCTTTGAGTCGGCGGATGGCGCGAAGGTGTTCGTTGACCCGAGAAGCCTTCGCGTGCTGGACGGCACGGTGCTCGATTACGACATAAGTCTTTTAAGCAAAGGATTCCTCCTGAACAACCCGCACGCCAAGAGCACATGCGGCTGCGGTGTGTCGTTCAGTATCGAGCAGGAGGCCCAGGGACCAGAGGTTAGGGGTTAGCGATGACGACGTCAACAGAAACCATCGAACAGCTTGCCACCCGCGAGTATAAGCACGGCTTCTACACCGACGTCGAGCAGGAAACCATTCCGCGCGGCCTGAGCGAGGACGTCGTCCGGATGATCTCGGCGAAGAAAGACGAGCCGGAGTGGCTGCTCGAATGGCGTTTGCAAGCGTACCGAGTCTGGTTGACGATGAGGGAGCCGAGCTGGGGCAACATCAAGTACGGCCCCATCGATTACCAGAACATCATCTATTACGCGGCCCCGAAGCAGAAGAAGACGCTCAGCAGCCTCGATGAGGTGGATCCGGAAATCCGGCGCACGTTCGAGAAGCTTGGAATTTCGCTCGAGGAGCAGAAGATACTCTCGGGCGTGGCCGTTGACGCCGTCTTCGACAGCGTCTCCGTGGCGACGACATTCAAGGAGAAGCTCGCGGGGCTGGGCATCATCTTCTGCTCCTTCTCCGAGGCGGTGCAGAACCATCCGGCGCTCGTGCGGAAGTACCTGGGCACGGTGGTGCCGTACTCCGACAACTTCTTTGCGACACTGAACTCCGCGGTCTTCAGCGACGGCTCGTTTGCGTACATCCCCAAGGGTGTGCGCTGTCCCATGGAGCTGTCGACCTACTTCCGCATCAACGCGAAAGAGACCGGGCAGTTCGAGCGGACGCTCATCATTGCCGAGGAAGGATCGTACGTCAGTTATCTCGAAGGCTGTACGGCGCCGATGCGCGACGAAAATCAGCTGCACGCAGCGGTCGTCGAGCTGGTGGCGCTCGACAACGCGACGATCAAGTACTCGACGGTGCAGAACTGGTATCCCGGCGACAAGGACGGGAAGGGCGGCATCTACAACTTCGTGACCAAGCGTGGCAAGTGCCAGGGCGTTAACTCGAAGATTACATGGACGCAGGTCGAGACGGGGTCCGCCATCACGTGGAAGTATCCCGGCTGCATCCTCCAGGGAGACAACTCCATCGGTGAGTTCTACTCCGTCGCCACGACCAACAACTGGCAGCAAGCCGACACCGGGACGAAGATGATCCACCTTGGAAAGAACACGAAGAGCACGATCGTGTCGAAGGGGATTTCGGCCGGTCACGGCCAGAACACCTATCGTGGTCTCGTGAAGATTGCCAAGGGAGCGAAGCGCGCGCACAACTACTCGCAGTGCGACTCGCTGCTCATCGGCGACAAGTGCGGCGCGCACACGTTCCCGTACCTGGAAATCAAGAACAGCACCGCCAGGGTCGAGCACGAAGCGTCGACGTCGAAGATTGGCGAGGACCAGATCTTCTACTGCCGGCAGCGTGGTCTGTCGTCGGAGGATGCCGTGAACATGATCGTCAGCGGGTTCTGCAGGGAGGTCTTTCGGCAGCTGCCGATGGAGTTCGCGGTCGAGGCGCAGAAGCTGCTGAGCATCAGCCTCGAAGGAAGCGTGGGATAGCTGATGCTCAAGGTGCGAAATCTTCACGCGCGCGTGGCAGGCCGGGAAATTCTTCGCGGCATCGATCTCTCGATGAACCACGGCGAGGTGCACGCCATCATGGGTCCCAACGGCTCCGGCAAGAGCACGCTCGCCCGCGTGCTGTCAGGCCATCCGGAATACGAAGTGACCGAGGGAGAGGTTCTCTTCGAAGGCGAGAACCTGCTCGAGATGGAGCCCGAAGAACGCGCTCGCGCCGGCGTCTTCATGGCGTTTCAATATCCGGTCGAGATTCCGGGCGTCAACAACGCCTACTTTCTGAAAGCGGCGCTGAACACCATGCGGAAGCATCGCGGTGAAGAGGAGCTCGACGCCATGGAGTTCATGACGCTCGTCCGCGATCGGATGAAGCAGCTCGACATGGACGAGGCGCTCCTCAGCCGGCCGGTCAACGAAGGGTTCTCCGGCGGTGAGAAGAAGCGCAATGAAATCTTCCAGATGGCGGTCCTCGAGCCGAAGCTCGGCGTGCTCGACGAGACCGACTCAGGGCTGGACATCGATGCACTAAGGGTTGTGGCGCATGGTGTCAATACGATGCGCAACGCCGATCGGTCGTTCCTGGTGGTGACGCACTACCAGCGGCTGCTCAATTACATCGTGCCCGACGTGGTCCATGTGCTGACCGACGGCCGCATCATCCGGTCGGGGGGCAAGGAGCTCGCACTCGAGCTCGAGGACAAGGGATATGGCTGGCTCGAAGAGCCGGTCGGGCTGAAATGACGCAGTCACTGGAAAACTACAAACAGGCGTTCGCGAATTCGCGCAACAGGCGTTCGCCCGCCGAACCGGCTGAGCTCGTACGGACGCGCGAGGAGGCACTCAATCGGTTCCTGGCGGTCGGGTTCCCCACCACCCGTGACGAAGAGTGGCGGTTCACGAGCGTCGCGCCGATCGCGGGACACGCGTTTACGCTGGCGGAAGCAGCGGCCAACGCAGGTCACCGCGACGTTGCTCCGCTGCGGCTGCCGGGTGTGTTCGGAGCCGAGCTGGTGTTCGTGGACGGCCGTTTTGCGCTAGCGCTCTCGAGTATCGACGAACTTCCTCGAGGGGTGCGGCTGGGAAGTCTGGCTGATGACGCGGGGAGTCACGCCAACGGGACCGAGTCTCATCTGGCGCGCGTGGCGCCGTTCGACCGGAGGGCATTTGTTGCGCTCAACACGGCCCTCTTCACCGACGGTGCGTACATTCAGATCCCTGCACACACGGTGATGGAAAAGCCGATCCATGTGCTGTTTGTTTCATCCGGTGAGACCGACGGTCGTCGCGCCGCGATGTCGCACCCGCGCGTGCTTGCGGTACTCGGCGACGACAGTCAGGCGGCAATTGTCGAGAGCTACGCTGGGCCCGAAGGCGCCCTGTATTTCACGAACGTCGTGACCGAAATCGTGCTCGGTGAGAACGCGGTGCTCGATCACTACAAGCTGCAGCACGAGAGCACAGAGGCGTACCACGTTGGTGCGATGTTTCTGAAAGCCGCGCGCAGCGCGCATTGTGCGTCGCATTCGATCAGTCTGGGCGGGTCGATCGTGCGCAACGACGTGGTCGCGGTGCTCGACGGCGAAGGCGGCGAGTGCACACTGAACGGGCTGTACCTTGCGGACGGCCATCGGCTGATCGACAACCACACGACGATCGATCACGCCATGCCGCATTGCGGGAGCAGAGAGATCTACAAGGGGATTCTCGCGGATCGTGCCCGCGGCGTCTTCAACGGCAAGATCATCGTCAGGCCCGATGCGCAGAAGACCGACGCCAAGCAGACCAATCGCGCGCTCCTGCTGTCGGAGGACGCGCAGGTCAACTCGAAGCCCGAGCTCGAGATCTTCGCGAACGACGTCAAGTGCACGCACGGAGCGGCCATTGGGCAGCTCGACGAGGATGCCGTGTTCTACCTGCGATCCCGCGGGTTGAGCCTTGCCGAGGCTCGGCACATGCTGATCCATGCCTTCGCCGGCGACGTGCTGAACCGGATGCCGCTCGAGGCGATCAGAAACGGGGTCGAGGCGGTTCTGCGGCGACAGCTTGCGCGGGCACTCGCGGTGGCGGCGTAACTTTAGGGCGCCCCCTTTATGGGGCGCCGGTGAGCACTATGGCATCTGTAGCATCCGCACATCGAGAAGCGCTGGATGTGGGAGCGATTCGGCTGGATTTCCCAATCCTGCGGCAGCGCATCCACGGCAAGCCGCTCGTCTATCTGGATAACGCCGCGACGACGCAGAAACCCCAAGCTGTGCTCGACGCGCTGGTGCGCTACTACGCCGAAGAGAACTCCAACGTCCATCGTGGCGTGCACTCCCTGAGCGGCCGCGCCACCGACTCGTACGAGGCGGCGCGTGAGACGGCGCGCCGCTTTCTCAACGCGGCCGATCCGAATGAGATCGTCTTCGTTCGTGGCACGACCGAGGGCATCAACCTCGTGGCGCGAACCCACGGCCGTACGCACGTCGGCGCCGGCGACGAGATCGTGATCTCCGAGATGGAGCATCACTCGAACATCGTCCCGTGGCAGCTCCTTTGCGAGGAGAAGGGCGCCAGGCTGCGGGTCATTCCGGTGACGGACGCGGGCGAGCTGCTCCTGGACGAGTACGAGCGGCTGCTGAACGAGCGCACGAAGATCGTCGCGATCGCGCACGTGTCGAACGTGCTCGGCACGATCAATCCCGTCGCCGACATCGTGAGGCTTGCCAAGGCGCGCGGAATAACGGTGGTGGTCGACGGAGCGCAGGCCGTGGCGCACATGCCAGTGGACGTTCAGGCGCTCGGCTGCGACTTTTACGCGTTCTCCGGGCACAAGATCTTCGGGCCCACCGGCGTGGGCGTCCTCTTCGGCCGCAAGGCGCTGCTCGAGTCGATGCCGGTCTACCAGGGCGGCGGCGGCATGATCGGCAGAGTCACGTTCGAGCGGACGACGTTTGCCGACCTTCCGTACAAGTTCGAAGCCGGAACGCCAGACATCGCTGGTGCGATTGGGCTGGCCGCGGCACTCGATTATCTGACCGCCATCGGTATCGAGCGTGTGGCGTCCTACGAGGACGAGCTGCTCACGTACGCGACTGGCGCGCTGCGGGAGGTGCCCGGCCTGCGGTTGACCGGAACGGCGCCGTCCAAGGCGTCGGTCTTGTCGTTTGTTCTTGGCGACGTGCATCCACACGACATCGGCACGATTCTCGACCGCGAAGGCGTGGCGGTCCGCGCTGGACATCACTGTTGTCAGCCGCTGATGACGCGCCTGGGCGTGCCGGCAACCGCGCGTGCGTCGCTCGCGCTGTACAACACGCGGGAGGACGTCGATGCGCTCGTCGCCGCGCTGCACACCGTTGAGGAGGTGTTCGGGTGAGTGCCGAGCTGCAGGACCTATATCAGGAAGTGATCCTCGACCACAACCGCCGGCCAAGGAACTTCCGTGCCATCGAGAAAGGCTGCAAGGCCGAAGGGTTCAATCCGCTGTGCGGCGACCGCGTCACCGTGTACTTGACTGTAGATAACGGCGTAATCACGGACGTGAGCTTCCAGGGATCGGGCTGCGCCATCTCGAAGGCGTCGGCGTCGTTGATGACCGAGAGCGTCAAAGGGAAGACGATCGAGGAGGTGCAGGCGCTCTTCGATCGCTTCCAGCGGATGATCACGGCACCCGCGGAGACGCCCATCGACAATCTTGGCAAACTGATGGTGCTGGCTGGTGTTCGGCAGTTTCCGGTACGCGTAAAATGCGCCAGCCTGGCGTGGCATACGCTGCGGTCGGCCGTGGACGCACGCGACGAGGTGGTGTCGACTGGATGAAGGAGCTTCCCGTCATTCAGCCCTCGGCCGGCCCGCCGCCGGTCAAGAGCAGTGAGCTGCAGACGGCCAACATGATCGACGATGCGCAGCAGAGCTCGGCGCTGAAGCCACAGATCGTGAAGGCGATCTCCACGGTCTACGACCCGGAGATTCCCGTCAACATCTTCGACCTTGGGCTCATTTACGAGATCATCGTCGACGCGTCGAGCGTCGTCGGTATTCGCATGACCCTGACTGCGCCCGGGTGTCCGGCGGCGCAGGTTCTGCCGGAGCAGGTGAGGTCGACAGTTGCGGCCGTCCCCGGAGTGTCCGACGTGAAGGTCGACGTCGTGTGGGAGCCGCCGTGGGACCGCGATCGCATGTCGGAAGCGGCCAAGCTGCAGCTTGGGATGTGGTGAGCTTTACAAGTCACAAGTCACAAGTCACAAGGCACAAAGCCCAAGCGATCTCAGCGACTGGGCTCCTCTTGTGACTTGTGACTTGGATCTTGTGACTTGTGACTTGAGATGTGCGCACCTGCGGCGCGCATTTCCTCCAACGCTCGCTCGGAGTCGCCGGCCTTCACGTCCACTCCCGCGATCGCATCCTCCAGGACCGTCACTTCAAGACCAGCGCGCAGGGCGTCGAGCACCGAGTGCTTCACGCAGTAATCCGTCGCGAGTCCGCCCACGTAGAGATGTCCGATGCCGCGTGCCCTGAGATCGTCAAGGAACGTCGTTCCGTTGGGGCTGCGACCCTCTAGCGCCGAGTAGCCGGGACTGTCCGAAGCCTGTCCTTTACTGATCACGACCGCCCCCGCCGGAAGCTGCAGATCGTCATGAAAAGTAGCGCCTTCGGTATCCTGCACGCAGTGCGGCGGCCACTCTCCGCCGTACGGTCGAAAATGCTGCGTGACTCGAGGGTGCCAGTCACGCGAGGCATATACCGGCCATCCACGCGCGGCCGCATCGGCAGCGTAGCGGTTCAGCGGCGGCACCACGCGGTCGCCGTCTGGAACGGCAAGAGCGCCACCGGGGCAGAAGTCTTTCTGCACGTCGACCATCAAAAGAGCTGAACGGCTTCCTGTCATCATGTTCAGAATACAGGGTTCTATGAGCGTTTCCCTGCCGACCGACCTCTACGAGCTCACGATGATGGCCGGCTACTACACGGCCGGCTTCGTGCCGCAGGCCACCTTCGAGCTGTACGTGCGCGAGCTTCCGCCGAACCGCGCGTTCCTCATTTCGGCCGGCCTGGAGCAGGCGCTGGACTACCTCGAGCAGCTTCGGTTCACCGACGCGGATATCGAACACCTGCGCAGCGTTCCCGCCCTTCAGCGTGTGCGACGCGATTTCTTCGACGAATATCTGCCGCGCTTCCGCTTCACCGGCGAGGTCTGGGCGGTCGAGGAAGGGACGCCGATATTTCCGCCCCTACCGTTGCTCCGCGTGACCGCGCCTTTGCCGGAGGCACAGTTCGTGGAAACCGTCCTGCTGGCGCATGTCGGATTCCAAACTTCCGTTGCCAGCCGCGCAGCGCGGATCGTCCACGCAGCATTGGGGCGAGAGGTGGTGGAATTCGGCGCACGCCGTGCGCACGGAATCGAAGCAGGCGTGCTGGCAGCCAGGGCGGCGTTTCTGAGCGGGTGTGCCTCGACGTCGAACGTCGAAGCGGGCCGGCGATTTGGGATTCCGGTGTCGGGGACGATGGCGCATTCGTGGGTGATGTCGTTCCCCGACGAGATCGCCGCGTTTCGGCGGTACGCGGAGGTGTTCGGCGAAGAAGCCGTCCTGCTGCTCGATACGTACGATACGGAACAAGCGGCACGATCGATCGTTGCCGCGGGTCTGCGTCCACGCGCCGTGCGACTCGACAGTGGTGACTTGATTGCGCTCGGCAGTCGCGTCCGCGCCATTCTGGACGAGGGCGGGCTTCGCGACACCCAAATCTTCGTCAGTGGCGATCTCGACGAATGGCGCATCGATGAGATTGTGAGAGCCGACGCACCGGTTGACGGCTTCGGCGTCGGCGCGGCGCTGAGTACCGCCAGCGACGCGCCTTCGCTTGGCGCCGTGTACAAGCTCGTTGAAATCAGCCGTGAAGGGGCCGCTGTGGCGGTGATGAAGACGTCCGCCGGCAAGCACACGCATCCGGGGCGCAAGCAGGTCTGGCGGGTGTTCGATGGGGGCATGGCCACCGAAGACGTGATCGAGCTCGCCGAAGCCGTCGGGGCGTCAGGCGAACCGCTTCTGAGCCGTGTGATGTCCGGAGGCAAGAGGGAGCGTCCGTCGCGGCCTCTGAGCGAGCTCCGCATTCGCAGTCAGGCCGCGCTCGCAGCAATCCCCGAGTCCGTTCGTCGGCTTCGTCATCCGGAGCGCTACAACGTGCGCTTCGGCAGCGCACTCAGTGCGATTGCCCAACGGATATCGGGAGGCAGTTTGTGATTCGTGATTCTCGATTTGTGACTTGTGACCTGTGACTTGTGCCTTGGCTACGGTCCCAGAATCGCAGCCACTGCTGCGACGATATCGCTCACTGATGTCGGCCGCGCGATTGCTCGAAAACCCATCTCGCGAATCTCGTCGATCTCCATCGTTCCGATCGCGGTTACCACGACGACGCGATTCGGGGCGATCACCGAACATACCTCATCCAGTACGTTGCGCGGGTTTGGCAGGCCGTCCAGATCGACCACGAATGCACGCGGCCTTCGCCCCGATCGCAGGTACTCCCGCGGAATCGGCCACGCATCAGTCGCAACGACGTCGTACCCTTCCTCGATGAGCTGAGCCCTCAGCAGTGCCCGCGTGGGCCACGCTGGATCCAGGACCACGACATCGGGAGCCGGAGGACGCATCACAAGGCCATCCTTGGCGGCGATATTGCACCCACGCGTGCGCTTTGTGGCAGCCTTTCGCGCGCACGAGCACCTGAACCGCTCGACGCGACGCGGATGAGGTTCATGTCATAGCGGTCGAACCGTCGTCGGACCAAGTAGTATGGGGGCCGTATGGATATTGGCGAGACTCTACGCATCGCGCGGGAGCAGCGCGGTCTTTCACTCGACGGGCTGTCCCAGCGCACGAAGATCGGCGCAGTGGCGCTTCGCGCGATCGAGGAGAACGACATCCAGAAGCTGCCCGGCGGGATCTTTCTCCGAGGGTTTCTGCGTGCCTACGCGCGCGAGGTAGGACTCGATGTCGAGGATACCGTCAGTCGTTACATCGCGCAGTTCGAGCCGCAGGACGAGGTCTTGGAAGAAGGGGCGGTCGACCAGAGCGGCACGAAGGCTCGGGCCGAAGACTCGGCGCCGGCGCTGAACGAGGAGCCACTGCGCGAGATGTCGATGCAGGGCCTGATCGCAATCATCGTATTCGCGCTCGGTGTTCTGGCGTACATGACGCTGCGGCAGCCTCCATCGACGTCGCAGACGGCGTCATCCGAGCGTCCCGCGGCCAGCCCGGTCGTTCTCGCTTCGACGCGAAGCGAAGCAGGCACCACCGGATCGCAGGAACCGGTTGCACCGGCTCCCGCCGTCAACACCGTCAGTCTCACGATTCAGACAGTTGGACCTTGCTGGGTATCGGCGACCGTCGATGGCCTTACCGCCATCTATCGGCTGATGGGGGCAGGAGAGCGTCAGACGATCGAGGGCGCCAACGATGTGGTGCTTCGCGTGGGCGACCCGGCGACGTTTACGTTTCTGATCAACGGTGCTGCCGGCAAGTCGCTCGGGCCCCCCGGAACCGTTGCCACCGTTCACATCACTGCGGACAACTATCGCGAGTTCGTCGCCACGGAGACGACTCCGTAGAATCGGTTTCGCAACTTCACGTAGGGCGCGGCTTTACGCCGCGCCAGGCGGGCCGTAAAGGCCCGCCCTACGGTTGTGAAACCGCAGCGAATGCCTCAAAGGAGGCTCTCGAGCGGCGCCTGCGCGCCGTAGCGCCAACGTCGTCGAGGGCGCGAAGGCGGGCCACGTTTACCTGATGAAAGTGCCCGCTCGCAGCTCTGCGTAAGCCTGTCGCAATTGCTCTTCGGTATTCATCACAATCGGCCCATACCACGCGACTGGCTCTTCGATAGGTTCTCCCGACACGAGCAGAAAACGGATGCCATGCTCTCCGGCCTGCACGGCTACTTCATCGCCTCGGTCGAACAGGACGAGCGACCGATTGCCGACGTCGGAAGATTCGCTCTGACTGCCCGCGACTGGAGGACCGACGCGATCGGTCTGTACCTCGCGCGGCTCCGACGCGTCGCGGAACCTGCCCGATCCTTCGAATACATAGGCAAAGGCGTTCCGTGTGGTTTCGACCTTCAGGCGCTTCCGCACGCCGGGCGGAACGGAAATGTCGAGATATCGCGGGTCGGCCGCGACACCGTCCACAGGACCGGCTTTTCCCCCGAAGCTTCCACAGACGACGCGCACACGGGTTCCGTCATCGTCGACCACTTCGGGAATGTCCGCGCCTTTCACGTCCTGATAGCGAGGCGTCGTCATCTTGAGTGACGAGGGAAGGTTCGCCCAGAGCTGAAAGCCGTGCATTCTGCCCTGCGAATCGCCCTTCGGCATCTCCTGGTGGAGGATGCCGCTGCCGGCCGTCATCCACTGGACGTCGCCGGCGCCAAGGCTGCCCTGATTGCCGAGGCTGTCGCCATGTTCGACGTTGCCCGCCAGCACGTACGTGATTGTCTCGATGCCGCGGTGCGGATGCCAGGGGAAGCCGGCGAGATAGTCGTTCGGATTGTCGTTTCGAAAATCGTCGAACAGCAGGAACGGATCGAAATCGCTCGTATTGCCGAAGCCAAACGCACGACGCAGATGCACACCAGCGCCTTCGAGCGTGGGCTTGGATTGGACGATGTGTTTCGTGGGGCGAATAGACATACCGCCGTCCTTTGAGACAGGTCAGATCTCATCATCTCACGGGCGCAGCCGCCGCATGGATCCGAGAGCAGGTATCAGGCGAATTCCGCAAGAGCGCCTCAAGAGCAGCCGATTCGGCGGCGCCGTGGCATGGCCGTTGCGACGTTCTGATGTGGAGATGCGGCTCGTGCTGAGCACCGTAGCGAGGAATCTGGTCCGAACTCATCGTCGCGTCTTCGTGGCGCTGATGATGACGTGCACGTCTGTGCTGTGGATGTCGCTTGGAGCTGCCGCGTGGGTGCTCGCCGACGTGGTCACTGGACTGCCGGACGAAAGGGCGCTGCGCGGCATCGGCGCGATGGCGCGAGCGACGATGATATTCGACGCGACCGATCGGCCGGCCTTCACATTCTTCAAGGAGTACCGCATCGAGGTGCCGCTGTCGCAGGTCTCGCCGCATCTGATCGACGCCATCGTGGCCGTCGAGGATCAGCGCTTTTTCGACCACAGCGGCATCGACATCATCCGCGTCGGCGGGGCGGCGTGGAGCAACGTGCGCAATGGATGGGGAACGCAGGGCGCCAGCACGATCACCCAACAGGTGGCGCGGCAGAGCTTTCTGACCCGTGAGAAGACGCTGCGGCGAAAGCTCAAGGAAATGGTCGTCGCCGCACGGCTCGAGAGCACGTTCAGCAAGCAGCAGATTCTCGGGTGGTATCTCAACAGGATCTACTTCGGCAACGGCTTGTACGGCGTCGAGGCTGCGTCACTCGGCTATTTTGGAAAGCATGCGGCGGAGCTCGATGTTGCAGAAGCCGCCCTGCTGGCGGGCCTGGTGAAGGCGCCGTCCCGCTACGCTCCGACCGTCAGCATGGATCGCGCTCTCTCGCGCCGAAAGACGACGCTCACAGCCATGCGGCAGGCAGGCATGATCGACGAGGCCACGCTTGCGGCGGCATTGGCTCGCGAGTTGAACCTTCAGGACCATCTGCGCAGTCGGGAAACCTACGGTCAATACTTCAAGGAAGAAGTCCGAAAACAGCTCGTCGAGCGGTTTGGCGCCGAGCGAGTCTACGAGGGCGGCCTGAGGGTGTACACGACCATGGATCCCGGCCTTCAGAAGGCTGCCGAAGTGGAAGTGACGCGCGCCGTCAGCGAGATCGAGGAGCGTCAGTTTCGCGTGCGGTCAGTCCGCCCCGACGCCGCGCCCCTCCAGGCGGCATTGGTGGCGCTCGAGCCTTCGACCGGTGAGGTGCGAGCCATGGTCGGCGGACGCAGCTTCGTCCACAGCCAGTTCAATCGCGTCACGCAGGCCAGGCGTCAGGCAGGTTCGGCATTCAAGCCGTTCGTATACGCCGCCGCACTGGAGCGTGGCTACACGCCGGCCACTCCGATCAGAGAATTCGACGCGCCAATCATGACCCGCGAGGGCGCCTGGGTCCCGGACGACCACTCAGTTGGAGGCGCGATGACGATGAGAACGGCGCTTCGATCGTCGAGCAACCGCGCCGCGGTGAGCACGCTGCAGGACATCGGCATACCGGCCGCAATCCAGGCGGCCGAGCGTTTCGGCATCGAGTCGGTCCCGGGTGTCCCGTCACTGGCGCTCGGGTCGGGCGAAGTGACACTGCTTGCGATGACGGCGGCGTACGGCGCGTTTGCGAACGGCGGCATGCGGTCGGAGCCATTGCTGATTCGCCGCGTCGAAACAACCGAGGGCGAGGTGCTGTTTTTCGCACGACCACGTGCCCGGCGTGCGGTGAGCGAGGCGACGGCATTTTTGATGACGGTCATGCTGTCGGATGTGCTGAACGGCGGCACTGGATGGCAGGCGCGGCGATTTGGGTTCAAGCGCCCGGCAGCCGGAAAGACCGGCACGACCAACGGCTACCGTGACGCCTGGTTCATCGGATACACGCCTCACCTGGCTACGGGCGTCTGGGTGGGCTACGACTATCCGCGCGCGATCGCCGCGCGTGAATACGCCGCCACGCTTGCGGTTCCCTTGTGGGGACGCTTCATGGCAGTCGCAACGCGTGACGACCCGCTGACGCCGTTTCGACGACCGCCGACTGTCACGTCGACCGCGATCTGTCGTCTCTCGGGCAAGCGGGCGACGGAGGCTTGTCGCTATGACGTGGTGTTCGACGGCGAGGGGTATGCAACCGAGCGCTCCACGGTGTACATGGAGTACTTCACGCGTGGCACGGAGCCTGCCGACGACTGTGCGTGGCACACACACGCCTACGCGCTCTGGCCAGGTACGGCGGCTGCGTCACCCAGTTCGCAGCTGCAGCGGTCGCACTGAGACACGGACCGCGTTGTATGGTGGTCCGGCGTGCTCGGTCGTGTTCGCCAATCAGCTTATCGCTTATGGGATCTGCTGAGACGTGGTTCGGAAGTACGCCGCCTCACGCGGCCTGTGCAGGTACTCGAGGCCAAGGCAAGGGAGTCGCGCGAAAAATGGGAGCGACAGAATGACGCTCTCAAGCGCGAGGAAAGACGAGCGCTGCTCTGAAGCGACAGAGCGCATCCGGCCGCCGTCGCATTCTCAGCCCTGACATCGTTCGCAACCTTCTGCCGTTGCGGCTTGCGACGATTCAGGCTCGCGCATCTCGCGCGAACGCGAGTGCCAGCGAAGCGCACCTGGCGCAGGTTTCGAGCGCGTACCGCGAGGCGCTGGCGAATATCGATAACCCGACGGACAACCTCGTTCGGACAAGTATCCAGGGCGTGACGTGGTGGGTTCCGGTTCCACCCTCACTCGAATGCGCTGCGCACAGGGATGGGAAGTCCAGGTCCTTCGCGGTGCGCCGAGGCTACTCGGCTACCGCCATATCGCATCGCAGCTGGAGGTCAGTCAGACATGTTCGCCGCGGCGGGAGATTCATCCAGCGAGTTGTAGCGGATGTGCGCCGAGCGGTTCACTTATTTTCTCCATCTGGGAAAGCAGGCTGAAGGGCCACGAGCGTGGCCGATTCTCGAGCTCGAGAACGCGCTCGGTTACCTCGGCGATCGGATACCGCACACGGATATCGTCTTGTTCAATTCGAAGTAAACGACGAACCTACGCGAACCTTCGCGTCACGCCGACAAACGCCTCGATGGAGCCAGTCTAACAGACGTATCTGCTGCGCGCTCCGGCAGTGCCGACTGGTATGCTGGGCGCATGCCCTTTCGGGCCGTCACCGGACATCGTCCAATACTGACGCTGCTCGCGCGAGCGATCGCGCGCAACACGCTGCCGCCTTCGCTGCTGTTTGCGGGACCGGGCGGTGTCGGCAAGCGGCGCACCGCAGTTGCGGTGGCCGAGGCGCTCAACTGCCCGCAGCCGACACGCGCAGGCGATTTCGAGCTCGACGCCTGCGGCGCGTGCGCGTCGTGTCTGCGCATTGCACGCCACGTCCACGCCGACGTCATGACCATCGAGCCGGGCGAGAGCGGCGCCATCAAAGTAGAGCAGGTGCGGGATGCCATCGATCGCACGGCGTTCCGGCCCTTCGAGGGTCGCAAGCGCGTGGTCATCGTGAACGACGCTGACGCGATGGCCGCGCCGGCGCAGAGCGCGTTGCTCAAGACGCTGGAGGAGCCGCCGGCTGGATCCGTCTTCATGCTCATTTCTGCGATCCCGGATTCGCTGCTGCCGACGGTGCGTTCGCGCTGTCCGATTCTTCGGTTTGGCGCGCTGACGGTGGCAGAAGTCGTCCACCTTCTGACTCGCCATCACGGGTACACGGCTGCCGACGCCCATCTTGCAGCCGTCGAGGCCGGCGGCAGCCTCGCGCGCGCGCTGGAGCGGCGCTCGGTCGATCTGGTCGACGCGCGTGCGGCGGCGCAGCGGCTGCTCGAGCACACGGCTCGCTCGGGCGAGCCCGCACGGCGGCTCGAGGCGGCCGAGATCGTGAAGTGGAAGGGGAGCAACGTCGCCGAAGAGCGAAATCAGCTCGCAACGTGCCTCCGTGCGCTGTTGTCGCTGTTGCGGGACGTCGGCGTCATCGCCAGCCAGGCCGACACCCGACTATTGGCCAACGCCGACCTCGAGGTCGAGCTGCGGCGGCTGGCGAGCGCGTTCGACGACCGACGAAGCCGCCGCGCCTTTGCGGCCGTCGACGAAGCGCTTGCCGCGCTGGAGCGCAACGCGAGCCCGAAGATCGTGGCCGATTGGGTCGCGCTGCATCTATGAGCCGCGATTTGCCGGTCATCGCCATCACGACGGGCGACCCGTCAGGCATCGGCCCGGAGATCGCGAGCGCCGCGCTCCGCGATCCGAGAGT
>DATCJA010000078.1:0-16512 GCA_036507475.1 Vicinamibacterales bacterium
CTACGGGTGTTGGGGTAGTATTCCGGCGGGCACCTCGTCACAACGCGGTTGCAGCAAGAAGGAGCGTCGGCATGCAGGCTGGCGACACGGTCTCCCACTATCGAATCCTGGAGAATATCGGCGGCGGCGGAATGGGCGTCGTCTACAAGGCCGAGGATTCGAAACTCGGTCGCTTCGTCGCCCTGAAGTTCCTGCCCGACGCGCTGGCTCAGGACCGCCTGGCGCTCGAACGATTCAAACGCGAAGCGCGAGCGGCCTCGGCGCTGAATCATCCCAACATCTGCACGATTCACGAGATCGACGAATCGAACGGGCATCCTTTCCTCGCGATGGAGTTTCTCGAGGGAGGCACGCTGAAGGCGAGACTCCAGGGAAAGCCGCTGCCGCTCGACATGGTGTTCGAGGTAGGTGCGCAGATCGCCGACGCCCTCGACGCGGCGCATGCGAAAGGCATCATCCATCGCGACATCAAACCGGCCAACATCTTCGTCACGGCACGCGGGCACGCAAAGATTCTCGACTTCGGCCTGGCGAAGCTCGATCGCCCCGTGGCAGCCGTCGGTGTCTCGCAGCTGATGACCCAGGCAGCCACCGTGAGCGAGGAAAACCTCACCAGCCCGGGCACGGCGATCGGCACGGTGGCGTACATGTCGCCCGAGCAGGCTCTCGGTCAGGATGAAGTCGACACGCGTACGGATCTGTTCTCGCTCGGCGTCGTGCTCTACGAGATGGGGACCGGACGGCTGCCGTTTCAGGGCAATACGTCGGCGGCGATCTTCAACGCGATCATCAGCAAGCCTGCCGTCGCCCCTGGACGTGTCAATCCCGACCTCCCGCTGGAGCTCGAACGCATCATCACGAAGCTGCTCGAAAAGGATCGCAAGCTGCGGTATCAGAGCGCCGCGGAGCTGCGCGCCGATCTCGCGAGACTGAAGCGCGACAGCGACTCAGGCAGATCGGTCTCCGCCACTGTGGCTGTGCCCGTCGCAACGTCCGGCACGCGCTGGTGGCGCGCTCGGTGGGCGTCACATGCCGGGGCGCTGATCGCAGGCGCCGTCCTTGCCGGCACCGCGGCGTGGAACATCCGGCCGGCACCGCCAGCGCAGCCTCTGCAGGTGATGCGCTTCGCGATTACATTGGGCCCGGACGAGCGCCTCGCCGTGCTGAATGCGAACCTCGCTTCCTCGAGCGTCGTCATTTCGCCAGACGGCAGGCAGATTGCGTACGTCGCTACCCGCGGCGGGGGCGGACAGCAGCTCTACGTGCGTCAGATCGACAGCCAGGAAGCCAGAGCTGTCCCGGGCACAATTGGAGCCGCTGCTCCGTTCTTTTCTCGTGACGGCCAGTGGCTTGGATTCGGTACCGCAGGCACTAGCTTCAAGGTGTCGGTCAATGGCGGGACCGTGCTGAACCTCGGGCCGCAGCCCTTTGGGAACGGTTCCTACTGGGCGACCGACGGGACGATTATGTTCGGATCGACCGCCGGCCTCCAGCAGATGTCCGACAACGGAGGCACCCCGCGTGAAATCACGCAATTGCAGGCCGGGGACGGTGTTCATCGTTTGCCCGACCTCCTGCCGCAGGGGCGCGGTGTATTGTTTACGGCCACCGGCGCTCAGTCGTCTGTCATTGCCCTCTACTCGACGGCCACCGGACGGCGGAACTTGATCCCAGGTGGAACCGCTCCTCGCTATTCGCCGACCGGTCACCTGGTCTACGCACAGGCCGGGACACTGTTCGCCGCGCCGTTCGATCTGGACACTCTGAGCGTAACGAGGGATCCCACACCTGTTTTGCAGGGTGTGCTGCAGACGAATACCGGATTCCCGTACTACAGCTTCTCTGACACCGGCACGCTCGTGTACGCCTCGGGAGCAGCCCAGGTTGTTCGCAACCTTGTCTGGGTCGCACGGGATGGAACGGAGCAACCGCTCCCTGCGCCTGCCCGGGAATACGACTGGCCCCGTCTCGCGCCGGACGGCAGACGCATCGCCGTCGAAGTCAGCGGTCAGACGTGGATCTACGACACGGCGAGGGACACGCTGACGCGTCTGACCTTCACCGGCACGCAGAACGACGGCCCTGCGTGGAGTCCAGACGGGATGCGGGTGGCCATGCGGTCCAACAGAGAAGGGGCTCCGGGCGGCATCTTCTGGCAGATGGCGGACGGTAGCGGAGGTGACGAGCGCCTGAGCACACCGGTGCAGGCCTCCGATTTGCCCATGTCATTTTCTCCGGACGGGCAGCTCATCGCATTCACCCGTCCGGATCCCAAGACGCAGCGGGATATCTGGATACTGTCGGTAAAGGATCGGAAGCAGCGGTCGCTGTTCCTCGGGACGCCAGCGACGGAAGGGGCGGCGCGCTTCTCCCCGGATGGACGATGGCTCGCGTACGTGTCGGATGAGTCAGGCCGGCCGGAGGTATACGTGCAGCCGTACCCGGGGCCAGGGGGAAAGTGGCAGATCTCAACCGACGGCGGCAGCGAGCCCGCCTGGAACCCGAACGGCCGCGAGTTGTTCTATCGGATTGCCGACAGAATGATGGCCGTACCTGTGACGACGCAGCCGTCGTTTTCCGCGGGCCGGCCCACGATGCTGTTCGAGGGCGCCTACCTGGCGAGCACCTTCCCGTTGACGGGCACCACCTACGACGTGACGCGCGACGGGCAGCGGTTCGTGATGGTCAAGGACCAGACAATCTCCGCGGCGCAGATCAACGTCGTCGTGAACTGGTTCGAGGAGCTGAAACGGCTGGTCCCGACGCCATGAGCCGCGGAGGCGTAGCGTAGCGCGTTACTCGTAGTACTGGGGCGCCTTGCGCAGCGTCCGGTGCCCGACGAGATCGTGCTGGATCCAGAGCTGCGCGCCGGTTCGCGCGAGAAACGCATCGAGCTCGTGCCGTGCGGCGGCGGTCTGCTCTTCGCTCACCTCGAAAGTCGGCAACCGCCCCAACGTGCGCTCCTCCGGGTAGTGGTACAGATCCCCTGAGAGCACGACACCGCCGGTCTGCGCCAGCTTCACGTAGAGTGCCTGATGGCCCTCGCTGTGTCCCGGCGCGTGCTTGATGACCACGGTGCCATCGCCGAACACGTCATGTTCCTCAGCGGTGACGATCACCAATCGGCTGTTCTTTAGCGCGGAGTAGGTCGTCGGTCTGGCGGCCCCGCGCTCCTCGGCGGCGAACATCGCGTCGTGCTCGACCCGGCGCACGAGCCACGTGGCGTGTGCGAAGGCATTTGCGTTGGCCGTGTGATCCCAGTGGTAGTGCGACAGCGCGAGGTGTGTCACGTCGGAGCGCGAATAGCCGCTCGCGCGAAGCTGCTCCTCGAGCGGGGGCCCGAGCGTGACGACACGTTCCTGGCCGTCCGGGCGCGTCACGCGCTGCTCGACCCCGCTCGCACGCGAGATCCGCTCCTCGTCAGCAATGGCCCCGGCGTCCCATAGCAACACACCCTGCGGGTGAACGATCAGGTACGCCGCGATCGACAGCGGCACCGACTGCACCTCCGCTTCCGTGAGGCGGTACCGCGAGGGATCCGACGCGAGCACGCCGCCTTCGAGCACGTAGAGCCGCGGCGACGCCGCGGACCGATCCGCGGTGTTCCGGGCGCAGCTTGCAAGTGCGGCAGCACCGAGGACGACGAGGCCGAGTAGGATCGCGCACGCTAAAGCGTGCGCTCTACGATTCCTTCTCCCCCGTCCGAATCCGATAGCTGTCCAGCACGGGAAAGACGAACACGCGTCCATCACCAATCTCGCCCGTTCGTGCGGCCTGGACGATCGCCTTGATGGCGTCTTCCACGATGGAGTCCGGTACGACGATCTCGATCTCCATCTTGGGCAGCAGGCTGACGTTGTACTCCTTGCCGCGGTAGATGGCTGTGTGTCCCTTCTGCTTGCCGTGGCCGCGGACCTCCGTAACGGTCATGCCGGAGATATTCAGCTTGGCGAGGGCGTCTTTCACATCGTCCACTTTGTTGGGACGAACGATGCTCTTGATCAACTTCATGTCATTTCCTCCAGTAGGCGCGCCTCAGCCCATGTGAGCCTGCGAGGACGTCCCTCCGACGTGCAGATACGCCTCTTCGCCATGTTGCGTAATGTCTAGGCCGGTGCTTTCGTCCGACGCGTTGACGCGCAGCGGCATCACGGCGCCGATCACCTTCAACAGGATGAAGCTCATCGCGCCACTGTAGATGATGGCCGCGCCAATGGCCGTCGCCTGTACCGCGACCTGACCCGGATTGCCGTAGAGCAGGCCGTCAGCCAGCCCGTTCACAGCCCGCTCGGCGAAGACGCCGGTCAAGAGCGCGCCGACGGTCCCACCCACGCCGTGCGCCGCCACGACGTCCAGTGAATCGTCGAGCGACGTCTTGGCGCGAATCGCGAGCGCGAAGTAGCTGGGTACCGCAGCTATCCCACCGAGCAGGATGGCGTTCATCGGATTGATGAACCCGGCCGCCGGCGTGATCGCCACCAGACCCACGACAATCGCCGTTGCCGCGCCCACCGCGGTCGGCTTGCCCGACCGCAGCAGGTCGAGGAACGTCCAGACGACCAGCGTGGCCGCCGGAGCGAGCATTGTCGTGACGAACGCGAGCCCGGCGATATTGTTGGCCGCCAGAGCGCTCCCGGCATTGAAGCCAAACCACCCGAACCACAGCAGCCCGCTGCCGAGCAGCGTCAGCGGCACGCTGTGTGGCAGCAGCGACGACCGGTACTCCTCGCGCTTGCCCACCACAATCGCCGCCACGAGCGCCGCGACGCCCGCATTGACGTGCACGACCGTGCCTCCAGCGAAGTCGAGCGCACCCATGTCGGCGAGCCACCCGCCACCCCAGACCCAATGTGCAATCGGCGCGTAGACGACGAGGGCCCACAACGAGATGAACGTCACGTACGCGGAAAATCGCATGCGCTCGACGATCGCGCCCGAGATGAGCGCGGCCGTGATGATGCAGAACGTTGCCTGGAAGGCCATGAAGAGGACGTGAGGAATCGTGCCTTTCTCTTCAAGACCGACGCCGCGCAGCCAGGCGTTCGAGAGATCGCCAATCCAGTTGTTTCCCTCGGAGAACGCCAGCGAATACCCGAGAAGCGCCCACAACACGGCCACGAACCCCAGGGAGATGAAACTCATCATCATGGTGTTGAGGGCGTTCTTCGAGCGAACCAGCCCGCCGTAGAAGAACGCGAGCGCCGGCGTCATCAGCAGCACCAGCGCTGTTGCAGTCAACATCCATGCAGTGTCAGCTTGATTCATTCCTCACCTCGGTGAAATGAAACAGTAGGCGCGTATATTACACGGTCGAGCTGGCGACCGTTAGCGCTAGAACCGCGACACTTCCAGGGGCTCGGGAGGGCCCGCGACGGTCTCCTCGACGATGGCGGAGGGACCGTGCCGCCGAGGGAACAGAAGGCGTAACATCGGCGGCGTCACCATGGTCGTGACCAGCACCATGATGACGCTCGCCGAAAACACCTCACGGTCGATGAGGCCGTTGGCGAGCCCGTAGCCGGCGACGATCAGCCCCACTTCGCCGCGGGAAATCATTCCGGCGCCAACCCGGATCGACTCCTTGGTGGTGAATCCGAAGAGTCGCGCAAATACCCCGCAGCCGACAGCCTTGGTGACAATCGCCACCACGACGAGCACGATGGTAAAGGCGGCCCGATCGCCGAGCTCGCGGCCGTTGGCCTGGAGCCCGATACCGATGAAAAAGGCGGGAACGAACATGGAGTACGTGAGGGGATGAATGCCTGCATCCACCTGTTTCTTGAATTCCGTCTGGGCGATCAGCACGCCGGCAACGTACGCGCCCGTGATCGCGGCCACCGCTCCCACATACTCGGCGGCCCACGAGTAGAGGAACGCCAGCACAACTGCCGCTGCCAGGACGCCCTGGCTGACGCCGAGCGCCGACGCCCACCGGAACACGTGGGGCAGCCATCGGCCCGCAACGACGGCCACGATGAAAAATGCGACGATTCGGACGGCGACAATCGCAATCTGCGCCACGTCGACGCCGCCGGCCGAGGCGCGCGCAAATGCCACCACGAGCGAGAGCACGATAATCCCCATCACGTCGTCGATGACGGCCGCTCCGAGGATCGTCGCCCCCTCGCGCGAACGAAGGGCGCCGAGTTCGATGAGCGTCTGTGCCGAAATGCTGACGCTCGTCGCAGTGAGGATGGTGCCGATGAAGATCCCTTCCCAGTACAGCGGGAAGCCAAACGCGACCGCGAGGGCCGCCCCCCCAACCAGCGGCAGCACCACGCCGCCGAGGGCCGACCAGAACGCCACTTTACCGACCCGCCGAAGCTCCACGACGTCGGTCTCCAGCCCTGCAACGAACATGAGGAGCACGACGCCGATCTCCGACAGGTCGCGAAGCACCGGCAGGAGCGCCGTCGCCTCGCCGGCAGCGGCCTCCGCCGATGTTGCAAACAACGGCCACCCGAGTACGTTCAGAACGGTGGGGCCGAGGATGAGGCCAACCAGGATCTCACCGAAGACCGCGGGCTGCCCTAGCCGATTGGCGAGCGCGCCCGCAAGCTTTGCGGCGGTGACAATGATTGTGAGCAGCAGTAGCAGCTGCAGGAAGTGGCTCAACCGCTATGCGTCCTTTTCGCCCGTGCGGATGCGGTAGCTTTCCAGAACCGGAAATACGAACACCCGGCCGTCGCCGATTTCACCGGTGCGTGCGGCTTCGACAATCGCCTTGATGGCCTCGTCGGCAAGCGAGTCGTTGACGACGATCTCGACCTCCATCTTCGGCAGCAGGCTGACGTTGTATTCCTTGCCGCGATAGATCGCGGTATGGCCCTTCTGCTTGCCGTGACCGCGCACCTCGGTCACCGTCATGCCCGAGATATTCAGCTTCGCCAGCGCGTCCTTGACCTCGTCCACCTTGTTCGGACGCACGATGCTTTTGATCAGCTTCATAGTATTCCCTCCAGTGTGCTTTGCAGGTCGGACGTCAGCGCGCGCTGCTCCGCCTCGGTGAGCTTAACTCCCGCTTTCGTGATGTGGAAAACGTCTATGGCCCGCTCGCCTTCCGTGGAAATGAGCACCAACTCCACACTGCAGCCGTGCCGCGAGATGACCCGACTGATTCGGTACAACAACCCCAGCGCATTGCCCGCGACGATGTCGACGATCGTGTAACGCTCGGACGCGTCGTTGTCTGCCCGAACGACCGGCACGACTCTCGGTGCGCCCCTCGAGTGCAGCACGCTCTGCTCGCGCCCGCGCAGCAGCGCCGTCACGTCAGCGCACCCCGAGACCACATCCTGCAGTACGTGCAGCACCTGAACGCCTGCGTCGACATTGAGCTCGAGAAAACGTTCATCGTCGGTGAACTGGAACACATCGAGGACGAGACCGTTCGGGTTCGTCAGCGCCTGGCCCCGCAGGATGTTCATGCCGAACGACGACAGCACGCCGCAGATGTTCGAGAAGAGGAACGGCTTGTCGAGCGTCACAACGGACAGCGTCCACACCGCGTCGTTCTGCTCGAGCGATACGTGGACCTCGTCCGAGCCGATGTTGCGCGCGAGCCGTACGTGCCGATAGATGGCTTCGCGCGGAAAGAGCTGGAGGTATCGCTTCGGCAGCCCCTCGAGGAAGCGCGTGATCTCCGCTTCCGGCAAGTCGTCGGGGCGGCCCAACTGCAGTTCCAACAGTCCTGCCTGGTTGCGCTCGATCAGCTCGTCCGCGTACCGTTGTGTCAAGTCGTTGTAGGTGTCGACGTACAGCCGCCAGATCAGCTCCTCCTTCCATGGCGTGAGCGTGTCGGGGCTGACCGCCTCGATGTCTGCGAGCGTCATCAGGCAGAGCATCTTCAGCCGGTCCTCGGTCCCCAGGAGCCGCCCGAACTCCTTGACGATTCCGGGATCCTCGGTATCTCGTCTGAACGCGACGAGTGACATCTGCAGGTGGTTCCTGATCAGGAACAACACGGTGTCGCGCGCGTCGAAGGGCACCTGCAGGCGGTCGAGCGCTTCAGCGGCCATCCGCACGCTCTCCAGCGCGTGCTCGTCATCGCGCCACTTGCCGACGTCGTGGAGGAGAAGGGCGAGCACGAGCAACTCGGGCGACGGAAGGCCTGCCGCCACGGTCTTGAAGCGCTCGCGGTTCGGCTCCTGGGTGCTCACGAGGCGCTCGAAGTTCCGAATCGTCAGCAGCGTGTGCTCGTCGACCGTGTACTTGTGATAGAAATCGCGCACCACACGCCAGGACACCGCCTCGAACTCGGGAAAGAGTCGTCCGAGCAGCCCGCAATCGTGCATTTGCGACAACCGCGCATACAGCCCCGGCCGCGGTTTCAGCAGCCGGAGGAAGGCCGTACGATCTCGCGGTTCCGGCGTAAAGTCCTCCGGCCGGTAGCGTGCGACGTGCTGCTGAATGCAGGACAGCGCTTCATCAGTCACGCCCGCGCCTGCATCGATCGCGGCCTGGAAGGCTGCGATCCATGAGGATGGCGTTCGTGCCGCCTGCACCGGGTCGAGGAAACGGATGCCGTCGCGTGAGAGGCCGAGATTGGATCCGACCGGCGTCGGCGCCGTCCGCCGTATCCATTCCAGCATGCGGCTGACCGTCCGCGCGTGGCGGAAGTAGTCGCTCATAAGGCGCTCGACACGCTGACGCGGCTCGGCGCCCGGATAGCCGAGCACTTCTGCAGTCCGTTCCTGCAGCTCGTGGCTGAGCACGTTTTGATTACGCTCCGCCTCGAGATGGAGGAGCGAGCGCACCCGCAGAAGGAAGTCCTCGGCTTCCTCGAGGCGGCCCGGATCGGCGGGGCCACGCTGCAGCAGCAGCGGGTCGGTCATTGCCGCGATGGTACGCGCCGCCATGAGGTCGCGAAGCGCCCCCGGCGCCTCCTTCACGTCCGGCTCCAGTTGATACAGCGTGGCGTTGAAGCGGGCGTGCCTTTCCTCGATCAGGGCCAGCAACGATTGAAGAATGTACGCATGGGTGGCAGCGGTGTGGAACATCGCGCCGAGGCGTTCGAACAGGCCTGCGGCGCCGGCCACGAGCCGGGCATCGAGCAACGCGAGCAGAAATTCAGGATTGTCGGTTTCGAGGTCCGCGAATTCGTCCAGCTCGCGCACCTGATGGCCGACGACGACCCCGACGTCCCAGAGCGGATGCAGAAACGCCCGAAGGAAGCGTTCCTCGGACGGACCGATGCGGCCGTCGAACAGCAACAGCAAGTCGATATCGGAGTGCAGGCAGAGGTGTCGGCGCCCGTAACCGCCAAGGGCGATGATCGCGACGGCACGTTCGGGACCGCCCGCCTCGGCATAGAGAGCTCGCAGCAGCGCGTCCACGCGGTCGGCATGCTGTTCCAGTGCCGCGCGTCCACCCGCGCCGCGCGCGACATCGCCACGCAGCGCCTCGCGCGCCGCGTCGAGCGCCACCTTGATGGCGGAGCCTGCGCCCGGCTGCGTCGTAGACATGAGGCGAACATCTCCGGTTGCGGCTGCGGATGTCAAGCACTTCGAGCGCGGGTAAGAGGTCGGATCCGAAGGAACTCGGACCCGACCCCGGCGTTGTGCGTCAAAAGGCGGTTACTGAGTGGGTACGCCCGCCTAGTAGGAGAGGCCGAAACCAAACGATCCGATGACCTTGGTATCCTCGCCGCCGTTGATGGCCGTCGTCGTGTCTCCGAGCGCCTGAAACTCGACGCCGCCGTGCACGTTCCACGCGCCGAAGCTCGTGGTGCCGCCGAGCGGCACCGTCACGATGCCGCCCACGCTGAAGTAGCCGAACTTGTTATCCACACCCTGCAGCTCGTAGTAGTCGCTCGCGCTCAGGCCGACCTTTACCGGAAAGGTCAGCGTCGCCGACGGCGCCGACCATCCGGGCGCAATGCCCAGCTCGACGTAGGTGCCGGCGTTCTCGCCGGCGTCCGCCTGGCCAAGCCCCGGCGCCGTGTCCATTTCAATCGCGACCAACGCGTAGGGCTTGAGCGCCCCCCTACCAAGATACGCGCTATCGTCCACACCTAACTTGAACGCGATTTCCTTGACCGTGCTGAACATGTTGTTCGGGCTGGTGTACGCGGTATACGTTGTGCCGAGACTCACGCCGCCGCCAAAGCCGAGGCCGAGCGTGGCGTAGAAGTCGCCTTCGTACCACAGCTTTCCGCTTGGTCCGTCCGAACCAGCCGATCCAGTGTGCAGGCTGTTCCAGCTTCCAACGTTCAAACCGACGCTCTTCAGCCCGCCGTCACCCGAATAGACGGCCAGCCCGAGATCGGCAGCCGGCCACATGACGAGCTTGGTGTCATCCTGACGGATCCCGCGGAACATGTACGTGTTGAGGAAGTCGAAACTCCCCGTGAATGTGAGGCTCCCCGGGTTCGGGTCTGGCGGATCCTGCGCCGATGCGGGCGCCGCAAGGAACGTGACCAGGACCGTGGCCAGAACCGAAGAGAATCCGTAATGCGCTGCGCGACTGAACAACATTTCTCGTGTCCTCCCTAGGCTGATGAGAATGCGGCTAGGCCGGCACGGCACCGCCGCTAGATGATTTCTGCTCTTGCCTCCTGCGTCGGCGCGAAGCCGGGATATGCATCCATGCCGTGCTCGCCCATGTCCAGACCTTCTGACTCTTCCTCGGCGGTCACACGGATGCCCATGGTCATCTTCAGAACGAGCCACGCGATTGCGCTGAGAGCAAACGTTGCGATACCGACCCCGACGATGCCAGTGAGCTGGATCATCGTTTTCGCGGCGCCGCCGCCGAAGAACAGACCGCCGTCGGTGGCGAAAAGACCGACGGCGAGCGTGCCGAAGATACCGTTCACCAGGTGAACGCTCAGCGCCCCAACGGGGTCGTCCAGCTTCACCTTGTCGAAGAACAGCACCGCGTAGACCACCAGCACGCCGGCGACAAGGCCGATGATGACCGAGCTCCCGACGCTGACGACGCTGCACGGCGCCGTGATGGCGACCAGACCCGCAAGGGTGCCGTTGAGGATCATGCTGAGGTCGGGCTTGCCAAGAGCGACCCACGCCACTGCACACGCCGAGAGGCAGCCGGCCGCGGCCGCCATGTTCGTGTTGAGGGCGATACTGGCGATCGCATTCGCATCCGCCGCCATCGTGCTGCCCGGATTGAATCCGAACCAGCCGAGCCATAGGATCAGCGTTCCGAGCGTAGCAAGCCCCATGTTGTGCCCTGGAATCGGCTTGGCCGTGCCGTCCTTCGCATACTTGCCGATCCGCGGCCCGAGGATCATCACACCGGTGAGCGCGCACCATCCGCCAATGCTGTGGACGACCGTCGACCCTGCGAAGTCGAGGAAGCCCATGTCGGCGAGCCAGCCCCCCCCCCACGCCCAATGGCCGCCGAGCGGGTAGATGAAGCCGACCAGCAGGAACGAGAAGAGGATGAACGAGAGGAACTTGATGCGCTCGGCCACGGCGCCGCTGACGATCGTGGCCGCCGTCCCGGCGAACACGAGCTGGAAGAAGAACTTTGCGTACAGGGGCACGCCCGTCCAGTTCAACGAACCGAACACGCCCATGTAGGCGTCGCCGGTGGCCGGGCTGTTATCCGGACCTCCCAACATCCAGCCAGTCATCCCGTACAGGTAATCGCTGCCGTCGCCAAACATGAGCCCGAACCCGACGATCCAAAACGCGATCGACGACGCAGCAAACACGATGAAGTTCTTGGCGAGGATGTTGACCGCGTTCTTCGCCCGGCAGAGGCCGGCCTCCAGGCAGGCGAACCCGGCATTCATCCAAAACACCAGAAACGCGGTCACCAACACCCAGACCGTGTCGAGCGCCACCTTCATGGCGTCCGGTTCCGCCGCCTGGGCGAACGCGGGCGTGGACACCGCTAGCAACGCAAGCAACACTCCAGTGAATATCCGTCGTCGATGCATGACACCTCCGCCTGTCAGCTGCGCCGCCTACCGATGCGGGCGCAAAGGGAGCTCAGAAACGTCGGGGAAAGGCGCCCGTACGCACGCGCGGACGCTCACCCGCCGTTGAGCAAGACAGGATCCACCGGCGAGGTGGGCGCCCGCGCATGGATCGGCTGAATTCTGGCCGGAAACGGCTCGATCGGCGGATCGGGAGGATCGGTTTTATGCTACAAGTTTGTCGTATTAGCCCATTATGTCGACAACAATGTCTTATTTGGGCGAATGCAGAATGCCGACGGGCGCTCGCGACGGGCGGCAGCCGCCGCTGCCGGCCCCGTCGAGGAATCCGCTCGAGGGCGCGGCAGCATCGGTGGAGCGCCGAACTGTCCTACAAATACGTTATATTTGACAATATAGTATACAGAAATGTCTTTATCGACGTGATCGCCCGCAGGCGCGTCCCTGCCGAGGGACCGCGGCGACCGGTCGCCTTGCGGCCGTCCCGTCCCCGTGAATATGATGCGCAGACGCATTCTACCGGGTCGGCTCCCGCGCCGCCCGGCCGACGTCCCAGTCGACGACGACCTCTCGGTTAGCGCTCAGGAGGGTTACCCCATATGAAGGTCTACGACGCAACGAGCATCCGGAATGTGGCCGTCGTCGGTCACGGCGGATGCGGCAAGACCCAGCTTGTCTCCGCGATGCTCTTTGGCGCCGGGACCGTCAACCGCCTGGGCAAGGTCGACGATGGGTCGACGGTCACCGATTTCGACGAAGAAGCCATCGCCCGCAAGCACACCCTCGCCTCCAGCCTGGCCCACGCCGAGTGGCGCAACGCCAAGATCAACATCATCGATACGCCTGGATTCGCGAACTTCCTCACCGACGCCCGGTCCGCTCTTCGGGTCGTCGAAGCGGCAGTCACGGTCGTCGATGCGGTGGCGGGCGTGGAAGTGCAGACAGAGAAGCTGTGGTCGGAGGCTGCGTCGCTGGGCCTCCCGCGGATCGTCGTGGTCAATCGCCTCGAGCGCGACCGGGCCAGCCTCGACCGGACCCTCGAGTCGCTGCGGCACGATTGCGCGCGCGAGATCGCACCGATTCAGCTCCCACTGGGTGAGGAGCGCGGTTTCACAGGGGTCGTGGACCTCATTCGAATGAAGGCGCTCACATTCGCGCCTGACGGTAGTGGGATCGTTGCGGAGGGAGATATCCCGGCAGCGCTGGCCGACAGGGCGGCACAGGCACGCGAACAGCTCATCGAGACCGTTGCCGAAGCGGACGAGAAGTTGATGGAAGCGTTCTTCGCGGAGGGCACGCTCACGCAGGAGCAGCTCGTGTCAGGTTTGCGCGCTGCAACCGTTGCCGGCCGGCTGTTCCCCCTCGTCTGCACCTCCGGCCTGCACGTCGTCGGCATGAAGGGGCTGCTCGATGCCATTGTCGACTACGTGCCGTCGCCGGCCGAGCGCGACTTCCCTGCGGTTGCAAAAGACGGAACCGAGACAACGGTCAAGGCATCGGACAGCGGCGCGCCCATGGCCTTCGTCTGGAAAACCATTGCCGATCCCTTTGCCGGCCGAATCACGATGCTGCGCGTGGTGTCCGGCGCGCTGAGGTCGGATTCGACCGTTCACAATCTGCGTGCGGACGCGCCCGAACGCCTTGGCCATCTGTTTGCGCTTCAGGGAAAGAGCCAGACGCACGTTGCGGAATTGAAGGCCGGCGATCTCGGGGCGGTCGCCAAGCTCAAGGACACGCGCACGAACGACATTCTGGCCGACAAGGCGAGCACCGTGAGGTTTGCCGAGATCAAGTTCCCGGAACCGGTGCTGGCGTACGCCATCGAGCCCAAGAGCCGCGGCGACGAGGACAAGATCAGCACCGCGATGCAGCGGCTGCGCGAAGAGGATCCGACGATCGGCTATTCACGCGACCCGCAAACCCACGAGTTGTTGCTGTCGGGCCAGGGTCAGATGCACATCGAAGTGACCGTGGCAAAGCTGAAGCGCCGGTTCGGCGTCGAGGTGAATCTCAAACCGCCGCGGATTCCGTATCGAGAAACCATCATGGCGTCGACCGAGGCGCACGGCCGCCACAAGAAGCAGACGGGCGGGCACGGCCAGTTCGGCGACTGCAAGATTCGTGTCGAGCCGCTGGCGCGAGGTAGCGATTTCGAGTTCGAGGACGATATTTTCGGCGGCGCGATTCCACGACAGTTCGTCCCCGCGGTGGAGAAAGGCATCCAGGAAGCACGCATGCGGGGGTTTCTCGCCGGCTACCCGATGGTGGACTTCAAGGCGACGGTGTTCGACGGCTCGTACCACCAGGTGGACTCGAATGAACTGTCGTTCAAGCTCGCCGGTTCACTGGCGTTCAAGGACGCCATGACGCGTGCGCGCCCCACAATCCTCGAGCCGATCATGAAAGTCGAAGTGTACGCACCGAGCGACTTTGCGGGCGACCTGATGGGCGATCTCAACGGCCGGCGCGGCAGGATAGCCGGCATGGACACGCGCGGCGCGATGACCGTCATCCGCGCGCAGGTGCCCATGGCCGAGATGCTCAGCTACGAGCAGCATCTGACATCCGCCACCGGGGGACGTGGGTCCTATCACATGGAGTACTCGCATTACGAGGAAGTCCCCCAGCACTTGCAGACCAAGATCATCGCCGCGGCAAAGGCGGAGCGAGGGCAGGAGGTGGCCGAAGAGGCATGAGGCGTCCGGTGCCTGGCCGGCTTCCGGGTCCCTGGGCTTCGGTCTCGAGCGCACCCCCCGGCGCTCCCGCTCGTGGCGTGACGCCGGTGGCCACGAAGGTCCACTCGTTGTAGCGGCCGCGGCCGTAGTACAAACGCAACGATGTTTGTGTACTCGTGCTGACAACGCCGACAACGCCACCGCGTCCGGCAAATGCGGTCGCCTGCACGCCCCGTTCAAGGGGGGCGTTCACCAGTTTTGCGCCTGGGCCTGGTCCCGATGGCCCCCGTCCGCCGATGCGTGCACCCAGGCCGCCCGTCCCGGGTCCCGCATAGAGCAGCTGAAAATCGCTCTTGGTGATGGGGTCCAGGTAGCGGCGCCGCAGAAACCGCTGCTGCACCAGCACGTCGACGTTGGGGGGAAACGTGCCGGCATAGCGACGCTGGAACAACCGGATCGCCTGGACATATTGCTCGCCCCGGAAGACGAGCTCGGCTTCACGCTCGCGCTGCATCGCGGTCTGCCACACCGGGAGGGCGACGGCGAACATTACCGCCATGACGCTCATCCCGACGAGCAGCGCCGCCATGGCGTAGCCGCGCGGGGATGCGCTGCGGAAATAGAACCACCATCCATGCAAACTCAAAAAGCCAAAAACCGCTGCGGCGAGCCAAGCAATTCCTATCGCCATATGCCTATTTCATCTCCGGCCAGCCAGCGGCGGCGATGCGACTACAGGAACTGCCCACGCCGATCAAAAAGGAAACACGCAGCTAGCAGCAGCGCGTGGACCACGGTGAGCCAGATGATCGCCTCCTTCTTGTGCCCCCTGCCTGCCGCAAAACCAACAGTTGCACCGTACAGTGGCCATTGTGCGGCAGCCACGTACAAGACGGAGTTGGAAATCACGTTCAGTCCAATGGCCAACAACAACGCGCCAGGAAAAAACAGCGCGGCAGGGACGTAAGTGCCGTGGCCTCCGGCCGTTGCTAGTAACGACACCAATCCAAACACCACGGCCAAGACGGTCCCATTAATGACGGGAATCAGCAGACGTTGACGGATAGTTCTATGGATCGCGGCCATGACCTCTTCGCGCTCGTTTAGTTGTCCCGTTCCTTCTGAATCTCCCGCATGATCGCGTCAATGACGGCAGACTTGTCCTTCTCACTAGCCCGATTAAACTTGGCTACTAGTTTCTCGATTCGCTTGTAGGAAACCGCTCGGCTTGTCGCGGGAAGCGACGCTCTCGCCGACACGAGCTGGCCATAGGTTGCCTCTGCCATACGATCTGCCTTAACTGAATCGCTCGTCGTCTTGTCGGGTGTCTTGCCAGCCCTCGCGTGGCCGTACCTGGCTCCATAACCTTCATGCGAATAAGAGTCTTGGACCGCGTGCATGTACTCCCCGAGTGCAGTCACAGACCCGCTGCGCTCGAAGCCACTCCACATGGCCGCTCGGCGGGCTTCAGAAGTGAAGTGATAGTCCGCTCGCATCTGTTCATTGAACAAGTTGCGTGGTGCCGTGGGATCAGTTCTGGGATCGTCGTCAACCCATTGCGTAGCGGCCCCAATGGCGATCGCGTTCTCTCGACTGAAGCCCGCCGCAAGTGCCAGCACTGCTGTGAGATCTCTGTGGACATCTTCCTCGTAGAAGCCATCCCGATCGATGTAGTGAAGCGGATTGTTTAGGGCGTAGCGATACCTATTAAACGTTTGCGGATTCGTAACATCAGGATCCGCGGCATCAGGGCTCGTAAACCTACCCTGTACTGAGCTGTAGTACCTCGCTCCGAAATAGTCGAACCCGGTCTCAGCGTCACGCTCTTTCCCAGCAAACTGCCGCACGTCCGGCAGCGGCGCAGGGCTCCACGGCTCGCCGAACGGCAAAAACTCGTAACGCGCGACGACTTGCATATTCGCGTCCGTGATC
>DATCJA010000079.1:0-13295 GCA_036507475.1 Vicinamibacterales bacterium
TAGCGCGCGAGCGTCTGGTTGATGCACATCGCCGCACGGATGCCAGCCACCTTGTTGGCGGCAATCGCCGAGCCGAGCCCCGCGCCGTCGATGGCGATACCCGCGTCGGCTTCCCCTCGGGCAACCTGGAGCGCTGCTGCAGCAGCGGTGTCAGGGTAATCCACCGGGTCGCTCGTGTCGGTCCCTAGGTCATGCACCGCGATGCCGCGGCCGCGAAGATGTTCGCGGATCACCGCCTTGAGCGCCACCGACGTGTGATCGCCCGCGATGGCCACGATGCGAATCTCGCTCGCCGGCGCCAGCTTCTCGGCATCCACATCGACGCCTTCTCGAACCAGCGTGATGCGCCTCGCCTTCAACGTGTCGAGCGCCAGCGGCGTGACGTGTCCTCCGCCGACGAGGACGACGCTGGTGCCGTAGTCGAGCACACGTGCATCAGCCTCGGTGATCATCTGGAACCGCTTCATTGCGCGCGAGCGCTATGTTACTCTCGCGTGCGACGCGTGCTCAAGACACACAACCGTGAGGATGCAGAGTCGCTGCGAATCCTCCTCACGACAGACGACATCCAGCGACGCGTGCGCGAGATGGCGGCACAGATCGATCGCGACCATCCTGACGGAGTGCATCTCATCGCCGTGCTCAAGGGCGCGTTCGTGTTTCTCTCGGATCTCGCGCGGGCGATTCGCATCCCGTGCTCGCTCGACTTCATGGCGGTGTCCAGCTACGGCACCAGCACGAAGTCGTCCGGCCAGGTTCAGCTACTCAAGGACCTCGAGACCGGTCTCGAGGGACGCGACGTCGTCATCGTCGAGGACATCGTTGATAGCGGACTCACACTGAACTACATGCACCAGATTCTGCGAGCGCGAACCCCGCGCCACCTGCGCACCGCGTGCCTTCTGAGCAAGCCGTCGCGCCGGAAAGTCGACGTGAAGGTCGACTACATCGGTTTCGAGATCGAAGACAAGTTCGTCGTGGGATACGGGCTCGACTACGCGGAGCAGTACCGAAACCTGCCGTATATCGCCGTCCTGGACTAGCAGGTTGCTGAAACGGTTCGCAACCTGAATGCAAGATGCAAAGCGCAAAATGCAAACGCCGTATTTGGGGAAATGTCACATGGTTTGCATTTTGATTTTTGCATTTTGAATTCCTCGACGCTCAGCGAAGACCGACCGCGGCTTTGACCTTCTGGGCCCACCCTCGGGCGTCGGCGAGCACTGACGCCTCATTCAGCGTGAGCATTTTCCGATCGCGCATCAGCACTTTGCCGTTGACGATGGTCGTGTGGACGTCGTCGCCGTGCGTCGAATACACCAGATGCGACACCGGGTTGTACATCGGAGTCTGGCGTGCGGCCGTCATGCCGACGACGATCACGTCGGCACGCTTGCCGGGCTCGAGCGACCCGATCTGCGACGCCATCCCCATCGCTCGCGCACCCCCGATCGTGGCCATCTCGAGCGCCGTCCGGGCACTCACGACCTGCGGGTCGCCTGTCTGGAGCTTATGGAGGAGCGACGCCGTGCGCATCGCCTCGAACATGTCGAGGTCGTTGTTGCTCGCAGCGCCGTCGGTGCCCAGGCCGAGTGCGACGCCCGCCTTCAGGTAGGCAGGCACCGGCGCGGTGCCGCTCGCCAGCTTCATGTTGCTTTCCGGGTTGTGCGACACGCCCACTCCGCGTGCGCGCAGGACGGCAACTTCGGATTCCGATACCCACACGCCGTGCGCTGCCAGCACGCCAGCGCCAAGGAACCCGAGACGGTCGAGGTAGCCCACTGGCGACGCGTTGAAGCGTTCCTGCGCGACTTTTGCTTCGTCGCGTGTCTCCGCGACGTGAATCAGCGTCGGCACACCGTACCGCCGCGACAGTTCGCGCGCGGCCTTGAGCGTAGGCTCATCGAGCGTGTAGACGGCGTGGGGAGCGACGGCCGGTGTAATGAGCGCATCGCCCTGGAACTGCTTGATGAAGACCTCCGCCCGCGCCAGAGAATCGGCGGGTGTCTTGGCGTCCGCGACCGGAAACTGGATGATTGTCTGGCCGAGCACCCCGCGAAGTCCTGCAGCCTTCGTTTCGCGCGCAATTTCCTCCTCGAAGTAATACATGTCGGCGTAGGTCGTCGTGCCCGACTGAATCATTTCGAGCGCGGCGAGCCTGGTGCCGGCGCGCACGAACTCTGGTGACACGGTCTTTGCTTCTGCAGGAAACATGTACTTCGTCAACCACTCCATCAGGGCAACGTCGTCGGCGAGGCCGCGATACAGCACCATCGGCGCATGCGTATGCGTGTTGACGAGTCCCGGCATGACCACCTGGCCGGCGGCATCGATCGTCTCCGCCCCGCGGAACTGCTGCTGGACGACTTCTGCAGAATCCACTGCCACGATGTCCGTGCCGTCGACGGCGACGGCGCCGTTTGGGATGGTCCCGCCGGCCGCGTCCATCGTGATGACGAAGCCGTTGGTGATGACGAGCGCGACCTGCCGCTGTCCGGTCTGGGTCCAGACGAGCGTCAGCGCGACAGCGAGAAACACCGCGGCAATCAGGACAACGAACCGCATCTTCATGGGGAAAATCTTACTTCCTGGACGGTCGTCTTTCGTCTTTGGTCTTTCGTCTTTGGTCTCTAGGCATTGTGACTTGTGACTTGTGCCTTGTGACTTGTGCCTTGTGACTTGTGCCTTGTGACTTGTGCGTTCCCCTGTCCTTGATGCGCCACCGCTATGATAGGGAGCCGTGCCGCTTCACATCGTGCAGCATCCGCTCGTTCAGGACGCGCTCAACGAGCTTCGGGATGTGCGGACGCAGCCGCCGGAGTTCCGACGTGCCGCCAATCGAATCAGCGTGCTTCTTGCTGCCGAAGCGCTGCGCGACGTGCCGTCGGAGCGGACCACCGTCACAACGCCGCTCGGCCCTGCCGAAGGGCGCGTCGTACGCGGAGACGTGGTCGTGGTCCCGGTTCTGCGAGCGGGGCTTGGAATGCTCGACGCGGTTCTGGAGCTGCTCCCCGCCGCGCGAGTCGGCCACATCGGGCTGCAGCGCGACGAGGCGACCGCCATCGCCTCGAAGTACTACTCGAAGCTACCGTCGGACCTCTCCAGCAGCTACGTCCTGATGATCGATCCGATGCTGGCCACCGGCGGGAGCGCTGTTGCCGCCATCGATCTCATCAAGGCGGCCGGCGCGCGCATGATTCGCATGATCTGCATCGTTGCAGCGCCCGAGGGGGTCGCGCTGGTCGAGCGGCACCACGCCGATGTGCCGATCTACACGCCGGTCGTGGACGATCACTTGAACCCGCACAAGTACATCGTGCCCGGCCTGGGTGACTTCGGCGACCGGCTGTACGGAACGGAATAGCGGCGCGTTTCGCATAAGTCAAAATGCAAAAGTCAGAATGCAAACCATGTGAAATGTTCCGAAATGCCACCGCATCGACTGGCCACCCGATTCCATTGTGCTAGACTCAAACGTCTCAGGCGGGCCTGAAGGTCCATACCTGCAATTCGGGGCGCGTGGCTCAGCGGTAGAGCATCCGCTTCACACGCGGGGGGTCGATGGTTCGATTCCATCCGCGCCCACCATCTCCAACCTATTGATTTCAAACGTCCCGAATCTCGATCCCCAAACGGTGTATCGAACGGTCTCCCGTCGGGTAGACGCAGTGCCTAGGCCAGTCGCAGTACACATAGCTGTAGAATCAGCGTAGTGATCAAGACGGTCGGAAGTCGTCGGATCGAAAGCGGTGAAATCGGCGCCCTTCAACGCACGATGGCCGCTGTACGCGCCACTGGTGCCGTCGTTCCTCGAGGCGTCTACCGGTTCCGGAGTTTCGAGGAGGCCGACGCGTGGATGATGCGCACGATGGCCCGTACGCACGCGAACCTCAAGTCGAAGACCTCGCCCGCATCTGCCGAGCGCTGAACGAGGCTGGCGCGCGCTACATCCTCATCGGCGGTTTCGCCGTGATTGCGCATGGCGGTGCGCGAACGACTAAAGACATCGACTTGCTCGTCGACGCCTCTCCCGACAACATTGCACGGGTCAAGCAGGCGCTCCGCATTCTCGAAGATCGCGCCGCCGATGAAGTCGCGGACACCGACGTGGCGCGATACGCCGTCGTCAGGGTCGCCGACGAGATCGTCGTCGATCTGATGGCACGAGCCTGTGGTATCGAGTACGCGGAAGCGGCAAGGGACGTCACGAACCTGACGGTCGCGGGCGTCACCATCCCGGTCGCCAGTCTCGCGACACTCATCCGCACGAAGGACACCGTGCGTCCATCGGACGCGGCCGATCGGCGTTATCTCGAAGAGTTACTCCGTGTCGAACGCGAACAGTCGTGAGTCCCGGCCGTCGGTTGAGTCGTACGCAGTCGGTCGAACTGGCGGAGCCAAGTGGCAATTTGGTTCCAACTGGCGCCAGTTAGGCCCACCACCCTTCGCTCGCATGACGGGCGAGCGAGCTACGGGTGGCGAGCCAACCTTCACGCGAAGGGTGTCCACCGTAGCCGCGGAGCGGCGAAGGTGGACGGTTCGCAAGCCATGCGGAGGCTGCCCCCGTAGCGGCGAAGGCGCGCAGATAGCGATCCGATGTGATTGACGCAGGCCAACCCTATGGCGCAGCGCAGACGAAGTTGGCAGCGTCGTCAATGCTGCCGGTGCCCTTGTACTTGGCCACCTGAGGGTAGGGGCACAGAGGACGCGTGCGATCGATCTTGCCATCAGTGCTGTGTGACGCGATCATCGTGTCCGGCGGCTCGCCTTTTTCCACCCACCGCTCGAGCGCGGCAACTTTGTCGAACACATTCGGACCTTCGCCGCCGCCGCAATGCCCCATGCCAGGTGCGAGGAATAACCGGACGCTCCTGGATGCGTTGGCCGCGCCGCCTAGGTTGTCAACGACACCTCTGTAGTACTTGATCGTGTTCAGCGTCGGAACGTTCGGGTCGCTCCAGCCGTGGTACAGGAGCAGTTTCCCACCGCGCGCGAAGAACGGCTGCATGTTCGGATCGGTCGCGTTCATGATCAGGTTTTCCGGCAGGTTTCCGCGCTCGACATCGCTGTCAAAGTTGAACGTCTTCCAGTCCCAGTTCGGGTCCTTGAACACCACGTAGCGGTACTGGTCGTAGATGTTGGTCGACGGGTCCGGACCGACCGCCTGCACACCCCAGCCCAGTTCTGTTCCCGGCACGAGTGATGAGAACAATTCCTTTCCGGTACGCGGGTTGACCGCTGGAGAATAGGTCTTCTGCGCCGCCGTCACCTGAGGCGCAGTCAGGCACGACGGACCGTCTCCCTCCTTGCACAGCAGCACCTTGGGATCGAAGCTGCACTTGGTCGGGTCGTCGATGAGGCCGTCCTTGAGCCCGTCCCGCGCGTCGCAGGCGGCGAGAGCAGCCTGGTGAATGACCGGATATTTGCTCGGAGGGATGTAGCTCGCCGGGTCCTTCAGCACGGCGTGTGCGATCCACAAGGAGATAGCCGTCCGGTTGGCGGGAGCGCCCGCAATGATGCCGTCGTAATCATCCGGGAACATCTGCGCTTCCTTGAGGCCCTGCCTGCCCCCTGTCGAGCAGCCGTTCCAGTAGGACAGCTTCGGCGCGCTTCCGTAGAGCGCCTGGATGACTGCCTTGGCTTTGACGGTCATTTCGTGTTCAGAGCGCCAGGAGAAGTCGATCAGCTTTTCAGGATGATCGAGCGCAAACGTGCCCCGTCCGCCCACATGCCCGGTGTCGGTTGACGCGCTGGCGTACCCGGCGCGGACGGCGGCGGCCAAAGCGGAATAGCTAATCACGCCGGCCCAACCTCCGTTGCCGACCGCCTGGAACTTGCCGTTCCAGCCGGTGGCAGGCAGCCAGACTTCCACCTTGATATCTGAATCGCTCGACGGTATCAGAGTGGCCGACACGCGGCAGAACGCCGGAAGATCCTTGTAAGAATTGGCTCCCCCGGCTGGCGGCTGCCCGGGTGCTGAGAACTGGCCCGCCGGTATGAGCTGCGCTCCTGTGATCCTGGCATCTCTCAACGAAAGCGCTGTCAGGTCGTCGCACGGCGATGCGAACGCGGGGACCGCCGGTACGCACGCGACAACACAGAGTGCGCACGTGATCGTTGAAACCTTCATCGTCGCCTCCAGCGTGAGCCGAGTATACCTGAGCCACAGTAGGAGTAACGCACGACCCTCTGAGAACTGACTGCTTAGTAAACCATTTGGGCGATTACATTCGTCGCCGAGCACTGAGTCGCTCTTCGCAACTCGCACGCCTGAATAGGTCAACGCTAGCGACTATCTGACCGACTCCCGTGCTTCGGTCAGCTCGTTTCTGCCCGGTTGATCCGCGCCCTTCGTAATCTGCAGCAGGCTGGCGTAGTACGCGGACGCCGTCTGCAGCTGTCCGGCGGCCTTGGCCGCACGCGCCGCGCCGTAGGTCGCACGGAAGCGATTCGGCTCCTTCTTCAGCGTCGTTTCGTACTCCACGAGCGCCTCCGCTGGCTGTTTCAGCTGCAACAGCATGTCGCCCAGGAGCTCGCGCGCCGGCTTGATCGGTCCGGGTGTCACCGCCGATTTGTCGGTGGCATCCTCCCTGTCGGCCGCGTCGCGCATCAGCGCCAGCGCCTCCGCCGGCCGGCCTTCGGCGAGCGTCACCCACGCCGTCGCGGCGCGCCGCTGAATCTCCACCTGCTCGGTCCAGTACGCATCGTTGGTCGTCTTGACGGCGTCGCGGAGTTCCGCCAGCCGATCGATGTCTCGCCGGGCCGCTGCGGCATTACCGCTTCGCGCGGCGCCGAGCGCGCGGGCGAAGTGGGTGACGGCGTCGGCCCATGCGAACGGCGTCTGACGCGGTATGAGCGCGGCCGCCTCTACCCACGCGTCGCGCTCGAGAGCGTAGCGCGCCGGGATGGCGGCCAGCGCGTAGTAGCCGGCATTCGGCGGAGCGGCATTACCGGCGCCGGCGATCGAAATCTTCGGACCGAGGACGGCGATGGCATCAAGCGTGCGCTTGGCCGCGTCGTCCTGAGCGGTTTGCAGGTAGGCGTACGCCTGATAGTCGAGCGCGTGCAGCTCCTCTGCGACAGAGTTGTCCTTACGGGCGGCCGCAGCCGAACCGAGGTTCGTGTCGATCGACTCTTGCCAGGCGCCCACGCGCGTGAACGTATGGGACGGCATATGGAGCGCGTGCGCCGCGTCGGGCGCAATCGTCGCGTAACGCCGTGCGGCATCCAGCGCGCGCGGCGCCAGCGCCGCCACGTCGAAGCTGTGAATGATGTAGTGGGCAAGTCCCGGGTGCTCCGGCTGGCGTTTGAACTCCGCTTCGAGAATGGCTGCGGCTTTCAACTGGTTGGTGTACGTCTTGTCCGTTGGAAGCGCCGTCTGATCCAAAGCCAGCGCGTAGAAAATCCGTGCTTCGACATCGTCGGCGTACTTGGCAGCGATGGACTCCATGGCTTTCTCGTAGGCGATCGCTCTTGCGCGTTGGTCAACCGTCTCGGCATCGCGGAAGAGGAGATCCACCGCACCCACGTAGGCCTTCTCTCGATCCGTTCCGGCACCGCTGGCCTTGGCGGCGTCGGTAGCGGCCAGGCCGGCCTTCAGCGCCTGCGACGAGCGGAACCCCGCGAATGGGTTGCCCCACCAGCTCATCGCAATGCCCCAATGGGCCATCACGCAACGCGGGTCGCCTCTGAGGACGGTGTTGAATGACTCGATAGCCGCAGAGAACCAGAAGGAATGGAGCAACGCGACGCCCCGATCGAACTCCTTCTGCAGGGCCGGCGCGCACGAGGTGCCGAAATGCACCGCGCCCACCCGCTCAGCCGGCGCGCTATGGTCGTGCTGGTCAGGCTGCTGCCCAGTCGATGTGGCCACGACGATAGACAACGTGACGCCCAACGCCATCGTACCAATCACGATCCTGTGTGGCCCCATTGCGCAACTCCTTGCCCCGGATGATATACCCCCGGCAAGTCAAGCGATCAGGCAATGGGCGGGTCGCTCAGGCCGTTCGCGCCAAACACATCGTCTCTGACGCCGCAGGTTCCGTCGCGAGAACGCCGCAGCATTTATTCGCTCGTGCTCGTCCAACCCGCCGCTCAGAGGATCCGGAGACGTTTTGATCAACCTAGGCATGAGGCCGTCTTCACAGCCCCGTCGTCGCAGGCACACCGTAGCGTCAAAAAGCGTCGCGTCCACTCGTGGTCGCCAAGTGGCGATCATTTTCCCCGCTCCGATTCCCCGAACAGCGCTATCGGGCCGCTGGAGCTGCTGTCGGCCGTCGGCGCCAGATTGCGGGGGATACGCCCACGATCTTCTTGAAGCCGCGGCTGAACGCGGCCTCTGAGTCGTACCCCACGTCGCGCGCAACAGAGGCCACCTTCGCCGTACCGTCCGAAAGCAGTCTCGCCGCGAGCTGCATGCGCCAGTGCGTCAGATAGCGCATGGGCGGCTGTCCAACGAACTGAGTGAAACGCTCTGCGAGCGCCGAGCGCGACGCTCCAGCGTCCTTCGCGAGCCGTTCCAGCGTCCACGACGCGGCGGGACGATCGTGCAGCAACGCAAGTGCATGCCCGACGACAGGATCCCGCAGGCCGGCTAGCCAGCCCGTCTGCCCCGCCGCGAGTCCATCGAGATAGCGCCGAACCACTTCGATAAACAGCACCTCGCTGAGGCGCAGAAGCACACAGGTCGCGCCCGACCGCCGCTGGCGCGCCTCCGCGAGCGCGAAACCGATGAGTTGCGTCAGGTGATCGTGTGCCGCCGCCGGTCGCGGAACGTGGAGCAGACGCGGAAGCGTCTCCAGAACGGGATTGAAAGGCCGCACGTCACAGCCGAGAAAACCGCACACGAGATCAGCACGCTCCGGACCGCCACCACCCTCGGTCACCACGCACGGAGCGGAACCAGTTGCCATCTGGCGAAAGAACGACAACACGGCATCCGCCGGCGCCTCCGAGCGCATACCAGGCGCACTCGACATGACGTACGGATCGCCGTGTGGCACGACGAGGATGTCACCGGCTTCGAGACGGACGGCCGGACCGTTCAGGAGGGTCGCCCAGCACGCGCCATGCGTGACGATGTGATACGAGACCACGTGCTGTGCGCCAGGCAGTACTGCCGGCGCGAACACGGTAGCCGCCGGAATTTCGTCCGCCCAAGGTGACGACGCCTCGAGCGGAAAGAACAGCGCGCCTGTCAGCCTGACCGTCCGCAGCACGTCCGACAGCACGTCGACTTCCACACCAGCGCCGGCCATCACTTCCAGAGGTTGTGTGCCGTCCAGCTGCGCCGAGGCCGGTGCTGCTTCGGATGTTGGGGCAACCAACTCGGACGATCGGTCATGGCGCCTGGCCACGGCGCGATCTTACACTCGCCGACGTGACGACTGATGTTCACGAAGCAGCCGGCTTCGGAGGATCCACATGACGACGCAACAGACGTTGAACACGGCGGCGGCCGCAAACCGAGAGATCAAGGCTGCCCAACGGGCGATGTGGGCGCTCGGCGACTACCATAGGTTTGCGACCTCGACCGTCTGGGAGCTCGGCCCGGTGCTCGTGGATGCGTGCGGGATCTCCCGCGGCCAGCGCGTCCTCGACGTGGCGGCTGGCACGGGTAACGTCGCCATTCGCGCAGCGATGACTGGCGCGGCAGTGATTGCGTCGGATCTGACGCCGGAGAACTTTGAAGCAGGGCGGCGCGCAGCACGCGCCGCCGGAGTCGAGGTCGAATGGATCGAAGGCGACGCAGAGGCACTGCCCTTTGAACACGACGAGTTCGATGTCGTCACGTCGTGCTTCGGCGCAATGTTCGCTCCAGATCAGCCGAGGGTCGCCAACGAGCTTCTACGCGTCTGCCGGGCGGGCGGCACGATCGGGATGATCAGCTTCACTTCCGAGGGAAGGGGAGGCGACTTTTTCCGGCTGCTGGCGCCCTATGCGCCGCCACCACCGCCCGGCGCACTTCCGCCTGTGATGTGGGGGAATGAGGAACACGTTCGGACGCTATTCGGCCGCCGAATCGAGTCACTGGAGATGACTCGCCACGAGTACGTTGAACGTGCAGCAAGCCCGCGCGCCTACCTCGACCTGTTCAAGCAGACGTTCGGGCCCATGATGGCCATCTGCACGACCCTGGCCGATCAGCCAGAGCGGGCGGCGGCCCTTGATCGGGCCTTTCTCGAGTTCGTCGAGCGTTCGAATCGAGGCAGGCCGGAAGGGCCTGTCGAGATACCTTACGAGTACTTGCTCGTCGTGGCCCGTAAGCACCGGTAGCCGACCTGAACCTCACGATCTTTGCAGCGGCAGCTCCGAGTCTCTGTTTCTAGTTAGTCGCGCCGCCACTCTGCCTCAATAACGTCGTCAGTTGACAACATCGGCGTATAGGATTGACCCTTCTCGATCGCGGAACGGTGAAACGCGACGGTCGCCGCCGGACAGAATTTCAGAAACACGGCGAGCGCCACCAGGATCAGACTCAGGTCGTCAACCTGCCCCAGCAGCGGAAAAAAGTCAGGAACGAGATCGAGCGGCGAAACAAGGTAGAGCGCCGCGAGTAGAGGCACTGTTTTGGCCGCGACCGGCACGCGAGGCTCACGTAGGAGCCGACCAGCGAGCCGCGCGCGCGAGAACAGCATCCGGAGCAGCCCTGGTCGCCATAGCCAAGATGTCACCCGAACGACCATAACCCATTCTCTGCGGGTGAACAGGAACCGTCAACGCGTCGAAGCCGTGCGATGCCTCGTCACCGAGCTTGCGTTGAGACGTTGCGTCGACGTGCCTCAGCACGCACATCGTCTCCGGCCTGAATGGCGGCACCCGTCTCGAATACGCCGGCTCTACGATTGCCCTCGCGCTCGTAAAAAATGAACATCGCGGTCGTGCTAGTGACCGCTGGATTGCTGAGCACTTCGACAGCATGCTGCAGCTCATGACCGATCGAGCCCATCAGGTCCCAATCGACTTTGTTGGTGTCGACCCGCACCCGCACGATCCGGTTTGCGCCGGCCACCGTGACCCCAAGGAGGCAGGCACGTACGCCGTGGCCGCAGCGGCCCTGCTCTACGTACACAATGCCGTTGGTCTTACAGATCGCGTGGATCAACTCACGGAAGGTCGCCGAGCGGGCCGTGGCCTGCGTGACAATCGTAGCGAGGTTACCGCCCAGCGTGCGAAGCCGCGCGATTCCTGGACACAGCGATACAGGAGCCGCGTCATCCGCACACTCGCGCGCGACCTGGCCACTCACTGACACGCGCTCCTCCGCGTCGGCGCACGCGTCGATCACGGGTGCCTGGGCGGACGCAACTCCCCAAGAGAACAGGCAGATCGCCGTGAGCAAGAAGGGCCGAGTCAGGAATCGCATCGCTCACCTCACCTCTACTAACGAGCGGAACGAGGTGGTTGAACATCAACGCATCGACTGCAGGAGTGAGGCGCGTACTGCGGATGTATGGAGAGCGGCTCAGCCGCTGGACACACGTAGGCGGTCGAATCACACGCCGGTGGTGTGTCCGGTCGCGGGCGGCTTATGCGCCGAGCGGAGCCAAAGAGCGGAGTGCCAGATCGAGGAGCAGTTCAGATACACGGACGCGCTTCCCGATCGTCGAAACCCTTTCGAGGCAGCGGGGCCGCGACGGCAACCACCCGAAGGCTGACGAGCGCCTCCCGCTCGGAGTCGCAGATCGTGAATACGGTGTCCAGTCTCGTGAGGGCCAGCAATCGCCGAACGAAGGCCGACGGCGCGATCAGCGCGAGCCGGCCGCCGTGACGTTCGACGGTTGTGAGGCTCGACACGAGCTCGCCGATCCCATGCGCGTCCATATCGGTCACGGCTGCCATGTGAACCAGCACGGCAACACGGCCGTTCGCGACCAGCTCGCAGACGAAGGTGCGCAGGGACGGCGTCGAGCCCCTCACGAGCCGACCCACGACATTGAGAATTGCAACGCCGCCCCTGAAGCGAGCCCGAATCTCCACGTTTCGTCCGTCCGTCATAAATCCCTCTATTAGGGAAACGACGGCCGGGCGCCATCCAAACACTGACGAACCGGGGATGTGATCCCAGGCCACACCACACATCGGCCCGAGGCAGGCAGTTCGGCCAGTCTCAATCGAGCGGTCGATACCGCTCCGCTCAGCGAACTCCTCGGCCGAGTGCTCGAGGCGAACGGCGCTGGGTGCAGAGGCGCGACGACAGCGGCATCAGACATGGGAGCGGCCGCAGCGCAAGAGCGCCACCTGCACGTTCGCATCGACCACGTGATGGCCTCAGCGGCCCTTCCGTTCCCGTTCCCGGCCGTCAACGTCGATGGCGCGTGGTACGGCGACGGCGGTATCCGGCTCACGGCGCCGCTCTCTCCCGCAGTCCATCTGGGCGCCAACCGCATCATCGCGGTTCGACGCGTTACGCTCGCTCACGGGAAGAAGCGGATCGTCCGGCGGTCACCGACTATCCACCGCCCGCGCAGGTGGCCGGCGTTCTTTACAATGCGATCTTTCTCGATCAACTCGACGGCGATGCGCTGCAACTGCAACAGGTCAACCAGCTCATCGCGCAGCTGCCCGATGCTGAGCGCGGCAGTCTGCGGCACATCGACCTGCTGATGCTACGTCCATCGCTGGATCTGGGACGGCTGGCAAACGCCTACGAACCCGAGCTGCCGCGCGGGTTCCGGTTTCTCACGCGCGGCCTCGGCACGCGAGAAACGCGATCGAACGACATGCTGAGCCTGGTGATGTTTCAGAGCGACTACGTGAAGCGCCTGATCGAGGTCGGCGAGGCAGACGCGGCGGCGAAGCTCTCTGAGATCCAACGCTTCCTGTCTCCCTGGATTGCGTAGGTGACGCGGATGCGCTACTTTCGTTGCTGAAATAGGAGGGGCTGCAAAATGCGCCATTATTTGCTTCCAGCATTGATCGGCGTTGTTGTATTCGCGACAGGCTCAACGACGGCCACAGGCGCTCAGCAGAACCTCGGTCGCGTGCAGGGACCAGATTCGCTCATCCTGCAGGGACCAGGTTCGGATATTCGCGCGTCGGTGACGGCACTCCCAGTTGACCGGCGGCCCCAAGGACAGACCGGTATCGTCATCGACCAGGTCGTCCGCAGCGGCCCGGCTGACGCGGCCGGCTTGAGAAGCGGAGACATCGTGACGGAATTTGACGCGGTCGCGATCACCGATCCGGTTCAGTTCGGTAAAGTCGTACGCGACACGCCGCCAGGTCGTAGGGTGAAGGCAATTGTGTGGCGTGACGGTAACCGACGTGAGGTCTTTATCAGCCCGGTCGTC